>JALOOM010000152.1 GCA_025454395.1 Elainella sp. Prado103
TGGTACGCTTGGGGCGTTTCGGGATGGAGTTGGTAAACGGTTGCCATAGCGAGCCTCAATCACGTCACCCTGGTACAAAGAATGTCTGGACTCTCTGTAACATCGCTCAAAATTGCCTACCTGGACTGCCCCACTGGAATTTCTGGAGACATGTGCCTGGGTGCCCTAGTGAACGCCGGAGTTCCTCTAGAATACTTGACTGAGCAACTTCTCCGGCTTGGCATTTCTGCAGAATATCAATTGCGATCGGAATTCGTCTATCGCAACGGGCAGCAAGCTACCAAGGTTGATGTTCAACTCATCTCTCCCGATCCTGCCTACTCCCCTGCCTACTCCGGTGCAAGTTCTTCCCATTTGCCCGGTCACAGCCATTCGCCTGATCACAGCCATTCGCCTGATCACAGCCATTCGCCTGATCACAGCCATTCGCCTGATCATGCCCACCATCATGATCAGGCCCCTTCACCCAATTCCCCCCATCATTCTGCTGGTTCAACTCGCCATTCCCAGACTACTGTTCCCGCCCATCCTCCCAGTCGCCATCTGCCCGAAATTCAACGACTAATCCAAGCCGCTGGTTTCCCCGATCGCGTCACCAACTGGAGCCTGGCTATCTTTCAACGTCTGGCAGCAGCAGAAGGTGCTGTGCATGGGATTGCGCCGGAAGCCGTCCATTTTCATGAAGTGGGAGCCACTGACGCGATCGTGGATATCGTCGGTACCTGTCTGGGGTTAGATTACCTGGGCATCGACCGAATTTATTGTTCGGCTTTACCGATCGGCGGTGGCATGGTTTGGGCAGCGCATGGCTGTCTTCCGGTGCCTGCTCCGGCGGTGCTTAAATTGTTCGAACTGGCACAAGTGCCCCTCTACAGCAATGGCATTGAAAAAGAACTGGTGACTCCCACCGGGGCGGCGATCATCACTACCTTGGCTGCCCAATTTGGGGCTCCTCCGAAAATGCGGCTCCAGAAAGTGGGGTTGGGAGCAGGCAGCAAAGATTTGGTCATTCCTAATCTGTTACGACTGTGGATTGGCAGTAGCGAAACCTCCGAGAACGTTGGCTCCCCATCAGTTGCAGCTCATGCGACTATCAACCTCGACTCAGCCTTGCTGACTCCTCCGATCGGCCGAGTGTCTCGATCGGAACCGTCTGATTCAAACGTTGATCTTTCAAAAGTCGATCGGCCGGAGTTTTCCCAAGAAACGGTGATGGTGTTGGAAACCCAAATTGACGACCTGAACCCGCAAGCGATCGGCTATGTCCTACATGAGCTGTTGCAGGCAGGGGCTCTGGATGTGTTTACTCAGGCGATCGGCATGAAGAAATCTCGTCCTGGAGTTTTGCTGACGGTGATTTGTACTCCGGCGCAAACTGAGATCTGTGAGGCTATTTTGTTTCGAGAAACTACGACCCTCGGTATTCGACGCAATTCTCAACAGCGCAGTGTCTTAGCCCGATCGATCGAATCGGTAGAAACCCAGTATGGATCGGTGCGCGTTAAAGTCGCTAAACATCTGACTGGCCAAGTGCTGAACGTGCAGCCTGAATATGAAGACTGTTCCCTAATTGCTCAGAGACAACAACTACCTTGGAAGGTAGTCCATCAAACTGTGCTGCAATCTTGGTACCACCAATCAGAGGCTAACCGCTGCAACAAACAGGCTAATTAACAGAAGGCTGACGCACTCGATGGCGCAACTGCTTGCAAAGCCGCAGCTCTGTGCCTTCAGGGTTCCAATGGACTTGATCAAAAATTTGGTAGAGGATGTAAAGCCCACGACCGCACTCATCAACATCGTGAATGCTGTCCTTGTGATCATCCAATTCACAGGAACAAGCAGGCACAAAACCTTGCCCTTGGTCTGAAATGACCCACCAGTGCTGATCTTCTAAAACAAAAAACTCAACCAGGATAGTTTTGCTGGGGTCAAGATTATTACCATGTTTCGCTGCGTTCACTAAAGCTTCCTGCAACCCCAAGCGAACATCAGGTTGCCAACGAGGTGGCACATCGGCAATCAAAAGATCTAATACCGGACACAGATGCAAGGTTGAGGCAAAACTGACCGTGCCCCACTTTCGACTCGTTGGGCGGAGTGAAATGGCAATCACTAAAAAACCTCGCAGCTTCCAAGAAAACAGAACTTGGCTTGAACGAGAGTCTCAAGCTGCTTTTGCCGCTTCAGCAGCGCATTAAAACTCAGCATATGCTTCGCATTAGGCCGATCGAGTAACTCAAGCGTTATACCGTATCAACAGCAGACTCAGCACTTTGGCACTGGACAGACCATTAGCAACTGAGCTACCTCTATAGTAACACATGTCTTATTCTAGAGTGATAGCGGTGATGATGCCGCCTCTGCTGGTCTGGTTAAAATCCGATCCGATATCAATTAAGTGTGAATTTCCTGTAAAGCGGTTTGAGTTCGAATGGCAGTGTCGGCAAGTTGTAGTCAGGCAAGAATTCAGTGAGTTCCAGTCGGGCAAGCAGCGAGCGCATTTCTGATCTAGTAGCAGGCATCACATCATTCAACCTGTAATATTTCGGTAAACCCACCGGAAAACCCTGGCTTTTTACGGTTGAAAATGCAAGTCTGAAGAACGCAGTATGAATTGAGGCAATCAGCTTTGATTCAGCTACTTACTCCTTTGTACAGAGATTAGAAATCAGTGGAACATTGCAGGGGCTAGAGCAGACCTTGATGGTTAAGAGGGTAGATTAAGGGGTGGATTCAGTACCGGCTAAACGGCGGTTAAGGGAAGCCGTACGGTCGGAGCGCTCTGATTCTAGTTCGTACAGGATAATCGAATTCGTCAGACGGGTTGGGAAGGAGTGTAGGAAATGAACAGCGTAAAGCTACTGAACATTGCGATCAATAACGTCACGATGTCAGAGCTGCTTAATGACTTAGAGCAAGGAGTAGTTTTTACTCCTAACGTCGATCATCTCGTCCGATTGCAGAGGGATCGGGAGTTTTTTGATGCCTATCAAAATGCAGACTACAAAACTTGCGACAGTAAAATTCTTTACTACGTCTCGCGCCTGCTAGGAACCCCCATCTGCGAAAAAGTTTCTGGTTCTGACCTATTTCCCGCCTTTTATTGGCATCACCGTAATAACCTGGATACCAAGATTTTTCTCCTGGGGGCTGCGGAAGGAGTGGCTGCCGAAGCGCAAAAACGGATCAATGCCAAGGTTGGTCGATCGATCGTGGTGGGTGCCCACTCGCCTTCCTATGGCTTCGAAAAAAATGAGACAGAATGTGCTGCCATTATTGATTTGATTAATCAGTCTGGTGCCAATGTGTTAGCGATCGGGGTTGGCTCTCCCAAGCAAGAAAAATTCATTTATCAATATCGCGATCAGTTTAAGCATATTAAGATTTTTATGGGAATTGGAGCCACTATCGACTTTGAAGCAGGCAATGTAGGGCGTGCTCCGGAGTGGATTAGTGAAATGGGACTAGAGTGGCTCTATCGCTTACTTTCTGAGCCCCGTCGCCTCTGGAAACGCTATTTGGTTGAAGGGCCACGCTTTTTTTGGTACGTCTTGCTGCAATATCTTGATCTCTACAGCGAGCCCTTTACTCACCCAGCATCAGAAGAGAAAAACTCGGTCAATTGCGACAGTTTATTGATCTAGCCATTGATCTAACGGTTGATCCGGACAATGGTGCTTGGATGGGTTGGGAGCGTTAATCGATGCAATTGCTCTCCATAAGCCATTTCTGAGTCATTTCTGAGCCATTTCTGAGCCATTTCTGAGCCATTAACCAATAGGATGTTTAGTTTGCTCCGGCAACTGGCTGATCAATTTATTGAATATTGACATACTCATCCAACCAACCTTGCGGTATGGTTGGAGATTCTTTGAGTTGCCCCAAAGATTTCCTGCTTCAACACCAGTTGACTAGACTGAGTGACCTCAGCCC
>JALOOM010000110.1 GCA_025454395.1 Elainella sp. Prado103
GACCTGGCGGCTGAACGACCTGGCGGCTGAACGAGAAGGACAAAAAATTGTAGTTGAGATTAAGAGGTTTGTAGGGCGATCGCCCATGACCGATTTTCACAATGCCGTGGGTCAATATGCCGGTTATCGTAGCCTTATCCAGGCAACAGAACCTACCTATCAGCTTTATCTTGCGATTGACGATATTACCTACGAGAACTTTTTCACCTGTGAAGGCATTGCCTTCATTGTCCGTAGCAGTCAAATTTTTCTATTGGTTGTGGATATTGATCAACAGGAGATCGTGAAATGGATCAGCTAAAAAACTATCGTCAGATTATTCAAAAAATTCTGACTGACTGTCAGCATTGGGCGATGGGTGCCAATCAGCCTGGAGTCCAGCAGCGTGTTGCCTTTGATGAAGAACACGATCACTATTTCTGGTTTCATGTGGGCTGGGATGGCAAGCGGCGAGATTTTGGGGTGACGGTTTACCTCAAACTTGAACAAGGCAAAATTTGGATTGAAGAAGACTGGACGAAACAGGGCATCGCCAATGATCTCCTAGAAGCTGGAGTCCCCGCTGAAGATAGTGTTCTGGGGTTTCAGCATCCCAGCAAGCGGCCCTTTACAGAATTTGCTCTTGCTTAAGGCGGAGAATATGACATGATTTCTATCAACCAAATTCAGGCTTTCAGCCAACAAATTGCTGAAAAATTCCAGCCAGAACGCATTATCTCTTTGACTCTTGTGCTTCTGGAAAGCCCACCGCAGACTCAGATGTGGATTTATTGGTGATCCTACCTTTTGAGGAGCTGCCAGTAGAAAAGGCGATCGCCATTCGTCAACAAATCAAAGCTCCCTTTCTGCTTGATCTGATGGCGAGAACTCCCCAACAAGTTCAGCAACGCCTGGAAATGGGTGATTTTTTCATTCAAGACATTATGAAAAATGGTCGTGTTCTGTATGAAGCCAATCACACAAGAGTGGGGCAATAAAGCAGAAAGCGACACTACAATTCAACTGCTGAACCACTGGTTTAACCGCGCCCATCGCAAAGTCACGCCCGATGGTGAGGAATTCGAGTTTCGTTACTACTTCTGTCAGCGAGAGGCAGTGGAAACCCTGATTTACCTCAAAGAAGTGCGGCGGGTTGAGTGCCTGTCCCAAATCATTGCCGAATTTGGCGGGGCGAATGCCGAATTGCAGGCATTAGGCATCAGTGCTGATGCTGCGGGAAGGCTGGGACGTGCGAAACGTGACGACGATCGTGCCCCTGCGTCCCTACAGTTCTAAAGCGAACATCCTACCCGAACAAACATTGGGACGGGGCTTGCGCCGCATGACTCCCCCCGGTCAAGCCAATGAACTGGTGACCGGGGTGGAGCATCCTGCCTTTAAGAACTAGCTCAGGAAGGCTTGCCGCTGGGAATCGTGAAACTCGATCGCGTCCCTGCCACCCCGATTTCTATCTTCCCCGATGAAGCCCATAAAGATGTGAATGCCCTGAATCTTCAGATTCCCACCCTGTCCGCTGGCTTTCGGATTGTGCCCAAGCTGGAAGGCTTGACGATTCAGGATGTGAAAAAGGCGTTCAAATCTTACAAACCTTTGCCGCTGATGCTGACTAAAGTCAGCACTACGAACCCGGAGTTGGTAGTAACCACTTCAGTGGTTGCTGATGATGGGACGACTGCTACGAGCGAGACAAATACGATCGAGTGTGAGGGGCGGCATCTATTTACGGGTGAAGTTGTCGAAAAATGAAGTTAAGCTTGCCGCTCATCTCAATCATTATGCAACATCCCTTACCCTTATTCTTCCTCCTCATTGACCGGAGGCACCAGCGCGACTGCCACGATCGCGTCATCCTCATCTAGCCGTTGTACCCGCACCCCCGTCGCAGCACGAGACTGACAGGAAATTGCATTCACCGCTTGACGGATAATAATGCCGCGACTGGTAACCAGGATGATTTCGTCGTCTTCATTCACAATTCGGAGAGCGGCTAAGCGATCCGCTGCTTTGCGGAATTTGGTCGCTCGCAATCCCATGCCTGCCCGTCTCTGTAAGCGGAATTGCCCCACAGGCACCCGTTTACCCAGCCCACCTGTGGTGATTACAAGAGCCCAAGGACCTTGGGTACTACACTCAGGTTCTAGTTCTTCTTCTTCCAAATCGGCTTCGTCACTCTCGGCAATGCTAGCGACAACTTGGCTAGGCAAAATATCCATGCCAATCAGTTCATCTTGCTGCTTCAGCGCCATTGCCTTAACCCCGCGTGTGGGCCGCCCTAAGGGGCGAAGCTGCTCGTCACTGGCGCGAAAATGAATTGCCATCCCAAGCCGCGATCCAATCATGATGCTGTCTTCCCGACGCGCCAGTCGTACCCAACGCAATTGATCACCCTCTTCCAGGGAAATCGCAATCAGCCCATTGGCTCGAATATTACTGAAAGCTGAAAGCTGTGTTTTTTTAATGAATCCTTTCTGGGTTAGCATCACCAGATATTCGTCATCTTTGAACTCCGTTACTGAGACAATCGAGGTAATTTTTTCCTCATGGGAGATCGGCAGCATCTGCACAATGGGGGTGCCCCGAGAAGTCCGAGAGCCAGTTGGAATTTGATAGGCCTTAAGGCAGTAGGAAATCCCACGATCGCTGAAGAACAAGACATTGTCATGATCGCAGCAGGTAAGAAAATGTTCTACCCCATCATCTTCCTTCATCCGGGCGGCTGCCTTGCCTCGCGTGGCCCGATTCTGGGACTCAAACGTACTCACGGGCATTCTTTTAATATAGCCTTGCTCAGTCAGTAGGATGATCGCCTGCTCATTCGCAATCAAATCTGTGTCAACTAATTCACCATCTGCTCGCTCAATTTGGGTACGTCGCGGATTCGCATAAGCTGTCTTCAGATCGGTTGCTTCCGTTTCAATAATCTGAAGAATTCGCTCTCGTTTAGCCAAAATGTCACGCAGATCAGCAATTTTAAGTTGAAGATCTTCATGCTCCTGCTGAATCTTTTCCGCTTCAAGGGCAGTCAACCGCCGCAATTGCATCTGCAAAATGGCATCCGCCTGGGCATCGGATAGACCATAGATTTCGATCAGTTCTTGGCGAGCCGTGGGGGCATCGGCGGCATGACGAATCAACGCAATAATGGCATCAAGATTTTGCAGCGCGATCAGGTAGCCTTGCAGAATATGATCGCGATCCTCTGCCTTGCGCAACTCAAACTGAGTCCGTCGGGTAATGGTCTCGATCCGAAAATCAAGAAACACTTCCAGCGCTTGCTTTAGACCGATCGTCTGCGGTTCCCCATTCACCAGGGCCAGCATATTCACGCCGAAGTTGGCTTGCAGAGGAGTTTGTTTATACAGATTATTGAGCACCACGCGGGGATAGGCATCCCGCCGCAGTTCGATCACAATCCTCATCCCATCTCGATCGCTCTCATCCCGGATATCCGCAATCCCCTCCAGCCGCCGTTCATTGACCATTTCGGCAATTTTCTCGATCAATGCCGCTTTGTTGGTTTGGTAGGGAAGTTCAGTGATAATGATGGCATCTCGATCTGGGCGACCCCGATGCTCAATGGTCTCAATAGCGGCAACTCCCCGCATGGTGACTGAACCACGCCCAGTCATGTAGGCTTCTCGGATGCCACTGGTACCCAGAATTTGTCCACCCGTTGGAAAATCTGGACCAGGAATATATTGCATCAGCTCAGCAGTGCTGATTTCCGGATTACGAATCAGGGCGACCAAGCCATCCAGCAGTTCGGCTAAATTGTGAGGCGGAATATTGGTGGCCATGCCAACTGCAATTCCGGAAGAGCCATTGAGCAGCAGTTGTGGGACACGAGCGGGTAATACCAGAGGTTCTTGCTGGGAACCATCAAAGTTATCGGTGAAATCGACCGTATCGGACTCAATATCTTGCAACAATGCATTGGTTGTCAGAGCTTGGAGCCGACATTCGGTATATCGCATGGCAGCCGGTGGATCATTGTCGATCGAGCCGAAGTTGCCATGACCATTGATTAACGGCATCCGCATGGAAAAGTCTTGCGCCATCCGTACCAAGGCATCATAGACCGCCGTATCACCATGGGGATGATATTTACCCAAGACTTCCCCCACCACACGGGCACATTTCCGGAAGGGGCGATCGTGCATCAACCCCAGCTCATGCATCGCGTAGAGAATCCGACGGTGTACGGGTTTTAGCCCATCTCTCGCATCTGGCAACGCCCGCCCCACAATCACGCTCATGGCGTATTCCAGGTACGATCGGGACATTTCATTGCGGAGATCGGTGGGGACTATCCGCTCCTGAATCGGCTCCTGGGAAAAGGTCATATTCTGAAAAAACTCCGAATCTGTGCAATTTCAGCAGTGTCAGCAGTGATTTTGGGGAATCCAGCCACTTTTGCGGTTCTGACTCCTGGCGGTTGCCAAATATTGCAATTTACCTCTAAAATTTTAACGCATTTTCCCAGGATGAAGCAGGGAGATCATCAGGTCAGTCCCGCCCTCACTGCTGATCGATCAGCTCATGATTTTCAGCCCGTGATGCAATCAGAGCATCGTTTACTTACCCAACTCCAAGCACCAAAGTGATATAGCTTTCGCTCAGTCGTCCGATCGTGAGCAGGATACCTTACTGATGGCCAATACAGCAGTGAACACAGCAGGCGATATCATCTTAAATTCGTAGCAAATCTTCTTGCTTCAATGTTCATCTCGCCATCCATATTTTCTATCTATTCTTTGTGGTGCATCCTGTCGTGCATCATATCCTTAAATTTGCGTCAATGAATTTAACGCATATTCTGCTTACGCTCTGCCTTCAGGTCTCGCGCCCCTGTTGCGGCCAATTCTGCATCCAGCAGGGTTTGACCCGTTGCGGCCAAATAGACATCATCCAGGCTAGGGCGCGATTGGGAAATACCGAAGATTGGCAATTCTGCCTGTTGGAGGGATTGCTGGATGGTGATTAGAGCATCACTTTGGGGTGTCACCACCAAATTTAATGAGTTCCCTTGAGCAGGATTGATAATCACTTCCTGCACAAATGGCATGGATTGCAGTAAAGCTTTTGCCTGTTCCGCTTCTCCTAAATCCGTGAACTCGCGAATTCGCAGGGTTACCCGATCGCCCCCAACCCGATCTTTCAATTCCGCAGAAGTTCCGGTGGCAATCACTACCCCCCTATCAATAATCGCAACTCGATCGGCCAGGGCATCTACTTCTTCGAGATAGTGACTGGTCAGCAGGATGGTGGTACCGCCCTCTCGCAATTTCCGCAGAAACTGCCAAACCACCACGCGACTCTCAATATCCAGCCCCACCGTCGGTTCGTCTAGCACCAACACATCTGGTTGATGTAATAACCCAGCCGCCAAATCCAAGCGTTTTTTCAATCCACCGGAATAGGTGCCGGTGCGCTTGTCTGCCCAATCTTCCAGTCCCAGCAGGGCAATCGCCCGATCGATCTGGGTTTTAATCTGGTTGGTTGGCAAATGATAGATCGCAGCCTGTAACTGCAATAGTTCGCGTCCAGTCAGCACTTTATCTAATGCGACTTCCTGCGCTACATAACCCAACTTCTGACGAGCCAGCTTCGGTTGATTCAGCACTGAAATGCCTGAGACTTCGATCCGTCCAGCATCGGGCGTGGCTAACGTGCAGAGGCAGCGCAAGGTGGTCGTTTTGCCTGCTCCGTTCGGCCCTAATAACCCGAAAATTTCTCCTGGTTCCACTTGGAGCGACACATCTCGCACCGCTTCCACCGAGCCGTACCGTTTTTGCAGTTTTTCAATTACAACGGCAGAAGTCATAAACCGCCTCTTCACTTGATCGCAACAAATCTCAATCTTGATTCACTCTCTAATATTGTAAAGGGTAGCGGCTGACCCGAACCGCCTTCGCCATCGCTAATCCCTTCCTCTCCGGTGGAGTGTTTGATTACATCTCGTAGTATAATGTAGTATATTGTGGTATAGTTAGAATCGATTCGATCGTTCCCCTGATTTGAGCAGGAGGAGGCATCAGGATGGGCAAAATTATAGCGACAGGCACACAAACACCGGATCCACTCCGTCGATCGATTGCCGATCAATCCGCGATCGATCCATTGGCTCAGTCAATCCAATCCGCACCCGTTGTGCTCTATGCCGATGATCTCTGGAAGTTTTATGGGGATCATCCGGTTGTACAGGGTGTGAGTTTGGAGCTGCGGGGTGGCGAAGTTCTAGGACTATTGGGCCCCAATGGTGCCGGAAAAACCACCACCGTGGGGATGCTTTATGGGGGCGTAGTCCCTAGTCGTGGTTCAGTCAAATTGGGATCCATTTCGGTGCAAACGGCAGGACATAAAGCACGGGCAAAGATGGGGATTGTCACCCAGGAAGATAACCTCGATCCGGATTTTTCCGTCATCGAGAATCTGATTCACTTCGCCCATCACTACCGGTTGACCGGCAAAGCAGCTCGCACTTGTGCTGGAGAATTACTAGCCCTGGTGAATTTAGAAGACCAGGCCCATCAAGCGATCGACGAACTATCCGGTGGAATGAAGCGGCGATTAGTCCTGGCTCGAGCTTTGATTAACCGACCGCAAGTAGTTTTCCTGGATGAACCGACTACCGGGCTTGATCCCGATGCGCGGCAGGAATTCTGGAAACTGGTGACCTATCTGAAGCAGCAGGGAAGCAGCATCTTGTTGACTACCCATTACATGGATGAAGCCCAGCGGTTATGTGATCGGCTGATGCTGCTTCAGGAAGGTAGATTCATCGATCAAGGAACTCCACTGGAGTTGATTGAGCGCACGATCGGCCGAGAAGTGGTCGAAATTGCAGGCATTGACGAGGCCACCGTGCAAAAGCTAGCTGCCCAGACGCAAACCTGGTGGCGATCGTTTGGCGATGGGTTTCTGATGGCCTTGCCCGCTGAGCCGAGTGGGCTTTGGCAACAGTTGTCTGGGCTCCAGCCCGATCGCTTGCTGCGCCGTCATGCCAATCTCGAAGATGTATTTTTACGATTAACAGGAGATCGGCTGGAATGACTCAAGCCATTAAACCCCTATCCAGAACCACGGGCTGGCAATGGCCGCCCGAATGGCAACCTGTTACCCTCTGGGGCATCTATTCCGTCTGGCATCGCCATGCCAAAGTGTATCAGCGCACCTGGTTGGTCAATTGTTTGCCACCCCTCTCTGAGCCGATTATCTATCTGGTAGCTTTTGGTTACGGTCTGACTCCGCTCGTCGGTGAGGTCAGCTATTTCGATCGCACTGTGCCCTATCTCAACTTTATTGCCCCAGCCATGATGGCCGTTGGTGTCCTCTTTCAATCCTTTTTCGAAGGGGCCTATGCCAGCTTCATTCGGCTCAATTTTCAGAAGACCTGGCAAGCATTGCTCACGGCTCCCCTCAGCTTCACCGAAGTGTTTTTGGGAGATTGGCTCTGGGCTACTACCAAGGGCATGATTGCAGGCAGCCTGACCGGATTGATCGCGGTCGTTTGGGGGCTTTACTCGATCGGACATTTTCTGGTAGCGATCCCGATTATGTTGCTCGGCAGTTTACTGTTTGCTGCCATGGGGCTATTCACAGCCGGCTCGGTTCGCACCGTTGATCAGGTCAACATTCCCATTTTTATGTTGATCGTGCCAATGTTTACTCTCTGTGGGACTTATTTTCCGCGCGAGACACTCCCAACCGTTCTAAAATACGTTGCTACCATTCTGCCTTTATCTTCGTTGATCGATCTACTGCGCTGGAATCTAGGGCTTTCACCCTTCTGGGGGTTACAGATTCTCTGGCTATTAGGTTTGATGGTGATTTTTGTGCTTTTGGCTGCACGGGCAATCTATCCGCAATTGATCAAGTAGAGACAACTATTGGGGCGGGTTCATGTTCGAATCCAAACCACTTGGTCTAAAAATATTCGCAGCTTCATTCCAAATTCATCCCAAATTCATCCCAACATCTTCTGGCCAGTCTTAAATCTGTATTCTATGTTTCCTATTTTCTATTCCGATCGCTTTTTAGACCATGATACTGGCTTTTACCATCCTGAGAATGCTGGTCGCCTCACTGCCATTACGACTGCCCTGAAAGCAACTCCTTGGGCTGATCAAATTAACTGGCAATTGCCCCGTGATCCGGATCTCCGCGATCCCCGTCTAGCAAGTGCGATCGATGCAGTTCATCCTCGTGCCTATGTGGAAGCAGTGCGGCAGTTAGCAGCGGCCGGGGGGGGGCAGATTGATCCAGACACTGTTGTTTCACCCCAGAGTTATGAAGTGGCGCTTTTAGCGGTCAATGCTTGGTTAGATGGAGTCGATCGCGTGCTGCGAACCGATGCTCCTGCCTTCGTGCTTTCTCGCCCCCCCGGACACCACGCCTTAGCCCAGCGGGGCATGGGGTTTTGTATCTTTGCCAATGCGGCGATTACGGCCTTTTATGCCCTGCAGCAACCAGGGGTCGATCGGGTCGCAATTTTAGACTGGGATGTCCATCACGGTAATGGTACGCAAGCGATCGTCGAATCGACCGCAGCGATTGCCTACTGTTCATTGCATGAATACCCTCATTATCCGGGCACGGGAGCAGCCAATGAGCAGGGTCAATTTCACAATGTCCTCAACCTACCCATGGCGGCAGGCAGCACTCTACAAGACTATCAACCTCTGTTCGAGACGCAGATTATGCCTTTTCTGCGAACTTTTCAGCCTGATTTGCTGATTGTTAGTGCTGGTTATGATGCGACTGCGGCCGATCCACTCGCCCATATTGCTTTGCAGCCGACAGATTATGGCGTTTTCACCGATTATTGCCTTCAGCTCACCTCCAAATTGCTGTTCGGCTTGGAGGGCGGCTACGACTATGGGGCAATCGCGGCAGCCACCGTTAGTACGATCGATCGCTGTATGCGTTGGGCAAAACAGCAGGAAACTCGATGAGGGATAAGCAACTCAGGGGAAGAGTCGTGACCGAGTTATGAAAAATCAGCGCGACATTGCGACCACGAAGCCTTAGACTAAAGAATGCAACTTTGCTGTTCAAACGAGATTTGTCGAGTCATAGTCGAGTCATAACTGTGCGTAAGGTCATTATTGCTGGCAACTGGAAAATGTATAAAACCCGTGCAGAAGCACTGGAGATGTTACAAAAATTTCTCGATCAGCTCGATGAAATTCCGGAAGATCGAGAAATTGTCATCTGTGCTCCCTTCACGGCGCTGGAAACGTTATCCAAGGCGCTGCATGGCACAAGGGTTCGGCTGGGGGCTCAAAATGTTCACTGGGATATTGAAGGAGCTTACACGGGTGAAATTTCTGGCCCAATGCTGGCCGAATTAGGTGTGCGCTACGTGATTGTGGGTCACAGTGAACGTCGTCAATATTTTGGTGAGAGCGATTCTACGGTGAATCGGAGGCTCAAAGCAGCCCAACACCATGGCTTGACACCGATCCTCTGTGTGGGTGAATCCAAGCAACAGCGGGATGCGGGCGAAGCAGAACGGTTGATTATTGGTCAGCTTGAGGAAGATTTGGCAGACGTTGATCAAACGAATCTCGTAATTGCCTATGAGCCGATCTGGGCGATCGGAACCGGCGAAACCTGTGAGTCCAGCGAAGCCGATCGGATTATTGGCTTGATTCGGAGTCAACTCACCCATCCGGATGTCTCAATTTTGTATGGCGGATCGGTGAAGCCAGGGAATGTGGATGAAATTTTGGCCCAACCAGAAATTGATGGCGCTTTAGTCGGGGGTGCCAGTCTGAGCCCTGGTGATTTTCTACGCATTGTCGATTTCAAAGCTTAGAGGTAGTGACTCAGTTGTGCTCGCTACAGATAGCAGTTGTGCTCCTGCAATGAAATCCCTCGGTGCTCCAGAGATTGGACAAGCGATCTAGATCACTTCTAGTTCGTCGCTTGCTATCTCACAATGACATTAGAGTTTATCAAACCCTGAATTATCTTGCCGGTCAGTCACGGGTCAGTCACGGGTCAGTTACGGGTCAGTCACGGGTCAGCAACTGGAGCACAATGGTATCTCACCCGCATCGGCCTGGCATTTCACTTGTATAGAGCTGGAATCGAAGGACGGGCTCGCAGCCAAATCAAAATTCAAATTGCATACAAATTGCATAAGTCATTGAATTGATCCCGATACAAACTTTTGAGTCCCATTTGATTCTGCAACTGAAGTTGAACTACTCCAAGATAGAAAAGGCATAATATTAGGGGGCATCGGATTCATCGGCATTAAGTGATGGGATCGATTGAAATGTTCTTTGCATGATCAGCCTATGACTCAGTCGGTTGCCTGTGACCAGTTCCACAGTAACCAGTTCCACAGTAACCAGTTCCACAGTAACCAGTTCTATAGTGACCAATTCTACTGCGATTGGCTTTACGACGATTAGCCCTACTGCGGCTAGTTCTACTGTAGAAAAGATTGTTGCTCGCAGGTTGCCCCTCCTTTTGAGCTTGATTTTCTGCCCCCTCTCACTAGCTATCAGGACGCATGACATCCACTTTTTCTGAAACGTCACCCCCCTATTCTCCAGGTACACTTCAGCGGGCCGAGTTAGCCGTTCGCTGCACCCCTTTTCAACCGATCCTATTTGCGACTATGCGGCAAGAAAGTGTAGACCTCAGAGCAATTGCTGGATCAACGGGGGTGCAAAATCAGTACAGTCGGCAACCCCTGTCGGAAACTGCAACAGAACAATGCTTACTCTGGCTGATTCAAGTTGGATTATTGCGTCGTGAAGTCGATGGGCAAGGACTGACCAACCGATTTCGCCTCACTCCCCTGGGACATTTGCTCGTTGAACGCTGGCAGCAACCCGGTCATACTTTTCGGGCACCTTCTTGGCGCGATCGACTCATCAACCTGATTAACCGCTGGGGGCACCGACCAAGCTGGCTGCCGTTTTAGGAGACCTTTCATCGATCTTAGAGGAGCACACGGTCAGAACAAACGAGACTATCAGGAGAAACTGAGGCATGAAAGCCATCATGGTTGTGGGCACAACATCTCATGCAGGAAAATCACTCGTCACGACTGCGCTTTGCCGACTTTTGAGCCGCCGGGGCTGGAGAGTGACCCCATTTAAAGGTCAGAACATGGCCTTAAATGCTTATGTGACTGCCTCGGGTGGAGAAATTGGTCATGCTCAGGCAGTTCAAGCTTGGGCGGCGGGCATTGCTCCCCGGGTCGAGATGAATCCCATCCTGCTCAAACCGCAAGGCGATATGACTTCTCAAGTCATTTTGAAGGGGAAGGCCGCTGGTAAAGTCGGGGCTGCCGAATACTATGAGCAGTTTTTTGACTTGGGCTGGCAGGCGATCGAAGAATCCTTACAACGGCTCAATGAAGAGTTTGACCTGGTGGTGTGTGAAGGCGCGGGTAGCCCGGCTGAGATTAATTTGAAGCACCGAGATTTGACCAATATGCGGGTGGCTAAATATCTGAACGCGCCTACGATTCTGGTTGTGGATATTGATCGAGGCGGAGCCTTTGCCCATGTGATCGGCACGCTAGAACTCCTGGATCCTGATGAGCGGGCCTTGGTGAAAGGAATTGTCATCAACAAGTTTCGGGGGCAGCGCAGTCTGTTGCAATCGGGAATCGACTGGTTGCAAGAACGCACTGGGATTCCGGTGATTGGAGTGATCCCCTGGTTTGATCAGGTTTTTCCAGCCGAAGATTCCCTCTCCTTGCTCGATCGCCCCAGTAGCACCAGCACCAACGAAATTACGATCGCTGTCCTCAGACTACCCCGCATCTCCAACTTTACCGATTTTGACCCTCTGGAATCGGAACCTACTGTGACCGTTAAATACATCGGCCTCCGCGATACACTGGGTTATCCGGATGCAGTGATTTTACCGGGTTCTAAAACCACGATCGCCGATTTAATCGCAATGCAACGGACGGGCATGGCAGAGGCGATTCAAAATTACGCAGCCGCAGGGGGCACCATCCTGGGGATTTGTGGTGGCTACCAGATGATGGGACGAGTGCTGGCCGATCCAGAAGGCGTGGAAGGGCAGGAAGGTCGCTACAAAGGCTTAGGGCTATTTCCTTTGAAGACAGTGATTACGGGGCAAAAAGTAGCGCGGCAACGGCTCGTTACCTCTAACTCACCTCAAATTGGTCTGCCGGTTGCCGGTTATGAATTGCATCAAGGCCGCAGTCATTTGGCCATGGATCCGGATCCAGATACTGGTAAGCCCCTATTTCACCCTTTGTTTGACGATGCGAATCTGGGAGCCGTAGATACCACCCAATCGATTTGGGGCACTTACCTGCATGGCATTTTTGATAACGGGCCATGGCGGCGGGCCTGGCTGAATCGACTGCGGCAACAGCGAGGGCTCAAATCTCTACCGACCGGCATTTCTAACTACCGCGAGCAGCGGGAAGCGATGTTAGACAGTGTGGCTGAATCGATCGGCAAACATCTCGATCTAACTCCAATCTTGGCGCATTTTGATCAGTCGTGAGTAATCTATGAGCGTACAAATTCGATTCCTGCCGGACAATGTCACGATCGATGCTGAGGTCGGCGAGCCGCTCCTCCAGGTTGCCAGCCGGGCTGGGCTCACCATTCCTACGGGTTGCCTGATGGGGTCATGCCATGCCTGTGAAGTAGAATTGGCGGGCGGTAACACCATCTGTGCCTGCATTAGCTCAGTACCCCCTGGGCAGGAGCAGGTTACCATCAACCTCTTCGTCGATCCCACTTGGTAGCCAGGCGGGCGATCGGAGAAAATGTAAAACCACTGCTGTGATTTGAACTTGTTGTATAGTGAATTTTTCTGAGCAAGCTGCCTATCCCCACCGGACTGCGATCGGCTTTGGGAGCAACTTAGGGGATTCGCAAGCCATTTTAGAGGCAGCACTCAAAACCCTGGCATCCAGTCCGGGTTTGCAGTTGCAAGTAGCCTCACCTTGCTATCGAACACTGGCTGTCGGGCCACCTCAGCCTGATTATTACAATCTTTGTGCCCAATTTGCGACGGATTTAACCCCCCAAGCCTTACTCAACACCCTGCTCGCGGTAGAGGCTCAATTCGGGCGGATCCGTCGAGAGCGCTGGGGGCCAAGATTATTAGACCTGGATCTTTTGCTGTTTGAGGATTGGGTGGTCGATCAGCCCAATCTACAAATCCCCCACCCCCGAATGCGAGAACGAGCCTTTGTGCTGGTGCCGCTGAGTGACATTGCGCCTGATTGGCTTGATCCCGTTTCAGGGCAATCGATCGCTCAGTTGCGCTCCCAGATAGACTGTTTTGGAGTGACTTTAGTCCATCAACCTGTCCAGCCACCGGGTTGAGGAATCTGGTTCGCGAGGAACCTGGTTAATTTGGATACGGTTCTGGCTAGAAAAATTTGTTACCACGATTGTTATTTCGATGATTCCTATGCCGATCGGATTTGAACCCCCCCAACTACTGCGCCAGAAGTTTTTTTATAGAGGGCGCAAGTTTAACTATGAAGTCAACCGGCTGCGCTTACCCAACGGTGCAGAAGGAGAGTGGGAATGTGTCCGACATCCAGGCGGCGCATTAGCGGTTCCAGTTACCCCGGACGGCAAGCTGGTGTTAGTACGGCAATATCGGTTCACAGCCCAGGGCAGGCTGCTGGAATTTCCGGCCGGTACCGTCGAGCCCAATGAGGATCCAGCCACCACAATCCAGCGAGAAATTGAGGAAGAAACTGGCTATCGAGCCCACCGCTGGCAAAGTCTGGGCAAATTCTTTCTGGCTCCGGGGTATTCCGATGAAATCATCTATGCTTTTTTGGCTCAAGAGCTGGAGTTACTGGAAACTCCGCCAGAACAAGATGAAGATGAAGATATCGAAACCGTTCTCATGACTCCGTCAGAACTGGAAAAAGCGATCCTCAATGGCGAACCGATCGATGCCAAGTCGATTTGCAGCTTTTATCTGGCGCGTCCTTTCCTCAACTTTTAATTCTCACTTGTTGATTCTCACTTGTTGATTTGAACAGGTGGATTTGAACTGTCACATGACCCAGCTTCCGGCCTGGTCGAGCCGCTGTTTTGCCGTACCAGTAGAGATGGGCATTGGGCAACTGGCTCAATTGGTGGCGCTGGGCAGCATAGTCGCAAGTGGCTGCTTCGTAACCCAGGAGGTTAACCATTACTGCACCTGCATGGATTAAGGCTGGACTCCCTAGCGGCAACCCACAAACGGCCCGGAGCTGTTGCTCAAACTGCGAAGTCACACAGGCATCCAGGCTGTAATGTCCGGAGTTATGGGTACGAGGAGCCAATTCATTCACCAATACTTGCCGATCGTCCGTTAAAAAACACTCGATACCCATCACTCCCACATAATTGAGTTGTGCCAGGATTAATCGGGCGATCGACTCCATCTGCTCAACCACTGCTGGCTCAACCTCAGCGGTGACCAATACTCGTTGACAAACCTGATTGACTTGCTGGGTTTCCACGACCGGATAGGTGACCATTTCGCCGTTGATCGATCGGGCAGCCATCATGGCCAACTCACAGTCGAACGGCACAAATTCTTCCAACAGCCAGTGCTCTGCTGTTCTGGCCGAGCCGATCGGCGGCAAATCGGTGAGATGTTTGAGAACAATCGTCCCCTGCCCGTCATATCCCAAGCGTCGTGCCTTGAGAACCGCTGGCAGTCCAAAGGCATTGAGTTGCTCGCTCGTGAGATCGCCCTGCACTGCCCCAAAGCGAGGAGTCGGCACGCCAATGTGTTGTAAAAACGATCGTTGATCCCATTTATCGAGCAAGGGTTGCAGGGCCGACAAAGCCGGATAAAACCGCACCCCCTGAGCTTCCAACTGCTTCAGCCCTGGCAAATCGACAAACTCATTTTCAAAGGTAATCACATCCGATCGCTGGGCTAACTCGGCCGTTGCAGCCACATCTGCCACCGGAGCCAATACAGTCTCATTCGCGATCGAAACAGCCGGATCGGTTGCATTAGGGGTTTGGATGATCAGCGCAATCTCCAAACGCGCCGCTGCCGGAGCCATCATCCAAGCCAATTGCCCCCCCCCAATTACCCCAACTCGTTTCATGTGGTCTTGTCCTACATTTCGTGATTGCAGATCGCCAGCACGGGCTAAGCGCGACAGCCCAGAGACTCGCGAGTTCCGACCCCAGTTTTGCTGTTGACCCCAGCCGCTTGACGGCAAAGTGATTTGATCTGGGCTCCATCCAGGATGGCATCGGTGAAATCAGCACCGGCAATGTTCGTATTGGCAAAGTTCGATCGCAATAGGATCGACTCCACAAACACCGCATCCCTCAGATCAGCCCCACTAAAGTTGACTTGATCCGCCATGGCATTCGTTAGATCAGCCCCATGTAGATTAGATTGGGTGAACACCGAAGCGCTAAAGACCGCACCCCGCACATCGGCAAACTCAAAATTCGTGCGTTCCAAATTGGCATTGGAGAATTCCGATCCTTGCAATTCCTGCCCGGAAAAATCGCGTCCCTTCAGATCCGCATTACTAAATGACATCGGCATGGTCCAATCAGCCCAGGCTGAGCCACTCCAGAGCCATAGGCTAATTGCCAATCCCCATCCGATCAATCGCTGCATGAACCGCTGCATAAATCGCTGCATGACTCTCCCTAGGTCTGCTCCCAGCTAAGATCCCAACCTTCAGGACATCTCAGCTTACTGCTGATGTGATCGTAACGTATATCCGATCATGAAGTTGCCAGTTCATTACTTAAGGGTTGAAGTTTAAGGGTTGAAGTTTAAGGGTTGAAAGACTTAGTTCATCTTTCTCTATGCATTTTTCTCTATGCATTTTTCTCTATGCAGCGTTCTTCTCCTCCGCCCGATCGCTCCCAACTTAGCGAGGCACATTCAAGCTCTGAGCCTGCTGTAATAACTGAGTGGCACTATTGGCCCATTGGGGATTCTGCTGGGCAATGAATAAATCTCTGGCATATTGCAACACCTGCTGGGCATCGGTGGGTTGACCCTGCTGCAAAAACACCAATCCTGCGCCATAGTAGGCATTGGGATAATTGGGATTCGATTCAGCCGATCGCCGAAATGAGTTGAGCGCTTCTGCTAGATTTCCTCGCTGATACCACAAAGTGCCCAGACTATAGTGGGCTTCGGAGTAACTGGGATTGATCGACACCGCCTTCTGGAAAAGCTCCATCGCCTCCGTGGTTTGTCCTTGCTGCAAATACAGCAGGCCCAGATGGTAAGCCGGTTCAGCCGCATTGGTGCTGAGGTTCATTGCTTTCCGGAAATCGATCATTGCCTCCTGTATCTTGCCTTGCTGACGACGCACCAATCCCAGGTTGTAATGTGCCAGTGCCATGTTGGGATCAAGTTCGATCGCCCGATTGAGATAGTCTTCTGCCTGCGACAAATTACCACCTTCTAGCAACGCTGCTCCCAAATTGGCATAGGACATGGCAAAGTTGGGATCGGTTTGAATGGCTTGATAAAAAGCGGTGGCGGCCTCTTGAAGATGACCTTGCTGCCGTAAAGCCAGTCCTAAATTATAGTAAGCGGGTGAAAAAGCCGGATTAAGGCTGGTAGCTTGCCGAAAGGCTAGGATCGCCTGATCAATCTGCCCCTGTTGGATATATTGCAGCCCCAAAGCCAAAGCATCGGCAGCCGGATTACTCACAGGTGCAGGTTGAGTGGACGGGGAACTTGGAGCGGGGATCGTCTGGGTCGATTGCGGAGTTGGGGTTGGCAATCCTGACGGTGGAACCCCCTGTGCCTGTGCCTGGGGTACTAGCATCTGCAATGTCAAGAACGGTGATAAGCTACCGATCAGGAGCGCTAAACCGATCCTGATCCCTTGGCGGGCTTGTACCATTTGCATCCTCATTGATCGACTCTTCATCCCGATCGACTCTCCATCCCGACTGATGATTGCGGCCCAGACTGCGTCATAATCACGCCATTACGTAGGCAGCATAAGTCAGGAATTTTAGCCCAGGAATGGCTGAATGAATCGCTGAGTTGGAAAAGATCTAGGGATTGGTTGTCGAACAGTCGCGATTATCGATCGAGCCATCTGGCATTTTCGTTTTGCAAAATTTTGCCCCACTCAGATTGGCTCCGGTTAGGTCAGATCCAGTCAGATCCGCTCGCCGCAGATTGGCCCCACTCAGGTTGGCATTCACTAATTTTGCCTGCGTTAAGTTCGCTTTCGCCAAGATGGTGCCTACCAGCAGGGCTTGGGTGAGATTCACCCGCTGCAAATTTGCTTCGCCAAAATAGGCCCGACTGGCATCGGCTTGGGAGAGGTCAGCATCCTGGAGCTGGGCGTTGCCAAAATTGGCTTCCTGCAGATTGGACTGCATCAGCCTCGCTCGATTTAACTCCGTTCTGGGCAAGGTTGCTCGCGTCAGATTTGCGCCTGTTAGCAAAGCATTATCCAGATCGGCCCCGCCTAAATCGACTCGCCGCAGATCAGCTGATCGAAGATTAGCCCGACTTAAATTCACATCCCCCAAATCGGCATCTCGGAGAGACGCATGGTGAAGATTGGTTCGCACCAGGTTGGATCCACTCAAGTCAGCTCCGACCAAAACCGCTTGCCGCAAACTTGCATCTCCCAAATAAGCACCACTGAGGGAGGCTCCATTCAACTCAGCTTCTGCCAGATTAGCCTGATTCAAAATGGCTTCATCCAAAACCGCGCCGCTCAACTTCGCTCGGTTCAAATCAGCCTCACTCAGAATCGCCCGTGTCAGATTCGCTCCTTCCAGGTTAGCTTGCCGCAAATCTGCCCGGCGCAGGGTGGAATCGATCAGGTCTGCTTGCTTCAGATTCGCCTGTTTCAGTTCGGTTTCATCCAGATCACATCCTGGGCAGGTTCGACTTTCCTGAAGTTGTTGAACCCGATCGGCTTTGGCCACATGATTTGACATCACCCAGCCCATCAGCACGGCAAGACAGCCAAAAAACAGAAATAGGATGCTGAAAGCGCGAACATCCCGACTATCAAGTTTATGACCCTTGAGGGAAATCATCGCCATGCAACTGCCCGCCTATGGGTAACAGCAATTGGGTAACAGCAATTGAGTAATAGCAATAGTCTAGCCTCTGCCTGGTTGAGCTTGCCCGGATCGTTGAAATCGTTCACGAGCCTACTGCACCCATTTCATGACGCATCGATTTCCCAATGCACCCATTTCCCAATGCATCGATTTCCCAATGCATCGATTTCACGATCGCCGTTCGCCCTCAGCCATCACCTTAGCCACCCCAAACTTTTTGCAGCACCTGTTCCGGACTGAGATCGGCTAACCGGCCTGAGTTTGCCCGCAGCCCCACAAACTTATCCGACGGGGGCAATACGGCTTCGGGCTCATTCTCACCCAGTAGCACCAGAGTATAAACCTGAAGCGCCACCGCCAGATGGATCGCAGTGCCTTCCACGCCCAGCAACAAATTCGCTCCAGCAATCATGGCCGCCAGCTTGCCCACATCCCCAGGTTTCGTGACTTTCAGCCCAGGCACCGCTTGCAACAGGTCAGCCACAAAACCCTTATCCTCTAAGTCTTGCAGTAGGACGATCGGGATGTCGGGTTGCTGCTCCTGGAAATCTTGCAGAATTTTCTGCCAGGAAGCGATCGGATAGGTTGCTGTCGATCCCCCATAGAGCAAGACATACCCATTGAGCCCAAGCTGTTTACGTTCCGCATCTGCCCAGTCTTGATCGCCTTTGGGAATCCGCACGGTTAGCTCTGGACAGGCATTCTGCATCCCCAACCCTTGTAGAAGATCGTGATACATCGCTGCCCCATACTGATCCGGCTTGAGCAGCACCGTATCGGTCAAGAAAAAATTGCCTCCACCCACCGTGAAGCCAACCCGTTTGGGAATGCCTGTGAGCCAGAGGAGTAAGCCTGCACCACCTGATCGATCGGAAGATAAGACAGCCTCATAGTCTCGATCGCGCAATACTCCTAGCAGGTTGGCCCAATCTGCTGGACTGTTGCGATCCTTAAAATCAAAAGTCAACACATCGTCAACTGATTTAGAAATCCGATAGGCCGATTTGGCACGCGGCTCAACCACCACGTCAATCTCCGCCTTGGGATAGCTCTGCTTCAGATCATCCAACGTTGGGAAAAACAGGATTTGCTCACTGATTCCGCCAGGGATAAGGGCTACTACTCGCATAAGATTTGCATAAACATGCTGTAACAGGTGGTTTACGGCACCCTGACTAAGAGACTTAATCAAGCGGCCGACCTCAATCAAGTGGCCGAACGGAACGGCTTGTGCCTCGATTAACTTAGCAGGTCAGTGATCCTTGATTCAACTATCTTGCGAACAGTTTTCGGTGTGCGGCCAGCTTGAAACTAGCCTGAAGCTCTATCAAAGCTCTATCAAAGCTCTATCAAAGCCAACTTGCAGCCCAATCTAAGCCCAATCTAAGCCCAATCCCAGCTAACTTGCAGTCATGAGAAAGGCCAAGTTCAAGAGAAAAGTTGAAGGGATTGGTATTAGGCAGTACGTTTTTTTTCGGACAGTGCGATTTCCTAGATGATGAGAGGCGATCGAAGATCAAAGCTTACATAATCCTGAATCCTGCCCAATTTTTAAAAGAGCCGATCTATCGTGAAGGAGATATTAAGTCATCAATCAATGGGCTGTGACGAAAGATTGAATGCTGAATCCATGAAAGTACTCTATTGAGGACAATTCAGTCTGATGTTCCACCGATGCACATCCAGTTGCGGGATCGCTATTTTTAATCTTTCGAGGAGATTTTATGACAGTCACCACGCTTGAAGAACTCGAACAGTTGATTGCCCAGGTGAAAGCAGCTCAGGCCGAGTATGCCACCTTTAGCCAAGAACAGGTTGATGCCATCTTCAAAAAGGCAGCACTTGCCGCCAACGCCGCCCGAATTCCGCTCGCCAAAATGGCCGTTGCCGAAACTGGCATGGGCGTTGTCGAAGATAAGGTGATCAAAAATCACTTTGCATCCGAAATTATCTACAACAAATACAAAGGTGAAAAAACCTGCGGGGTGATTGAAGAAGACAAAGTATTTGGCATCCAAAAAATTGCTGAACCCGTAGGAATTCTAGCGGGGATTGTCCCGACCACGAACCCCACCTCTACTGCGGTGTTCAAAGCTCTGATCGCCCTGAAGACCCGTAATGGGATCATTTTTTCGCCTCATCCACGGGCGAAAGATTGCACGATCGAAGCAGCCAAGATCGTTTTAGAAGCTGCTGTTGCCGCCGGTGCCCCTCGATCGATCATTGGCTGGATCGATCAGCCGACTGTGCCCCTCTCTCAGGCCCTGATGCAACATGACGATATCAGTCTGATTTTGGCTACGGGTGGGCCAGGCATGGTGCGGGCAGCCTATTCATCCGGTAATCCTTCTCTGGGTGTAGGAGCAGGTAACACCCCCGCGCTGATCGATGCCAATGCCCATCTCAAGATGGCGGTATCCTCGATTTTGCTCAGTAAAACCTTTGACAATGGCATGATCTGTGCCAGCGAGCAGTCTGTCATTGTTTTGGACGAAGTGTATGACGAAGTTCGGCAAGAATTTATCGATCGAGGCGCTTATTTTCTCACTCCGGCAGAACGGGAACAACTTGGCCAACAGATTATCCAAAACGGGCGATTGAATGCGGAAATTGTCGGTCAGTCGGTGCAGAAGCTAGCGGCCTTAGGTGGCTTTGCAGTGCCTGACAACACGCGAGTTTTGATCGCTGAGGTGGAGCAGATTGCTACAACCGAGCCTTTTGCCTATGAAAAACTGTCGCCAATTCTGGCCATGTATCGGGCTCAAACCTTTGAAGATGCGGTCGAGAAAGCAGAAAAACTGGTGGAATTTGGCGGTCGAGGTCACACCGCAGTTCTCTATACCGATCCTACCAACCAATCCCATATTCGCCAATTTGAAGACACGGTGCAGACAGCTCGTGTGCTCATTAACACGCCTTCTTCCCAGGGCGCGATCGGTGATCTCTACAACTTCCGCTTGGATCCGTCTTTAACTTTGGGCTGTGGCACTTGGGGCGGTAACTCGATTAGCCAAAACGTTGAACCCTCCCACTTGCTCAATATCAAAACGGTAGCCGAGCGCCGTGAAAATATGCTCTGGTTCCGGGTTCCGCCCAAAGTCTACTTTAAGTATGGATCGCTGCTAACCGCTGTGCAGGAACTGGTCGGTAAAAAACGCGCTTTCATCGTCACCGATAAACCCCTGTATGACTTAGGGGTGACTGCTCTCCTTGAGCAAGCCTTGGAGGCGATCGGGCTGAAATATGATGTTTTTTACGATGTCGAGCCCGATCCATCGCTGGATACGGTGAATCGCGGCTTAGCATTAATGAATACCTTCCAGCCCGATGTCATTGTGGCCATTGGTGGCGGCTCTCCCATGGATGCGGCCAAGATTATGTGGCTCATGTATGAGCATCCAGAAATTGAGTTTGAAGGGCTGGCCATGCGGTTTATGGATATCCGGAAACGGGTTTATGAACTGCCGCCCTTGGGTCAAAAAGCGTTACTGGTGGCCGTACCCACTACCTCCGGGACGGGATCGGAAGTGACTCCTTTCGCGGTGGTCACCGATCGACGTAACAATATCAAATATCCTCTGGCAGACTACGCTTTGACTCCTTCCATGGCGATCGTCGATCCAGAACTGGTGTTGCACTTACCCAAACGTCTTACAGCCTATGGTGGCATTGATGCCCTCACCCACGCGATTGAAGCCTTTGCCTCTGTCTTAGCATCGGAATATACCAACGGCTTAGCCCTAGAAGCGATCCGGCTCATCTTCAAGTATCTGCCCAGTGCTTACCAGAATGGGGCTGCTGATCCCAAGGCGCGAGAAAAGATCCACTATGCTTCTACGATCGCTGGCATGGCTTTTGCCAATGCGTTTTTGGGGATCTGCCACTCTATGGCTCACCAATTGGGGGGTGTCCTGCATATTCCCCACGGCTTGGCCAATGCCTTGATGATCTCCCATGTAATTCGCTATAACGCCACAGATGCCCCCTTCAAACAGGCCACGTTCTCCCAATACAAATATCCCAATGCCAAATGGCGCTATGCCCGTATTGCTTCCTATTTAGGACTCGGAGGTGAAACAGAAGATGAAAAAGTCACCCATTTGATTGCCGCGATCGAAGATCTCAAACAGCAGTTGGATATTCCCAGTTCGATTAAGGCAGCCATTCCTCAGGTGACCGCAGCGGAGTTTTATAGCAAGCTAGACAGCCTGGCCGATCAAGCATTTGATGATCAGTGTACAGGGGCTAATCCTCGCTATCCATTAATCCAAGATTTGCGGCAGTTGCTGCTGGATGCCTACGAAGGGGTTTCGCCGATCGGTCAAACTGCTTCAGATCCAGATGGCTGGCCACTCCATGTCATCAACGAACTTCAATCTGACCCCCAGCCTGTCTGATGTTAGAGCGAATTTTAGTGTGAATTTTAGTGTGAATTTTAGCCATGCTCAATTTCACCAGTTGGGATCAACTATTGCAGCATTATGTGGATGACCAGGGGCGAGTAGACTACGCAGCTTGGCAGCAGCAGTCAATTGCCCCCCTACAAGATTGGCTCCAACAAATGGCAGCCATTTCTTGGGGATCGCTGTCTCGATCAGAACAGCTTACCTTTTGGCTCAACCTATACAATGCTTTGGTGATCGATCAGGTGCTGGCAATCTATCCAATTCGATCGATCCGTCCTACCTGGCTAGGGATTCCAAACTGGATTAGCTTTTGGCGCTTTTTTCAACGCAAAATCTACCAGCAAGGCGATCAATCCTATAGTCTAAACGATATTGAGCATGGCCTTATTCGTCCCCAGTTTCGGGATCCACGCATTCACTTTGCTTTAGTTTGCGCCGCGATCGGCTGTCCGCTACTTCGTAATCAAGCCTATCGGTCTGATATTCTCGATCAACAGCTTGATCAGGATGCCAGACGGTTTATCAACAATCCTGAAAAAGTTTACTATCAGAATTCAACGCTTTATTGCAGCAAAATTTTCCAATGGTATCAGCAAGATTTCATTGCCGCTGCCACTTCAATTCCTCAATTTATTCAACCCTATTTCGTAGAGCGATCGGAGTCACCCATTCTCACGAACACTACCCCAATTCGCTATTTACCCTATAACTGGCGGCTGAATCGGGGATCAAGGATCTGAGCGAATCCATCAGGTGAGTTGGGCGATCGAGGTGCGGCTTCCCAGTTGATTCCTGCCTCCTAGACCATCAGAAATCATTTTTGAGGAATCTGGGCAGAAAATCACCGCTGAACCAGGCAATTTTCACGAAAGTGAGTTATACTTACTTGCAGTCTTAAAGTCCTTGGGCGATGCGATCGGCTCAGGGTCTAATTTGTGGGCGATTAGCACAGTGGTAGCGCACTTCCTTCACACGGAAGGGGTCACTGGTTCGAATCCAGTATCGCCCATCTCAGTTCTTCTCCAAGCTTTTCACCTATGGCTGTTTCTCACAACTGATTTAGGACTGCTATAGTTTGAATAATACCGTCGTTCAATTAGTTAAAGTAGGAGCATATTTAGCTTGATTTTTTACTCTACTAAACCATTATGGAAGTCCTTGCATCTGTCGAACAACTCTTCTGACATCAATAGGATTAACAGATTCAACTTCTGATCTTTCAACTACAGAATTCCAACGCTGTTCGTCAGCGGATTCTACAAATTCTTTGAAGCGTCCTGCCTCAGAAGGGATCAATTCACCATTCGTACGGCGGAATTCCTCGCCAAATGCCTCAGCGAAAGGACGTGGAACCCCCAATAGCGAGGCAACTGCTGCTTCTGGAGTACGCACTCCATATTGAATATATGCTGGTAACATCAAATCTGACGGGCTGATTTCGGTACTCTCTTGAGGTTGTCTCATGAACCAACCCCGTAGATATGCATGAGTTCCCCAAGATATAGTTTGTGAAATTTTGCTGTAGATATATCTTGCAGCTTTCCTAATCTTTGCCTCACTGTCTGTACCTGGAAACACCTCCGCAATCTCATGTACTTGTTTACCCTCAATCCATCCTTGAACGAGGCTAGCAACAGCTTGAACATCCATCTCACCTTGCCCAAAACCAACGGCAAGATCAAGTTCTGGAAGATAGCGAAGAGCATCTACTAAATGATAAATTCCTTCTTCTTTGAGCGATAAGATCTCACTTGGTCCTCTGCCTAAAACGGGATCCTTACGCAGCTTCTTGAAGAGTTCGTCGAAACTAAATGAACCCAGCCCTGACGAATCAACAACTTTTAGATAACCCGCGCCTTTCTTTGCTGCTATCAGCTCTTCCAAATACTTCCTTGCGACGTCACGTAATTTTCGTGCTTCACTAGAGTTCTTAACTTGCTGATTAACAAGGCTCTGCTGAATTAATTCATCTAAATTCGCCATTGCTGAGCTAGGTGAACTATTCGCTGCTGCATGGGCGAGATACTGAATAAACGGACGAAGCTCAGGATGGTTTCGATACTGTTCTTTTGGCGAGACATCAGTTCGTATTTGCTCTAATATTAATAAAAGTGCAGATTGCAGTGACGTAGTTAACTCGCTACTATAGCGATCAAGATGTTCCTGATGGTTCTTGTCTGGAAAAATGACTAAACCTTTCTCAACCATGCCTACACGTCCTGCTCTGCCTGCAATATTCCAAAACTCCCCACTTGAAAAATTGCCTTGGTTGTTTGGTTTGTGTACAGAATGAACAAGAACAGTAGCAACTGGAAAATTCATTCCTTGTGCGAGAGTTGACGTTGCAGCAATAAATTTAATTGTTCTTGCGCGCACTTGATCTTCTATCAGATACCGCATGATTGGTGAAAGAGATGCATGATGAAAAGCTGCTCCTCTTTCTAAACAGTAGGAAAGTTTAGAATTGTTTCCGTACTCATGCCGTGCAAGAGCAATTGCGACCTTTAATTGTGGCGTAATATTTGATTTTGGTAGAACACTTTGTTCTTCAGCAAAATCTCGGGCTGCTTTTTCGGCATCTCCCGGTGAGGCACTAAATAAAGCTAAAGTTGTTCCAAGTGAGTTGAATTTTTTTGCAATAAAAACTGTTCTATCCGTGTTGTTATTCGTTCTATTTGCAGGAATAGATATTGGAAATGACAGTGATTTTGGGCTTACACGACCAAAAGGATTTCTCCAATCAATTGTTAATGTTCGATTCGGTTTCCTTCCTGAAAAAGTCGCTATACCCAGCAATATTTTTGCGGGCCGCCATTGAACCGAGATAGAATGGCTCCTAGATTGGCTCAACCAGGCTGCAATTTCTCTCGCATTATCCATAAATGGCGTAAGTAATAAAAGTCTAGCTTCGGGTAGTTCCCGGCGTATATTTGCGAGCAGCAACTCCAACCGTACACCTCGATCACCGTCTCCAAGTAAATGAGCTTCATCAACTACAACAAGCCGCAAATCATTGAACCAGTTAGGATGCGCTCTCAGCATTAAATCGAGTTTTTCGGGTGTTGAAACGACCACCCCGTCAGAGTCTTGAAGAAGTTGCAGTTCGTAGGGATCTTCCTCAAATGCGCTACCAGCTGCTGAAACACTTATTCCTAACGGACCGAGATCCTCAGCTAAGGTACGTCGAACTTGTGTTGCAAGTGCTCGTGTTGGAACAACGTACACAACTCGTGTACGACCTCGATATGCATCAAAAGTTTGGGCAATAGAAAACTCGGCTAGCAGGGTTTTTCCAGCACTTGTTGGCATTTGGAGAATAATTGCAACCCGAGAACGATCAAGAAGTGATTGACGGAGAGCATCCTGTTGAGAAGGTAAAAGGCTAAATACAGGTTGGCTGCGGCCAACTTCCGTTAGCTCTTCAAGAAGCCTATCAACTCGTTCAGAAATTCCTTTGGCTTGAACCCAAATAGAGGACTCTCGTAGCTCGACTAACGAGATACCCACAGATTTAAGCCATAACAAAGTTTCAGTATCAGATGAGATTTCTAGAAACTCTTCAGCTCGAACTAAAAGTCGTCGAAGCTCAGGAGCAAAGTCTGATACTGAACGATTATCAGTCGTAACAGAACCAACTAAAAGAAACTCGGAAGTACGGAGTACAGCTTGAGCAACATGGTAGAAACCAATTAACTTTAAGGCATCACGTTTTTGATTCTCTTGC
>JALOOM010000111.1 GCA_025454395.1 Elainella sp. Prado103
TGCCTTCAATCGTCAGCGGTTCGCGTTTACTCGTCTGAGCCACAACCGATCGACCCATCCCATCCAGCCACGATAGCCCCACCCAGGGCAACACCGCCCACGCCCAAACCGTCAGCACCGCAGAATAGGTCGATCGTTTCATGAGAAGGAACCTGCATGAATTGGCACATTCTCCCTATATTCGCGAGACTGGCTAAGTTATGCAAGTTCTGCGATCGAAGTAATACGACCTACCCCAAATCTGGTCGGCTCGATCGGGGCGCGAAGCAGGCAATCGATCGAATAGAAAAGCTGCGAGGTTGGCGATCGACCGAACAGGTGAGAGCGATCCGCCCTGCAAACCCGCGAATACCCACCCTGCTACCCAGCAATCAATTTTGGGGCGCATCAATCCAGTCCGCTGAAAAGGACGGCAGAGCAAGGAAAATCTGAGTTGGAATCGCCCGATCGGGTGAGTAGTCGGAAAAGTAGGTTACTTCACCGCTTCCAGTTGGATCACCCAATCGGGTGAAGGGAAGTTTTTGGGAAACCCCTAAATTTAGTTGAAGTGTTAAAAGAATACACCAAGGGATTCGCGGCATAGGAGAAAAGTAATCCTGCAAAGGTCGTAGAGTAATCTGACGAGTATAGTCAAGCGATTACTGCTACCGTATTGCCAGGTTGCCTGTTCTTCTGATGGAATATATCCGCTAATCCACCCAATCTTATTGGAATAAATTTTCCGGCTTCTCCTATTTTTTGTAGTTAGAAGATATATGCTAACAGTCACCCATCCCCCCAAGTGGCTCAACTCAAAAAGTGGCCGCTCCTCTGTTGATGTGCTCAGCTCTATTTCGGCTTTCTTCACTGCGGATCCGATCGATCGACGCTCCCATTCCCTGTCTCAATCGCAAAGAAAAGTGCTTCGATCGCGTTCCATGACTTCTACTGCATTACCGACCGATCAAGCTGGCAATAGCCTCACCACTGCCCGTAATCTTGGCACTTTGGGCGCATTGCAATCCTTCCAAGATGGCGTAGGTGCTGCCGATACAGACGACTACTACCGCTTTACGGTTGGTCAAAATCGCCTTTTTCAATTGTCTATGATGGGAAGTGGCGGAGATGCCTTTGCTGAACTACTCAATGGCAGCGGACAGGTCATTGCCAGTTCCTACAATTTCAATAACAACTCAGAAGCAATTGCGCGTGCGATCACAGCCGGTACCTACTATGTGCGGATCGCCACGTTCAACTGGTCTGGGGATACTGTTTATGACCTGCAACTCAGCACAGCCGCAATTATCGATCGAGCAGGTAATCATTTAGATCATGCTCGCGACCTCGCCACCTTAACGGGTACTCAAACCTTCACAGATTATGTCGGCACCTTAGATAGCGATGACTACTACCGCTTTCGTTTAGAACAAGTCACTGATTTCAAGCTACAGCTCGATGGCTTACTGGCTGATGCAGATGTCACCTTACGAAATCAAGCCGGTCAGTTTATTGCTTCTTCCTACAAAGATGGCCAACAATCCGAATCAATCCAACGCTTGCTGGGCAGTGGAATTTATTATGTTCAAGTGCAATCTGGAATCCTGAGCAGTAGTGATACAACCTACCGCCTTCGGTTAACGGCCGATGCCATCCCAGCAGATACAGCGGGAAACAGTCCAACTACGGCACGGGATCTGGGCACCTTGAGCAGTGTGCAGAGTTTTCGCGAATTTGTCGGCAAATCTGATCTAGATGATTACTATCAGCTAAATCTCAGTCAAACACGCACCATTCAACTCAACATGAGTGTGAGTGATTTCGCAAATGTTCAACTTCTCAATCAGAGTGGCACTGTTCTCCATTCTGAAAATGCCAGCAGTTCTGAGAGTCCATTGGGTGGCCCAGCCAAGATCAATGCCTACAATTTGGCAGCCGGAACCTATTATGTCCGGGTATCTAGTTTTAGCGATCCGGGTAGTACCTATCATCTGAGTCTCAGTGCAGCCGCTCCAACAGGCGATCGAGCTGGCAATACCCTGGAGACCGCTCGCAGCATTGGCACATTAAACGGTAATCAGAATTTTCAGGAAACCGTTGGAGATACTGATACCAACGACTATTACCGCTTCCAGGTAAACCGCAACAGTCAGTTTTATTTAGGATTAACCGATGTCACGCAACCCCTAGGTGTTGAGCTATTGAACAGCAGTGGTCAAGTCATTGATAGTGCAGTAGTCGGATTTGGCGCTAATTTTGTCTCGCTGCAAGAAACATTAACTGCTGGTACCTATCATGTCCGGGTATATCCTGGCTTTCCAATGTTGAAGGAAACCAGTGGATATAACCTCAGCCTGACCGCCCTGCCTACGCTGAGTGGCAATGGGTTTAATTCAACCTATGGCTATGGCTTAATTAACGCTGCTGCCGCTATTGCCCGGTCACTGGGTCAACCCATATTTGCCAATGTCCCTGATCTGGGTGGCCAGGCTTGGGGAAATGATTTGGTGAAAGCCCCAGAAGCTTGGGCAAAAGGGTACACGGGGCAAAATGTTGTGGTTGCTGTCGTAGATTCAGGAGTTGACTATAATCATAGTGATCTAAGTGGGAATATCTGGAGTAATCCCAGAGAAATCCCAGGTAACGGGATCGATGACGATAGTAATGGCTATATTGATGATGTTCGCGGTTGGGATTTCATCAATTCAGATAATGACCCCATGGATGATAATAGTCACGGAACCCATGTCGCGGGGACGATCGCCGGTCGCAACAATGGAGTGGGTGTCACTGGAATCGCCTATAATGCTAAGATTATGCCGATCAAGGTTCTATCGGATGCCGGATCGGGCAGTAATCGACAAGTTGCGGATGGCATTCGATACGCCGCAGACAATGGCGCAGATGTGATTAACCTCAGCCTAGGTTCAGACAGTGACTCCGTAGAAGTGGCTGCTGCTGTTCGCTATGCCCATTCGAAAGGATCCTTTGTGGTGATGGCTGCCGGAAATAGTAGCGGCTTATCGCCTATCTATCCAGCCCATCATGCCTTGTTATGGGGTTTGGCGGTGGGGGCAGTGGATCGTCGTCGCCAGATCGCCAGCTTCTCCAATCGAGCAGGTAGCGATGCGAATATGCGCTATATTGTTGCGCCAGGTGTCGAAATATATTCCAGTACTCCTGGCAATCGCTACGATTTCTTTAACGGTACTTCAATGGCTGCGCCTCATGCAGCCGGAGTTGCTGCCCTGATGCTGAGTGCCAATCCCAACCTGACTCCTACTCAAATGCGAGGTTTCATGATTAATAGTGCTACTCGCCTGAGCTAGATTGGATTTGCACCTTGGGTACTCTAAAATCGGGTACCCTAAATTCAAGCACGTTCGCAAAGCAACGCTCGCCCGTAACTTCGCCTCTGAACACCCATGAATAGCCGATTTATCAACGCTTTGGGAATTGTGGCGCTATGCTACATTCTCCTGCAACTCTTCACCTGGATCATGAACTCCTTGTTTCGGATCACCGCAGGCTTAGGCTCCTGGCTCCGCTATACAGTGGCTCCTCATGCCTGGCAAATTGCGATCGCAGCCGGAGTCATCTATCTCCTCTATACAGCCGTAACCACAGGCGGTAGAAGAGTTTAGACAGGTTAGCCATGAAACCCGATCAAGTGAGCCCGATCGAGTTGATCGATCGGGCTGGTTATCCTGCTGGCTGATTTGCGACCTCGCCGCTCAAAACTGAAGGTTCAGCAGAAAATATTGCTAATTCAAATCGATCCCCAAATAGGTTTTGCTGAGATAGCGGGTCAGCCGTTTCATCGGATTTGTAATCTCTGAAACTTCATTGATGGTTGCCGTATCTGAAGTGGCAATTCCGACCAGGGTGGCAAATTCAGCATCAGACATTTCACCGGCCTGATGTTTTGCAAACGCATCCACCACCGTGATCAAATCTTCCACCGAAAAAGCAAATCCTTGCTGAGCCGCAAACTCTGCTACTACAGGGGCTCGTTCACCTTTCAACGCTTCTGTTTCAGCCGAATCTAACTCAGCTTCACTGCTAATGTTACCATCTCCAACCCCTAGCAATTCTTCTAGCTGATGCCGCAACGTTTCATCCTCAGCCGTCTTCTGCATAAATTGCAGTACCAATGCAGTTGCCATAGATCGCATCCGATCGTAAGAACACTCAAATTATACTCAGTGGAATTTGGGGATCGGCTTAACAAAAGCTGAAGGTTGTTGGCAGCAGGCAGGTCTTCACCGTAAGAATTCCGGACGTGATCATTGCAGTCAATCCAGCCGTCAATCCAGCAGGCGCATCAAATTGTGGCAAGGTTGGAACAATCCCAAATTCCAGAATTTCTTTCATCGATCGTCTTCAATCAGCCTGTTGGCAGATTCAGAGCGGTATAGCCAGCTTCCGGTGAGCTATTAAATCAGTTGAGCTGTCAAAGCTATTATCCCAATTTGATATGAGCTTGCGTAGAATACATTCCTGCTAGGCAAGGAGCTGACACCCCTTCTTACCTCCCTTCTTACGCCCCTGGTTCTACCCAGCTTCACAAAGAATGGGGATTAGTGGTTAACGCTGGCAAATCAGCGCCTCCAAAATCAGTCAGCAAAGTGATAGAACTGAGAGCAGTTGATTGGCCAATGTTTTATTTTTATGACCATGACTTCAGAATCAGCTTCGAGCGTGTCAATTCAGCATCCCCTTGAGCCCCTGACTATCCCAGAAGTGGAAGCGGCAGTGGCAATAGTGCGGGCAGAACGGCAGGTGGGCGATCGATGGCGTTTTCCCTGCGTCACCCTTCAGGAGCCCCCCAAGTCAGTGGTGCTTGGCTTTCAAGCCGGTGATCCGATCGAGCGGGAAGCCTTTTTGATTCTGCTGGATAATGAAACGGGGCAAACCTATGAGGCGATCGTCTCCCTAACCGAGAGTCGGGTGAAAAGCTGGCAATTGATCCCGAATGTGCAGCCTAACATCATGGCAGATGAGTTGGCGGAATGTGAAGCAGTCGTCAAAGCACATCCAGCCTTTCAAGCTGCTTTAGCGAAACGGGGGATTACGGATTTAGACTTGGTTGTTGTGGATCCTTGGGCGATCGGTCATTTTGGCTTTGCCGATGAAGTGGGCAAACGGCTCTCGCGCTGTCTTTGCTATTTGCGGCAGGTACCCGATGGCAATTTCTATGCTCGCCCGATCGATGGTTTGGTGCCAGTGGTCGATCTGAACTCCATGCAAGTGCTCCGGATTGAAGATCTGGGTGAAGTTGCGGTGCCGCCGCAAGCCAGTGAATATGCGGCGCGGTTTATGCCTCAACTGCGGCAAGATCTCAAACCTTTGCACATCACGCAACCAGAGCATCCCAGTTTTGTCGTGGAAGGGCACTGGATTCGCTGGCAAAAGTGGCAATTTCGCATCGGTTTTACGCCTCGGGAAGGGTTGGTACTCTACACTGTGGGTTATGAAGATCAGGGCAAATTGCGATCGATCCTCTATCGGGCCTCAATGGCAGAAATGGTGGTGCCCTATGGCGATCCGCGCCCGCAGCATTTCCGTAAAAACGCCTTTGATCTGGGGGAGCATGGGGTTGGCATGTTAGCCAATTCGCTTAAGCGAGGCTGCGACTGTCTGGGGGAAATTCGCTATTTTGATGCCGTCTTAACCAATAGTCGAGGAGCAGTTGCGGTTACAGAAAATGCCGTCTGTCTGCATGAAGAAGATTACGGAATTCTCTGGAAGCACACGGATTGGCGACTGGATGAGGCGGAAGTGCGCCGATCACGCCGCTTGGTCATTTCCTTTATTGCCACTGTAGACAACTACGAATATGGCTTCTTTTGGTATTTCTACCAAGATGGCACGATCCAATATGAGGTGAAGCTCACGGGGATTTTGCTCTGTGCCGCCTTAGCTGACTTTCCGAAGTATGGCACGGTGGTTGCCCCAGAACTGAATGCCCTCAACCATCAGCATTTCTTCTGTATGCGGTTGGATTTTGACCTGGATGGTACGGCAAACTCAATCTATGAAGTGAACTCGATCGCGGAACCGCTGGGTGCAGAAAATCCTTACGGGAATGCTTTCTACGCCGAATCAACCCTGCTTTCTACAGAGCAAGCCGCCCAACGGTTGATCGATCCATTTCAGGCTCGCTACTGGAAAATCGTGAATCCAGCCGTCAAAAATCATCTAGATCAACCCGTTGGTTTCAAGTTAGTGGCGGGTGAAAATGTCTTACCGTTTGCCCATCCGGATGCCCCCATCCTCAAACGAGCGGGTTTCATGACCAAACACCTCTGGGTGACACCTTATGAACCGAGTGAACGCTATCCGGCAGGCAATTATCCTAACCAGCATCCGGGTGGCGAAGGCTTACCCCAATGGATCCAGTCCGATCGATCGATCGAAAATACCGATCTCGTTGTCTGGTATAACTTCGGACACCATCATATTCCCCGTCCAGAGGATTTTCCCGTCATGCCGACCGCTTATATTGGTTTCATGCTCAAACCCGTTGGCTTTTTTGTTGCCAACCCAGCTCTGGATGTGCCGCCCAGTCCTGCTCAGGATCGTTGTCACTAGGTCTTCTCATTGGTTGTCAGAGATTGCCAGAGGTTGCCAGAGATTACCAGAGATTGCCACTCAATCCTCACTCAATCCTCACTCAATTCTCACTAGATCGCGGTCAAATGAATATCAAATTGCCCCCAATTGATGTTAGTACCGCTTGATCATCCAGAGACAGTTGCGCTGATCGGCAGTGCGCTCATAACTTACTTGATCGGCCAGGTGGGCAATGAGCTGAATCCCTCGCCCGCCGATCGCCTCTGGATCGTGGGCTGTGTGTGTATTGAGATAATGTGTAAACTCAAAGGCTGGCCCACAATCCCACACCCGTAACTCTAACTGTTGGGGATGTAAGGTGAGTTCAATCTCGATCGGAGTCTCGACATGCAGATGACGGTGGGCATGACGAACGACATTAGTAAATGCTTCTGCTAAAACTGTTTGGCAGCGAATTAAAGTTTCGCGTGAGACAGAAGATTGACAGTTTTGGCTAAACCAATTGATCACCGTGACTAGCTCGTCTAGACTGGTTTTCGTCCATAATTGATGTCGTTGGATCACGACCCTATCCATCCAGCGTATGTTAATCGTGAAGACAGTCCTAAAGATGTTGATTCAGTTGAAACTTTGGATAGAACGATTAGAACACTAAATTAAATTTAGACGTAAAGATCGGAAGTGAGCCGATGGAGATGATTGCACGATAGAGTAGTACTGATAGAATAGTGTCGTAGAGTGTAAATTTTGTCTAAAGGGTTGCAGACGTTCTTGAACTAAAGAATATTTTGTACTTGGGAAAGTCCTGAAATTAATTCAAAGTTACTTCACTAATATACCCAGTTCTTGACAAGAATATTCGGTGTTGTGTGGTAAAAATTGCTATGACTTGCAGTAGCATGGAAAGTCGATCGGCATGAGCAAAATTCTCATTATTGATGATGACCCGGTCATACGGATTATTCTGGAAACTACGCTGCAAGAACAGGGTTATGATGTGCGATCGGTCGAAAGTGGAGAAGCTGGACTGGCTACGGCGATCCAGTGGCAACCAGCGTTAGTGATCTGTGATTGGCTCATGCCTGGTCTGGATGGTTTAACAGTTTGTCGCCAGTTAAAGGCACAGGTTCATGCGACCCCTTTCTTCATTTTGTTGTCTTCTCGATCGGAACTTGATGATCGAGTCAGGGGGTTAGATGCTGGAGCTGATGATTTCCTAACCAAACCGATCGAAATCGTTGAAATGTTGGCTCGAGTGCGAGCAGGGTTACGCCTCTACCAATCAGCCCAACAATTGCAACAGTTGGCCGCAGATCTGCAAAGACAAAAGCAGCATCTAGAAGCGGAATTGGCTGAAGCAGCCGAATATGTGACTTCTCTCTTGCCTAAACCAATGACGGGTGTGGTGACCAGTCAAGCGGTTTTTGTGCCGTCTAAGCAGTTGGGAGGCGACTGCTTTGATTTTTACTGGCTTGATCCAGACTATTTAATGTTTTATTTACTGGATGTCTCTGGGCATGGTTTAGGATCTGCTCTGCTGTCTGTTTCAATTCAAAACCTACTGCGATCCCAAGCGTTGCCTGGAATTAACTTTTATCGTCCTGAGGATGTGCTGCGTGGGTTAAACGATATTTTTCAAATGAACGATCAAAATCCACGTTATTTCAGCCTTTGGTATGGCATCTATAACCGAGTTCAAAATCGACTCACCTATGCGAGTGCTGGGCATCCTCCTGCCATTCTACTTGCGGGGCAGAACCCGCCTCAGATCCAGTCCCTTAAGACCAGAGGAGCCCCGGTGGGCATGATGGCTGATACGAAATATGTCAGTGCTCAATGCCAAATTGAACTACCCAGTACGCTATTTTTATTTAGCGACGGAGCTTATGACTTTCAGCGGCATCAGCCCTGGAGCCTCGATCGCCTGATCGAACTTCTGGTTGACCATCACCGATATGAGACTGCGCTCGCTAGTCTGCCCGCTGAGATTCAAACATGTGTGGCGATCGACAGTTTTGAAGATGATCTGTCGATTCTGCAATTCCAATTTAAGGCGGTGGAGTGATTCGGAACCGCAAGGTCAGCTCTGATGAGCGACCCAAAAAGCTTCCCGACTGGAGTAAATTTCAAACGTGTGAGCCATATCTGTAATATCCAGCAAGAGTTTGAGCTGATCATTTAATCCACAGAGGGCGAAAATACCGTTGCGGGAACGAGTATATTTCATCCCCATCACGAGGGATCCTAGTCCGGAACTATCCATAAATTCAACCGCAGAGCAGTCGATCAAAATCATTGAGCAGCCTGATTCGACGAGTTGTTCAATCTGCCTGCGGAGTTTCCCACCACTCGTACTTTCAAGAATCCCAGTCAGTGGGATGACTTCGATATGAGCCATAGCCATAATTTACCTCGGTTGATCACCCGCTTTAGCGTACCCAAACTTAGGGTTAGAACACTAAAATGGCATCGAAAGTGGTATCGATCGATCTAGTCCATCCTGCATTCGTCGCAGTCATCACAATAAACTCAGGGTTGCAGTTGAAATTCTGACTGGACTTGCCAGTGCTGCTCGTAGCGCAATAGGGTGAGCTGATTCACTACAAAGTTCGCTTTGAGTGATTGAGATTGCAGATCTTCCCAGGCTTGCCGAAAAGATTGAGGGGTTAAATGACGCGAGGCCAGCGTGAGGTGGGGGGTAAATGACCGTTGTTGAGCGTGGGGATCGCAGATGCCAAAATGCTCCTCTAACCCATGCATTAATGCCGCTTGTTGGTGCATCAGTTGCGTTGTCTGGGCGACATGAATGTACAAAACCCGAGGCGCAAAAGCACCAAATCCGGCCAATTCGATCGGAATGGCTGGGTGATTGTTGGCAAAACTTGTCAAATAATCAGTCAGATCGGGCAAGGCGGTGGGTGCCCACCCAAAAGGGGGTTGCAACGTAATATGGGGAGGCGCTTTTGCTGTGCGAGTGTGATATCGCTGAGACAAGTCCTGGATCAATCTTGCAGCTATGGACTGAATGGGTTCTGGAGGCAGTAAGGCGATAAAAAAACGGGCTTTGACAGATTCTTGAGCCATTTGAGGGGGTTCTCTGGGATCAACCGGCCGGGATCGCCGGGATGGCACCGATCGATATTGTACGCTTCATCATCGAACCGCTTGGTCACCGAATTGATCAATCAATTCCTCAGATTGCTGACTGATCAACAAGGAACAGCCTGGGGATCGACAGTCTGGGGATCGATGGGTTGCCTCCTCCATCAAGGTCTTGCAATGCCTACTTCAAGGAGAACTCTGTCAGCAATCTGAGTTCGCCATCGCCATGGTTCAAAGAATGCAGTAGGCTTAATAGAGATTAATTTGCAGCCACATCTGCAATTGCCATCCATCTTAGCGAGGTTATTAGAGGGGCGGAGTGGACGTTCAATTCAATCAGTTAGAGTCTGTTGTGCTTCAGATTGGCGAAGCAGTGTTGGCAACCACTGAAGCAGTCGATCGCCTGGCAATCCAGGTGGATACTTTGGCTAATCAGGTTCAGCAGCAAGGCTACCAAATTTTTGCCCTCAGTGATGCTGTGCAAACGCTGGCAGAAAATCACGATAGTGCATTAGAACGTTTGGGACAGCTTACAGATGTGCTTCAGCGGTTGGTCGCGGCCGTCGAAGAGCCTGAGAAACCCGTTTAAGATAAGATCTCCAGTCGGATGGAAAGCGTATCTTGAAACGGTTCGGACAGGGCTAACTGGATTCAATGCAAACCAGCCTAGATCGGCAACCACCATCAAATCAAACTTTATCTTAAATGCTAAATCAAACGTTTTATCCCATACCTCGTCAGATACTGAATTGGACACCTTTTGGCACTCCAATCTGGTATCCCATAAGTTAGAGGTCATAATTCACCCAGTTGGAGCTAAATTTTCGGATCTAGTAGGAGCTAAATTAAGACCAATTTGAGACTAACCTATTGGAGATTGGGTTTGGGATCGGTTTATTGGGCAGGTATTACGAAGAAATGACCAAGAAGGGGCTGCAACTCTAATGTCACTGGCTGAGGAACTCAGGCAAAACTGGCGATCGAAACTCCAGGCTAGCGAAGTTACATTATCGGCTAGCGATCAAGAGAGTGTGATTAGCTGGCTGCTCGGAGAAGATGTGGAGCGGTTTGAAACGCTACCCTCGGCTCAGTTGGCAATCATGCAGCAAGCCATGGACTACCGATGGCGAATTTTACAGCAACGCTACCTGGGCATCAATCCTGAGCGGGCCTACAGTCAGTTGGTGCAGCGGCTCAGCAGTCTGTTTCTAATTCGTAGCCGGATTCGCACTTGGGTGGCACTCTCGCGGGATCGTCGCCGCACGGTGGTTGATGTGCTAAAAGAAGTGATTCAAGAGCTGATCCAAAGTGATACTTATATTCGTCAACAGATGGGTTGGATCGCCCAATGTACCAGCAATTCTCGCCTGCGAAATGCGCTGATGCTCACCAGTATTGAAGAATATTGTCTGCGTCCAATCCGCAATCAACCGCTGTTGGTTTACCGTTTTGTCAATTATTTGCGGCGATCCCAGCGAGGGGGGATGACTCAGGTACCTACTGGTGAACTGATTCGGCTAGTTTCTGAAGAGATCACACCTGATGAAGCCGAGAACCCAGTGAGTTTGTTGGATGCGCAAGCAGTGGCTCGCTACCAAGACAGTCAGGAGTGGGAAGAGCAGCAAACCATGCGCAATAAGGTGCTGCAAGAATTCCTTGCCTATCTCAACCAGGAGGTAGAACCGGCTGCTGCCGAATGGCTGAAGCTGCATCTCCAGGGACAATCGCAGGAGACGATCGCTCAAACCTTGGGCCTAACGGTCAATCAGGTTTACCGTTTGCGGGAAAAAATTAGTTATCATGCGATTCGAGTATTTGGGTTTAAACATGAATCAGCGCTAGTGGGCTCATGGCTGGGAACCTCCCTGTTAGAACATAACTTGGGGTTGACTCCAGAACAGTGGCAAGTGTTATGGCAGCAATTGACTCCTCTCCAACAAAAGATCGTTGAGTGCCTCAAATCAGGGCAGAGCATGGAGCTGATTGCCAAAGGGCTAAATCTCAGGGTCAACCAGGTGATGGGAGAATGGAGTAAAATTTATTTACTAGCCCAAAAAATACGGAATGGCTGATAAGAAGCGATCTTCGTAGCGCTTGCCCTGTTTTGTCCATTCTTTACCTGTCCTTGATTGTCCAGTTCTTGCTTGCCTGCACCGTATTGATGGAACTGCGTCTGTTCTGGATCGCATCTGCGCCATTGCATCTACACCGCATCTACTCATATCTATACTGATCTATCATCTGCATCATGTAAGGCTGGAATGGTTAGATTGCTCTGACAGTCAGGTTATTTTGACAGCCAGGTTGTTTTGACAGCCAGATTGTTTGACAGCCAGATTGTTTGACAGCCAGATTGTTTGACAGCCAGGTTGTTTTGACAGCCAGATTGTTTTGACAGCCAGGTTGTTTTGACAGCCAGATTGTTTGACAATTGGACGGTCTGACAATTAGCCGGTTTGACTAGAATTTGACCATCAGGGGATTGAGCCTAGCATCAGGTCACCTGTGAGAGATGTTTCCTGTTCTCAACACTCCATAATCAGTAATCAGTATCCGAAACTGCATGGAGAGAGGATGTTTCTGACTCAAAATCGGGCACCTTAAACTTGGGTTGCACTTCGACGATTTTGATGATTTTAAAGGTCAGAAGGATAGATAGGGTTATTTGCTTCTGCGGATTGATGCAGAGGTATTCCAGGTAACTACACTCATCTTTTGGCTTTGGTCTGATGTCCTAGTTCGCCCTTCAATGATGTATGACCTCACGTTCAGACGATCCGAATGTGTCAAATCTCAGTAGCTTAGTTCATCAACAAATTCTGGCTCAATTTCAAGGCGATTGGGTCTCGCGGTTAGATATTGAACAACTGTTCACCCTGATCGATGGCGTGTTGCCCTTTGAAGCCTGCCTTTACTATCAGGTTTTGCCACTTTATCTGGAAGGTAACCGCTTGCACCTGGGGATGGTCAGCCCTGACGATACTTCTGCTAGCGATTATGTTCGCCGTATCATTTCCTACCTCAACTACTCGCTTGTGTCCCATGAGATCCCCTCAGAGGCTCTGCGAATTGTTCTCACTGCCTATCTCAACCATGTAGGAAATCAGCCCATTGGTGCAGCTCGTCCTGCTTTTAGCTACGGACACTATCGTCACGCTTCGCGGAATACGGTGGATCAGCAGACGAATCCGAATGAACGCCTGACCTTGGTGGTGGATAGCCCAGAAGATTTGCTCAGTGCAGAAGCGGTGGGTGAAGTCATTTTGAGCCCGATCGAAGCCCCTCCACCGATCGAAATGGCAGACTCTCTGCCGGTCACTTTGCCGGTTCCTGATGGGAATGGGGATGCCGAAGCAGTAGCTGAGCTTTCCCAGGTTTGGCCAACTGATCTGGAGGTTGAGCCTATCCCCGTCCTTGAACCGGAACCGGAACTAGGGTTAGAGTCAGCGTTTCAGCCGCCACTGAAATCTGATGAAATAGTGGGACAAACCCTCCAAGGAGGAACTGAATCAGTCGTTCAATTTACAATGCCGACGGCGGCTGAATTGATGAGCGAGCCTGAGCTGGATCAAACTCAAGATACTACCGCTGAGGTAGTCCCATCTGAAGGAAGCTCGCCTGAGGTAAACTCGCCCGAACTGGACGCGGCCCAACCTGTGCAATCGGCTCCACTGTTTACTAAACCGCCACTCAGTATTCTGAACTTAGCCCCAGAGCATTTGCAGGATCCGGTTGAATCCCTCATGAGGCTGTCTGCCTCGCAGTTTCTGAAAGAATTGCTTGCTAGGGTCTTGGTCGATGGGATCGGACGGCTCTATTTCGAGTGTCATGCCACCCATGGCCGGATTATTTGGAGCCAAAACGGCATTCTGCAATCGGTGCTAGATCATCTAGCGTTACCGTTGTTTCAGAATCTGATTCAGGAATTGAAAGGGATGGCCAATATCCCACTTACCCCGATCGAACAGCCTTTGCAAGCTGAGATGGAATGTCTTTACGATTGCACCAGAGTGCTGCTGCGGTTTCGATTTATGTCCGGCAGCTACGGCGAAGAGGCGACTGTGCAAGTTTTACGGGGAGCGGCCCTGAAGTTCTATCAGCAGCAACAGCTCAATAATCTGGAGAAAGATGCCTTTACGATCGCTCAACAACTGCAAAATAAACTGCATGAAATTCGAGCGAAAGCTTACGGTAATCCTAGTTTTCGGGATGCTCGCTCGGAAATGATGCCGAAATTGATCGACTTGTTGCACCGCATGGAAGAGGAACTGAATACATTAGACCCTGAACAATCACGTTAATATATCAGGATGTATATCTGTATTGCTGTAAGTAGTCCTGTAATCCATAGTCCTGCGACCCGTATACCTGCGACC
>JALOOM010000031.1 GCA_025454395.1 Elainella sp. Prado103
TGTCTACACCTTGGCGCATGATTGGCTAGAGCGTCCTCGCCAAAAGGCCCGGATTTATGCGTTGTCGGCGCGATCGAAGTCGAGGAAGGGATTGTGATCTGTAGTGCATCCCTATGCCTGTCGTTCAGGCAATGGCTAAGCGATTGACAGGCTATTCCAGCACGCAGTAGGGCGGGGTATTTCCATCTCTAGCGACCTGAATTAAGCCATGGGTTACGGGCTCAAATCCTGGCGGCAGTTGCGTGTCAGCCGAATACTTAGCGTTCTGCAATTTTGTGTTAGTGAGGTCAGCTTCTCTCAGGTCTGCGCTTCTGAGTTCAGCACATCTTAAATCGGCATCGATCAACTTGCTACCTTGTAAATTAGCACCGTTTAAATCCGCTGCGATCAGCGTGGTTCTAATCAACAAGGCATTCGATAAATTGGCATTTTGTAACTTCGCTCCATACATTTTGGCATCTGTTAAAACCGACTCGCTGAGGGTCGCATTGTTCAAGGTGGCAGAATTCATCTCCGCATCGATCAGAACAATCCCTGGTAAGGCCGCATGAGTGAGATCCGCGCCTTCCAGATCAATACGGGCTAGGGGAATAGGGGGTGGTTCAAATTGCAGCTCGCTTAATTTAACTCCGTAAAGGCTCACGATCGGTTCTGTACAAGTTTTGATATCGCTTTTACCCTGAGCATTTAATTCACAGTGACCGACTAAATTCGATTCGTATAAAAATTTGAGTAGTTGCCCTTTGCGCTCAGGATCGAGTTGCCGCGCTGTATTCAACGTCACTGCCTTAGCAACTGACTTAACCTCAGGATTATTCGCTTTCAATAAGCCTTTATCAAAAATTAATATCTCCATCTCTTCTAGATATCTAGACATAATTCCATGTTGCAAGGTTTCATTGGCAATTTTCAGATCTTGTGCCCGGTTCTGAATGGAGATTGCTAAATCTTGGGCTCTATTGAGTTGGGCGATCCATATTTGAGCTGCCGTTAAAACTGTAATTGCCAAGGGGATCGCTACGGTTCCAGCAATATCTAACCAACAGGATTGATGGGAAGAGGCAGAATGTTGATCAGAAGAGGGATCAGCTTTGTTTTTCTGAGTTGAAAGAGACATAAAACCTCCTGTTTTGACAGTGCTTCAGAACCTGTAATTTCAAGGGCTGAAGAGACCAAGATCAGTACAATCCTCGGAATCACAACACTATCCTTGCAATTTATTAGATGTTGAAATTAATTCAGTATTGAATTATTGCGGCTGCCAAGACCCATCTGGCATACAGACCAGCGATCCAACGGTTTCTCCGGTTCTATAGGTCATGCCTTCGTAAATGCAATCTCCCTGCACCGGACGTGCAATCAATAACAGAAAAACGATCGCGCTTAAGAGTCCTAGCGCCCATAGACCCGATCGAGTGAAATGAAGTGGAGTTAACATAGCAGCAAAATCCTCAGGCTAAAGTCCTATTATCTAGAAAGTCCTGTTATCTAGATTGATGGATCCGATCCTCAGTTTTTCTACACCATGAAGCTATGATTTTTTCGATCGCGATCGAGTTAATCCTGGTGTTGTTAAGCCAATACTATTGGATTCATTTCGGCATGATTATCATGCTCTAATTTCACTATACTGCGACCCTTCTAGGGAAGCTGTTAATTTTCTCATCGGTGATTCACTGAGGCAAAATCATCAAAATTTTCCTGAGGTGAATCCCTTGGGTGAGAGGGGGTTTACACCCTTTACCAACCTCTCAGAGCATTCCAAGCTAGAATAGAGGTAAAGAAAAGTAAAGAAAAATAAAAGCTATGGGACTCTTTGGTTTTGGTAAAAAGCTCAGCCTGCCGACCCCCGCAGAGGCACTACCGGGTCGATCGGAGAAAATGCCTGTGCCTGAGCATCATTTCGTTAACGGGAATCCCCTGCAGCCGCCTTTCCCAGCAGGCATGGAACTGGCCATGTTTGGATTGGGCTGCTTTTGGGGGGCAGAACGGAAGTTTTGGCAGCAAGAAGGGGTGTTTTCTACCGCTGTAGGCTATGCCGCAGGCAGCACGCCAAACCCCACCTATCGGGAAGTCTGCACGGGCATGACGGGTCACAATGAAGTCGTTTTAGTGGTGTTCGATCCCACGGTGATTAGTTATGAAGCGTTGCTGAAGGTTTTTTGGGAAAGTCATAATCCCACCCAGGGTATGCGCCAAGGCAATGATGTAGGCACCCAATATCGATCGGGGATCTATGTCTACTCGGATCCTCAACGTCAAGCCGCGCAAGCCTCTCGCGATGCCTATCAACAGTCTCTGCGGCAAGCTGGTTACGGTGCGATCACCACCGAAATTCTCGATGCGCCTGAGTTCTATTACGCCGAAGACTACCACCAACAGTACTTAGCCAAGAATCCCGGCGGCTATTGTGGCTTAGGTGGCACTAAGGTCTGTTTCCCAGATGCGATCCAGCTCTCCGAAGCTTGAAGCGGAATACCAGACAACTGGATGATGGGGAGTAATCCCCAACCCGCTGGGCCTGGCAAATTTAAGGGGAGTCTCTGGCGGCATATCGCTCCAACCAGGCTCCCCCTATTGAGTGGTATTAAGTTGAGTTGACTGAGTGATGGATGGAATTGATGGCGTAGCGTTTGCTTTAACCCAATGAGATTGAATGTCGCCAGTTAGGATTCATCGGGTTTACGACGCTTCACCGGCTTAGCAATCGGTTGCCGAGGGGTCGAAGGTTGAGCTGGCCGATCGCTTCTTTCCGGCCGATCCCCCCGATCGCGATAGGTTGGACGACTCCCCCCTACACTCCCTTCGCGATTTTGATTTTGCCAACGTTGCCGAGGTGGGCCGCCTGCCCCTGGACGACGACCACCGCCACCCCCTGGACGACCCGGGCCGCCCCGACGGCCGCCACCGCCAGCGCCCCCTTTCCGTTTTTGCGGCGGCACCATGCCAATTTGAGTGGCTTCTTTCACCACCAGTTCGTTAGCTTCCCGTTGAACTTGAAAATCCCAAAAGTAGCCTAGCCCTTTGCCGTCCAGTTTGCCTTTCAATGCCACTTTGAATGCTTTCGCTTGCGTCGTACCGGGTTTGGGGGCTCGGCGAATTTTAATTAGTAACCGATCGTCTTCATCCGACTGAAACACCACCTCGCCTCGGACAGAGAAATAGCGATCGTCTAAATCGGTTGTAGCGGTTACACTATCGTCCGATCCCGCCAGTGCTGGCTCAAGCTGGGGTGTAGTGCTCGCCTCAGAATCTCCTCCTTCAGGAGTGTTCAGGGGTTGAGCGGCTGTCACTTCAGAAATTTCAGGCGCTTCAGGCACGTCAGATGCTAGATCTGAATCGATCGCGGCCTCAGTATCCGGATCATCCTGCTCCAACTCCAACTCTAGATCGTCCTCGTCCTCGTCTTCATCGTCCTCGTCCCTATCCTCATGCCCTGGTGCCAAAGCACTTGCATCTGTATCGATCGATCGATTTAGCTTTTCGGGTTCCCATACCCCAACGATCTGCATGTGTAGATCCAGCTCTTTATCTCTGGTGCGCGGATACACAACCCACAAATGCGGTTCTGCCAGGTCAATGTGCTTCTTCACCAAGCTCATGACTCGTCCCAGCAAGACAGCATCGATCGTCACTCCATCTTCAGTCAGAATAGAACCCCGTGTAAACTGCTCCTCGGACGGGGTATAACGTCCTCGCACTAATCCAATTGCCCGATATTGCATCGGCTCACTCGCAGGCGGGATCGGCTGATGACGAGGAGCTGCTTTGGGAGCAGATTCCTCAGGTGAGGCGGCTATTTCAGCAGAAGATCCGGCTGCTTCAGCCGCAGCTTTGTCCTCAAATTCAGCATCAGCTTCAGCGTTGGTTTCGGGGTCAACTGCGACCACAGGCTCAGGCTGAGATAGCTCAGATTGGGCTGACGCGGCTTGGGCTGATGTGACCTGGGCTACAGGCTCAGGCTGAGATAGCTCAGATTGGGCTGACGCGGCTTGGGCTGATGTGACTTGGGCTGATGTGACTTGGGCTGACGCGACCGATGCCTCTGCACTGACAGGCTGAGCAGTCGGCTCACTCACCTCAGTCGAAGCGGTGAGCTTGACAGGCTCACTGACCTCAGCGATCGAGGGCGAATCGGGGGGGGTAGACGCACTAGATTTCACAGCTTTGGAGGACACAGAGGGGGGGGTCTCTGGCTGAGAATCAGCAGAATCAGGAGATGTCATACGAGTGGGAGGAGTCATTAACATTGAGTCAGGTGTTTGATCGGTCATGGTTTCCGCTGATGAGGAAGGTTCAATGGCTGAATTCGCCTGAGCCTCCGTCCGCGATTTGGAGGACGAAGCTGGTTTGGACGATCGAGGAAACTGGTTGGGGGTCGAACTCATATAACCTCCTTGACAGCGGTAGTTTGTCCGCTTACCGTTCACTACAGCAGATGAGCAACACACTACAGTCTAGTGTGAATTTAACCTAGTGTGAATTTAACACTAGGTTAGCACCCAGCTTAATCTACTCCGCTGAGAATCGGCAGCCGAGGGGCAGAGTTCAGATCCAATTTGGTCTAAATCCATCTGTCTGTTTATACAGTCTCCATCACCTGCATCAGGGCGCTCCATGAAGAATTCTCTCAACGTTTAAATTACCCATTTTTTAGGCAATTTGCCCGATCTCCGAATTACCTCACAGCAATGGCAAAGCAATGGCAAAGCAATGGCAAATTGGATTCGCTCAACGAATCTGACTCAATCGATGAAAATTAACAATTCCGATCGAGCAGGTGATCAAAACTCGCTAAAGTTAGGTAAAACAGATGTGATTTGATCTTCGAGGTTGGGAACTGCCGTGTCTAATAAGCGCAATCGCTGGTTAACAATTCTTGTCATGTCGGTTGGGGTTCTCGCGTTCGTTGGCTTGTCGGTGCTGCCCATTTTGAGTAGCGCCTTTCAACAAAATCAGTCACCGCGATCAGCAGTCCCTTCCCCCAGTCCCAGTGGTTCTCCGGCTGATCTGGAAGCCCAAGCCAAAGGATATGAGCTGGTGTTAGAACGAGAACCTGCTAACCAAACGGCCCTGCGGGGATTGGTAGACACTCGAATTGAGCAAGGCAAGCTAGATGCTTTGATCACTCCCCTGCAAAAGCTGGCTGAACTCAATCCCGATCAACCGAACTATCAAGTGTTGCTGGCGCAAACCAAACAGGAATTGGGCGATCGAGAAGCAGCGGCCGAACTCTATCGCACCATCCTGGCTAAGTTTCCGGGTAACATCAATGCCTTGAAAGGGCTATCCGATCTGCTAATGGTGCAGGAGCGCCCTGAAGCCGCGATTGCCTTGTTGCAGGACACCATCAAAACGGCGGATGAAGCGAACAAAGTTCAACCTGGTACAGTCGATGTGGCCTCAGTGCAATTACTACTGGGAGAAGTGTATGCTCGACAACAGCGATTTGATGAAGCACTAGCGCTCTACGATCAGGTCAGCCAGATCAACCCAGAAGACTTCCGCCCGATCTTGGGGAAAGCGATCCTGCTACGCACACAAGGCCAAACTGACGAAGCCCAGAAATTGTTTGCCTCTGCGGAAGCGTTAGCCCCAGCTCAATTCAAGGATCAAATTAAGCGGATTGCCACTTTGCCTTCTCCCAGCCCTAGTGCCAGCCCCGCCGCTAATAATGCCGCCCCTGTGCCCACTGAGGTTCCTACTGAGACCCCGCCTGCGGCCGCTCCAGTTGAATCGGCTCCGGCTGAACCGACTTCAGAAGCACCGACTCCGTCCCAACCTTAGGGTCAATCTTAGAAGATGAAGACCGTGGCAGGATGAACGTAGCAGATTGCCGAGCAGATTGCCGAGCAGATCATGCCTTGATCTTCATCCTTGCTGCTTCTGTGATCGCTCTACTCTTCCCCCAAGTAGGCTTTCCGCACGGTTTCATTCACCTGTAACTCTTTGGCATCGCCCGATAGAACAATCTCGCCGGTTTGCAAGACGTAGCCTCGATTGGCCACCGTGAGCGCCATGCGAGCATTCTGCTCAACCAAGAGAATGGTCATGCCTTCCGCACTGATCTCTTGAATGATCGAGAAGATTTGGCTGACCAACATGGGGGCAAGTCCCATACTGGGTTCATCCAGCAACAGTAAGCGAGGGCGGGCCATTAAAGCTCGACCGATCGCTAACATTTGTTGTTCACCGCCACTGAGGGTGCCCCCTTTTTGGCTGATCCGTTCTTTCAAGCGCGGAAACAGGCTAAACACATGCTCCATATCGGTTTTAATTCCCGTTGAATCACGGCGCTGGAAGGCTCCCATTTCCAGGTTTTCCAATACTGTCATGCGGGGAAAAATCATCCGACCTTCCGGGCTTTGGGCAATACCCAGCCGCACAATCTCTTCTGTGGAGACCACATTCAGCTCGCGGTCTTCAAATAGAACTTTGCCTTGCCGGGGCCGCAGTAGCCCCTGAATGGTACGGAGCGTGGTGGTTTTGCCTGCCCCATTACTGCCAATTAGCGTTACGACTTCACCCGGACTAACGCTGAGGTTGATCCCCTTCAACGCTTGAATGTTGCCGTAATAGGTGTGAACATCAATCAGTTCCAGCATAGGTTTTATTCGTCACTGCCTCGATCGCTAGAGATGTGCTGTGGATTGGGCCGATGGTTGAGGCTGGCAGTTTGCTCACCGGCCGCTGTTCCGGTTGCTTCTGCTGGCGAGCCGATCGCTTCTGCGCCGGTTGCTTCTGTGCCAACAGTTGGGGCATCTTCCTTGCCAAGATAGGCAGCAATCACCTGCGGATTCGCTCGCACTTCATCCGGGGTGCCTTCCGCAATTTTGGCTCCGTATTCCATCACGCTGACTCGATCGGAAATGCCCATCACCACCTTCATGTCATGCTCAATCAGCAGCACAGTCAGGTCAAGTTCATCCCGAATCCGGTAGATAAAGCGGGTTAGATCGGCCGTTTCGTTGGGGTTCATCCCGGCTGTTGGCTCATCTAACAGAAGTAAGCGAGGATTAGAAGCCAGGGCCCGCGCAATTTCCAGCCGTCGTTGATCGCCATAGGGTAAGTTTTTAGCAAATTCGTTGGCGCGATCGGTACCCAACCCCACATATTCCAACATACTCAGGGCTGCTTGCCGCGCTTCTGCTTCTTCCTGACGAACTGCTGGTGGTCGCAACAAGGTACCGACTAAATTGGTTTTCAAGCGGCAATGTCGCCCGACGAGCACGTTTTCCAGAACCGTCATATTACTAAACAGACGAATATTTTGAAATGTTCGCACGATCCCCAATTCGGTTAAACGGTGCGGCAACAGACCCGTAATATCCTGTCCTTGGAAGGTTAGCCGCCCAGAAGTAGGGACATAAATGCCAGTCAGCATGTTAAAGAAGGTGGTTTTCCCGGCTCCATTCGGGCCAATTAGACTGGCAATCATACCTGGTTCTAGTGCCAAATCGACGGCATTCACCGCCACCAGCCCACCAAATCGCATGGTGAGCTGTTCTGACTGTAGTAACGTCATCCCACACTCCTTACATCTGCAAGCGACTCATTCGCAACAACATCTTCCGAATGCAGCTCTGCGCGGCGACGTGAGTTAGGCACTAACCCCTCCGGTCGCACAATCATCATGACCACCAGTACTAAGCCAAACAGAAATAGCCGCATCTGGATCGGGTCAACACTGATGGCTAGAAAGTCGCGCAGGGCTGGATTGGCGATATTGGGCAGAACAGTCGTATTCAAAAAACCCTTTAAAACCTGAGCAAACTGGGGGAGGTAGAGCCGATCGGCCGACATGATAATCACACAGCCCAGCAGCACCCCAATCATATTGCCCAAACCGCCCAAAATCACCATACAGAGGATAATCACTGATACGGAGAAATCAAACACACTCGGAAAGATGGCGGTAATGTAGGACGCATAAAACGCACCGGCAAAACCAGAAAAAGTGGCCCCCATGGCAAACGCCAGCAGCTTCACATTGACCCGGTTGATTCCCATTGAACTAGCTGCCAATTCATCTTCTCGAATGGCAGTCCAGGCCCGACCTAAGCGGGAATTTCGCAGCCGGTTAATCATAAACATGGAAAAAATCACCAGCAGCAGCACCAGGTAATACCAGGGTAAATAGTTGGTGGAGCTAAAGGAGCCGATAAACGGCAGCCAGGGTCGCCCGATCGGATTGATCCCAGTTTCACCATTGGTGAGGTTGAATGGTTGCTCGCAGCCCACCAGGCAGATTGCTAACTCTGGTCGGTTCAGCAAGGTGGCGAACAGGCTGGAAATGGGCTCCACGATCCGAATTTCGGTGAGGTTGCGGAAGACGATCGGGACAATTTCACCAAATCCCAAAGTCACGATCGCCAAGTAATCTCCCCGGAGCGGCAAGGTGGGCGATCCTAAAATCAACCCGGCCACGGCAGCCACCGCTGCGGCAATCCAGATCACCAACCAGAAATTCCACTCAATTCCCAAGTGCGGCGAAGACAACATGCCGGTGGTATAGGCTCCGATCGCGAAAAAGGCGGCATAGCCTAAATCTAACAATCCGGCATAGCCCACCGGAATATTTAACCCCAGGGCCAGCATGGCAAAAATCAGCACCTGAATCACGGTTGCAATCCAGCCCGTCTGGGCCATGCGATCAGCAAAGGGAAAAAACAGTAAAATCGCTGCCAGAATCAGCAATGTCCCCTGCCTACGACTCAACGATCCATGAGTAGTTTGATGAGCTAACTTCGATCGCCGCCGGGGTAGACCCTGCATGGCTCCCATCAGAGCGGCGGCCACCGTTGTCACTGCTAAACCCACAACCGCATGGAGGAGATCCTGGGGCAATGGGACGATCGCTTGCCCACTCAAGGGGCGCAAAATCAAGCCTTCCACCAAACTTGCGGCCGCCACCCACAAACCCAAGGCAAAGCCGTTGATCGCCCCAATCCGCAAGCCCACTTTAGGATGGGGAATCGACTGTTCGTGAGTATCCAGGTAGCCAACTGCCGTTCCGAGCAGCCAGCCGATCATGCTGCCACTCCAGCCTCCAAACAGCAATACCGTAAAGGCTGCCACGCCCCCCAGAATCAGGTTTGCGCGAAGTGCTTTCAATACATTCTGCATGGTTGCTTACACCTTTTCCTGAAGGTTTTCACCTAATAGCCCACTGGGACGAAACACCAGGATGAGCACTAGCACCCCAAATACCCAGGCATCAGTCCAGCGACTGGATAAATATTGATCGCTTAAGGCGGAGAGTAATCCAATCAGGACACCACCCAGCATGGCTCCGGTAATGTTGCCGATCCCACCCAGCACTGCCGCCGTAAACGCTCGTAGCCCTGCCGTAAAGCCCATCGTAAACACAATGGTATTGTTGTACAGCCCCACTAACAGACCGGCGGCTCCAGCCAGGGCTCCTCCAATCAAAAAGGTGAGCACAATAATCTGATCGACATTAATGCCAACAATTTTGGCGGCCTCTCGGTTCTGCGCCACAGCTCGCATGGCTTTTCCAGCCGGGGTTCGCTGCACAAATAAGTTCAACCCCACCATCAGCCCTACCGCCACCACCAGCACCGTCAGATCCTTGACGGTAAAGTCAATTTTGGTTTCGATCCCTAGGGCTTGAAAAATATCCGTGCGGGGTAGTAAATCGGGGAAACTTTTAGGGGCGGCTGCCGTATTTCCCATAATTGGAATGAACGATCGCAACCCTCCCCAGAACAACCCTAGATTCTGAAAAATAAAGGAAACCCCGATCGCAGAAATCAGGGGAGCCAGACGAGGGGCGTTACGCAATGGTCGGTAAGCATAGCGTTCTGTAACTACATTCAGCCCTGCACACATCCCAGCGGAAACCAATAGAGCCACCAGCATAGGTAGGATTGCTGTCCCCAAGGGAGCCCCATCCTCCATCCCAAACATGCCCATCACCGTTAATGCGGCAAAACCACCCAGCATGTAGAGGTCACCATGGGCAAAATTGATCAGTTCAATAATGCCATACACTAGGGTGTATCCTAAGGCGATGATAGCAATAATGGCACCATTGATTAAGCCCACCAGAATCTGAGTGAATAACAAAGATGGGCTTTGAACAATATCTTGAATAATCCTAGGAATATCCAGACCGGCGATCGGGCCGAGTAACAGGATGAAATAAATAACAACTATGTAGAGAACGTTCTTTTGCCACGGTTTCATGGGCGATCGGCAGATAAGGGAATCATTAAAGCAAGGTGGAATGAACTAAAAAAGGGGGGAACACATACCCGTATTCACCCCCGACCTGTTCGTCAAACAGTTATTTTGCCTCTAACGTTTCCGCAAACGCCCATTTACCATCTTTCACAACATTACCTGACATGGTAGTACTGGTTGTATCCCCATTTTCATCAAAACTCCAGGTACCCAGCAAGCCAGGGAAGTCTTTCGTGGCTAATACGGCTTCGCGGATGGCATCCCGATCGGGCTCACAAACTTCACCGATCGCCTTCAGCACAACTTGAGCCGCCTCAAATCCATAAGCGGCATAGGCTTCCGGCTCCGAGTTGAATTTCGCCTTATAAGCGTCGTACCACTCTTTGCCTCGACCTGTCAGTTCCTTGGGCGGCACACCTCCGAAGGTTGCATAGACCCCTTCCGCATCTTTACCAGCAGCATCTACCAGAGCTTGCTCAAAAATGCCGTCGGGGCCCATGAATTTAACATCGGTCATCCCCACGTTCCGCATGTCTTTGATCAACTGCCCCGCGTTATTCTGCGTGATGCCACCAAAGTAGATCAGATCCGGTTCCAAATCTTTAATTTTGTTCATCAAAGCTCGATAATCCGGCGCTTTAGCGTTGATCCCTTCCCGTCCTAGCACTTCCAGCCCAATTTCCTTGGCCGTTTCTTCATAAACCGTCGCAATCCCTTTACCATATAGCTCTTGATCATCCAGGATATAGACCTTTTGAGCCCCCAGTGACTTCGTCCAGTTGGCGGCCATTACCCCCTGCAGGTCATCGGCTGGCACCACGCGGGCATAGTTGCGTTTGTTATTGGGGTAGTAGGTATCTGGCTCGTTTGCTTCGCCAGTCCCAGGCTTCGTCAAACCGGGGTAAGTGTTGGCCGGGCTGACCATCACCAGATCGCCCTGGTTGAAAATGGGGATCGCCAGTTTAGCAGCCCCCGAGTTAAACGTCCCAACCACAGCAACAATCTTTGGATCGGCTACAATCTTGTTCGAGTTAGAAGTCACCTGAGCCGGATCCCACTTACCAGCCGCTGCGGTGGCATCGTCATAGGTCTGGAAGCCCACCTTGAGCTTGCCATCACAGACCGTTGAATTAACTTCATCTAATGCAAGCTGAATACCATTGACGATCGTCTGGGTTTGTCCTAAGGAACTCCCCGTCATCGGTAGGCTAGAGGCAATAATCACATCACCATCGGTAGAGATCCCAGGCGCTGAAGCTGCCGGACTAGCTGCCGGACTGGCCTCTGTAGCGGCAGGGCTTTCCGTCGTGGTGCTAGTGGTGGTTGGAGCACAACCTGCCCCCAGTGTTAATAACCCAAGTAGCAGAATCGATCGCTTGAATGCAGCGTTCATTGGCAAATACCTTGCTTAAAAACTGTGTATGTGAACTGTTTTGGCTAACTACTTTTATCACAACTGTACCGCTTAGGAAAGCAGCGTATTTAGCTTAATTAACATTGGTTTAAGGGAAAAGGCGGTGACAAGGCTCAAGTTGGGGCAGAGGGGAGATCGCAGTCGAGTACGCCTCCTTACAATCCTTGCTTTTGATACTCCCAGCCCTCAACCCAAAGCGTTAGCGTTAGCGAGTGGGGGGATCAAGAGGTTGGTGATGCGGCCCAAGCCTTGCCTAGGGTTCCGGCTTGATGTAGGGTTCCGGCTTGATGTATGACAGTCTGAGGGGCTTTCTCTGGTTTATCCGGCGGATAGCCGTATTTGCCGTATTTTTGGAGGCGTTTGATGATCGCTCTCAGTTTAGCGTTCGGGATCGGTGCGACCCGTCATGCTGACTTTGAGGCTGCTCTGCTGGTCGTCGTCACTGTGCCAGCCGGAACAAACTGTGCCAGCCGGAACAAACTGTGCCAGTCGGGACAGAATCGCATGATCTGGTTATGGAGTCTACTGTGCTACTTGAATTTGTCTTTGGTGGACTGCTCCGCGCCTTCCGTAACCTCTTCAAATTCCGGGTCGATGTGAGGCTTTTCAGATTCTTCCAGTGTGATCTTGGCAAGACGCGCTTTTTGGCGTACCCCTCCTCTTTGTTTTCGGCAACCCAGTTACCCACTGCGGTTCACTTCATAAAAAATGATCATCGACAAGCGAGATAACTGAGTGGAGTCACATTCCACGTTCATATAAAAATGATCGTTTTTACGTAATTTAGATTTAGCGCAAGCGGTCACCCAATATACTTCAAGTGTAAGTTCCAGCGTTTGAACAAGGAATCATAGGGTTGAGAGTCCAATGCTGGGTGTTGCCACTGGGTGTTGCCACTGGGTATTGCCAAAATATTGACAAGTTATGTGGTTTGTATAGATTCTGCTGCTCAAAAAACACCTCCCGCCCTGATTGACTGACAAAACTCAAACTACCCACTGCTACGCAGAAGCAAGCTACACCCCAACCCCTCTCCCAGAGCGGGCGAGGCGCTTTCGAACCAGGATTTGATTGCAAGTCCCTTCGCCCCTAGTGGGAGAAAGGATTTAGGGATGAGGGGAAAAGATTAGTCAGTCAATCAGCCTCCCGCCTCTGAATGATCAGGAGCAAGGGTTCGGGCTCAATGTGGGCTTAATGCGGGCTCAATGCTATTGCTTGAGTAATGCTTGAACCAATGCTTGACCCAATGCTTGACTAGCTGCGTCATGGGTTCATCCAAAATAGGACTTGGATCCAATCCGATCCTGATCTCCCCGATCCAGATTAGGCATCCAACCACTCGCCGACCCCTTGCCGGAATCTAATTTCCTCGTCTAATCCCTCGATCAATCCCCGCAGCATTGCTTTAAACTGAGGTCAATCCTCCAATCGCTCACTTTCTCGACATCTTTGGGCCGCTTCAGGTATACATCGCTCAAATCTGGGCACTCTGATTCTGGAGATGCGATATTTCTGAATGCTTGATTTCTGAACGCCTTCATCCCCCTGAAACAACCAAGTGAGACCTCAGAATGTTTAACGCCACCGAACTGCTGATTGACGACTTTGTGCAAAAGCTGAAGGAAGGCTACCGCCGCACCTACGGAGGCTGGAAGCATGACTATGAAGACATCATCGGTTGGGTCGGCTCCATGGCCCTCGAAAATATAGCCAATAGCGATGCCCTTTATCACAACGTTGAACACACCATCCTGGTAACCCTGGTGGGGCAAGAAATTCTACGGGGACGACATATTCGACAAGGGGGCGTTTCCTGTGAAGATTGGCTTCATTTCATTATTTCCCTCGTGTGCCACGATATCGGCTACGTCAAAGGGGTTTGCAAAGATGACCATGATGGCTGGTATGCGACCGGACAAAATGACGAAATGGTGTATCTTGATCCGGGCTCGACCGATGCCAGCCTAACTCCCTACCATGTCGATCGGGCCAAGCTATTCATTGATGAGCGGTTTGGGGGTCACAGTTTGATCGATGCGGCGCGGATCAAAGTTAACATTGAACTGACTCGCTTTCCGGTTCCCAATAAAGAAGATCACCAGGATACCATTCATTATCCCGGACTGATTCGAGCTTCCGACTTGATCGGACAACTCAGTGATCCCCGCTACCTGAAAAAGATCAGCGCACTTTACTACGAATTTGAGGAAACTGGGGTCAATCAGGCGTTGGGGTACCGTCACCCAGGCGATCTACGCAAAAACTACCCGAAGTTCTACTGGAATGGAGTGTATCCTTATGTGAAGGATGCCCTGAAATATCTGGAACTGACCCAGCAAGGAAAGCAGGTGATTGCTAACCTTTACTCAAATGTGTTCGTGGTCGAGCATGAACCCCTAGGGCTAGAGTTTGCTCCTTCTCTGGTCAGCCAGCAGCCAGCTTCGGCATGACTAGCCGAATATTGCCGCTTAAAGGGCACCACTGCTTAAAGGGCACCACTACGCGAAAGGCACCGCTACGCGAAAGGCATGGGCACAAAGCGATCGTTGCTTAAACCCAGATTTGCCCTGCTGCAACCTGTGCGAAGATTCCGAAAAGATCCACCCCTGCGTATTGTGAGGGTTTGTGAAGACTTGGCAAAAATTGCTGCAATTTGCCCAATTTTGGGTTGTCTGGGAATCGTTTTCCGCTGCGGTTAAGGTAGGGTATTAAGGGCAGTCTGTTTAGTCTGAAATGTCATATTTTGATCGCTATTGTAACTATCTAATCTAATTATTGTTAACCCGTGGATTCTATAATTCAATGAACCGCTCGCTGATTCATTCCCTGTTGCATTTCCCTCCTATGCTTTCACCGATCCATGTCTCTGCCCCCGCAACGCTAGCCGTCTGGGGAAGCCTGATGGGTATATTGCCGCTCAGTGCTGTTGCTCAAGCGAATTTAGCTAGCCCGAGTGAAGCTCCGCTCGAAATGGCCCAGTCTGCGCCTCGGGCTGAAACTCTGGCAGCACCTTTATCGATCGGGGTGGTGCGCGGTACCGACAATCAGGAGCAGTGGGATGCCATCCTGGAGCGGCTAGATGCCACTGAATTGGATTACCGGGTGATTGAGTGGGATGAGGTGCGGCGATCGACGGAATTCACTGGCATTCAAGTGCTGTTTTTACCCAACATCGAAACCATTTCTTCCGGGCAATTGTTGAGTCTACAATCCTGGCTAAATCGGGGGGGGCGTTTGATCGTCAGTGGAGCCACCGGCAGTCAATCTTCAGCGGGTGTTCAAAATGCCCTGCGATCCCTATTGGGGGCCTACTGGGCCACTGATCTGTCCCAACCTCAGGCTTTACAGTCCCTTGAACTGGCTAACCAGCGCTGGGTGCGATCGGCGGAGACTGGCACCGCCATTCAGGGTGGGTTAGTGGTGCCCACCAGTTTAGCCAGCGAACCTGTGGCAATTTGGCAAACTGGCCGCTCATCTAACCCTGCCAATCCTCAAGCCAACGGTCAGTCCGCCGCAGTTGTAGTCACCCACAAGTCCACCTTCTTGGGTTGGGAATGGGGCTCATCCGCCAGTACTCGCCAGTTGGATAGCAGTTGGTTGCAGGCAGCCGTAGCCCGCTTCCAAGACAGCCGCCCTCGGATGGCCAACAATGCGCCTAGAGCGGTGCAAGCAACTCCTCGATCTCAAAATCAAGCTCAAAATCAAGCTCAAAATCAGGCCCCATCTCCCCGTCCCGATCGCTTCACCCGCGCCACGACCCGTGCTCAAGTTGAACAACTCACTGGTTCGGAGAACTCCCATTCGGGGCGGGCTACCGCTTCACCAACACCGACACCGACCTTCTCTGAACCTGCGTCGCCTCGGCCAAATCCCTTGGATCTACCCGCCTCCCGTCCGTCGATCGCCCCAACTCCATCTCAAGATCCCGCCGAACAGGTTGCAGCGGCCGAAATCGATGTTGAGCGGTTAACGCGGATCACGCTGTACCAAGCGACTACCATGCGGCAAGAGCTAGAGAACTTGATCGGCCGTTACGAAAGTGCGCTCATCCTCACTCAAGCCCGCGCCCAATCTCGATCGATCGGTCAAGCGGCTCCTCGACCCACTGCGGCATTACCAGTTACGACCTCCCCCGCTGCCAAGACAGAGTCCGAACCGCCTCAAGCCCTCACCGCCACTGAACAATCTGGAGCTTTGGGAGATGCCGTTTTGCACCAAGCCAGACAGGGGTATGCCGCCTTCAATCAGGCTCTGCAAGATCGGGATTATCCGCGATCCCGTCAACAGTGGCTCGCCACCCGCCAGTTACTTTGGGAAAATTTTCCCTTACAGCATTCCCTCTCCCAGCCTGAAGTGCGGGCGATCTGGCTCGATCGGGGTACCATTGTGCGGGCCGGCTCACGACAGGGGCTGGCAACTTTATTCGATCGGCTGCAAACAGCGGGGATTAACACTATCTTTTTCGAAACCGTCAATGCGGGCTATCCCATTTATCCCAGCGAGGTAGCACCGCAGCAAAATCCCCTCACCCGTCATTGGGATCCGCTGGCAGCGGCTGTGGAACTGGCCCATGCTCGCAATATGGAGCTGCACGCCTGGGTCTGGACGTTTGCCGCCGGGAATCAAATGCACAATGCCCTGTTGAATCAGCCTGCTAGCTATCCAGGGCCGATTCTAGCCGCCAACCCGGACTGGGCAAATTATGATCACCGGGGATCGATGATTCCACCGGGGCAAACTAAACCATTTTTGGATCCGGCCAATCCAGAGGTACGGCAATATTTGCTGAACCTGTTCGAGGAAATTGTCACTCGTTATGAGGTCGATGGGTTGCAGTTGGATTACATTCGCTATCCATTTCAGGATCCTTGGGCGGGTGGACACACCTACGGGTACGGAGCAGCAGCTCGCCGCCAGTTTCAGCAGCGCACTGGCATCGATCCCCTCCATCTCACCCCGATCGAGTTAACGCAGGTGGGCAACTCGACTCTGGCATCTGCATCAACTGCTTCTGCCGAGAGACAACGCTGGCAACAATGGACGGAATTTCGCATTGAGCAAATTAATTCCTTTGTGGCAGAAACTTCGCGTTTAGTCCATCGCCTCAATCCGGAAATCATCTTATCGGCTGCCGTCTTTGCCTTACCGGAACGCCGCCGCATCAATGAGATTCAACAAAATTGGGAAGTGTGGGCTGAGCAGGGTCAAATCGACATGATCGTGCTGATGAGCTACGCCAGCGACACCCATGGGCTCCAGCGTTTGGCCAATCCCTGGCTCGCCGATGCTGATCTTCAGTCCACTTTGGTGGTACCTGGGATTCGTCTGTTGAATTTGTCGGAGCAAACGATCGTGGATCAAATGCAGGCTTTACGGGACTCTCCATCGGGTGGGTTTGCCCTCTTTGCTGCCGAAAATTTAAATAGCCGTTTGCAGAATATTTTCCAACAGATTCAGGGAACTGCGAACCCGCAGGCAGAAGCGATCCCCTATCGTCAGCCCTTTGCGGCGGCGGCTGAGCGCTATACCCTCCTGCGCCAACAGTGGAATTGGTTGATCGAGCAGGGAGAACTCCAGCTCAGCAGTCAGCAGCTCGAATCCTGGCAAAGTAAAACCGTTGCCCTGGATCAGGCATTACAGCGTTTGGCTAGCGATCCCTCTTCGGTACATTTACAACAGGCTCAAGCTGCCCTCGCTGCGTTCCAGAGCCGATTCACCAGTTGGATGAATTTGCCGGGTCTCAGCCAAAACTACCGGACTCAAACCTGGCAAAACCAGTTGGCTACTTTAGAAAAGCTCTTAAACTATGGTGAACGATTGGTCGCCCGTCAAACCAATCTCCAACAGATATCAGAACAACCCCTATTGGAACAACCCCCATCGGAACAACCACACCCCTGAGCCCCAGGTCAGCCGCTAGGTTCAGACCCGGAAATCTTAAAAGATTCTGAAACCGCTCAGTCTGGACAAATTCGATCGAGGTTTTTCATTACAAAATGAAGTAACCGTTAATTTAGACCGATCTTCCAATTAAGGCTTGGGACTGCCACAAAGATTATCGTAGAATTCATTTGGAATTCATTGAAGCCGGTTTTACCACTGACTGAATGTTCAGTTAATGTAATTTCTTCGATCGCGTTTAGAAATTCTTTTCATTCTTTTTTTCCTCATTGATTCAGTCCATCAATGAGCCGATCGATTAGCCCATCGACTAGCCCAGTGTGGGTAATTTCTGTTTCCGAATCAGGCTTTTCCGATTGGTTAATGCCGTTTTAGTAACGCCATAGAGAATAAGTTTTAGAATAGTAAAATTAATCATCTCAGATTAGCTCGGCTCGATTGAGATAGTTCACTTTGATGGCTGATTGCTTCAATTCATCCATCCACTTCTGTATTTGCTGGCAGATGAGATATCACTTCGATGGATAGTTTTAAGTGATTGTTCCTTCTGTTGTTTAGCTGGTTTTTCATCATTACAAACGTTTCAAATCGGGCTTCTTGATCGCTTCTTGCTTCACTCTGCCTAATTGTTTATTTTGCTCCTCTAATTCCATCCCCCAACTATGGCTTATAAAATTTCCAGCGATTGTGTTGCCTGTGATAACTGCCGTCCGCTCTGTCCAACAGGTGCCATTCAGGTGGAAGCGGGGCAATACTGGGTGGATACAGTGCTCTGTAACAACTGTGAAGATCAGCCAGAACCCCAGTGTGTAATTAGCTGCCCAATCAGCATACCGACCCCCTCCCAGGCCAAGCGCGGGCGGGCCAAAATGAGTGTGCGGATGCCAACGAGTGCCAATCTGTTTGCTAATGGGAAGAATCATCCCTTTGCTTCGGCAATTTTGATCTGGGAGGCTTGTAACCTCCTGGCACAACGCCAGTCTCTGGGCTGGAGCCAAGAAAGCACCACCTTAGCTTACCGTCGATCCCTCAGCCAAGGAGGGCAACTCAGTCTCACCATTGCTACCACACCAGACAGCCAGGTGCTTCCCGGTTTGATGTCCTCGGTGGATGCGATTGACATTCGATCGACCTGTATGCACCTGATTTATGCTGCCCAAATTACGACGCTAGATCAACCTTGGGAGCAAGAGTTTGTTCTCAGCGATCGGCAAATTGAGGAATATTTAGGACTGGATAAGCGCAAAGATCTGACCAAACCAGCCAAACTCCAACTGATTAAAGAAATTGCTCAGCAGCCCTGCCTCATCCATGCTGCAATTGATTGTCCGTCCCAAGGTCGCATCCCAGCATTTTCACTCCACCCAGAACCGTTGTGGCATATGCTGCACATTCAGCATTTCTTTCAGGAAGATGAAACAGGCTGCAAACATTTGGTGGGGCTTACCTTTACGATTCGGGCGGGGAGTTGGACAAAGCATTTTCTGAATCGTCAGGGCTGTAAAGATCGAACTGCTCTCTACCAATATAGTACATTGCCTAAATCCTTACTCAATACCGTGATGAGTATCTGGCAACAGCATGAGGGTGCGGCTCGAATGATGCTTTGGCTCTTATTCAAGACAAGATTGGGGAAAGATCAAAGGATATTGGTTACAACATTAATGCGAATTGCATATGGAAATACAAAGTTGACCAATTCAGCCTATCCAGAAGAACGAAAGCGGCTGATTCGAGCATTTGAAAGCGATCTGGAAGTACTCAATTATTACGGCTTAAAACCTGTCTTTGATCCAGAAACCTATCCGATCGAAATTCAGCCTTTCTGGGCGAAGCTAGCAGATATACCGGATGATGCTGAAGCTGCATTAGAGTTTTGGACCAATGATGGCAGTCAATCGGTTCGATTAACGGATGCCAGCCCAAGAGGCAAGTGGAATTTATTGATGAATGCTAGAATTCTGCGGTTTGAACTGCCAACAGATTGGCAGCAAGCGGCTCGGCGATCGAAGGAATCCACTCCTAAGTCAACGCATAAACGCGCTAATACTCGTCGATCGCGCCATTCTAAAATGTCGCCTACCCCAGATTTTGGATCGGGGACAGTTATTCTCTCGGCTGAGCAAGTGGTGGCGGCTCGGAAGAAACTAGGGATGAGTCAACGCCAACTCGCAGATCAATTAGGGAAAAGTCAGAGTTGGATTCGTGATATTGAAAATGGTCGGTTTACAGCGAAGCAAGAGGATCAAGCGGTGCTGCGTCAAATTTTAGGGTTGTCTTGAGTTGTGGGTGTGCGGGATACGGTAGGTCAAGTACCCCTAGAAGGGTTTGGCAGTATGCAAGATGGGGTCAAATTGGAAGCGCGATCGAGGTTGGGTATCTCCATAAATTTGGAAGGTGACCGTCATTTCATCTCCGGCGGACTCAACTTGATGGATTGCCTCTGGCACAAAGCTTATAATCTGATCAGTGGCTAGGATTTTTTCTCCCACAGGCTCGATCCGGTGGGGGCATTCGGGAGCAGGCGATCGTCGCCAAAAGGTGTGTTTTTCTTGCCCTTTCAGTACTGCTGTCACGCCCCATGTCCCATGATTATGGATAGAAGAGGTAGCACCGGGCGCAAAGGTGACTGTTTGAACGGTTAATGGATAACCAATTTCATCATAGAGGGTCTGCACAGCCACGCCGGTTTTGGGATCGGGATCGAGATACTGGGTTCTGAGCCAGTAGGAGTTGGTGACGAGTTGCCGAACTCGCATCCGAATTTGGGGCAGATAATCCCATTCCTCTTCTGCTTCTCTGGCGTGGGTGAGGAGTTCCAGAATTTCGGAGAGAAACTGGTGGAGGTAGTAATTTTCACGAATTAAGTTCCAATCGCGGCTGGAGGGGCGGGGTTGACATTGTCCTTCCTGGTTGACCAGCCAATCTCGGCTACGTGTTTCAGATCGTTTAATCATCGTCTTCTCTAGGGTCTATCAAAATAGATAAAATTAGATCAGCGCCAAATTCTCGATGATGATCGACTTGTTTGATTTGGGTCGCAATCATTTTTGCTGGTTCAAGAGCCCCGAGTTTTGCCAGTAGTAGCCCTTTTGCAGAATAAGCAGTCAGGAATAATCGCACATCAGGCTCATCGATTCCGGCGAACAGAATGGGGTTGAGCTGGTTCCAATCGCTTGGCCACTGGGCTGATGTGCTGACTTGATCCATCACTTTCTGGGCAATTTGGAGCGCTTTGGGTAGATCGTTACGATAGAAAAAATAACGGTAGGCGGCGATCAAAACATCAGTTTGATCCTGAGTTTCAGCTAAGGCTTGCTCTATTAGATGATCGGCCGATCGAGCACTTTGCCAATCTTGGGTGGCTTGAGCCAATAGCCTTTTTACAGCATCACTGACGGGCAACCAGGAGGCTGTGACACTCATGTTGCCTCCTCTTTCCAATCGGCTGATGCTGCATGTCCCCACTGATGATGCAGATGTTCTACTAAGTCTACGATCGCTTCTGGTTTCATGCCACTCAGTCGTTTTTTGCCGGGCATCAGGATGAGATTCGGAGCCATTGAGCATTTACCTAAACAGCCAGTGGTTTCAACGGTCACATGCTGCCCCAAACCTCGATCGTGCAATAAAGTCTGAAGAATTTGACACTGACGACTGCCCCCTTTTTTGGCGCAACCCGATTTGTGACAGGTGAGAATTTTCAGTTTTTTGGGACGGATCGCAACGGGGGGGAGGGGAGTCCGCAACGCTAAGTCCGGGGTAGATAATCTGGCAGTTTGCCAGGAGGTTGAGAGGGAGCGATCGGAGCCAGGATAGATTGACTCATCATTCGCAGAACTTCCTTGTTCTGGCTCCTGGCTTAATCCATTCCCATGAACAGTGTGAATACGATCGATACGATGAGCCTTCCATTTCGGTTGACCCGATCGATCGACTGTCCGCACGCCAATAATTTGTACGGTATCCTGGGGTTGCAAGGGTATTGCAATTCCTGCCGGACTGGACTGCACTAGGGTAGCCCGCGCCTGCTTCGTCAACTTAATAGTTAACCTCGTAATTGAATGCCTATCGGACTTCATATCTGGCTTCATACCCGATTGAATATCCGAATTTGTATCCAATTTTATATCTGACTTTATGATCAATGGGGTGGGCGACTCTGGATGAACCACTGCCAATTGGATATATTTCGCTTTACCGCGGTCAAAAATTAGTTCAAGGAATTGTCCGGTGAAACAAAATTCGGTGGCAAGCTCTGGAGTCTTCATGGCGCGGGTACAGTGCAGTAAAGGCTAGGCTAAACGTTTTGCTTCGATCGTTTGAGGTAGGCGGAGTGGTTCTTCCATAGCCGGAATTGAAAGTTCCCAGCCATTCGCTAAGGTAAAAATCTTGCCAGTTTCAATAGTTTCTTGTTTCACCACCTCTTCTTCTAGATCTTTTTTTGCAACATAGACAACTAGATGTCCAAGCGCATTCTGACGCAGCATTACTTTCATGCATTTTCTCCGGTTTCGGGTTGGAACTGATGGGTGGATGAAGGGGTTGAGGTCGCTGGTTCGGGAATTAATTCTGGCTCAAATAGTTCTAGCTCTTTGAACCGGCAGCCAATAATATAGTTTGACTGCAAAAAATGAACAGCATAAATATAGGCAGACTGGAGGTAGGTGCCGATCGTGACGACATAACCCACTTCCCCTTTCTTGGCCAGGGGTTCACCCACTTCTTTTCCTGGAAAGGTACCATCGTTGCGAATCAGTTTGCGTAACCGGACTTTTTGCCCAATTTCAAACCGGGGAGGGCCATCCAACTCAATTTCGCTAAACTGCATGACTAGATCTCCATTCCGACGTAAGTGTCAGTAGTTCGTCGTTGGTGAGACTGCGCTTGACTGAAATCGAGTATTGCCGCACCGCTGCCAGTAAGTCCTGCACTTCAGCATCACCGAGTGTAATCCCCTGCCGCTGCAAAAACTGGTTGAGCGCGTGGCGACCGGAATGCTTGCCTAACACCACCTGATGCTGCCGTCCCAGTTCCGCAGGTGAGAATGGCTCATAGCTGGCTGGGTTTTTCAAGATTCCTGCGGCATGAATACCCGACTCATGGGTAAAGGCATTATCGCCGACGATCGCTTTCCACGGTGGGACAGACCATCCTGAAGCTTTGATCACTAAATGGGAAAGTTCTAACAAGCGCTGAGTATTAATTCGCAGACGGATACCATAAATCTGCTTCATGGCAACCACCACTTCCTCTAAGGCAGCATTGCCAGCCCGCTCACCCAATCCATTTACAGTTGTGTTGACTGAACTTGCACCAGCTTTCAGTCCTGCCAGCGCATTTGCAGTGGCTAGCCCAAGGTCATTGTGGGTATGCATCTCCACTGGAATACTGAGAGCAGATACCAGGTTACTGACTTTTCGATAAGTCGTGAAAGGATCGAGAATGCCAACGGTATCACAAAAACGAAATCGCGATGCTCCCCACTCTTGAGCTAGTAGAGCCACTTCCAGCAGAAATGATTCGTCAGCGCGGGAGGAGTCTTCTCCGCCAATTGCCACATAGAGCCCTCGATCCCACGCATATTCGATCGTGGATCGGAGTTGATCAAGCATGGCTTGGCGGCGACCATGAAATTTGGTTTCGATCTGAATTTCAGATACTGGAATCGAAATGTGAACTCGTTGTAGCCCACAGGATAGGGAAGCCGTAATATCTGAAATCACAGCTCGATTCCACCCTAGCAACTGGGCATTTAACCCGAGATCGCGAATGGCACGAATGGCTTCAATCTCCGTTGTTCCCATCGCCGGAATTCCCACTTCCAGCTCTTGAACTCCGATTGCATCTAGCAGGCGAGCAATGGCTACTTTTTCTTCGATCGTGAAGGCAACACCTGCCGCTTGTTCGCCATCCCGTAAGGTTGTATCGTTGATCTGAATATTTTCCATTGTTCAGTATCCGATCACGTCAATTGGAGAAACCTTTTAGATAACGTTCAATATTTGAATGCTGCACTAAAAGTCTGATTGGGCCTTGTCAAGCTGGTCTATTTCGGTCTATTTCGGTCTATTTCGGTCTGTAATTGCTGTTGCTCGTCTACTGGAGGAAATGATCCCCCTTTCCTGCTTTGAAGCGAGGCTTTACTCATACTTCAGCTCGTCCGGGGGATCAGTCCTTGACCTTCTTGAGAATCTAACGCACTAAGTCATAGGAAATATCGGTTTTGGATGGAATAATCGTACTGCGATCGAGATCTTCGAGGATAGTGTTGACGATCCAGTTGAGCAAGTTGAGGGTTCCCGTATACCCTAAAGTGGCGTAGCGGTGCATATGATGGCGATCGAAAATTGGATAGCCGATCCGCACGAGTGGGGTATGGGTGTCGCGCCAGAGGTACTTGCCGTAGGAGTTACCGATCAACAGGTCTACCGGCTCGGTGAACATGAGGGATCGCATGTGCCACAGGTCTTTGCCGCCCCAGATGGTGGCCGACTTACCGTAGGGGCTAGAATTGAGTAGAGCTTGCAGTTCTTGCTCAAATACTTCGTTGCTGTTGGTCACGACAATATGTACCGGCTCTGCCCCCAACTCAAGCAGGAAGCTGACCAGGGTATACACCAGATCGGGATCGCCGTAGAGGGCAACGCGCTTACCGTGAATCCAGGCTTGGGAATCAGTCATCGCATCAAGAGCCCGTCCCCGTTCAATTTCTAGCTCTCTGGGTACTGGCTTGCCGCTGATTTCGGCCAGTTTTTGAATGAACTGATCAGTTCCGGTGATGCCAAAGGGCCGGAGCACGGTGGTGGGCTGCTGCCATTCTTTTTCGATGTACTCCCTGGTCTTCACGGTGGAATAAGCTTGCAGGGCGATCGTACCCAGGGCATTGATCGAATCTGCACCTTCCTCTAACGTGGTTTTGCCTTGATACATCTTGAATTCGCCTTCGTTGGGAGAATCAAACGTATCGGAGTTATCTGCCAGGATGGTGTGCTCAATGCCAAACAGGTTGAGAATTCTTTCTAGCTCACGGTTATTGCCAACGTAGGTATCAAAGCCAGGAATAAAATTCCATTTGCCGTTCTTTTCTTCGGCTTTCTTACCTTCCGTTAGATTATTGAGAATCCCCTTCAGCATATTGTCATAGCCGGTGATGTGGGAACCCACAAAGCTAGGGGTATGAGCGTAGGGAACTGGGAAATCTTCGGGGATTGAGCCCTTTTCCTTGGAGGTTTTGATGAAAGCTTGCAAGTCATCCCCAATTACTTCTGCCATGCAAGTTGTACACATCGCGATCATTTTGGGCTTGTAGAGGCTGTAGCTGTTGGCCAAGCCATCAATCATGTTTTGCAGTCCGCCAAATACGGCGGCATCTTCCGTCATGGAGGAAGAGACGGCTGAGAACGGTTCTTTAAAGTGGCGGGTGAGGTGGGTGCGGAAGTAAGCCACGCAGCCTTGAGAACCGTGGACAAACGGGAGCGTTCCTTCAAAGCCAGAGGCGGCAAAGATAGCGCCTAGGGGCTGGCAGGCTTTAGCAGGGTTGATTGTTAGGGCTTCGCGGGCAAAGTTAGCTTCCCGGTACTCCCAGCTTTTAGTCCACTCAGCGACACGAGCCACTTCTTCCTCGCTGTGGCAACCTTCGAATTCTTTTTTGCCTTGAAATAGTTCCTGATATTCGGGCTGGTGGAAGAGTTGAACGTGATCTTTAATATTGTCTACATTCTGAGCCATGATGGTTCTCCGATTGGGGTAATGAAGGGATCGGTTAGGGGGAGAAGATGAAGGGGTGGAAGGATTAGGGAAGGAGGATGAGAAGGATTACTTCCCATCACTCCGTTGATCTCTCATGTCATTCCCATATCATTCCGTATACCTTCCCATATCGTTGCCGTCGCTCTGCTAACTCAATAGATTAGACCGTAGATTAGACCGCTGCTTCGACCTGTTGCCAGGGCTTCTTGATCAGACCCCAAGTGGGGCTATTCAGGGCTAGATCCATGTCTCTGGCAAAGATAGCAAAGCCGTCATAGCCGTGATAAGGGCCGGAGTAATCCCAGGAGTGCATCTGGCGGAACGGTAGGGCCATTTTCTGGAAGACGTACTTCTCTTTGATCCCAGCAGCGATCAAGTCAGGCTTGAGGTTCTTGGCGAATTCCTCAAACTCATGACCGGAGACATCATCATAGATGATCGTACCATCTTCTACATATTCAGCCGTACGTTTGTAGTCATCGTTATGTCCAAACTCATAGCCGGTACCAATCACCTGCATTCCCAGATCTTTGAAGGCAGGGATGACGTGGCGAGGCCGCAGACCACCCACCATCAGCATCACCGTTTTACCTTCCAAACGGGGGCGATATTTGGCCAGCACTGCATCACTTTGGGCTTGATATTTGGCGATCACCCGCTCTGCCCCTGCCTGGATCTTCTCGTCAAAGCGAGCTGCAATCGCCCGCAGTGATTCGGCAATGTGGGTCGGGCCGAAGAAGTTGAATTCCATCCAGGGGATACCGTAGGTTTCTTCCATGTGCCGACAGATGTAGTTCATCGATCGGTAGCAGTGGATCAGGTTCATTTTCACCTGGGTCGTGAGTAATACTTCGTTCCAGGTGCCATCCCCAGAGAATTGGGTGACAACGCGCAGCCCCATTTCTTCCAGCAGAATTCGGGAAGACCAAGCATCTCCTCCAATGTTATAGTCCCCAATTACGGCAACATCATAGGGGGTTGGTTCGAAGTTGAGCGATCCCTCTTTGGCTTTCTTGTCGGCGATCGGGAAAGCCCAGTCCCGCACGGTATCATTCGCAATGTGGTGTCCCAGCGATTGAGAAACACCCCGGAACCCTTCGCAACGAACTGGAATAACGGGCTTGCCGAGCTCTTTGGCAGATTTTTTGGCGACGGCTTCAATGTCATCTCCAATTAGACCAACCGGGCATTCAGATTCGATCGTGATGCCTTTCACCAGTGGGAAAAGCTGATCCATTTCTGCCAGCAGTTTTGCTAGCTTTTTGTCACCACCGAATACAATGTCACGTTCTTGATAGTCAGAGGTAAATTGCATGGTGCCAAAGGTATCTACACCAGTGGTACCAATGTAGTAGTTGCGGCGACCCGACCAGGAATAATAGCCGCATCCTACTGGCCCGTGGCTGAGGTGAATCATATCCTTGACCGGCCCCCAAACTACCCCTTTTGCACCCGCATAGGCACAGCCACGGGTAGTCATCACACCTGGCAGGGATTTGATGTTGGATTTAACGCCGCAGTCTGACTTACCTTCCTCGTAGACATTTAGGTGCTTGTCACGCTTTTTAGCGGCCTTTTCAGGATAGGCTTCCAATACCTCTTTGATAATTTCACGCTTGTCAGCGATCGTCAGATTTTCAGCAGTCGTTTCAGCAGCAGACTTTTCAACGGTAGACAGTTCGGGAGGGGTCATAATATTGCCTCACTGAATGAGTGTAGATCCAGATAGGAGAATAGGGATGAGGGATGAGGGATGACAGTGACAGAATAGAAATGCTAGGTGAATGTAAGCATATAAGTCGAGAAAGGGGATATGTCAGAATGGGACAAAATCCCCGATTGACATCTCACACAAGTGTCTTAGGCAACCATTTCGATCGATTAGACCGTAGCAGGTGCTTTTGTGCCAGACTGGATCGCTTTTTGATACTCTTCTTCACCACCCAAAATACCGAACTCAACCAGCAGATCTTCCAGTTCATCCATCGAGATTGGGGTCGGGATGGTCAAGTTGGTGTTGCCGATAATCTTGTTCGCCAGGGTGCGATATTCTTCCGCCTGTTGGCTATCAGGTGCATACTCGATCACGGTCATGCGGCGTAGTTCTGCGTGCTGAACAATGTTGTCGCGAGGCACAAAATGTAGCATTTGTGTGTTGAGTCGTTGTGCTAGCGTTTCGATCAGTTCCAGTTCCCGGTCGCATTTACGGCTGTTGCAGATCAAGCCACCCAAGCGCACACCACCGGAGTGAGCATACTTGAGAACGCCTCGTGCAATGTTATTAGCGGCATACATTGCCATCATTTCACCTGAGGTGACAATGTAAATTTCCTGGGCTTTGCCTTCCCGAATTGGCATGGCAAATCCACCGCAAACCACGTCGCCCAATACATCGTAGGAGACGAAATCGAGATCTTCATAGGCACCATTTTCTTCCAGGAAGTTGATTGCCGTGATGATGCCTCGACCGGCACAGCCCACACCCGGTTCTGGACCGCCCGACTCCACACAACGGACATCACGATAGCCAGTCAACAACACTTCTTCCAATTCTAGATCTTCGACTGCGCCCCGCTCAGCAGCTAGGTGCAGAATGGTCGTTTGGGCTTTGCTGTGCAGCATCAGACGGGTGGAGTCTGCTTTCGGGTCACAGCCTACGATCATGACGCGCTGACCCAGTTCTGCCATCCCAGCGATCGTGTTTTGGGAAGTGGTAGATTTACCAATACCGCCCTTGCCGTAGAATGCGATCTGTCTAATTTGCTCAGTCATGGTTGTAATCTCCTTGATACTTGCGGGTGAACTCTACAGGTGGAACGTTGCGTTACGTTGAGCAGATCAAAAGCAGATCAGGTGGGGAACGCTCCACACTCATTACAGATCTCATTAAGAAATGGTTCATGAAGTAAATTGGCTCAGGTAGGACGAAACTTTTAGGACGAAACTTTTAGGACGAAACTTTTGCGAACTCAGGACTGAACGGGATTAAATTGCTTCAACGATTAGGCTGGGTAAAACCCGCTCCTGCAAGCGAGACTCGATCGCGCCTTTGAGGGTGGCAGTGCTGCTTTCGCAAGACCCACAGGCTCCCTTCAAAGTGACCAATACCCGATCGCCATCGACATCATAGAGTTCGACATCGCCCCCGTCAGCCAGTAGGATCGGGCGAACTTCTTCGGTCAAGACTTGCTGGATCAGCTCGATTTTTTGAACAGTTGTTAAGGGGCGATTGGTACGCTCTTGAGCTGTGGCAAGTTCAGCTTCCAATTTGGCAGACATGGCATCCCGTTCGGTCTGCACGGCAGCAATAATATCTTCCAGATTGACGAGGCAGGAACCACAGCCGCCCCCTGCTTTAACATAATGGGTGATTTCTTCCGGTGTCGTCAGGTTATTCTCAATCACAACACGGCGAATCCGGTTTTCGCTAATTCCAAAGCAGGCGCAGACTAATGCTCCTTCATCGTCCTCATGGGCTGCTACTTCGATGCCACGATATTTGTAAATAGCCGCTTCCAGCGCTTCTTGTCCCATCACGGAACAGTGCATTTTTGCTTCCGGCAAACCACCCAAATAGTCAGCAATCTCGCGGTTCGTGATGTTCAGGGCTTGATCCAGGGTTAATCCCTTGACTAATTCAGTTAATGCGGAAGAGGATGCGATCGCACTGGTACAGCCAAAGGTTTGGAAGGAAGCATCGAGAATTTGATCGGTTACGACTTCAATTTTCAGATGGAGTCTCAGGGCATCACCGCAAGCAATACTACCGACTTCGCCATAAACAACAGCAATCTCTGGATCATCACTCTGAGCGATCGCACCTTGATTCTTCGGATTATAAAACAGATCCAGTACTTTCTCAGTGTAGTCCCACATAATTGTTCACCAATAGTTGTTCGCCAATCATTAACAGGATCGTTCCAGCAAATATTCACTAGCTCTCAACAAGCGAGACTCAATGGGTCAATACCGCTTCTTGACGACCTTGGAGCCAGTCTGCTTCATCACTGTTAAAGGGAGACATTGCCCGTAAGCGATCGACAATTCCTGGCATCACCTCCACTACCCGATCAACTTCCGCTTCAGTGGTGAATCGAGATAGGCTAAATCGAATCGAGCCATGCAAAATCGTGTAGGGTAAACCCATCGCTTGCAACACATGGGAGGGTTCGAGAGAACCAGAGGTGCAGGCAGAACCAGAGGAGGCGCAGATACCGTATTGATTCAGTGAGAACAGAATCGCTTCCCCTTCAATGAACTTAAAGCCGATATTGGTGGTGTTCGGGAGGCGTTTGGTGGGATGACCATTGACCTGACAGTTCTCGATGCGGTTGAGCAGTCCTTGCTCTAGTCGATCGCGCAGTCGGGCTTCTCGTCCCAGATACTTCAGCTCAAAGTTAGCGATTTCGGCAGCTTTGCCCATGCCAATGATTCCTGGCACATTTTCCGTACCTGCCCGTCGCCCACGTTCCTGATGACCACCAATCAGGAGTGGCCGGAAGCGGAAACCCCGTCTGACATATAATGCCCCAATGCCTTTCGGAGCATGGAGTTTATGCCCTGAAATGGTCATTAGATCGACGGTACTATGCTTCATATCCAGCGGCAGTTTGCCTGCTACCTGCACCGCATCGACATGGAAGGTAGCTCCGTATTCTTTAGCAATCGCTCCAATTTGTTCGATCGGGAATACTACGCCGGTTTCATTGTTGGCATACATGGTAGTGACCAGAGCAGTATTGCCCGTGATTGCAGCTTCTAGCTCCATCGGATCAATTAAGCCCTGAGCATCTACCGAGAGATAAGTGACGGTATATCCTTGCTTTTCTAATTGCTTGCAAAGATTGAGGACGCAAGCATGTTCGACTTGGGTGGTAATGATGTGGCGGCGATCGGGTTGAGCCGCCAGAGCTGCCCGAATTGCCGTATTGTTGCCTTCCGTACCACAACTGGTGAAAATGACTTCCGAAGCTTCTGCCCCAAAGAGAAGTGCTACTTGCTCACGGGCTGCTTTCAGCGCTTTGCCAACCTGTCCACCAAAGGTATGCATACTGGAGGGATTGCCATAATACTCCCCTAAATAAGGGAGGATTGCTTCAATCACAGCCGGATCAACCTTAGTGGTTGCATTATTATCCAAATAAATGACGGGGTGATCTCGATGGGTGGTGGTTTGCATGGTTCTTCCTTGCTTCAGACTACCAGTAGAGCTGCTGTTTGAGCGAGTGAGATGAGTAAATTGAAATGGGAAAAGGGATAAATCATGAGATTAGCGAGGGAAGATAGGAGAGATTAGTTTCTAAATACAAGTAAAAGTATCTAGGCTCAGAACCAACCCCTCCAACGGTTTGGGCTGCCTATACAGCTTGCACCGATCGGGCTCGATCGGCTTGTCCGATCATTGCCTGTTCCTGCACATAGCGGTCATAATACTCACGCGCTACTTTTTCAATCACGTCGTAAGCTTCTACTACCTGTAATCCAGCATGCTGCAACTCTAACTTGGGACAATCACCCACTTTCGACACTAAAACCGCTTTGCAGTCTGAGATGGCTTGGATGATGCCGGTGAGGGTGCCTTCTTCCCCATAACCACCCTGGCAGTAGTGATCGATCTTGCGGTGTCCGACAAACTTAGCATCATTGGCATCCACTTCGTAGATCATGAATTCTTTAGCATGACCGAAATGCTGGTTGACTAAGCCACCCCCTTTGGTCGCCACTGCAACCAGAATTTTCAGACTGGGAACTACTTCTGCTGGTTTTACGGTTGCTTTGGTCTTTTGTACAGATTGCTTAGTCTTTTCGATCCCAGCATGAATTTTCTGCCGTTCTTCCAGATCATATTCTACTGGCATTGCCATGTATTTATCTTTCGTAAATTCCTGGGATCGATCTTCACCGAGTAATCCCACCGCATCAGCGCGACATTGACGGCAATGGCGCATCATCCGCATGTTGCTCCCCGCACATTGATCTTGCAGGGCTTTCAGCTCTTTGGGGGTTGGCCCACGTTGACCGTTGAGTCCAAAGTAGGTGCCATGCTCCGGTGCTGAAATGAGCGGCATGATGTTGTGCAGAAACGCACCTTTCTCTCGGATCACCTGATCAACTTCCGCCAAGTGATGATCGTTAATACCTGGAATCATCACTGAGTTGACTTTACAGAGAATGTCCGCTTCCTGAAGCGCCTGAAGTCCTTCCATTTGGCGTTCATGCAGGATTTGGGCAGCCTCCAAACCTTTGTAACGGCGGCGACGATAATGTACCCAGGGATAGATCTGAGCGCCGATCTCCGGATCCACCATATTAATCGTGATCGTGACATGATCGACATTGAGCTGTTTGATCCGATCAACATGATCTGGCAGCATCAACCCGTTTGTAGAGAGGCAAAGTTTAATATCGGGTGCTTTGTCTGCAATCAACTCAAAGGTGCGGAAAGTCTTTTCAGGATTTGCCAGGGGATCGCCAGGGCCAGCAATCCCTAATACAGTCATCTGGGGAATTTTTCCGGCAATCACCAATGTCTTATGAGCCGCTTCTTCCGGGGTTAATAGTTCACTCACTACACCTGGACGACTTTCGTTCGCGCAATCATATTTGCGATTACAATAATTGCATTGAATATTGCAGGCTGGTGCAACCGCAACATGCATTCTAGCGTAGTGATGATGCGCTTCTTCACTATAGCAAGGATGTTTTTCAATACGTTCACGCAAACGTTCATTCACTTCTGGCGTAGACCCAGTTTTGCTGCTGCAACCACAGCTACCCGATTGCTTCTGAGTGACCATATTTTGAGGATTCGAAGGATCCGTAACCGGAGGAGCAGACAAGGACGCGGCAGGTGGTGGTGTCATTGAGTGAACTTCCAGATATCAAAAGGACAAAACGCCAGCATGTGGCTGCCCCGCGAAAGAATGGAATCGCGTCTACCGATGCAAACTTACCTACATAAGTTAGAAACCCCGATACTGAATCGCTGAATCTGAATGATGGCAATCGAGGGGGGTGAAGGGTGCTAGTGTAGGCGCGACTCCATGTTAGACAAGGCGCTATCGCTCCTAGCTCTGTTCTTCCTGACCAAATCTGGGTTCTGGGATTTAGATTGAATTCAGATTTGATTCGGAAGGGATGCAGGGCTTGACGTTAAAAGATTTATAGCAGGCGTTCGATCGCTGGTTTTGTGGTGACGGTGAATCGAACTTATTGGATTAATTGGTTCTGTACTAATTGCCTCAAACCCTGATGAAACCTGTCTCAGAAATTCTTTAAAGGGGAGGGGTATGAGTATTTAACGCCAGTGGGTTGAGTATTTACTGATAGGGGCGCAAGTATTCATGCACTCACCCCAAGAGCCCAACTACCAAGGCATCCAAATATTTTTGTGATCAGTTTGACCAAACTCAACTTGTACTCACCTTCCAGGCTTAGCCATGCCGATCGATCAACTTTCGGATCGTCACAGCACATGGCATGAATACCCATGAATACGACGAGTTGGAGCTGAGAATCACAATCGGCGCTGAAAGCTGGCGTTCAAGCACATCTATTCAGCGAGTACCGAATCTCTGAGCACAGACATCGGAATGAAGATTCTGTATCTAAAATAGCAATTTTTGGCGAATTTGCCATTATGTTTAGATTTTCTTAAGGGTATGGGGTTGTCAACAGCGAATGGAATTTATAGAATCAATCTCGTATCTATATATACAGAAACAGCCGCTTCGTTCAAGAAGATTCATCGTTTGAGTACAGATGAGTACAGGTTGATCTACTCAAAAACATGCACTAAAAATGTACTCAAAGCTTTGTCATAGGCGGATTTAGCAGAAAGTTCTGAAATACTCGTGCCCTGCCCTGATAAATACCTGTACCCCACGACGAAAATACCCGTACCCCTGACCCGTAAAAAAATTGCGATCATCAGCCAATCAGGCTTTGAGCGGCTGAGTACAGTTCTAATCAATCCAATAAGTTCTATCCACCTCAATTGCCCAATCACCCAAGTCAGCACCTGATATAAGCAGGAGGAACAGCCCCTTCCTCTTGATGTTGCTGACCATGAGACTGCCCTCCCGTTTCCTCACTGCATTCTTCTCTCCATTGGTTCGTCTGCCTCGAACAGCCCCTTGGTTGGAGTTACGGCTAGATCGGCAATTTTTTGGGCAGCAAGCCTGTCCAGAGGGTCAACAGGGGTTGCCTATCATGAATACCCTCAGAATGGCTTGGCAGGTCATTCAGTCCGATTTCCAGGTGATTTTCGATCGCGATCCAGCCGCTCGTCATTGGTTGGAGGTACTATTTTGCTATCCTGGCTTTCACGCTCTGCTCCTACACCGGCTGGCTCATCTACTCCATCAACAAGGGATCGGGTTTATCCCTCGCTTGATTTCCCATCTGGGACGTGGGCTAACTGGCATTGAAATTCATCCCGGAGCCTCGATCGGTCGCGGCGTGTTCATCGATCATGGCATGGGGGTTGTCATCGGCGAAACGGCGATCGTTGGAGATCATACTCTGATCTACCAGGGAGTCACCCTCGGCGGTACGGGCAAGGAAACGGGCAAACGTCATCCCACGGTGGGCAATCATGTCGTGATTGGGGCTGGGGCAAAAATCCTGGGCAACATTCAAATTGGCGACTATGCCCGTGTCGGAGCTGGCTCGATCGTACTGCAAGCAGTTCCAGAAGGCTGTACGGCCGTCGGGGTACCTAGCCGCAATCTTTGCCGTACCAATACGCAAACCAATCCTCTAGAGCATGGTCAACTACCGGATGCAGAAGCCGTTGTGATCCGTTCACTCGTCAGTCGAATTGAACAACTAGAAGCCCAATTGGCAGTACTTCATACTGAGTCTGTCACTGTATCTCATCTTTCATGCTCTCGTCTTCCATAATCTTATCTCTCATCTTTCATCATCTCATCTCGTTCACAGTCCTGCTAGTTTGATTATTTTGAATTGGTCTATCATTGCAGTCACTAGCACAGTAATTTCGTTCACCTAAGCACCCCCCAAGAGGTTCCACCGATGCAGCCTGCCCCACCCACTTCCATACCATTGTCTTCGATCGCGACTGCCTATTCACTCAATATCTCTCGGATCGATCGCTGGCTAGTTCATCAGCGGCTACAAGAGCTGCAAATCAATGCTTGGTGTTTAGCGGATGGATCGATCTGGGCTGAAGTTCCATCTCCTGGGACTGCCCTTCTGATCCGCAGTGTGACACAGCAAGTCCTATCTCCTCGACCAGATCTCGTTCGCTGGCTCGATCGCTGTTGGGAGTTAAAGTTCGTTCAGGGTAGTTCCGCAATGCATTCCAACTTATATTCTCCTGGAGGTGCATGATGGTGTCATCTCACGATCACGGTCAGCTAATTCAGTTTTTGCAACATGACCTTGCCCTTTCTGATCAGGCAATCACGATCGCACTGAAGCATCCGGATCGGGAGATTGCCCCTTTACAAATGATCTTATGGCAGTACGGTTTAATTACCATCGAACAGCTCAACCAGATTTTTGACTGGCTCTTAGATTAGGTGGCTATTCACCTGAGGCGACTGTTCACCACCCACCCTTGCGTTCGATTAGGAGGTTTCGTATGTTAACTACATTCGCTGTACTCAGCTTATTTTTCTCCTTTACCATGACTTATATCTGCATAGTCGATCGGGCTATTGATTGGGTAAATACTCCATCTGGCACAGAAATTCACAAATCTAATTCCTAAAAATTCTGCTTCTGGTTTCACTCTTAGCTCTTTCCTACTTTCACCTGATCGCCTCTGTTAATTTGTCTAGAGAATCCAAACTCGCCCTTCAACCGTTCTAGACTTATGCAACCAGCCCATTCTCTCTCTCCAGCCTACTCTCTTGCTCATAAACTATTTGCTCTGATTCTTGCACCCATTCGTAGTGGTCTTCATCAGATTCCTATCCACAGTTGCAACCTTGCTAAACTGATCTGTAAATTGATTCCACCTAGCTGTCCATTCGAACGAGATATTCGTCTATTAGGACACCTACTTTTTCACATTCCGCCTTTGTGCAAGTTAAATCCACTCTATGACGACCTGATGTATCTTCGCTTACGAGCACTAACTTATCTCTCTGAAATCCAGGGAGAGGACATTACACCCTATCTGGGCTAGTACTCACAATTGGTTTTCTTCTACTTATTTTTCCCTTCACCCCCCTAAAGGACTTGAGCCATGAAAATGACCCAAGGTAAGATTAACGAACTGCTCAGTGAATCGGCTTGCGAACACAATCACAAAAAGGATGGGAAGGGCAAAAATAAGTCTTGCACGCAGCAAGCCCAGCCTGGAGCTGCCCAAGGTGGCTGTGCTTTTGATGGAGCCATGATCGCCCTTGTACCCATCACCGATGTTGCCCATCTCGTCCATGGACCGATCGCCTGTTCTGGTAACTCCTGGGGGGGGCGCGGTAGCCTCTCATCCGGATCACAGCTCTACAAAATGGGATTTACCACTGATCTGAGCGAGAATGACGTGATTTTTGGCGGTGAAAAACGGCTCTACAAAGCAATTTTAGAGGTTCAACAGCAATATCATCCCGCTGCCGTCTTTGTCTATTCAACTTGCGTGACGGCACTGATTGGCGACGATCTAGATGCTGTCTGTCAGAAAGCAGCAGAAAAAACCGGCGTGCCCGTGATTCCAGTCAATTCACCTGGATTTATTGGCAGCAAAAATCTAGGTAACCGGGTGGGAGGAGAAGCCCTACTCGAGTATGTTGTGGGTACAGCCGAACCAGACTACACCACACCCTACGATATTAATTTGATCGGCGAATACAATATTGCTGGCGAAATGTGGGGAGTGCTGCCCTTATTTGAGAAACTCGGCATCCGGGTTTTGGCAAAAATTACGGGTGATGCGCGCTATCGGGAAGTCTGTTATTCCCATCGGGCTAAGCTAAATGTGATGATCTGCTCTAAAGCGTTGATTAATATGGCCCGCAAGATGGAGGAACGGTATGGGATTCCCTATATTGAAGAATCCTTCTATGGGGTTGAGGATGTCAATCGTTGCTTGCGAAATATTGCAAAGACGATCGGAGATGAGGCTTTACAAGCTAAAGTTGAAGAACTGATTTTGCAAGAAACAGCTCAGCTTGATCAAGCTTTAGCACTTTATCGCTCTAGATTAAAAGGCAAACGAGTAGTGCTCTATACGGGCGGTGTGAAAAGCTGGTCAATTATTTCTGCTGCTAAAGATCTCGGCATGGAAGTCGTAGCAACTAGCACCAAGAAAAGCACAGCCGAGGATAAAGCTCGGATTCGTGAGTTATTAGGTGAAGAGGGGATCATGCTGGAAAAAGGCAATGCTCAAGAGCTACTGCGGGTCATTGCCCAAACTAAAGCCGATATGTTAATTGCCGGTGGACGTAATCAATACACTGCTCTCAAAGCTAGAATTCCATTTCTAGATATTAATCAGGAACGTCATCATCCCTATGCCGGATATACTGGAATGATTGAGATGGCACGCGAGCTAGATGAAGCCTTGCACAGTCCGATTTGGCAGCAGGTACGTCAGCCTGCTCCCTGGGATATCCCCACCGATCGATCGCTAGAACTTGAGTAAATCCATCGCAACACCTTCACCTACCCTTTGAGAGCGTCACCCATGGCTACTATTCAAACCACAAAAAAGTCTGTTGCGGTTAATCCCCTCAAGCAAAGTCAACCCCTGGGTTCGGCATTGGCATTTCTGGGCTTAAAAGGCATGATGCCCCTGTTTCATGGATCGCAGGGCTGTACAGCTTTCGCCAAGGTCATGCTGGTGCGCCATTTTCGGGAAGCCATTCCTCTCTCTACCACGGCCATGAACGAAGTCAGCACGATTCTAGGCGGGGAAGATAATGTCGAACAGGCAATCTTGACATTGGTGGAGAAATCCCATCCCGAAATCATTGGGCTTTGCACCACTGGATTGACTGAAACACGAGGCGACGATATGCCTGGTATTCTCCGCAGCATTCGCAAACGTCACCCAGAGCTATTCGATCTACCAATCATTTTTGTGTCTGCCCCTGATTTCCGAGGAGCCCTCCAGGATGGCTTCGCAGCAACTGTAGAAAGCATTGTGCGCGAGTTACCCCAAGCCGGAGAAATTCGCCCCGATCAAGTGACCTTACTGGTCAGTTCGGCTTTTACACCGGGTGATGTGCAGGAAATCAAAGAAATGGTGAGAGCCTTTGGACTTAAACCGATCGTAGTACCCGATCTCTCTGCCTCCCTGGATGGTCATTTGGACGACTCCCCTAGCAGTGTGACTTCGGGTGGCACCACCCTGGCTGAACTGCGGGAAATTGGCTGCTCAGTTTTCACCCTGGCGATCGGTGACAGTCTGCAGAAAGCGGCTGAGATTTTGGAACAGCGATTCAAAATCCCCTACGAAGTGTTTCCATCCCTATCGGGCTTAGGCGCAGTCGATGAGTTTCTGCAAGGCTTATCGGATATCAGCGGTGTCCCTGTCCCGGAAACCTACCGCCGTCAGCGCCGCCAACTTCAAGATGCTATGCTAGACACCCATTTTTATTTTGGACGCAAGCAGATTGCGTTGGCGTTGGAGCCAGATTTACTCAGGGGTGTAGCTCAATTTTTGCAGTTAATGGGATGTGAAATTCATACCGCTGTCACAACCACCCGATCGCCCATTCTAGAAACCTTGCCTGTCGAAACCGTCATAATTGGCGATCTGGCAGATTTTGAACGCCTTGCTCCCGGTGCCGATCTGCTGATTACCAACTCCCACGGAGCAAAGATTTCCCGGCGGCTGGGGATCCCGCTCTATCGAATGGGCTTCCCAATTTTCGATCGGTTGGGCAATGGACAGTTCAGCAAAGTCGGTTACCGTGGCACGATTCAGCTTTTGTTTGAGATCGGCAATGTCTTTGTCGAGCACGAAGAGTCAACCGTTCACACACGATTTACTCACGATGAGGAGAAAAGTAATGAAAATTGCATTTGCAACGGACGATCAAGTACACATTAACGCTCACTTTGGCTGGGCGAAGAAAATTGATGTCTATGATGTCACCACTGAAGGATATCAGTTTCTATATACTTTACGGTTTGATGGTGATCTAAAAGAAGATGGTAACGAAGATAAACTACTTCCTAAACTGGAAGCCCTTCATGATTGCACGATTATTTATGTTTCAGCCATTGGAGGAAGTGCAGCAGCCCGTTTGATCCACAAACAGATTACTCCCATTAAGGCCCAGTCTGAATCCGATGAAATTGCTGATGTCTTGACTAAATTAGTGCAAACCCTCAAGGGCAATCCACCCCCTTGGTTGCGCAAAGCACTACAAAAAAATGCCGCTCGTTTGGATGACTTAGATACTGCTGACACTCAAGAGGAAGCACTCGTATGACTATGACACCCTCAACTTCTGCCACTACCGTTCCCTCCGTCGCTGATAGTCCTTTTTTAAAGGCGATCGTCCAACAAATCCGGGCTAATGATCCCTACGGTACGTACCGCAATTGGGCCGATGAACTCCTGCTCAAGCCCTATGTCGTCACCAAAGTCCAAAAGCGAGAAATCTCTGTCGAGGGAGAAGTGGATCCCATTACCAAAGGGCGCATCTTTGCCTTCTACCGAGCCGTTGCTGCTGGGGTTGAGACCGAAACGGGCCAGTTGTGCCAAGTCGTGGTGGATCTGAGCCATGAGGGATTTGGTTGGGTGCTCATCTTCTGTGGTCGCTTACTGGTAGTCTCCAGAACGTTACGGGATGCCCATCGATTTGGATTCGACTCGATCGAGAAAGTCGCAGCCGAAGGAGACAAGCTCATCCTGAGTGGTGTGGATTACATCCGCCGCTTCCCCGAAGTCGCTAAAGCTTAGGTGGAAACTATCGGCATATCAAAATACCGGAACACAGAAACTGGGATGCAACAGACAATCAGGAGAAGCAGATGGTTTCAACCCCAGCCAGTCCCCCTGTAGTGAGTGCAGATGAGCTTAAACAGCAGATTCGCAAGCTCAATAGCAAGGCAGGACAACTCAAAATGGATTTGCATGATCTAGCAGAAGGGTTACCAGCACAATATCAAGAATTGATGATCGTTGCTGCAGAAACCTATGCAGTTTTTCGCCAGTTAGATGAGATGAAGCAACAGCTTACTGCACTGAAAGGAGAGTAACCATGACTTCTGGAACATTGATGGAATTCAAGCAGCTCAAAGATGCTGAACAATATTTTGAATTCTTTGGGCTACCTTATGATCCAACGGTCGTAAACGTCAATCGCCTGCATATCTTGAAACAGTTTTCTAATTCAATGCAGGAAATTGAAGCGACTCCAGATCTATCTGAAGCTGAACAACTCCAGGCCTATCAAGTTGCCCTAGTTCACGCCTACGAGCTATTCCTTTCTTCCACTGGGGTTGAGCAAAAGCTATTCAAGGTATTCAAAGATAAGCCGAAGAATGTTGTGATGCTGAGTGAGTTAACAGCTCATTAACGAGCATGAAATGAACTGATTTGGCCATTCATACTTCAGGAGTGATAGACGTGACCCTCACACCGATCGAACTTGAACGCTATCGTCGTCAAATGATGCTGCCCCAATTTGGTGAGGCAGCTCAGGAGAAACTCAAATCCACCACTGCTTTAGTCACAGGTGTAGGTGGACTCGGAGGTACCGCAGCACTCTATTTAGCCGTCGCTGGGATTGGGCGGCTGATCCTGGTTCGGGGGGGTGAGTTACGGCTGGATGATATGAACCGGCAAATTTTGATGACCGATGATTGGGTGGGACAACCCCGTGTGTTCAAAGCCAAAGAGACATTGGAAAAAATTAATCCGGATGTCAAGATTGATGCGGTCTTTGAATATGTCACACCTGAGAATGTGGATAGTTTAGTCCATGACGCAGATATTGCAGTGGATTGCGCCCATAATTTTACAGAACGCGATCGACTGAATGCAGCCTGTGTCCGCTGGAATCGCCCTATGGTCGAAGCTGCCATGAATGGCATGGAAGCCTATCTCACGACGATCGTGCCCGGTGAAACGGGTTGTTTATCCTGTCTCTTTCCGGAGAAACCCGAGTGGGATCGGCGGGGATTTTCGGTTCTAGGAGCCGTGTCAGGCACCTTGGCCTGCTTAACGGCACTGGAGGTAATTAAACTGGTGACGGGGTTCAGTGCTCCACTGCGATCGGAATTGTTGACTATGGATCTCGATCGAATGGTATTTGCGAAGCGTCGCACTTATCACGATCCCCATTGTCCAGTCTGTGGCAGTCAGAATCAGTCCTTATCCCGGACTCAAGTTACCACTTCGCTCTCAGATTCGCTTATAGAGCCACTCAAAAGCTCGCTCGCTGACTCACCAGAAAATTCACTGGTTCCCAATTATTAATTCCTGAAAATCTATTCCCCATTATCACCTCCCCCAATCACCCAACATATCTTAAGGAGCAGAGCAGTGACCATTACGTTGACAGAAAAGGCTGAGTTTCGGCTACGGGCTTTCCTGCAAGGATCAGCCGATAAAGAGGCGATCGAAAAAGGGATTCGGGTTGGAGTTTCCGACGGCGGCTGTAGTGGCTATCAATATACTTTAAACATTGATAACGCGCCTAGTGATGATGACCTGATTGTTCAACAAGGAAGAGTACGAGTCTTTATCGACCAAACTAGCGCACCCTTGCTAGAAGGGGTCGTGATCGATTACATCGAAGGCATTATGGAAAGCGGTTTTAAGTTCAGCAATCCCAATGCTTCCGAAACTTGCGGTTGCGGCCAATCGTTCAAAGCGGGAGATTGTTCTCCTGCTGGCGTACCCTGTAGCTAGATGATGGCTAATAATGACGGCAATGATGACGGCAATGATGATGGCGATCCCATACTGAGATCCTTCAACCCATACTGAGATCCTTCAAATACTGAGATCCTTCAAAGGAGAACCGAATTATGACAACCTACAACGTTCGACTCATTAGCAAAAAATACAATCTCGATCTGACCATTCCAGTTGAAGAAGATACTTCGATTTTAGAAGCTGCGGAAGATGCCGGTGTCGATCTACCCTTCTCCTGCCAAGCTGGAGCTTGTTCAAGCTGTGTTGGCAAACTCGTAGAAGGAGAAATTGATCAATCGGAACAAACATTTCTCGATGACGAGCAGATTGCTAAAGGCTTTATCCTGCTCTGTGTCTCCCATCCCAAATCCGATTGTACAATCCGAACCCATCAGGAAGCTTACCTAGTTTAAGTCCCATTCATCACGGTGATCGCGGAGTAAAGACCATGAATCAAGGATTAACTATGACTGGTGCCTCCCTCAAGATATTAAAGGTAGGTGCAAAGGGAATCATTACCGGCTTCAGTCACACGAACGATCGAGTAATGCAGAAACTAAAATCAATGGATCTACGTCCTGGAATGTCCATTACTTTAGAACAACGTTTTCCTCGTTTCATCATTGCCGCCGGTTTTCAGCGGTTTGCCCTAGATGATACTCTGATTCATGCCATTTACGTTCGCCCGCTGAATCGCCACACTTCTTAGACTCGATTTTCCTGGCTTTCATTTCTACTCTACGAGAACACTTAAACACCCGATCCGAGGAACCCACCCATGGCAACACTAACTGGTTTAACACGCGGCGGTACAACTTGGCTACCTCAATTTGTTCAGGCGATCAATCAATCCACCTGTTTAGGGTGTGGTCGATGCTTCAAAGTCTGTGGTCGCAATGTGCTGATGCTGAAGGCAATGAACGAAGATGGAGAATTTGTTGAGGATGAAGATGGAGAAGAAAGCGAACGTAAGGTCATGACGATCGCCAATGCTGAAAAATGTATCGGTTGTCAGGCTTGCTCCAGAATTTGTCCGAAGAATTGCTACACCCATGGTTCGCTAGATCTGAACTAAGGGTTGAGTAATCGCAGTTGGAAGGTATCCGTAAACATCCCTACGCCAACCACAAGGAGGAAACAATCTATATGGTAAAGAATATGCCGATCGTTTGTTTGCCCAAAGTGGTGTCGATCGGGCACCCGTCATTCAGGGTGAGTTAATTGGGGTGATCTTCTTCACGGATATTTTGTTAAAGAGTTAGCCGTCCTCATGCCGGACGAGAATAGCATTGGAATGCAGATGGAAGATTTTAGCGCAGCATTCCAATGCACTTATAAAATGCACTTATAAAATGCACTTATAATTAGTCTCAAACCAATAATCCTGTTAACCCCTTCCAAAAGAAGAAAAAGCCAAAGAGAGACGAAACGATAATCGTAATCAGGCGGTTGTATTGATTGAGCCAATCAGTGGCTGCGGCCAAAAGACTGGCGGATTGACGGGGGCTGATCGCGGAGATCACGAGCGGTAAGATGATCACCGACTGTGCACCCAGAACATAGATCAGAAAAGCAATGACATATTCAGATGGGCTATTGAAATTGGCTGACTGGATCACGCTAATCGCAGACAGGGTAAAAACCCAGAGTTTAGCTCCAAGGAGGGTGAAGATGGCACCCAGTCCAAAGGCCTTCAAGGGTGTAGCTGAGTCAATTAGTCCCATCCATTTGGGTGGCGGAGCATCGGGATCGGGTTCATGGTACAGGGATTTGATCGCGGCAATCAACAGCAAAATACCAACAATCAGCAGCAGCGTTGAAACCACTGAGGATGGCTTACCCACTTCTCCATCCACTGCTCTTGCTGCCAAAACATAGCCAAACACAACTCCCTGCATCAACCGCACCAGGGTGATTCCAGCAACAAAAGCGATCGCTTTCAGTAAGCCGTTGCGACTGCGAAGTATTAACAAAACTAGAATGATCCAGATGGGAGCCAGAGCGGTTCCCAGCATCATCGGCAACAAATTGGGAATGAGGTCTATCATCACGGTTTATCCTTGGTGCTGATCAGGATGAGTAGGTGCTGCATGTTGCTTGATTTGTTTGGCATTTGCTTGGTATTTGCTTGGCATTTGTTCGGCATGTGCTTGGCATGTGCTTGGCAAAAATGCAGACTCCAGGCTGCTACACCCGCCCAATGGGCGACCACTACATCAAAATGCTGGATGCGAACCTGTCCGGTCGGTTCAACCAACAGATGAGAAGCATTCAGGCACTCATCCGTCTTCAAGTATCTATCTGTTCATGAGCAGAAGATGTTAAATTTTTCACGAGACAAAATCCAAGGAGAGAAGTGTTTGGATTGGGCGATCGGGCTTCACAAGTAGCCAAACTTAACAACTACAAGAGGTTTGAGCACAAAAGCATGATCAGGTCATCACGTTAAACACCATTTCTACTCGGCGCGGTTCCTATGGTTCAATGCTAGATCGTAGTCAACGAACTAACGGCGACAACTAACACAAATGCAAGGTATCGCAAACTCACAGCCATTCCCAGCGGTTTAGCGATCCGCATCTAGCAGAAGTTCTGCTTGCCGCAATACAGTTGGGGCGAAAGAGTCAGCGATCGGTTCAGGGCGATCGATCGAAGTTTGATTTTGGCTGCAACTCGCAATGAGTATGATCGTGGTAATCAGAAAAAAGGATTTAGGGAAAGTTAGGAAGAATTGCATGGTTGATTTCTCGATCGATTAAAACATACATTTACTCCCTATTGAGAGAGCTAAGATGCTTATGCAAGTCAACCTAGAAAAGGTTAGTTTGATGCTCCGATTAATGTAAATGCTGCCCAATCGCGTGGATCGCGATGATCTTTCATGGTGATCAGCATGGCCTGCCGCAGCGCTTGAGCTTTATCGGGGTTTTGCTGCCATTGGCGATAGAATTCAGTCATCAGGTAACTTGTCGGCGCATCCGGCACGGACCACAGTGAAACAATGATACTGGGCACCCCCGCACTGATCAGCGATCGCGATAAACCCACGACCCCATCGCCGGTAATTTCACCCCGTCCGGTATCGCAAGCACTCAGGACAACGAGTCGCGGATGCCGGAAGCCTGCGGATCGCCATAGTCGAAGAGTCCATGGGTTGCCAAGTGAATGATTTGGGCTTGAGCCATCTGCTGTACGATTTGCGTTTCGGTGGCGGCAGATCCGATCATCGCCTGCGTGTCAAAAAACTGAGCGATCGCTTCCGCTTCTCGTTCGGCTCCAGGCAGATTGGATAATCCGAGATTAGGCATTGTCGGCATCGTTGGATTGCCCACAACCAGAACATTATCGGGATTATTAGGCAATGTAGAACGCTGCTGACGGGTGGAGGTGAGGACTTGAATGGAAGGAGCGGTGAGAACGGTATGGTGTTGAATCAGATAATCCCCGTTTGCGTCGTTGAGGGCAGGAAAGGGAACGAGAAAGAGACTACCTTGCGGAACAAAGATAATCCGATCGGTCGGATTGCTGGGTAACAGATCGGCGATCGGTTCAATTAACAGCTTGTGTAGCTCGCGCAAACGGTGATCGGGTGAGTTTTCACCTGTGGGAACCGCAGTGATTGTTGCAGTATTTCCCAGTCGCAGCGCAGAACGAGTACCATTCACCAAGCCGGAAACAACGGTATCGGTGGGCTGAGCTTGACCACCTCGAAAGAGCGGATCGTTGAGTAGGGCGATCGGGTTTATCTCGGTTTGGTTGCCTAATGGCACCTGACGAAAGGCAACTTCTCCGGTGGGCTGAATCACATAGATGTAGAGGAATCGGTCAAAGATATTGGAATACTGCACCAACGTCGCGTTTTCGGCTTTAGCAATTTGCTGAATTTGGGCCACAGTTAGCGGAGGCGGCACAACTGGAGTGGCTTCATTATCGGTTTGTTGATTGGCCAACAGTTCAACAAAGGCTCTGGCTCTACCTCGTTCGGATATTTCTAAGGCTTTAGGGATATCATTTTGTCCGATCAATGCTCGTTGCAGTAAGCGAAAAGTCCTCGCTTGAGTATCGTAGAAGGCACGTTTTTGAGCATCCGTGAGCTGAGGATTTCGTAGAGACTCAAGGACTTGCACTG
>JALOOM010000112.1 GCA_025454395.1 Elainella sp. Prado103
GAATTCATAAATGACATCTCCTTCGGGAGTGCCAGAAATTCTGTCAGCGTCAGTCGTTTCCCTGTTACCTGAACCATCAGAATCCATTAAGAGCAAAGCCAAACGAGCTATTGTGGAACCACAACGGGAATTGAGTGTGCAAGAACTAAAGACCAGAGTGTGTGACTATTTTGAATGTCCCCTGCTAGAACCACTTGCAAAAAAGGTCTCCTGAAGTTGCACTAGGCAGCAATGGCATCAGGTTGGGAGCCAATCACGGGCTCTTCGGCTTCCCCTGTGGTGCGATCGTAAAGGTAAATGTCATGTTTACGGTCAGCTCAATCAATCTCGATGTAGGCAGCATACACTTTCTTATATATGGTATTATTCCCGAACTATATTTGGTGATGTCACTGGGAATGCTTCTGCTCAGCCGAAAAGATGATGGAAGGTGTAGCCGCACTGTCCTCTGAGGATTCGTTGTTGAGAGAAGCACAGGGTGGGGCGAGTCGATATGTTAGTAGACATCAAATGTCACTCGATGGATAGTCGTCTCCTGCCCTGCGTCCCAGTCCTGAAGCTAACTTTACATCCTCTGCTTCAGCTCCGTCCCCCCATAAATCCCAATGAACCCGACTGCCGAGAGGTCACCTCCTAGAGTTCGAGATTACCAGCAGCAGATTGTTGGGAACGATCACCGAATGCTAATCTGCCGATCGATCGAATCCTGACTACGTTGCTGCGCTAGTTGCAGTTTCTGAGCTGCCAAAACTTCTAGCATGACATCTTCGATCGATTGCGCCTTGAGGGTGGCTTGCTGGTAGGCAGCGGTAGCCGCAATCGGATCCGACAGTTGATCATACGCCAAGCCTAAATTGTAATAAGCGATCGCCATGCCAGCGGCATCATTTTGAGCTTGGGCCAGGTTGAGCGCCTGTTGATAAAACAGAATGGCAGACTCGAATTGGCTTAAATGGGTTTCAGTAGAGCCGATCGCAATCAAAGCCTTGACCTGCAAGTCGGAATCCGCAATTGATTCAGCCAGTTGTAGGGTGCGATCGTAGTGCTGGCGAGCAGCGGCATACTGTTGTTGTTGAAGCGCTAATGTCCCCAAATTACCCTGGATATAGGCTTCCAGTCGTCGATCGCCTGCAACTTGCGTGAGCATGAGGGCTTGTTGACAGATCTCAGTAGCTTGGGCAGAACTGATGGGTGTTGTTTCGATCGGTCTGGCTTGGATGTGGTAGAGCGCATCAATGCAGGCTTCACTCCGCTGCAAGGCAGAGACGGTAAATCGATCGGTTTGGGCCAAACTGGGAGCGGTGATCAACATTCCCCCCAACAGTGCTAATAGTCCACATCCCATCCCCCATTGGATTCTTGTGGCCCATCGGGTATATAGTCGGGTTGGGATCCGGGCAGGAGCTGGTTGAGTAGAATCGATCGATGGAATAGATTGTCCGTATTCAAATAACCGTACTACCATAAATTAATCCTCTAGGAATATTGTTGGCAATTTTGGCGTGAAAGTGATGTAGATACTATTGAAAAAAGCTATTAGAAGAAAATTTGGCAGAAACTATTGGAAAAAGTATTTGAGATTGAAATTAAAAAATATGAATTGGAATCCAAGTCTGTCAAACCAGACATGAATGATAAATGATCCAATTCGATTGGAGATACGGGGCTCTAAGGACAGATCATGATCTAATCTCTAGGCTGATAGCGATCGGAACTATCCGGGCAATATTCTCATTGCCCAGCTCTAGCTGTATAAGTTGCTTCAACGAGACATCAGGCTTTTTCGCAGCAATCGGACAAATTTTTCCGGCGCTATTAACCTTATAGGAGAATCAGGCAGCACAGATATGCAATTACAAGTATGCAATTACAAGAGGTCTGGGGACTTTGTCGGGGACTTTGTTACTGCCCCCAAACCTATCTCTGTGGTTTAATTACGTCCCACTCCTTGGTTGGTCACGACAAGTCTTGCCGAGACAAATCTAGCTCAGACATATCATCAATGCAGTCGGTGCGATCGATCGAGCCTCAGAAGTCTTGTAGAAATCACTTGAGCAGGCAAGGCTTGAGCAGGCAAGAGGCTTCAGTCCTCAGTTACAGCCATCAGACTCTCCGAAGTGATCCACTGATTTGGACAAGCTGCCTAAGCGGCCACCGTTTTTTGATCGATCGCCTTGACCTGATCCGACTCAAGTGCATCTGGTTCCGGTTGGGATGCTTTCAATTCCAGGTATGCGGCCAACTGAGCTTCAATTTGGCTGCGAACCAACTGGCGATATTCCAGGAAGTGCTCACCCAAGGCACAAATTGACAAATAATGTTGCCAGTTGCGAGGTTTGGCGATCATCATGTGAACCAGATAAACCCAGAAGCTCCAGCGGGTTTTCCGCATAATACCCTGCCGCCAGAAAATAGTCAGCATAGCTCGAATCACCACCCAACTAGGACGACGCAGAGAGGTCTTGTGTTGGGGCTCACCCATCAGCAGAAACTGACGATAGGTGCGATCGAGATAACGTTGGGGATCATACAGCTCCCAGAAAGCCTGGATATATTCCTGGGCGATTGCCTCGATCGGGCGGCTGGGCACAAAGTTCATCAACGTCGTCTGGTTAATGTTGGCTCCCTCATCCAGTAAGCGCCCTTCTTTTTTGAGGCGATGCCATAGAGCAGTATCGGGCAGGGCTTGCAGCATACTGAACATGGCTAGCGCAATCGGAGTTTCCTCGACGAATTTGATCACGCGCTCGCCTGCCCCTGCCTTTTCGCCATCAAAACCAATAATAAAGCCCGCAGTGACTCGCAAGCCATAGCGCATAATTTTCTGCACTGATTCAATCAATGGATCGCGCGTATTCTGGAATTTTTTCGTGACGGCCAGGCTGTCCGTGTCAGGGGTCTCAATCCCCAAGAATACGGCGTTGAAGTTGCATTCACTCATCAACTCCATCAGTTCTTCATCCTGAGCCAAATCGACGGAAGCTTCCGTGTTGAGAAAGAAAGGATAGCTGCGATCGATCATCCAGGTTTTCAACTCCTTCAGCAGCAGCTTGACATTGCGCTTATTGCCGATGAAGTTGTCATCCACCAGAAACACACTCCGTCTCCACCCCAAATCGTATAGCCTTTGCAGTTCCGCCAAAAACTGTTCCGGTGATTTGGTGCGTGGTTTGCGCCCATATAAAACGATAATGTCGCAAAATTCACACTGGAACGGACAACCCCGCGAAAACTGCACCGACATGTTGTCGTAGGCATCCATCTCCAGCAGTTCATAGCGCGGGATGGGCGTAATGGTCACATCCGGTTTCTCGGTGGTGGTGAAATGTCCTTGGGGTTCACCGCGCTCTAAAGCTTCCACAAACATCGGTAGGGTAATTTCCCCTTCTCCCAAGATCATGTAATCGACCCCAAACCCCTGAACTTCCTGAGGCATAGCGGAAGCATAGGGCCCACCTACGGCCACTTTTTTGCCCCGTTGTTTGGCAGCTTGTCGACTAGCTTATACTCCCAGGTTGGTGGCAAGATCGCAGCGACAGTGACTAACCCAAGAGGCGGGAGTAGTGCCTTGCGTTCAACCAATTCTAGAGCCCGTTCAAACGACCAAAAGCTTTGGGGGAAACGGGGATAAACCAACAGAATACGCATGAGAGCTTGCTTGGGAATGGATTGTCCTTACTGTACCGTTTATTGGACTTTCTAGAGAATTCTTAAGAAAGTGATCCAATCTTGAAGTTGCGGATATCCGGGTATACCGGAATGACCGCTTAGCCACAAGTTATTTAATTTTTATTCCTTAGCAGATGTAACATTAGTCCCCGGTTTTGTCGAGTTGCCTCTGGATAGAGGATCCGGAAGGGTAAGTCTAGGAAAGTACTGCCAGTCTGTCCAACCGACTGCCCAACCGACTGTCCAACTAGCTGTCCAACCGGCCGTCCACCTGGCTATTCAACTGGCTGTCCAACCGATTTCTGAGCAGTTGATTCAACCTCACCCATGGGAGAGCTGATCCAGGCGGCCGATCAAGCTAGCCGTAGGTGTTTTGAGGCAATGCTAGTCCAGAAGTAGAAGTTGGGATGGATGTTCCCTGAATGCAGATGAAAACCTTTGATCCTGACCTCATTTAGGATTTGAGCGGCTAAAAATTTGCCAGGTCACCAATAAAGTGAGCCCCATAAAGCCAAATACAAAACTCCAATCCAGTAGGTCTGCCAAGGCAGGATCGTAGGACAAGTTGAAGATTAATAGAGTAGAAGTAATTGAATCCATAGGAATTACCAACCTGAGTTCAATAATTGTTGATAGAAGTAATTAAACTTATCAGAATCTTTAATCTATTGCCAATTCGATGAAGCTTGGACAAAATTTGAGCTCCGGCTCATGATCACCTATCTGAGCAGAAAATGACTCCAGATCGATCGCCCTCTACCCGGCAGCGATTATTGGAACTGCTGATGCTCAGTCTCCTCAGCGATATTCCTCGCCCCTTGGGAGTGCAGATAAGAAAGCTGATCTATCCCCATTTGTTTGCTCGGATGGGTCGCAACGTTTATATTCAGCGCGGTTGCGAATTTCTGGGGGCAGATGCGATCGAGCTGGGTGATGAGGTACGAATTTTGCGGGATGTGCGGTTGAACGTGAAAACGCGCAACAGTCGGCTGAGCTTGGGCAATGGTGTGTGTCTGGATCGAGGTGTGGATATCAATGTACCCGAAGATGATTGCTGGATTGAAATTGGCGATCATGCTTATTTAGGAGCCTATGTTTGTGTGGCTGGCCCCGGGCCGATCAAAATCGGACACCACACCTTAATTGCGGCCCATAGCGGCATTTTCTCGAACAACCACCGCTCCTATGGGCTGAGCCGAGAAGGCATTGAGATTGGTAATCATTGTTGGCTCGGCTGCGGGGTGAAAGTGATGGATGGTACCAAAATTGGTGATAATACGATCGTGGGGGCAGGGGCAGTGGTGACGAAAGATATCCCGGCTAATTCTGTCGCAGTTGGGGTTCCGGCACGGGTGATTAAGCCGAATTTGCCGACTTGATAGTTCAGATGTTTGCCAACTGAGTCAATCCTGCCATCACTGCCTCTGAGTCAGCCGTCCAGCCTACGATCCCACCTTGAGCCCGTACCATCTCCAACGTTGCCTGCTTAAACGCTGGGAAATAACTCTCGGTGCAGTCTGCCACCATCAAACATTCATAGCCCCGATCGTTCGCTTCCCGCATTGTTGTTTGCACACAGACCTCTGTGGTGACTCCGGTAATCAACAGGTGGGTGATACCGCGATCGGCCAGCCTTTCTCCTAGAGACGTGTGATAGAATGCTCCTTTGCCCGGCTTAGGAATCACGATCTCATCTGGATAGGGCGCTAGTTCTGGAATGATGGCGTTTCCGGGCTCTCCAGCGATCAAAATTCGCCCCATTGGGCCTGGATCCCCAATTTTCAGAGCCCCCTTCCCCCGATGCAGCTTAGCAGTTGGGCAGTCAGACAAATCCGGTTGATGACATTCTAAAGTATGAATGATTGGCATTTGTAAACTGCGGCAGATAGTCAGCAGCGTTTTGAGGGTGGGCACGATCGCCTGGAGCCGCGCCACATCGTTGCCCAAAGCATCCCCAAATCCGCCAGGTTCCAAAAAGTCACGCTGCATGTCAATGATGACTAAGCCAAGCTGGGAGAGCCGATCGGGCAGGGCATAGGGGTAGGGTTGGGCGGAGATGGCAACCATGGGTTACACCAGAATGGGGGTGGGGGTCTAGAGTGGAGCACAGCTTAATGGCCGGCCATACTGCGGCCGATCGTGGCGAAATCAGCCGTGGCGGTAGGACTTTCGTAAACAAACTGTCCTGCACTGATCACGATGATTCGATCCGAGAGCTTCAGCAATTCGTCTAGATCTTCACTGACCAATAGGATTGCGACACCGCGATTCCGGGCCTCGACAATTTGTGTGTGGATAAAGTCTACTGCTGCGAAATCCAGTCCAAAGCAGGGGTTGGCTGCGATCAACAACTTGATTTGATCGGATGAAAGTTCACGCGCTAAAACCGTTCGTTGCACATTGCCCCCCGACAGGTAGCCTACAGGGGTCTCTGGGGAAGGAGTCTTGACTGAAAATTGTTGGATCAACCCCAACGACATCTCCCGGATCGCTCGCAGCACCAGCAGGAAGCCATTGGATTGCGGTGGGCGATCGAAGCTCCGGAGGGCCATATTTTCTGCCACAGTCATGTGAGGCACACAGGCATTCCGCAGCGGTTCTTCCGGTAGGGCGTAAACCTGATGCTGATACATTTCTGAACGAGTTGCCCGATAGGGACTGCCATTAATCACCACTTGACCCGCACTGGGATCGCGCTGTCCGGCCAGTACTTCTACTAATTCCCGCTGTCCATTGCCTGAAATGCCAGCAATCCCGACAATCTCGCCGCTATAGACGGTTAAATTCACATCGGTAAATGCTTCTACTCCGTTATCTTTATTGGCGTGAAGATTAATCACTTCTAGAATGGGTGTAGGTGAGTGATGTACAACTTTATTAACCGATGTAGGATCACGGCGTTCACCCATCATCATCTCAGCCATATCTGAAATCGTCAGATCTTTAACTAAACCATGACCCGCGAATTGCCCCTTTCGCAGCACGGTGACCTCATCAACAAAAGCCGTCACCTCCCGAAACTTGTGCGAGATCATCAACACACTCAGCCCCCCTGCTGTCACCTGTTCCCGCAACAAGCCCAATACCTCATCGGCTTCGTTAGGGGTCAACACGGAGGTCGGTTCATCCAAAATGAGAATGCGGCTCTGCAAATAAAGCTGCTTAAGAATTTCTAGCTTTTGCTTCTGTCCGGCTGCGAGTTGAGCGATCGGTAACTCCAGGGGTACCTGAAACGGGGCCGAATCCATGAAGGATCGCAGCGACTCCATCTCCTGTTTCCAACTAATCAGGTTGGGGCTATCATAACGAGACAACACCAAATTTTCAGCCACGGTCATAGCAGGCACCGAAGTAAAGTGCTGGTAGACCATGCCGATCCCATAATGGTGAGCATCGCGTGGGCTATGGATCGGCACCGGCTGACTATCGATCAAAATTTCGCCGCTCGTAGGGGCATGGAAGCCCATCACACATTTTACCAACGTACTTTTGCCCGCTCCATTTTCGCCCAGCAGGGCATGAAAAGTGCCGGGTTTAAGGTGCAGCGAGACTTGATCCAGGGCGACAAAGTGACCAAATTGTTTGGTCAGTCCGATCACTTGCAGATCAGGTGGACGTTGGAGCAGAGTAGCCGGAGAAACCGCAGGAGCAATGTTCATGACAGGATGTTGAGTATCTGGGAGATCACTTAGTGAATGGCTTCGATAAAAGCATAGGAATCGGCAACGGCACCAAAAACGCCCCCCTGCATCTTCACCATTTTTAAAGCGGCGAGATGGTTGCCATAATCGGAAGCCCCGGTACAGTCAGACAGCAGCAAACATTCATAGCCGCGATCGTTGGCTTCTCGCATGGTGGTATGTACACAGACATCAGTGGTCACACCGGCTAACACAATATTCTGGATGCCTTTACGTTTGAGAATTAAGTCTAAATCGGTGGCGTAGAAAGAACCTTTCCCCGGTTTATCAATAATCACTTCGCCAGGTAGCGGAATCAGCTCAGGGATAATTTCCCAGCCCGGTTCGCCCCGCACCAAAATTTTGCCACAAGGGCCGAGATCGCCAATGCCTGCCCCAATCTGTCGGGATCGCCACTGCTTGTTTTCCGGTAGATCGGAGAGGTCAGGACGATGCCCTTCGCGGGTATGCATGATCGGGTAGCCCGCCGTTCGAGCTGCCGCTAGAACATTGGAGATGGGTTCGATCGGGGCTCTTGTTAGAGAGAGATCGTAACCCATTTTATCGACATATCCACCCCGTCCACAAAAATCGACCTGCATATCGATCACTAACACAACCGTGTTATGAGGATGCAACTCTCCATTATACGGATAGGGATATGGATCGGCTTCAACGAAACGTCCCATTGTAACACTCCGATGGCTAAAAAGTGATGAATTGAATTCTAGCGAGCCGAATGAATAGATAGATCATTAATTGTCAGTTCCCAATGCGCCTGGAACACCAGAAAGAGTACGTTTTGGAGAACAGGTCAAGATCATGATCAGTAAGGTTAAGATGTAAGGTGCTGCATTGAAAAGGTAATAGCCTTCTTGAATCCCAACTGATTGCAGAGCTGGACCTAAGGCTTGGGCTCCACCAAACAGCAGCGATGCCCACAAACACTGGACGGGCTTCCAACCTGCAAAAATCACTAACGCAACCGCCATTAACCCTTGTCCGCTAGAAATCCGCTCTGTCCAAACCCCCGGATAGTAGAGGGAGAGGGAAGCCCCACCAATACCTGCCAGAAAACTACCGATCATCACACTCAACAGACGCACTTTAAAGATAGATACTCCCATGGCTCTGGCAGCATCAGGACTATCACCAACGGCCCGAATGTAAAGCCCCCAGCGGGTAGAACGGAAAAACCACGACATTAACGGTGCGATCCCTAATCCCAAGAGAAACAAGGGGCTAATTTGCAGAGCCGCCTGTAGAGCGGGTGGCATGGCGGCATTGCTGAGGTTGATGGTCGGTAATTGGGGAGCAGAAGGCTGAATGAAGGGTTTTCCCAAAAAGAAGGCAATACCACTGCCAAACACAATCATGGCGATCCCAACGGCGACATCATTGACGCGCGGTTGTTGAGATAGCCAACCATGGATTGCCCCCAGCATGAGACCGGCTAATCCCGCCATCAATACCCCCAGCCAAGGCGATCCAGTCAGATAGGAGATGGCATAGGCGGTCATCGCACCCGTCAGCAGCGTGCCTTCCAATCCCAGGTTAATCTTGCCGCTTTTCTCGGTTAAGCATTCTCCTAAACTGACAAACAGGAAGGGAGTGCCACCGCGCATGGTGCCAGCCACGATCGCTAAAAGTACTCCCCACCATCCTAATGCGGTTGTTTCTGCTGCCATGAAGACTCCAAGCTAAATTAAGAAACGATCACAGACTCTTGACCCGGACTGGGAGGCGGTGACGGAGGCGCAACTAACTGCGGCTTCTCCTTAAAGAACGAAAATCTACCATAAAGGGAATCGCTATAGAGAACAACTAGAAATACGAGTCCTTGAAACACCAAGACTGTAGCATCGGGCAGACCGTGGGTACGCTGTAAACTACCACCACTGGCTAAAATTCCTCCCACCAACAATGCCATGAAAATGGCTGCGATCGGGTTATGACGAGCAGCAAAGGCGACCAAAATTCCCCCATAACCGTACCCTACATTCAACGATTCGTTCACCGATCCCTGCACAGCAGCTACCTCCACCATCCCTGCCAGACCTGCACAGGATCCGGCCAGGAAACAAATGATCAGCGTTAACTGCCCGACTGGCAACCCAGCAATCCGGGCAGCGCGAATGTTACCTCCGGCCGTGCGAGCTGCAAAGCCAAAGGTGGTGCGTTGGATGAGAACATAGGCGATGATGCAGGCGATCAAGCCATACACTAAGCCCCAGTGAACGCGAGTGCCAGGAATGGTACCCAGCATATTAACAGCGGCTAAAGGATAGCTGGAGGGCTTGTTAAGCGAACTGGGATCTCGCATTGGGCCACCGACCAGATGGTTGAGCAGGGCGATCGCAATGTAGTTGAGGAGCAAACTACTAATAGTTTCGTTAACAGCTCGGTAGTGCCGCAATGCCCCAGCAAAGGCGATCCAAATTCCGCCCGCAGCCATCCCAGCCAAGCCCATGGCAATCTGCACCATCAAAGGTGGAGCCGCAGTTCCGATGGCGAGCCCGATCGAGACGGCCGCCAAACCACCCATCACCAAAGCCCCCTCGTTACCGATAATCACCAGCCCTAAACGAGCCGGTAGCGCGGTACAGAGAGCACTCAGCATCAGGGGAGCCGCCCGAATTAACGTATTCTGGAACGTACTCCATTTCCCAAACGCCGACTTCCAGATCGATCCATACACTGCAAAGGGATTGGCACCTGCGACGGCACAGAAAACCCCAAACAGGAGCAATCCCACCAGAATAGCCCCGAAGGGAATCAAGGTCGATTCTAGGGTTTTACGCCAAGCAATAGTTCGCCAAGACATAGATAAAATCTCAAGAATGATCCATCTGATCGCTGAGTCAAGTCTTCACGGATGTCTGAACAGGGTGACGTGCTGACTGGACAACCACTGATTTAGCTGCCGACCGATCCGAGCACTCCCTCAACCAAGTAATTCATGCTTTCCAACTTTGGATCAAGTTGCTTTAATTCTTCATTCGCAGCTACAACGACAGCTCCCGTATTGTCTTTAATTTCTCCTTTGTAGATGACTAAGCGACCATCCATCAGTTTGGCTTTTGCCTCATCCGCAGCCTGTTTAGCCTCGCTACTGACAGCCAGTCCATAATCAGAGACTTTACAGAATCCATCTTTAAGCCCACCCCGCAATAAGTGGGGAATCCCACCCTCTGTCAAGGTTTTACCTGCTTTGACATCTTCGGCAATTTGGGCATAGAGATTAGCCCAATCCCACTCAGCACCAGTCAGGTAACCTTTAGGAGCCAGGGCAGACTGGTTGGCATGATAGCCCGTGCAGAAAATACTACGCTTTTCTGCCGTTTCCATAACGACTTTCGGACTATCAACGTGACAGGTGACTACATCAATGCCCTGATCGACCATACTGTTGGTGGCTTCTGCTTCTTTGATCGGTTCAGCCCAGTTGCCAGTGAATATCACCTGAGTTGTGGTGCTGGGCTTGACACTGCGGGCTCCTAAGGTGTAGCTGTTGATGTTACGCAAAACTTGTGGGATCGGCTTAGCCGCAATAAACCCAAGCTTACCCGTTTTGGACGTTAACCCAGCCACGATCCCAGCGACATACTGTGCTTCGTCAATATAACCGTAGTAGCTGCCGACATTTTTGGGATGGACTCCTTCTTGATAAAGCCCACCACAGTGGAAAAACTGAACTTCGGGATACTCGGTGGCTAGTTTCAAAATATGAGGATCGAAATAGCCAAAAGAAGTGGGAAACAAGACTTGGGCCCCATCGCTATCGATCATGCTCCGCATCGACTCAGCGACAGCAGTTGTTTCTGGCACGTTGGCTTCTTCTGACAGCTTAACCCAGCTAAATTTTGATTCAATCTGGGCAGCTCCTTCGGCATGGGCTTGGTTATACCCATAATCATCTTTCGGTCCAACATAGATGAAGCCTAGGGTGATCGGCTGATCGTCTGTAGCGACCGTATCGCTGCTGGATGCGGCACAGCCAGTTCCAAGCTTAACGGTTGCTCCAAAGGCAGTGGTGGCCAGTAGCCCTCGAATCACCTGACGACGGGATAGGTGTAGCCTCATGCTCACTGGGTGCCTCCTTAAAAACAAAACCGTAGATTTTAGGATGAGCTAAAGTCTACCAGAGCGACACCCAATCTAAAGTTCGATCAGGTGCGAAAAAGGTGCGAAAAAAGTGCGAAGTGGTAAATGGGGGCACAGGCATGATTTTAGCAGAAATAATGTTGCATAAATTACAAATACTCGAACAACGAACCGATAGGATATTGAATCAAGTTAATTTTCTCTTCTATGATGGCTTTCCCCCTTGCTAATGCTCCTATCCTCTTGAATCCTTTAGCTGGTGTTCTGCTGGCGCACTCATTAGGTTGAAGCGATCGACCTATAGAATCAATTAGAATCAATTTATAGATTAGAGCGGCAACGTTGATCGATACGAGAAGCCCTCAATCGCGCTAAGTTTAGCAATATTCAACTTAATTATTAAATTTAATGAAATCTAACTAAATTTGGTGGCATTGATTTGCCTGCCTGAGCACCATGAATTCCCAAGAAGCGCTTGCAATGGTTGAGTTGGCTGTTAAATCAACCTTAAAAGGACGGTTAAGTAAACTCCAGAAAATAGTTTTTATCCAGGCTTGGGAAGATCGATCGTATGTCGAGATTGCAAACGACTCAGGCTACGAGCTGGGATATGTCAAACAGACGGGCTCACAGCTCTGGCAGTTGTTGTCTCAGGCGTTGAACGAGAAGGTGACGAAGCAAAACATCCAATTAATTTTGCGTCAGCGGATCGATCCAATGGTGACTGAGGCTGTCCGAAATGGCAGTTTTGATCGATCGCACGGTTGGATGGGCTCTGGAGCTATCTCTGGTATTCCTGAGTCTATCTCTGGAGCCATCTCTGGCGCTATTTCTGAAACCCCTTCTGCAACTCCCTGTGGAACAGTTGCTAACCCTGTTATCCTCGCCCCTCACTGTGATTGGGGAGGCGCAACCGATGCTCAAATCTTTTTTGGTCGCGCATCTGAATTAGCCCTGCTAGAACAGTGGGTACAAAATCCGTCTGAATCAAATCTTCGCTGCCGGTTGATTGGTTTGTTTGGCATGGGGGGAATTGGCAAAACTTCGCTTTCCGTGCGGTTTGCTAAGCAGTTGATTGCCGCACAATTAGATTCCCAGTCGATCCCCAATGCCTCGACCCTATCCCGCCCATCCTCCCTCCCCTCTTTACTGCCATCCATAGCCTCTCCCCTCACCCATGTGATTTGGCGATCGTTACGGAATGCACCGCCCTTACTAGATTTGCTGGCCGATCTGATTCGAGTTTTGGCCAATCAACCGATCGAGCTAGCCGATTCTCTGGATGGTCGGCTCAGACAATTCCTGAACTATTTGCGTCAAACCCGTTGTCTGATCCTATTGGACAATGCCGAAACCATCATGCAACAGGGAAATTGTGAGGGCGGCTATCTGGCAGGCTATGAAGGCTATGGCCAACTCTGGCATTGGATTGGTGACTCCGATCATCAAAGTATTGTCGTGTTGACGAGCCGTGAAAAGCCTAAGGAAATTGCGGCGTTGGAAGGTAAAGCGTTGGCAGTCCGTTCCCTGCGGTTAACGGGTTTATCGGCTGATGTTGGGCAAGAAATTTGTAAATGTAAAGGAGATTTCACGGGATCGGAGCAAGAGTGGCAAGGGTTAGTTGATCATTATGCTGGTAACCCGCTGGCTTTGAAAATGGTGGCGGCTGTCATTCAAGACTTATTCAATGGCGATCTATCTAGCTTTTGGGAATGTCTACAAGCAGGTACTTCTGTATTTGGTGATATTCAAGATTTATTATCACAACAATTCCAGCGATTATCCTCGTTAGAACAGCAGATAATGTTCTGGTTAGCGATCGTCCGACAACCGATTCCGCTTTCTCAACTTCGATTGCAACTATTTCCAGTAGTGCCCCTGGCGCAATTTCTAGAAGCTTTGACCGCTCTGGAACGTCGTTATCTGCTGGAAAAGGTGGTGCAACCTGAGAAAACCCAGATCTGTTTCACATTGCAACCGGCTGTGATGGAGTATGTCACTGAGCGCTTGCTTCAGCAGATTGAACAGGAAATCCTGCATGATCACCCGTTGGCTCCTTCATTCCCAGCCACGTTGATGGCCTATGCATTAATTCAGGCTCAAGCTGAAGACTATGTGCGAGAAACCCAAGTGCGGCTCATTGTAAATCCCTTAGCCGATCGCCTCTTGAAGCATTACAGCCTTGCGCAACTCACCAGCCAATTGTCCCAATTATTGCAAATGCTACGGCACCTCTCCCTTGGGCAAATGGGGTATGCTGGAGGCAATTTGCTGAATCTTCTGTGTCAGTTAAAAATCGATCTGACGGGTTGGGATTTTTCGAACCTGACCGTTTGGAATGCTTACTTAAAAGGGATTTGTTTGCAAGGTGTGAACTTTCAAGCAGCAGATTTAACGCGATCTGTATTCACAGAGGTATTTAGTCAAGTATTAACCGTTGCCTTCAGCCCAGATGGTAAGTGGTTAGCCACTGGCGATGTCAATCATGAGATTCGCTTGCGACAAGTCTCGGATGGGCAACAGTTTTGGAGTAGTCGAGTCCATCAAGGCTGGGTTTGGTCGGTCGCGTTTAGTCCGGATGGGAAATGGTTAGCGAGCTGTGCGAATCGGACGGTTACGCTATGGGATGTCCAGACTGGTGAACCCGTTCAAACCTTTGCGGGCTACCGCGATCGAGTCTTTTCAGTGGCATTTAGTCCGGATGGTCAACTGTTGGCGACTGGCAGCGAAGATCACCTCGTTCGGATCTGGCACCTGCGGAGCGGAGAACTACTCCATCAGCTTGAAGCCCACAGCGATGAGGTACGATCGGTCGCGTTTTCGCCCAACTGGTTTAGCGGCGCTGTCAGCACTTGGCAATTAGCCAGCAGCAGCTACGATGGCACGATTCGGCTCTGGGAGATCAGCTTAGAGGCAGCGATCTGTACCCAAGTTTTGTCAGGTCATCACGACTGGATTTGGTCGATCGGGTTCAGTCCGGATGGTTCAACGTTGGCGAGTGGGAGCAGTGACGGTTCCCTCAGGCTGTGGCAAGTGGACACCGGGGTTTGTCTACGGGTATTGTCTCATCCCCAGCCAGTACGGGCGATCGCTTTTAGCCCTGATGGGCGGCGGATTGCCAGCGGCAGTACGGATCAACGGGTGCGGCTCTGGGATTATCAGACTGGAGAATTGTTGCGAGTATTAGCAGGGCATCAAAGTTGGATTTCAGCACTGGCCTTCAGTCCTGAGTCAGGCTTGTTAGCAAGCGGGAGTGAAGATCAGTCAGTGATTTTGTGGGATAGCCAACGGGGTCTCTGTCTCAAAACGCTGCGGGGCTACAGCAATGGGGTCTGGTCAGTGGCATTTGCGGCTCCAACCCACTGGACTCTGGAGCATTGCAGTGGTCAAACCGCGATCGAGAATTCAGAGAATCCAGCCCATTGGGTGGCGAGTGGCAGTCAGGATCGGCTGATTCGACTCTGGGATCGGCAGACAGGAGCGGTGCTGGGCACGCTGAGTGGCCATACGAACTGGATCTGGTCAGTGGCCTTTAGCCCGATCGAACCACTATTGGCGAGTGGCAGCGAAGATCAAACGATTCGATTGTGGGATATGCGGCAACGCAAGCTGGTGCAAACCCTGACGGGACACAAGGATGCAGTTTTGTCAGTGCTGTTTGTGGATGGGCAGACCCTATTGAGTGGCAGCCTGGATGGTACCATTAAACGGTGGCATCGATCGACTGGCTCTTGCACTCAAACCCTCAAGGGGCATAGTGGCGGTGTTTGGTGTATTGCTCTCAGCCCGGATGGTCAGCAACTCGCGAGTTGTAGCCAAGATCAAACCGTGAAGCTATGGGACGTAGAGACAGGATATTGTTTGCAAACGCTCATCGGGCATGAAAGCTGGATTCGCTGTGTCGCCTTTAGTCCCGATCGGCAAATATTGGTGAGTGGTAGTGCGGATGGCGTAATTAAATGTTGGCATACCCAAACTGGACAATGTATGCAAACGATTTCTGCCCACCAGGGTGCGGTATTGTCCGTTGCGTTTCATCCGCAGGGAGAACAATTTGTCAGCAGTGGCACCGATGCCCAAATCAAGCTTTGGAACTTGAGGGGTGAGTGTTTAACCCAGGTGAAAGGGCACGATCGCTGGGTACGATTTTTGACCTATAGTCCGGATGGTCAAACCTTAGCCAGTTGTAGCCAGGATGAAACCATCAAACTCTGGCAGCAGCTAGATTCGAACTTAATGCCAGCGGAGCCCCAGCCCATGCTGCGAATTTCTCGTCCTTATGAAGGGATGATCATCACGCAAGCGATCGGACTAACGAATGCTCAATCGGCAGCTCTAAGAATGCTGGGAGCGATTGACTAATTTATGCTTAAATAGATAGCGATGATTTTTTGAAATAGGTAATCTCGAAAGTTATGGATATTAATATTCCAGAAGTCTTAGATGAAATGAAAGCCATATTCGAACGTTATGAGACCGCTTTGGTCAACAATGATGTAGCTGTTCTAAATGAGCTATTTTGGAATACTTCTCATACTGTTCGTTATGGGATCGCTGAGAATTTACACGGCTATGAGGCAATTGCTGCTTTCCGGAATGTTCGCCCAGCAGGTAATTTAGCCCGTGATTTAGTCAATACAGTGATCACCACCTACGGATATGATTTTGCAACTGCTAACACCGAGTTTAAACGTCCAGGACAGCATGGTCGGCAAAGCCAAACGTGGATGCGAACTCCAGAAGGTTGGCGGGTCGTGAGTGCTCATGTCTCTATTTTACCTGTTTCTCGTAATTGAAACCCGCAAACTGGGACGGGGTGGAATGATGTACATCCTCAACGCTCATCGGCAGATAGGGGATACGACTTTATGGTGAGTCGAATATTATTGAGGTTTACGTGCGGAGACGTTATGGAGCAGGAAGACTAGAAATCCCCGTTGTCCATTGCTGACGGATCAATCATCGGTGATCTCAGCAGCCAAATGTGTACCAGTCGTCACGCCGATCAATTTGTTTCGGTTCTGGATAGCATTGCATTTGTATGGAATTCTAAGGGTCAAACAGCACCCTTAAAAGGGCAACTGGGCTGGTTTCCTTTTCTTGATCGATCATTGGATGCTGTTCAAGTGAGTGATGATGGTCAGCGCATTGCTACCCTGAGGCACGATCGCCGGATTCGAGTATGGGATTCCCAAGCGATCCAGAGTGGAAGTTGCCGGGGTTTTGGTGTGGGGATGGGGGGAAATGGGGCTAGGGGGTCTGAGTTGGAGCGATCGGGCTGATGGGTAGGGTGATCACTTATGAAACGTCAACTATTTTGGGTTCTTCCCAGCTTTTGGTACTGGACAGAATGTGCCGTGACACTGAAAGCTAGCGTTCGTAAATTGTTCTGTGACAACCGCCACTGTCAGCGGTGCATCTTTACCGCACGCCTGCTTCACCTGACTGTCCCTTGGTCACGTCGAACTGGTTTTATTTGTATCGGAATGCAAACAAAAAATTTAAGCCACTGCAAACCCAGTATGGGGATGAATCTCTGGCTCATGAAACCCTAACACAATCTCGTCTTTAGGAATCCCAGCTTGCACGAACTCATTGGCAATCCCGACTTCAGTGCCATCTCGTTGAATCCCTACCTTGCCATCCTGAATACTGACATGAATCAAACATCCATGAATCCGTCTCTGTTGGCTCCAGCCTGTCGAAACAATTAAATACTGGTCGGTTTCTGGATCGAAGGCCGCCTGGTTGTGACCCTCCATATTGGCATAGGAAATATGGACATAAGGCATGAGAACTTGCCGAATAATTTGCCGATACTTCTCTCATCGATCCATTACACAATTACCTCCGATTTATCGTTCAGCCCCCAAGTCCACAAACAGATCTTTTCGCCCGACCTTCAGCGAAAGCGGATCATGCGTAATCACCCAGCCCTCTTGCAGCAAGGCATGTTTGACAGCATCGTGGAAGAGGTCTTTGGCAGGCATGCAACAATAATTAGGTGCAGGATGCTTCTCATTCTAGTTGGATTTGGTTAGCCCGAAGCTGTGCTCTCACCCGCTCCCGATACTCCAACACCGCATCCAACGGTTCAGGATGTTCCACATAAGCTGCCAATAAGGTCAGATCCATCTGAGGCAGCACCTCACTGGTGGCGATCATGTCATACTGCTCTCCCCGCAGCCGATAGACCGAAAACTGCTGCCGTTGCCAAAACCAGACCTCCAGCACTCCTAAACCTTTGTATACCTCTAGCTTGTCGATGCCGCCACTCGTTTCGACGACCTCGATCGCCAAATCAGGAAACTCTTTATTCGTGCCAATGCAGTAGGAGGCATCCAGTTCGGCTCCTCTCTGCTTGAATTCTTGGCGAAAGGTTGTGGATCCTAGCCCATAAAAGCGAGTTCGGGTTTCTTCAAAATAAGCGCTCAACAGCCTCCCAATGTTGTCCTTGCTTAATTCATGTTTACGACTCGGAGCCATGATTTCTAACTCGCCCTCTAAATAGGCCACGCGGTACGAGGGGCTATCTCCCAATTGATCCAACAGCGTCTCATATTGCTGCCAGCTTACACCGCTAGTCATAAACCGTTCTTCTGGGTCGATCGCTTGAAGATGTAGGGTTTCGGCTATCTCTTTGATTAAAAATGAGTTCATCTTCAGGGTTCCCTTTTGCCGAATGATGAGATTTAACGGTCATTAGGTGCAGAATTCTTCTCATTTTAATCGGATTCGATTATCCTAGATGCCTCCACTG
>JALOOM010000032.1 GCA_025454395.1 Elainella sp. Prado103
GCCCGGAACATCACCGGCTGTTTGGTGCGCCAGTCGTAGGGATAGCGGTGATCGTAGGCTTCCTGCTTCAGCAAGGATTGGGTTTCCTCTAGGGCTTGAATCACCGCCGCATTGCCAGTGCTGAGCTTGAATTTCACCTTGCCTTTTTCGCTGATCACCTGATCCACGGTTTGCAGTCCGGCAAATTGCCCGGCCTCGGCTGTGAATTTGCCCTCATCATCGACCGGAGACAGCACCGGCAGCCCGTAGCGTTGCCCCACCCCGAAGTCTTCCAGACCATGGCCGGGAGCCGTATGCACCAGACCCGTGCCGGATTCGGTTGTCACATAGTCACCGCCGATCAAAATTTCGCTCTGCCGATCGAACAGGGGATGCTGATAGACCGTATGCTCCAGCGCTTTGCCCGGCAGTTCTGCCTGCACCACCAAATCTAGCCCCAGCGTGTCGGACAGCTTTTCCACCAGCTCCTTGGCCACGATCAGGTAGCGAAACTGGCTGGGGTTGTCGCCCTTGACTTCAACGACGACGTAGATCAGGCTGGGATTGACGGCGACTGCTAAGTTGGCCGGCAAAGTCCAAGGGGTTGTCGTCCAGATCGCCACACCCAAATTCTCAAAGTAGGGCTGGAATGCCGCCGCCGCCTCGGCCAGTTCCACGATCGGGAAGGCAGCATAGACGCTACGGGAAGTGTGCTTGTCAGGATATTCCAGCTCTGCCTCAGCCAACGCCGTGCGGGAACTGGGACTCCAGTAGACCGGCTTTAGCCCCCGGTAGATGTAGCCCTTCAGTGCCATTTGCCCAAACACATGGATCTGGGCTGCTTCGTAGGCTGGCTGCATCGTCAGGTAGGGATGCTCCCAGTCGCCCCAAATCCCTAGCTGCTTAAAGCTATCTGCCTGCTGCTGTTGCTGCTCTGAGGCCCAAGCCTGGGCCCGCTGGCGCAATTCGATTGGGGTGAGCGACTGGCGCTCCTCTGGCTTCATCTCTTGCAGCACTTTCAGCTCGATTGGCAGCCCATGGCAGTCCCAGCCCGGTACATAGCGCACCTTCCGCCCGCGCAGCATCTGGTATTTGTTGATAATGTCCTTCAGCACCTTGTTGAGCGTGTGCCCCATGTGGATCGCGCCGTTGGCGTAGGGTGGGCCATCATGCAGAATAAATGGCTCCCCTGGATTTTGCGCCGCCAGCTTTTCGTAAATTTGGTGCTCTGCCCAGAATTTTTGCAGCTCGGGTTCACGCTTGACCGCATTTGCCCGCATATCGAACTTGGTTTGGGGCAAATTCACCGTTTCTTTGTAGCTTCCAGGTTCTGTTCGCGTCACGGCAGGATACAGGAGAATAGGACATTTAAAAATCTTATCGAATTATTATGAGCCACAACTCGTCGCCGGTTCAACTCGTTGGCTGCAACTAGCCAGTTTAGTGAATCTAGTGTCATGCTCGGCTCCCCTGGTTAGCTCGCCTCCTCCCCCTTTCCCACTCTCCATTCCCACTCCCACTCTTCCTACACGACCTCCCCCTACCCTTCCCACTCCTTCAGGCAGAAAATGAGAAAATTCTTAAGGGTTATAAACTCAATCTGCATCAAAGTGAACTCAGAGTGTATACTGAGGTTTCGTTGTGTTCTCTGTGTCGTGGAATCGCGTTCCAAGGTTCAGATTCTTTGGCACGATCTCTGTTATCGGTTGGAAGTGGCTAGTCGGAGTTCGTCTTCGTAGCATTCCGACATTCAGCCCCCAGTTTGATAGCAATGTGCTTTATTTACCGATTGGCGATCTCATTGGGGCTAAGTTATGTCTGAATCTCAGGCTCAAGGGCTGGATTTTCCTGAATTATCGTCTTTGTTTCGTTTCATTCGTCCAGTAGGGGCATTTATGCCCTATGTTCAGCGATCGATCGCTACGTTACTGGTTGTCCCTGAAGATGCACAACCGCAAAGGGGGCTATCTTCGGGGATATTTTCTCAATGGGGTACTCAATGGGGTACTCAATGGGGCAGATACTGGCAGCGAGCGCGGCTGGAGACTGGTTGGCTGGCTGGTTGGCTGGCTGGTTGGCTGGCTGGTTGGCTCGCTATTTATGGCAGAGATTTGCATTTAACGTATTCTGGAGCACCATTTTCTGATTCACACCTGGATGAATTATGGGTTTCCGGGTTGCGAGGTTTGAATCTACGTTCAGACCATTCGCATTCAGACCATTCACATTCAGACCATTTGCGTTCAGACCATTTGCGTTCAGACCATTTGCGTTCAAAACAGGGCTTTCGCTACAATGCCTTGGGTTGCTCGATCGAGATAGGTTGTGCTGGCTCGCAAGTTTTCTACTCTACTTAGGAGTCTGGTAGAAATCCCTTGAGCAGGTAAGGGGCTTAAGCCCTTTGTGACAATCCTCAGACCATCCAAAGTAATCAAAGTAATCAACTGATGCGGACAAGCTGCCTTAACGATTTACCTGTGGTTTGCGGTGGCTTCTTCCGGTAGTTTCTAGGGTGAGAGAAGTAACATCCGGAATCAGACTGGATACGTTCTATTCAATTTCTGAAATCATCGCTTGGATGTTCTCATTTGGCAAAAATCAGCGGTAGGAATTGGTAGTTTTCCATGGTAGGTATAGTCACGAGTCAGGGTGATCGCATTCTGCGAGCCCAGATGGCACGACGCAAATTCCGTTTGGATGGGCGTGGCGTTAAAGTTGGGGTGATTTCAGATAGCTTCAATGTGAAGCAAGGAGCTGCCACCAACGTGCGCAGTGGAGATCTACCCGGACGAGGCAATCCTTTCGGTTATCAGCGACCTATCCGGGTACTGCGGGATCGCCGCAATGGCTCAGATGAAGGGCGGGCCATGCTGCAAGTGATCACCGATCTGGCTCCAGGAGCTGAGTTGCTGTTTCATACCGCCTATGCACCTAATCAGGGGTTGATCACACAACAGAGTTTTGCTCAAGCAGTGAAAGCTTTAGTGAAGGCAGGTGCTGACATTATTGTAGATGATGTTGGCTTCGCAGCTCCCCTATTTCAGGATGGTCTGGCGGCTCAAACGGTGACGCAAGTTGCCCAGCAAGGAATTTTATATTTCTCTGCGATCGGTAATGATAGTAATCGGTCTTATCGCAGCATTTTCCGACCGAGTAGTCAGTTTGTTTTTCAGGATCAAGTCTATGAAGCGCACGATTTTGATCCAGAAGCAGGAGTCGATCTGTTTCAAGATATCACCCTGCCGTTTGGCACCCAAATTGCGCCCCTTTTAGGTTGGGATCAACCGATCGGTCAAATCAACCAGACATTCAAGTTATTTTTACTGGCTCAGCCCCAACTTCCAGCCCAACTTCCAGATAGCAAGATGAGTCTCCCAGGAGATGTTACAGCAGCGAATTTGATAAAACTTTCTACTCCAATCTGGGAAGGTGAAAATGAACAGGCACTTGAACAACTGGTTTATGCCAGTAATAATCGGCAGACGGTTTATTTAGTCGTTGCCAGCACCACTCCCATCGAACAATCCGATCGACCCAGTCAATTTCAGTGGATTAGTACTGCAAATGATGGGGATCGAAATGTGCTATATGAATATGTGAACGTTCCTGGCGAGCCGGAAGCAGCCACTATCTATGGTCATCCTAATGCAAAAGGAGCTATTGCGATCGGCGCAGTGCGCTTTCCGGGCGGATCTCGATTTGATCGCCAATTGCCACGCTTGGCCGAATTTTCTAGTCGTGGTGGCACCCCCATCTTGTTTGATGCTGCGGGCGATCGGCTATCTACACCTGAAATTCGCCTTAAACCGGAATTGGTAGCTCCTGACTTGGTGGCTACTACCTTTGATCCGTTTCGCCCATTTGCAGGCACTTCTGCGGCAGTTCCCCATGCAGCCGGAGTAGCAGCTCTGATGCTTCAACGACTTGGACGCACCACTGCTGCTCAAATTTCACCTCAAACGATCACGCAAATTTTGCAACAAACCGCGACCCCGATCGATCCACCAGGTAATTTTCGCACTGGGGCAGGATTGATTGATGCGAGCCGAGCAGTGTTACATGGGTTTCAATCCCAACAAGTTGGTACTGCTGGATCCGATCGATTGCAAGGGAATCCAGCAGCCAACAATCTCTGGGGCGGTGCGGGGCATGATCGGCTTCAGGGTGGGCGCGGATTTGATGCTTTGTGGGGTGAAAGAGATGCAGACAGTTTGCGAGGAGATCGAGGCAATGATTATCTGCACGGTGGCTTAGGGAACGATCGGTTAGATGGCAATCGCGGCCATGATAGTTTGCATGGCAAGGCTGGCAGAGACTGGCTGGTGGGCGGGCGCGGAGATGATCGGCTCTTGGGAGGCAGTGGGATCAATCACCTTAAAGGTGGAACAGGTCGCGATCGATTTGTGCTCGATCGGAATGGAGTGGCGGTGATTCAAGATTTTCGGCAACAGCAGGATCGGTTACAATTGACCGATCGCCTTCAGTTTAAGCAACTTCAGTTGATCCAGTCGGATACCCCCTCTCCAGAACTGGTCATTCAAACAGGTAAAATTACACTGGCTCGACTGACCAATTTTTCAGGGATATTGACCACGGCTGATTTCTACATTGACTCAGGGTTCGATTGAGTCCGCCTTCTCCGCTTCTAGGGCTTCACAAAGTTCAGCAATGTCGATTGTCGGCGGCACAGGATCAGTCTGGGACGGAACTATCTGGTCGGAAGGAGCTGGATTGGGGGTTGGCATCCGTGTGGGAAAGGGCACAGATCGATCGATGAAAGTAGCCGTATCTTGATGAGTCTGGGCTTGATTCCATGAAGGTTGAGGAGAAGCTCCGGATCCCGAAGTTGAAACAGGATGGGGATTAGTAGATCCCAGGTTCGGTGTAGACAGGTTCGGTGTAGATAACTTTGGAGCAGTCGTTGTGATAGTAGTCTTGTCTGTGGTCGTTTGAGGGAAGGAGTCCAGCGATATATTTAGTAATGAATCAGGTGATGATAAATTAGGAGATGGTAAATCATTTGATAATGGTTCAATCTCCGAATTGGAGCGAACAGGTGAATTTAAGGTTGTAGTCAAAGCTTTGATCCAACTGGTAAAACTGATCCAACTGGACTCCATTCGATCAATATTACGATTGAGCGCAGCAGCAGCAGGCGATCGATGGGCACTTTGTTGAAAATGAGTGCGCATTTGGGCAAAGCTCATTTGCAGCACTTCGGTCGGAGTCTGCGCGTTAGGCGGCAATTCTGTGCGTTGATCGATCGGCGTTTCAGCCAGTCGTAGCGTTAAGGCTTGCCAGCCAAACCAGCCCAAGAGCGAGACACTTGCCATCTGGCCTAGCAGCACTGCCCCCGTCATCCGTCCGGCACAAACCCACAGTACTAGCGCATAAAATAGCCCCACGCCACTCCAGACCAAGTCATAACGACGATGGATTTCTGGCAGGAAAAAAGCTGCCATATAGAGTCCGAAACTGCCCAATCCGACCACAATTGCTAAAAGATAAGCCAGCATCTTTCCTCCCTCTGCACCTGAGCACTGCATTAATTTTGGTCTTATGCTGATTGACTGACAAAACTCAAACTACCCACTGCTACGCAGAAGCAAGCGACACCCCAACCCCTCTCCCAGAGCGAGCGAGGGGCCTGCAAACCAGGATTGGATTGGAAGTCCCTTCGCCCCTCGTGGGAGAAAGGATTGAGGGATGAGGGGAAAAGATGGGTCAGTCAATCAGGGTCTTGTGTCATCCAACTGGAATGCCAGTCATCCTGATCGTATCGTCCTTTCAGCTATCACACTCTTAGCCATTACACTCTTAGCCATTACACCCTCTATAATTGCACTATCACTTGGTGGCGGCTCATTCTACCGAGCCTCAGCCCAGGCTAGTCCGGGCAACCCGATCGTTTTCGATCGTAGAACCTCAGTTACCAAACTGGGTGAATAAAACTTTTGGCGATTCCAATAGATTGAATCCTTGCTCAAATAACCTTCATCGGATCCAGTGCAACCGTGAAATTCCGGTTAAGTGTGCTGATGCCCCCTGTCGTAGTGGAGAGGATAATTCTATTCTTCAACCATGGCTGATAGTTACTGGCTGATAGTTACTGGCTGATAGTTACTGATTGGATAGTTACTGGCTGATAGTTACTGGCTGGATAGCTTTTCAACTCCATTTTTGACTCAATTCTGCGACTCAACCGCGAGCTTTGCCATGAGCGATCTATGTGTTCTCACTGCTAGCCTGTTAATGCAAGGGAAGATTCCTGGTTGGAAGGTGGTAGAGCCACCCATCGCTTCAGAACGAACTCATCAGGCTGGACAGATCGATCGCCTCTGCCATTCTCGCGCTGTACCCAGGAAAACCTCACCGGCTATCGCCCTCCATCGTCCTGAATTTAGCCGCTGGGCTCAAAAACTAGCTATTCAAGCCATGGCTCGGCCGCGATCGGGATCCCAACTGTATGCCCAACGCCTAGCAGCTTTGCGCCATGGGCAGATCTATACTCGTTTACCAGCGCATAGCTTTCAGAACATTTGGGAAACTGCGACCCAACACCCTCAGCATGAAGACTGGCTAAAATTACTGCATTATGAAGCCAAGGCGATGGCAGACGGACAGGGATCGCAACGGTTAAATGTATTGTTAGGAGATTCGTTAGCCCATCGGTTTCCTTCCGAAAAGCTTTCGCGCGATCGGTTTTGGCTCAATCAGGGAATTCCGGGTGATACGACCAGTGGAGTATTGCAACGGTTATCCATGCTAGAGCAGACCAATCCTGATGAAATCTATCTGATGGTAGGGATCAATGATTTGCGGCAAGGCAAACCCCATCGGGAAATTTTGATCAATTTGCAGCAGATCATCCAACGACTTAAGGCTGCCCATCCTGATGCTCGGATTTACGTTGCTTCCGTATTGCCCACTCGCCTTGAGGCAATTCCGGCCGATCGGATTCGACGGCTCAATACCAACATTGCTCATCTGACTCATCAAGCAGGTGTTCATTTTTTCAACCTTCAGCCTGCCTTTGCCGATCAGGAGGGCAAACTGCGAGTTCAGTTGACAACCGATGGATTGCATCTAAACGAGCACGGCTATCGGGTATGGCAGGTGGCAATGTCGCCGATCTTTTAGAAGACGCGCATAATGGAGTGTTGTTGCAGGTTGCTGCCTTGATTTCATGAATCAACCTACTATCGGAAAAGTTACAATTCGTGCGGTCGAAACTGCACCAGAATTTGCAATGATGTTGTACCAACGCTGGCTTGTTTTAAGAAAGCCGTTGGGAATGCCACAGGGGACAGAATTCGATCGATATGATCATCTTCAGCATGATCATCGAGTGGTTCACTTGATCGCGATCGACATTAGGAGTCAGTCAATTGTTGGTTCGATTCGATTGCGTGAGTTATCTCCCACGCTAGGCGGAATTGCTTATGTTGTGGTGATGCCTGAGTTCCAAAATCAGGGAGTGGGTTCGGCCTTGATGCAGCATGTCATCCTCATAGCAAAGCAACAGGCTTACTCTCAACTCAGAGTCATGTCTCGGAGATCAGCTATTGGTTTCTATCAACGGTTTGGATTTGCAGAACGAGGGGAGTCGATCCACTATCTAGATACCCCTCACATGTTCATGTATCTCGACCTCTAGAGCAAGTTGGAGGATCGTTTTCAATTGTAAGAACTCTGACATAAACTCTGGCATGAACTCTAGTTAGAATTCCGAAATGAACTCTAGCATAAACTACTAAACTAACGTTTTGCTTAGAAAGATTGCCTAGAAAGAGTGAAACAGGCTGATTGACTGACAAATCTTTTCCCCTCATCCCTCAATCCCTTCTCCCACGAGGGGCGAAGGGACTTGCAATCCAATCCTGGTTCGAAAGCCCCTCGCCCGCTCTGGGAGAGGGGTTGGGGTGTAGCTTGCTTCTGCGTAGCAGTGGGTATCAGTCAATCAGGTGAAACAGGATATCTAAGAGCAAAAAGGAGCAGGATAGTCCCTAGTGCAAGAATATTCACGATCTATTCTTTGGTATTCTGCCACATTACACGAAAGCTGTTATTTTGTATTAAAGGCTACATTTTTGGTTTCCCTTCAGATTTATTCATTATGTTACGCCTATTAGCTTATGATATTTGGGCGAATTCCCGATTTAGGAGCTTACTCATGACAGATGTTGTCATTCCTGCCATCACGCAAACACTACTAGCAGCTAAGTCCGCCAAGGGTGTGAGCTTTGCTGATTTAGAAGCTAAATTGGGGCGCGACGAAATCTGGATTGCGGCTGTCATCTATCGGCAAGCAAGTGCCTCCCTGGAAGAAGCAACCCAATTACTGGCAGCATTGGGACTGAGCACCGACCTCGCCCACGAGCTGACTGCCTATCCCGCCAAGGGGCTGGGTTCTGTGGTACCGACCGATCCCTTGATCTATCGCTTTTATGAAATCATGCAGGTTTATGGTATGCCCCTGAAGGAAGTGATTCACGAAAAGTTTGGGGATGGCATCATGAGCGCGATCGATTTCACGTTAGATGTGGAAAAAGAAGTGGATCCGAAGGGCGATCGGGTGAAAGTGATTATGAATGGTAAATTCTTACCTTATAAGAAATGGTAGGTCAGGTAAGGGGAAACTAGAGAGATAAATAATAAACGCTGAAGTGATAGGCAAACAGAATTAAGCTGTGACGGTTTAGCTTTCAGTGACTCATCCTTCTGTTTTCTGCCGATCGCAACTCAAACGCAACTCAAAAAACAGGGTAGGAAAAAATAAACATTCTCTACCCTGTAGTTCATTAATTCAGTTCACCCATTTCTCGATCGATCCAGCGATTCGATTGAGCCACACTAACCAAATCGTGCCGTCATGAAGGCGTAGCGGGCTACAAAAATCGCTGCTAAAATCCAAGTGACAAGAGGCACTTCCCGCTGTCTACCCTGAAAGGTTTTGAGCACAGGATAGGTGATCAATCCGGCGGATAAACCAGCGGCGATCGAGAACCCCATCGGAATGAAAAAGATGGTCAGAAAAGCGGGAATAGCTTCCGTTAGATCATCCCATTTGATGTATACCACACTCATCGTCATCAGTACCCCGACGATTAGCAGAGCTGGGGCAGTGGCAAAGGCGGGAATGGCTTCAAAAATCGGCCCAAACAGCAGCGAAATCATAAATAGGATTGCCACAACGAGGGCTGTAAATCCAGTGCGTCCACCTTCCGCAATCCCGGCTGCCGACTCTACAAAGGTTGTCACGGTAGACATTCCAAAAATAGCCCCACCCGTCGTACCGATCGCATCTGCTAAAAGGGCCTGATTGGCGCGTGGTAACTCTCCATTCTCATCAATGTATCCGGCCTGTTTACCCACTCCAGATAGAGTCCCGATTGTATCGAACATATCCACGAACAGAAACACCAACATAGCGGCAAAGAAGTTCCAGAATGTATCCCCATTAATTCCAGCCAATCCTCGAATTGATTGGCCAAATAGGTGAACTGGCAAAGGTGGGATCGCCACAATCCCCGTGGGTGGCTTCGCAATCCCTAAGGCCCAACCTAAAAGAGCCGTACCAATAATTCCCCACAATAGGGCACCTTTGACTCGACGCAGCATCAAAAATGCGGTGAGAAAAATGCCGATTGTGGCCATGAGGGTGGTCGGTTCACGGAAGCTGCCGAACGAGGTTTTAGTCACTTCGTTAGCAACCACTAAGCCCGCTCCGCCGGTTTCAGTGGCTCCTCCCAAGCCAATATAGGCCAAGAACAAGCCGATCCCAACGGTTGTAGCGAGCTTAATTGCATCTGGTACTGCCGTAATCAGGTGACGACGAATATCCGTCAGCGTGAGGGCAATAAAGATCAGCCCCTCTACTAAAACACAGGAAAGTGCCGTTTGCCAGGGAATCCCTAAATTGAGCACTACGGAATAGGCAAAAAAAGCATTAATTCCCATCCCGGGTGCCAAGGCAAAAGGGTAGCGAGCCAGTAATGCCATTGCCAATGTTCCAATCGCTGAACAAATAGCTGTATTAAAGATCAGTTCTTGGAATAAATCCTTGGGTTGTTCTAGAAAAATGGCATCTGACAAAATTAAAGGGTTAACGACCAAAATATAACCCATGGTCATAAAAGTGGTTAACCCAGCTAACATTTCAGTCCGAAAGTTAGCGTTATACTCATCAAATTTGAAATAGCGAGCGATCGCCCCCTGCCAACCTGTATAGTCCGGCCCGGAAGGGCTCGATTCCGGTGGCTCAATTAATTCTCTACTCATTTAGTCGAGCATCTCCAATGCAAACAAATGAAAACAGGAATCAGTTTCACTAATAACGATTGAACCCCATCACGATTGCAATGAATGACTGCAACCAGCTATCAGTTTTGAACTAAATAATCTATCAGAATTGCGATGAGGACTCAATTGTCAAGTTTTAATCTTAAGCCTTGAAACTCAAGAAAATTGTGGTGTATAGTACAACATTTAATTCGAAATTTCTTATATGCTAAATGGCTAATTTCTGGTTGTCATCTCATTCAGAACCTCTATCAAAACATGCTTCTTCAAAAAACATTAATTTCTGGCGATCTCTCGTTGATTTATGCAGTGATTTATGCAGTCAAACTTTTCTCCATCCAGTGTTCCGACTCGTCATGCAATTCGGGGTGCGTTGCTTGATTTTGTGGCAGATCCGTTTTACTACCCAGAATTAGAATGTGTGCGCTATTTCCCTGATGGGCTGCTCGTTGTTGAATCGGGTTTGATCCAAGCGGTCGGGGATTATGGATCCCTCCAAGCAGAATATAGTGATCTACCAACAACCCACTATTCCAACCAGTTGATCATGCCAGGGTTCGTGGATACGCATATTCACTACCCTCAAATTGAGATGGTGGCAGCCTATGGAGAACAGTTATTGGAATGGCTGAATCAATATACCTTTCCCACAGAAGCCAAGTTTCAGGATGAGAGCTACGCTCGCAAAATAGCTGCTTGCTTTCTTGATGAGCTTTTAAAGAATGGCACTACCACTGCGCTGGTGTTTGCGGCTGTTTTTCCAGAATCTGTAGATGCCTTTTTTACGGAAGCCTTCCAGCGAAATCTACGGATGATTGCAGGTAAGGTGATGATGGATCGTAATGCACCTGATTATATCCGAGATACAACTGAAAGTTCTTACGAACAAACGAAACAGCTCATTCAAAAGTGGCATAAAAAAGGACGGTTACTATATGCCGTCACCCCTCGATTTGCGGTCACTTCGAGCGATCGTCAACTTCAACTTGCTGGTCAGCTTTTACAAGAATTTCCAGATGTCTATCTGCACACACACTTGTCTGAGAATGTGAAGGAAGTGGCTCTGGTGTCTGAGCTGTTTCCTGATAGCAACGGCTATCTAGATGTTTATGATCAGGCTGGCCTTGTCTGTCATCGATCGGTGTTTGCCCATGGCGTGCAACTGACGGATGCAGAGTTTGAACGCCTCTCAGCCGCCCAAGCTGCGATCGCTTGTTGTCCTACTTCTAATCTATTTTTAGGCAGTGGGCTCTTTAAGTTCGATCGAGCCAAGTCGCGAGCACATCCAGTTAAATTAGGCATGGGCACGGATATTGGCGCAGGCACCAGTTTTTCGTTGTTGCAAACTGCCAACGAAGCCTATAAGGTCGCTCAATTGCAGGGAATGTCTCTCTCTGCGTTTAAATCTCTTTATCTGGCTACCTTGGGCGGAGCAGAAGCCCTCAATTTGGCAGAGCAGATTGGAAATTTTACCCCTGGCAAAGAAGCGGATTTTATTGTGCTCGATCTACAAGCCACCTCTCTGTTAAAGTTACGCAATCCTCAAGTACCACCAACTTTAGAGACATTGGCTGATACAGTGTTTGCCTTAACGATCCTGGGTGACGATCGATCCATTCAAGCTACCTATATTGCTGGAGAACTGGCCTATGAACGGATCGGTTCAACAGGTGCCAGCTCAGGTGCCTACTCAAGTGCTCACGCAAGTGCCAGCTAATTGGCGAAAAATGGATCGGTAGCGCGATCGAACTAGCCAACTGGTGAACCCTGTATCGGGGAATATTATTCAGGGAATCCTCGCTAAGAGAAGGCTATCCAATGGAGGCGAAAAAACGAGCACCGCAGCATGGATCTCAATCTGACTTGCCAACCGCTCAACCCTTATCAAAGCGGCGATCCTCGGCATCGATCTCAGAACAAGGGCAGGGAATGGCAGCATCGCAGCAGGGATGGGTGACTCCCGAAACCTATCGACAGGCTCTCAACCTGACGCAAGTCGGAGTTTGGGAATGGGATTTGCATTCGGAACAGATGACCTGGGATGCGATAGCTGCTCGTTTATTTGGGTTAGGCGATGATCCAACGCAACGGCATGATCGGGACTGGCAGCAACATCTGCATCCCCGGGATCGCGATCAGGTGCTCCAGGTGTTCCAGCAAGCTTTGGCAACTCAAACCCCCTATGAGGTTGAGTTTCGCGTCATTCATGCGGGAGGGAAACTGCATTGGCTGCTGGTCAGAGGATCGGGAATTTACCAGGATGGGCAGCCGGTGCGAATGATGGGAATCGTCATGGATGTCAGTCCTCGCAAGCGCCAAGAGGTGGCAGGGCAGTTGGCCGAATCGGCTTGGCAGGAAAATCAACAGTTGCTGGATGCGGTCATGATCAATATTCCGGGTGGGGTGTTTCGCTGCCTTTATCAACCGGATGGATCGGTCAGGTTTGCCTATGCGAGTGAGTCCTATCGCGCTCTACTGGGTTTGAGTTTGGATGTAGCTCACCCATTTCAACCCCAGTGGGTGTTTGATTGCCTGCATCCTGAGGATCGCCAGAGTTGGCAACAGTTGATCCAGGAATCTCAGCAAACACTAGCACCGGGCTATTTAGAATACCGAATCACCTTGCCGGATGGCGAAGAGAAATGGTTTGCCCGTCGAGTCCGCTTTGGCTGGAATGCCCATGGCGAGTTTGTTGTGGATGGTATCGATATTGATATCACGGATCGGAAGCAGATGGAGCAGGCTTTACAAACAGCGGAGGCACAACTGCGACGGCTAACGGACAATGTGCCAGGGGTGATTTACCGCTATGTGGTTTTCCCAGACGGTACAGGCAGATTGACCTATATTAGTCCCCGCTGTCAGGAGATTTTGGGGCGCAGTGCCGCCGATCTGATCCGAGAGGCGACCTCCCTATGGAATTTTGTGCATCCCGATGATCGAGCCGTAGTTTACCAATCTTTAGCAACCGCAGCTCAAACGGGAGCTCCATGGCAGTGTGAATTTCGGGTTTTGACCGATCGTCATGAGGTGAAATGGATTCGCACCAGTGCCGAGGCAGAACACCAAGCCAATGGGGAAGTGCTCTGGGATGGACTGGCGGAAGACATCACCACTCGCCACCAAGCTGAAACTCAGTTGCATACTATTTTGCAGGGCACTGCGGCGGCCACGGGAGAGGCATTTTTTCCAGTGCTGGTGCAAAACCTGGCCTCGGTGTTAGATGTGCGTCATGCCTATGTGGCAGAACTGACAGATCACCATCTCCGCACGATCGCATTTTGGTCTGATCAAAAAATTTGTCCGAACTTCACCTTTGAGCCCGACAAACTGGGTTGCTGTCAATTCACTTTAGCTCAAGGTCACTATTACTGTGCCGAGCACCTGCAACAGCAGTTTCCCGAGCTCGATCGGCTCCAATGGCTGGGGGCGGAATGTTACTTAGGGATCGCTATGCAGGATGCGGCTGGCCAACCCATGGGCACACTCTGCATTCTGGATGATCAACCCCTCAAAAATCAGGCTCTGGCGGAGGTGATTCTGCGTATCTTTGCAGCTCGGGCTGCGGCTGAACTAGAGCGACAACGGGCCACGATCGCCCTCCAGCAGCTCAATCAGGATCTGGAAGTGCGGGTGGAGCAACGCACCCAGGAATTGAAGGACTCCTTGCAAGAAAAAGAAGTTCTGTTGCAAGAAGTGCATCATCGGGTCAAAAACAACTTACAAATGATCCAAAGCTTGTTAAATTTGCAGCGGCGATCGATTCAAGATCCGCAGGTCTTAACGGTGTTGACCGATAGCCAAAATCGGATCAATGCAATGGCACTGGTGCATGAAAAACTCTACCAGACCGATCGGCTCTCTCAAATCAATTTTAAAAATTATGTCCGAAGTCTCATGCGTGATCTGCTGAAATCCTATGGACTCAACTTAGAAACCACCACCTTTTCGATTCAGGTGGCAGATTTAGAGCTAGCGTTAGATATGGCCATCGCCTGCGGATTGATCATCAATGAGCTGTTCTCCAACGCCATCAAATATGCTTTTCCCCAAGGTCAACGGGGCACAATTCTGATTCAATTCACCGCTCATGGGGCAGATGAGTACGAGTTAGTCGTGGCAGATAATGGCGTAGGCATTCCCGCCGAGATCGATTTATCCACCTCCAAGTCATTAGGATTGCGTTTAGTCCATGCGCTTACCCGCCAACTTCGGGGAACTCTGAGATTAGAGCGAGAAGATGGTACCCGATTTACCATCACGTTTGCCCAACCCACCGAGTTATAGTCGGAAAGCAATGACTCAAACCCGCATTTTGATCGTTGAAGATGAACCTGTAATTGCCCTGGATGTTGAAGAAAGTCTGCTGGAATTAGGCTACGAAGTGACAGCGGTTGCAGACTGTGCCGAACTTGCCCTCAGTTCCGTGCAAGAAACTCGTCCTGATCTGGTGTTGATGGATATCCACCTTCGGCACGAATCGAATGGCATTGAGACAGCAACTCAGCTCCGCCAAAACTATGGGTTGCCGGTGGTGTTTCTCACGGCTCATGCCGATGAAGCCACTTTGAAACAAGCGAAGCAAGCCCACCCATTTGGCTATGTGGTCAAACCTTTTGAGATGCGGGATCTGAATGTAGCCATTGAAATGGGATTAAGCCGATACCAGGCTGAAATGACGATCCAAAAAGCCCTGGAAAAAGAACGGGAGATCCACGATCTGCAATCTCGGTTTATTTCGATCGTGTCGCACGAATTTCGCAACCCCTTGAGCTCAATTCTGTTTTCGCTTGATCTCCTGCAATATCCCACCCAGCCTTTAACCGAAGAAAAGCAGCAAGTTTATTTTCGGCGGGCCAGAACCGCAGTTGAGCGAATGCTCCAGCTCCTTGAAGATGTGCTGTTGGTCGGAGAGTCCCACTCCAAACAGTTTGAGTTTCACCCGCAACCACTGGCGATTGTGGAATTTTGTCAGGAGGTGATCGAACAATCTGTTCTATCTACGACGGCAACTCAGCAGATTTGTTTGACCCCCGCTGGCTTTTCTGAAGCTACCCAAACGGTCTGTGTAGATGAACGATTGCTGCGCCACATTCTATCCAATCTGCTGATCAATGCCATCAAATACTCGCCCTCCCATAGCCAAATTCGATTTAATGTAACCTACACCGAGGAGTCACTCATTTTTCAGATTCAAGATGAGGGCATTGGCATTTCCCCGTCTGATCAACTGCGTTTGTTTGAGTTTTTTTATCGCGGTGCCAATGTCGGTGGCATACCTGGGAGCGGTTTGGGTTTATCTATTGTCAAACAATGTGTCGAGGCGCATCGGGGACAAATTACCATCACAAGCCAGCCTCATCAAGGCAGTACTTTCACGGTCACAATTGGCAACCCGTTTGCATCTGCAAGTTAATTGAGGAGAACATGACCAAGATCTTGGTAATCGAAGACGATCCATACATCTGTGAGTCGATTCAGGATGTGTTGGAAATTGAAGGCTACCAAACTTTGACGGCCTCCAATGGGGTGATCGGTGTGCAATTAGCCACCTCCGAGTTACCCGACTTAATCTTGTGCGATGTCGGTATGCCTGAAATGGATGGCTATGAAGTCCTGAATATTCTGCGCCACCATCCCGTGGCTAACACGATTCCCTTTATCTTTTTGACGGCTCGCACCACCAGTGCCGATCTGAGACAGGGTATGAATTTAGGGGCAGATGATTATGTTCCTAAGCCTTGCACAGCCCATGAATTACTCAACACCATCACCAGCCGTCTGGCCAAACAAGCGATCGTCAAAACCAAGTCGGAACAGCAGTTGACTTCGTTGCGCAACAATATTTCCCAGTCCCTACCCCATGAGCTTTATACGCCCCTCAATGGGATTTTGGGTTTTTCGGAATTGCTGGTCAGAGACTATGAGACGATCGATCGCCAAGAAATTCATGAAATTGCTGAGGGCATCTATCTTTCGGCCCAGCGGCTGCACCACCTGATGCAAAATTTTTTGCTCTACGCCAAACTGGAGATGTTGCGCCACCAGCCTGAGCAGTTGCAGGAACTCCAATCCCAGACCACTTTCGATCCAGTCAGTATTATCCGGTTCACGGCTGAGAAAGTGGCGGCCCATGCCAATCGATCGGCCGATCTAACCCTGGTTGAAAGTAGTTCTCAAGCCGCCGAGTGTTTAATTAAAATTTCCAGTCACTATTTACAGAAGGTCGTGGAAGAACTGGTTGATAATGCCTTGAAATTTTCAGAACCGGCAGCCAAGATCACGATCACCACTGGAATTCACCCCCCCTATTTTTACTTGTCCATTACCGATCAAGGCCGTGGGATGACGGCCGAACAGATTGCTAACTTGGGGGCTTACATGCAGTTTGATCGGAAATACTATGAGCAGCAGGGATCGGGGTTGGGGCTGGTGATTACTCAGCGCATGACTGAACTCTATGGTGGACATTTCCACATCCAGAGCACGATCGGGGAACAAACAACCGTGCAGCTCAAGTTTCCCTTGGTTTTCCCTTAGTCGTTGTGGCCAATTTTTAAGTGGCTCGTTCCCGGCACAGAGGCTTACTTGCGTAATCCTTCGAAAAAGTCTTTGACCCGATCGAATAAGTCCAATAGATCGGGGGTTTCATCAGGAGAAGGCAGGGGGTAGGGACTGGTGAGGGATGAGGCAGGCGGGTCGTGTCTCGGAAATAATTCCAGGGGTTGAGTCTCTAAAGTTACTGGATCAGCCTGGGGAGCCGTTTCAGTGGGTTCGAGCGGCGGGGACTGGAAGATCTGCTCCAGGGCTTTCTCTAAATTATCGAGGCTTTGTTCTAGTTTGGTGGTTGTTTCTGCGGTTGTTTCTGGTTCGGACATCGGTGCCATAACCTCGACCGGCTGCGGGCTTGGTGCTTGGATCAGTGGGGGAATGGAGGGCTCGATCGGGGCTGGGGCAGGCTGACTCCGGGTAGATTGCCTGCTCTGAGACCAAGATGGTTCGGCTGAGGGTAACTCAACCGTCGCACGGCGATCGGGCACAGGTTGGGTGACAGGTGGCACAGGCGGCTCTAAGTTAGTCGCAGATTCCGGTTCAGATTGCGCCTCCAGCCGAGAGTCTGGCTCGGTCTTGACTGGGGACTCGATCAGTACTTCGGGTGGTGATTTGGTTGCGGCTTCCAACTCCGATGCTGGCTCTACCCGATCGGGTTCTATTTCTGGATCTGGCTCAGAGTTTGCCTCTGGCTCTGTAACCGTATCAGGATTAACTGCTGAATTAGCTTTTGGAGTGGTAACCGCATCAATATTAAGCTCTGGATCAGAAGGCTCTAGGTCAGAAGCCTCTCGATTAGAAGGCTCTGAATCATAAGACTCTGGATTAGATTCTCCCTGGAGCTCTGGGTTAGGATCTTGCTCGGATGGAATTGCGCTCGGAAGTTCTGGAGATGCCGGCATCACTTCCGCCTCATTGGGGGAAATATCAGGCACATCGGTCGGTGCAGCGGGAGCAGGCGGCAGGTAGGTAGGATCGATCAGTTGACGCGCAGCGTTAGCAGTCAATTCACCCCGTACTAAGCGAGAGAGGGGATCGGTGCCATTGGGCTCATAGGTGAAGAGCTGCACCGTACTATTAAAGGCATTTTCGATTAAATTGCCCTGCTCATCCAGTAACTCCAGTTTCACCCAATTTTTACCGGGTTTGATTCCTTTCAAATAGATCGGCTCCCAGCGATCGAAGCTAAAACTTTCGCCATTGATCGTGCAGCGAATCTGCCAGTCGGAGATGTCATCGGTTTCATCTTGGCGGGCAACCAGATGTAATGGCGCATTTGTCAAATAAAAGTCAAGGAGGATGGGCTCAGCTCCATAGGTGCCTTGGGGCGAGCTATAGGTTAGCAGTGGGCGATCGGGCTGCGGTTGATGGTCTGAAGTCGGGGTAAAGATATGGAAGGTCGTTTGAGCAAAGGCTTCTTCGTTTTTGAAGCTTTCATGCCAGGGCCGCACGGCAAAGGCCCGAATCGTGTGAGTGCCCGGAGTCAGGTTCACTAATTTGAGGGGGCTGCTCAGATCATCTACCTGCGCGTAGGGTTGGTTGTCGAGCCAAATTTGTAGATAGGAGCTGAGCAAGTCCGGCTCGGCGGGTGGGGTCGAGTCTGCGCTCGGACGATCGAACTCTGCGGCACCAGCATCAATTGCGGTTTGATCGGTTCCATCTCCCAAGTTTTGCGCAAGCTCCTGTTTATATGAGGATTGATATAAGGACAGATCACTGACTTTAAGCCGTACTTCCACCTCAGTGTCTTCCAACACCTGATTGGGGCGTGGACTGAGAATTTTGACCTGGGGACGGTGATTATCTAGGAGCGGCTTGAGTGCTTGAATAGCCACTGGAGCAGAAACTTCAGCCAGTCTGCCCTGGGTCGGCTTAGACGGTAGAGAGCGGCTGCCCGTCGGTTGACTACAGCTCGTCATTCCCCATCCCAGCACCGCCACGAGCACGATCGCCAACAGTTGCTTGAGCGGCTTTGCTTGACAATTCATCCCCAACACGCTACACACTCCTGAGTCCATCCCGACTCTGCCTGAAGTAAACACTGCTTGACTCTACCCTGACCAGCCACTTAGCCCACCTCGCCAGCGAACCCCTAGAGCCAGCGAACCCTAGCATCCGTTGATAGAAATGGCGTGAAGCATCGCCAGCATACTGCCAGCGTATGGACAGTGTATGACCAACGTATAGCCGACATATTGCCAACATCGGGCCAACATTAGGTTATTGAATCAGTCTATTGATTCTCATGATCAAAGTCGATCAAACCGAGGAAGCGATCGAATTGATATTAAGAATCATTAAAAATTAAGGATCGATTAAATTTTGAGGTATGTCCGAAACATCGATCGATTCAAATATCGATCCAACCCAGGAATCGCAATTCTGAATGCATAGTTTAGATAGATTTCTATACTTGCAATCAAGAATTTCGATTTGTAAATGATCGTCAATTGTTAACATGCCTTTTACTGATGATCGGCGTGAAATGCTGACGGATCAAGCGTTTCTCACTTTAATTATTGTTAACCTCTGCTAAGACTGGCAAAATACAGTTCTATAATGCTCCCAGTACCTCACTAAGCCAGTCGGCTGTTCTAGTCCAAGCTAGGCAGTTGTTTTGGTTGATCCCCTCTAGCGACGGTAGGGCAAAGTCTAGATTGTTCAGACGCTCCCATCTGGTCTGATCGCCTCGTCATAGTTAAGTTCATCTGCGTTTTGCTGATGCGCTGGTTGGGGATCACTTCAAGCACGCTTCTCTAAGCATGTTTGATTGAGGAACTACTCGTTTCCTTGTCTAGAGAGAGGAGAGTCTCTAATGACAACTACCCCACGGGAGCGAGAGCAGAAGGTAAAAGTAGTCGTCGATAAGGATCCCGTTCCTACTTCCTTTGAGAAGTGGGCCCAGCCCGGTCACTTCGACCGGACTCTGGCGAAAGGTCCGAAAACGACTACTTGGATTTGGAACCTTCATGCCGACGCTCACGATTTTGATAGTCACACCAGTGACCTAGAAGATATATCCCGTAAAATCTTCAGCGCTCACTTCGGTCACTTAGCCGTCGTCTTTGTCTGGCTAAGCGGCATGTATTTCCATGGCGCTAAGTTTTCAAACTATGAAGCTTGGCTGGCTGATCCGCTGCACATCAAACCGAGTGCTCAAGTGGTTTGGCCGATCGTTGGTCAAGAAATTCTGAATGGTGATGTGGGTGGTGGTTTCCACGGCATCCAAATCACTTCTGGATTTTTCCAACTGTGGCGAGCTTCTGGTATCACAAACGAATTTCAGCTCTATTGCACGGCGATCGGCGGGCTAGTTATGGCTGGCTTGATGCTGTTCGCTGGCTGGTTCCACTACCACAAACGTGCTCCTAAGCTGGAGTGGTTCCAAAATGTGGAATCCATGATGAATCACCACCTGGCAGGTTTGTTGGGTCTTGGTTCATTGAGCTGGGCAGGTCACCAGATTCACGTCTCGCTGCCCATCAACAAAATGCTGGATGCAGGCGTGGCGGTGAAGGATATTCCTCTCCCCCATGAGTTCATCCTGAATAAGGATTTGATGGCGGATCTTTATCCCAGTTTCTCGAAGGGTTTGATGCCTTTCTTCACCCTCAACTGGGGCGAGTATGCTGATTTTCTTACCTTCAAAGGTGGCTTGAACCCGGTTACGGGCGGACTCTGGCTTTCGGATACAGCGCATCACCACCTGGCGATCGCAGTCCTATTCCTGATTGCTGGTCACATGTACCGCACCAACTGGGGGATCGGTCACAGCATGAAGGAAATCCTGGAAGGTCACAAAGGGCCTTTCACCGGCGAGGGTCACAAGGGGCTCTATGAGATTCTCACGACCTCCTGGCATGCTCAGTTGGCGATCAACCTAGCGCTGTTAGGTTCGCTAACCATCATCGTGGCGCAGCACATGTATGCGATGCCACCCTATCCTTACCTAGCAACTGACTACGCAACACAACTGTCCATCTTTACGCATCACATGTGGATTGGTGGCTTCCTGATTGTGGGTGCAGGTGCTCATGGTGCCATCTTCATGGTGCGCGATTACGATCCGGCTAAAAATGTCAACAACCTGCTGGATCGGATGATCCGTCACCGTGATGCGATCATCTCTCACCTCAACTGGGTTTGTATTTTCCTCGGCTTCCATAGCTTTGGTCTGTACATTCACAATGACACGATGCGTGCTCTGGGTCGTCCTCAAGACATGTTCTCGGATACGGCGATCCAACTCCAGCCCGTGTTTGCTCAGTGGATTCAAAATCTGCATACGCTCGCACCGGGTGCTACGGCTCCTAACGCGATTGCGCCTGCTAGCTATGCCTTCGGTGGTGACATCGTGGCAGTGGGTGGCAAGGTAGCGATGATGCCGATCGCCCTGGGTACCGCAGATTTCATGGTTCACCATATTCATGCCTTCACAATTCATGTGACGGTTCTCATCCTGCTGAAGGGTGTGCTGTATGCTCGCAGCTCGCGTCTGATCCCAGACAAAGCGAACTTGGGCTTCCGCTTCCCTTGCGATGGTCCCGGTCGGGGCGGCACCTGCCAGGTTTCTGGTTGGGATCACGTCTTCCTGGGTCTGTTCTGGATGTATAACTCCCTCTCCGTAGCGATTTTCCACTTTAGCTGGAAGATGCAGTCGGATGTCTGGGGTACGGTCAACGCAGACGGTACAGTCTCGCACATCACGGGCGGTAACTTTGCTCAAAGTGCGCTGACGATCAACGGCTGGTTGCGCGACTTCCTCTGGGCACAAGCCGCTCAGGTGATTGGCTCCTACGGTTCGGCACTCTCGGCTTACGGGTTGCTGTTCCTCGGTGCTCACTTTGTCTGGGCATTCAGCTTGATGTTCCTGTTCAGCGGTCGTGGCTATTGGCAAGAGCTGATCGAATCGATCGTCTGGGCACATAACAAACTGAAAGTAGCTCCAGCCATCCAACCTCGCGCTCTGAGCATTATTCAGGGTCGTGCGGTGGGTGTTGCTCACTACCTCCTAGGTGGAATTGTGACAACCTGGTCATTCTTCCTCGCTCGGATCATTGCAGTTGGCGGCTAGACGCTTAGTAAACTTCTCTCTAGACGATCGGATGGGGTTAGGCTTGGGCTTTGAGTTATCTGAGGCATAAGATTTTCCACTGAAAATTTGTCGCTAAAGTTGGCTTAAAGCCTGGGTCTCTCTTTCCCAGTCCTAGTAGACTAGAGGACATAGTAAAAACGCTTCTAGCTAATTGAGAACCTTCAATTAGGACTTATGGCAACTAAATTCCCAAAATTTAGCCAAGGTCTGGCGCAGGATCCAACCACAAGACGGATCTGGTATGGGATTGCCACCGCTCATGACTTTGAAAGCCACGATGGCATGACCGAAGAAAATCTTTATCAAAAGATTTTTGCTTCCCACTTTGGTCATCTGGCGATCATCTTCCTCTGGACTTCCGGCAACCTGTTCCATGTCGCTTGGCAAGGCAACTTCGAGCAGTGGATCAAAGATCCGCTCAACACTCGTCCGATCGCCCATGCGATTTGGGATCCCCACTTCGGTCAGGCGGCAGTGGATGCATTCACCCGTGCTGGCGCTTCCTACCCAGTAAACATCACCTATTCCGGGATCTACCACTGGTGGTACACCATCGGAATGCGGGCGAATAGCGACCTCTACATGGGTTCTATTTTCCTGATGATTCTGGCAGCCGTGATGCTGTTTGCTGGCTGGCTACACCTTCAGCCCAAATTCCGACCCAGCCTGTCCTGGTTTAAGAACGCAGAATCGCGTCTGAACCACCACTTGTCAGGACTGTTCGGGGTTAGCTCGCTGGCTTGGGCCGGTCACCTGATTCACGTGGCGATTCCTGAGTCTCGCGGTCAGCATGTCGGCTGGGATAACTTCCTGTCTACGCCGCCTCATCCCGCTGGTTTAGCTCCTTTCTTCACCGGCAACTGGGGTGTCTATGCTGAGAATCCAGACACGCCTGGACATATCTTTAACTCGGCTCAAGGTGCAGGAACAGCAATTCTGACCTTCCTGGGTGGTTTCCATCCTCAAACTGAGTCGCTCTGGCTGACGGACATGGCGCATCACCATCTGGCGATCGCAGTGCTGTTCATCATTGCCGGTCACATGTACCGCACCAACTTCGGCATTGGGCACAATATCCGCGAAATGCTGGATTCCAAGGCTGGTCTGTTTGGTGGCAAGAGCGAAGGTCAGTTCAACCTGCCTCACCAAGGGTTGTTTGACACCCTCAACAACTCGCTGCACTTCCAGTTGGCATTGGCTCTCGCTTCTTTAGGCGTGATCACCTCTCTGGTGGCCCAGCACATGTATTCTCTGCCGCCCTATGCGTTTATGGCGCGGGATTACACCACCCAAGCAGCGCTCTATACCCATCACCAGTACATCGCTGGCTTCATCATGGTGGGTGCGTTTGCTCACGGCGCGATCTTCCTGGTGCGGGACTACGATCCGGCTCAGAACAAGGGCAATGTGCTCGATCGCGTCCTCCAGCACAAGGAAGCAATCATCTCTCACCTGAGCTGGGTTTCCCTGTTCCTGGGCTTCCATACCCTGGGGCTGTATGTCCACAACGATGTCATGCAAGCCTTTGGTACCCCTGAGAAGCAAATCCTGATTGAACCTGTGTTTGCGCAGTTCATTCAAGCTTCCCACGGTAAACTGCTGTACGGCTTTGACACTCTGCTGTCCAACTCCGATAGCTTGGCGACCACCGCTTGGCCGAACCACGGTAACGTCTGGCTACCTAACTGGTTGGCAGCCATTAACAGCGGCAGCAACTCCCTATTCCTGACCATTGGGCCTGGCGACTTCCTGGTTCACCATGCGATCGCGCTGGGTCTGCACACCACCACGCTGATCCTGGTCAAAGGTGCGTTGGATGCTCGCGGTTCGAAGCTGATGCCCGACAAGAAAGACTTCGGCTATGCCTTCCCTTGTGATGGTCCTGGTCGTGGCGGTACTTGCGACATCTCTGCTTGGGACTCCTTCTACCTGGCAATGTTCTGGATGCTGAACACCATTGGTTGGGTCACCTTCTACTGGCACTGGAAGCATCTGGGTGTTTGGCAAGGTAACGTGGCTCAGTTCAACGAGTCTTCGACTTATCTGATGGGCTGGCTGCGGGATTACCTCTGGCTGAACTCTGCTCAGTTGATCAACGGTTATAACCCCTACGGCATGAATGCTTTAGCCGTCTGGGCCTGGATGTTCCTGTTCGGACACCTGGTTTGGGCAACCGGATTCATGTTCCTGATCTCCTGGAGAGGTTACTGGCAAGAGCTGATTGAAACCATCGTTTGGGCGCATGAGCGCACTCCTCTGGCGAACTTGGTTCGTTGGAAGGATAAGCCGGTGGCTCTCTCGATCGTGCAAGCGCGCTTGGTTGGTCTGGCTCACTTCACGGTGGGATACATCCTCACCTATGCCGCCTTCCTGATTGCCTCGACTGCGAGTCGGTACGGTTGATCAGTGGATTAACTAATTAATTGCATCCCCTGCCTTCGGGTAGGGGATTTTTGTATCACCTTGAGATCCTTGATTTAAGGTTAATTTCATCCAGTGCCTGCATCGCCGGATCGCTGCATAAGATAGTGAAAGAATAGATTCGGTCACGTCAGAAACTTTTTTCCTCCACTTAATTCAGGGGGTTGCTTTGGAGAACCGGCACCTGCAAAGGGTTCGAAAAATATCGCTTCGATCGATCCTGATTATTCCATTCCTGATCCAAATTTCTACTGCGGTCGGATTGACGGGCTATTTCTCATTGCGGAATGGCCAACGAGCGGTGAATGAGGTTGCCAGTCAGTTGCGTACAGAAATTACGCATCGGATTGCAGATCGCCTCAAGATTTATTTGGACAGCCCCCACTTGTTGAATCAGATGAATCAGAATGCGATCACCAGTGGGGCAATTCCATTGGACGACAGCGATCGATTGGAGCGTTATTTCTGGAAGCAGGTTGAATCTTTTGCGCCGATCGCTACTATTATTGGCTTTCCGTCCGGTGATTTTTATGGAGCGACTAAATTAGAGAATGGTATTCACCAAATTTGGCGGCGTAACGACGCGACCAATGGAAGTTTAAATTACTACAACACCAATGCCACTGGCGAGATTATTGGTCTGGAAAAACAAGTACCGCAGTTTGATCCACGGCAACGCCCTTGGTATCAGGCCGCAATCAGCACCCAACAACGCACTTGGACAAAAATTTATACCGATGTCGGCAGTAAGACCTTGGCCTTAACTGCGGTGCAACCCGTTTACGATGACCAGGAGAATTTGCAGTATGTGCTGGGTAGTGCCTTTCTCTTTCGTCAAGTCAATGAGTTTTTGGGTAGTTTACACATTGGTCAATCCGGAGAAACTTTTTTGATGGAGCGGGATGGCAATTTACTCAGCACTTCAACGGATGCTCCTGTTTATCGGATCACTGGAGATCAAGCTGAGCGGATCGCGGCCGTTGACAGTCAACATGTCATGATTCGGCAGACGACGCAGCACCTGATCCAGCAGTTTGGTGATCTGCATCAGATTCAAGCTCCACAGCAATTAAACTTTCAAATTGATGGGCAACGTCAGTTTATTCAAGTCACACCGTTACAAAATCAGGATCTCGATTGGCTGGTCGTGGTCGTGGTACCTGAGTCGGATTTTATGGCACAGATTGATGCCAATACCCGCATGACCCTTTTGCTTTGTGGTGGTGCCCTGTTGGGTTCGATCGCGATCGGGTTATTTACCTCCAGGTGGATCACGGCTCCGATTCTGAAATTACGGGCTGCCAGCCAGTCCATTGCCGAAGGAGAGCTAGATCAGCAAATTGACATTCGGGGCATTGATGAATTGGAAGGCTTGGGACAGGCTTTCAACCAAATGGCAAATCAACTGCGGGATTCATTCACCGCTTTAGAGAAAAGCAATGAAGCCCTAGAACAACGGGTGGCGGAACGGACTGCGGAATTACAAAAAGCGAAGGATATGGCCGATGCGGCCAATCAAGCCAAGAGTGAATTTTTGGCCAATATGAGCCATGAGTTGCGCACGCCGCTGAATGGAATTCTGGGGTATGCCCAAATTCTGTTGTCCGACGATCGAGCCTCATTTCAGCAAACTGAAGGTTTGACGATCATCCAGCGCTGTGGGTTACATCTATTAACGTTGATCAACGATATTCTCGATTTGGCCAAGATCGAAGCTCGTCGTCTCGATCTCATGCCAGTTCAGTTCCGACTCGATATATTTCTGCAAGAGTTAGTGGAGACTTGTCAGATTCAGGCAGCGCAAAAAGAAGTGCAGTTTCATTATGCTGCATCTGGGCTACCGACCGCCGTGCAAACAGATGCGAAACGATTACGGCAAGTTCTGCTGAATTTGTTAGGCAATGCGATCAAGTTTACTGACCAGGGTTCTGTCACTTTTACCGTTACGGCCGCGCCAGTCAAGCCAATTCCTGCCGCAGAAGTGTCTGCAACTTCTGCCCTGCCTCCTGATGGGTCAATCGATCGAGAGTCCGCAGACCTGTTTCATCTGAATAAAGCTTCGCTCCAAAATCCCTCAGAGACCCAGACGCAGGATCGAGAATTTCTGATTCGCTTCGAGATTCAAGATACGGGCGTTGGTATTCCGCTACCTGAATTAGAACATATCTTTCAACCCTTTGAGCAGGGTAGACATACTCGTAAAGTAGCTGAAGGCACCGGACTTGGGTTAGCCATTAGTGAGCAAATTATCCAAAAAATGGGTGGCAAAATCCACGTTGACAGCCAGCTTGGCCAAGGGAGTTGCTTTTGGTTTGAAATCAAGTTACCCGAAGTGGAATGGTTGACTGCCCCTGAACACAAACCGACTAGAATTGTGGGTTATGCTGGTGCAGCCCGTCGCATTCTAGTTGTGGATGACAATTGGGAAAACCGGCAAGTCATTGTGCAATTACTACAACCGTTAGGTTTTTTGATTGAGGAAGCTGAAACAGGACTAGATGGCTTTAATCAAGCGATCACCAGCCCACCCGATCTGATTATTACGGATCTCAGGATGCCAGTGATGGGAGGATTGGAGATGATCCAACAGTTACGCCAACATTCTAACTTTCGAGATACCACCATTTTGGTTTCATCCGCTAGTGTGTTCGATTTCGATCGCCAGCGCAGTCAAGCCGCAGGGTGTGATGGCTTTTTACCCAAACCGATCGATCGAGAAGAGTTGCTCTATCGAATTCAACATCATTTGCAACTAGATTGGATCTACGCCACTGCGCCACCTGCTGCCGATGCTTCACTCCATCAAATTACCCGTAACCTGTCTACTTTGGAAAATCTAGATTCACTCTGCTATGCCGCTCGGACGGGAGACTTCGATTGGATTGAACAAGCGGTAACCCAAATTCCGCCCTTGAATGATCAAACTGAGAGCTTTGTGTATCAACTATTAAACTTGGCCAAGGAATTTGATATCGAAGGGATCTGTAAACTGGTTGAAGATACCAAAAAAGATTCACAAAATTAAATTCACAAAATTAAATTCACAAAATTAAAGTGATATTTGGCGGGGTGGTGTGAATAAGAATAGGCAGGAAATCAGAATAAGCAGAGAATAAAAATAGGCAGGAAATCAGAATAGATTCGTTATCCTTTATCCTTCGTGGTTCGATCATCTGAGCCTACCTGCTCCTCAATCTGAATGACGGTTTCTTCAGCATACTGCTCAGCACGATGGTTCGATCGCACTTCCCGACGAGACTGCACTGAAACCTTCATTTTCCGAGATGGAGTTGGTCGGGAGGGAGGACGTTCCAGGTCGATCGATGCCACGACCTGAGCATGATCAGACTGCCATTTAGGAATATCTTCCGAGCTAAGGGTTTCGTCAATCAAGTGATCATTCAATACTGAGACATACACCACTCGCCCAATTCGATCGGGGTTCTGCGTCACGAATTCCTGACTTACCATAATGTGATCCAGACTTTCATAGCGGCCATTGTGAATGTGAGTATAGTAAACATCGCTGAAACTCTGTCTCGCCTGAATATCTTTAACGTGATACAGCAAAACATCCCAAATTTTCCGCTTATGTTCTGTTTCTAGTTTCCGATGGGGCGGCTCTCCCGATATCAGTTGAGAGGTAACCGCCGCGCCACCATCGTTCATATCGCCCAGTACGATCACTGGATGGTCGCGATCCCGCAATACTTCCATCAATAACACCCGCAGGGCGATCGACTCAGCCGCCCGTAAAATCAGCGATCGGGCTTGTCCTTTGGCTTTTTCGATCGGGTCATGTCGATCCAAATGATCGGGAACGATCGGACGTTTCGACTTCAGATGCACCACAAAAACAGTGCATTCGATCCTATCAGTGAGGCGGAGCCTGGCCGACAAAATCGGCCGGGAAAAGTGAGTAAGCGGAATCTCTGCCCCCTGTACTTCGAGCCGAGCTGCTGCCGGAAAAGCTCGAATAAATCGATGAGACAGGATGGGGAACCGAGAAGCTAGGGCCACTGCTGGGGTATCCTCGATCGGTTTGCCGACAACAAGGTGTAAATCCTGGCAAGTTTGGCTCTGCTGCAACGCCTGTTGGAGTGCTTCGGCATGGAACACTTCTTGAAAGCCAATCAGATCGGCCTGCAGTTGATCCAATTGCCCCGCTACCCAGCTAATTTTTCGAGCGTACTCCTCAGGGGTATAAACCTCCCGTTTGTAAAAAACCTGATTCGGGAGTGCCAAATTGCAGAGATTAAACGTACCAACTCGAAAAGTTCTGCGACTCATGGCTTGTTTTTACGCTCTAATCGGTGGATGTTGAGCCAGCACTTTTTTCAGATAGCGCCCAGTATACGATCGCTCATTCTGGGCCACTGCCTCCGGTGTCCCTACTGCCACAATCTCACCGCCCCGATCGCCCCCTTCTGGCCCTAAATCAATGATCCAATCGGCGCAGCGAATCACATCCAGGTTATGTTCAATCACCAGGATCGAGTTACCCATATCCGCCAGTCGTTGCAGCACATCCAGCAGCTTATGCACATCGTAAAACGATAATCCAGTGGTCGGTTCATCGATCAGATAGAGGGTTTTGCCAGTCGCTCGTCGCGATAGCTCGGTCGCCAGCTTGAGTCTTTGAGCTTCACCACCCGAAAGGGTCGGAGCCGTTTGCCCCAGCCGCACATAGCCCAAGCCTACATCCACCATGGTTTGCAATTTAGCGGAAGCTTTAGGAATATTGACGAAAAACTCCAATGCCTCCTCTGCGGTCATATTCAATACATCTGCGATCGACTTCCCTTTATATTTCACCTGCAAAGTCTCGCGATTGTATCTCGCGCCTTTACAAACTTCGCACTGAACATAAACATCGGGCAGAAAATTCATTTCGATCACATTTACACCCTGACCCCCGCAGGCTTCACAGCGCCCCCCTTTAACATTAAATGAAAATTGTCCTGGTTTATATCCTCTAGCTTTCGCTTCAATTGTCTCCGAAAATAGATCACGAATTACATCAAATACACCCGTATACGTAGCCGGATTCGATCGAGGTGTACGGCCGATCGGGGATTGATCGATCACGATCACCTTATCTAGAGCGTTCAAACCATCCAGCTTACCCATTTCCTTCGGCATCGGAATTTTATGGCCAAAATGGTGCTGAAGGGCCGGATAGAGTAATTCATTCACCAGGGTAGACTTGCCCGATCCAGACACGCCGGTGACACAAACCAGCTTGCCGAGGGGAATTTCCACATCGACATTTTGCAAATTGTTGCGGTAGGCATCCCGGATGCGCAAACTGCGGCCGTTTCCTTCGCGACGTTCTGCTGGCGTATGGATCACCCGCCGCCCCGACAGGTAAGCTCCCGTGAGCGACTCTTTCGCTTTAAGCAGCGTCTCCAAACTACCCTGCGCCACTACATTGCCGCCATGAATTCCGGCACCGGGCCCTATATCTACTAAGTAATCGGCCGCTCGGATGGTATCTTCGTCATGCTCAACTACCACCAGGGTGTTGCCCAGATCGCGCAGTTTGGTCAAGGTATTGAGCAACCGATCGTTGTCGCGCTGATGCAGACCAATACTGGGTTCGTCCAGCACATACAGCACCCCTGTTAAGCCTGCTCCAATTTGGGTCGCGAGTCGAATTCGCTGTGCTTCTCCACCCGACAAAGTCATGGCCGTTCGATCCAGGGTCAGATAATCTAGCCCCACATCCAGCAAAAATTGTAGCCGTGCCTTGATTTCCCGCAGCACCAGATCGCCAATTTGGGCTTGCCGAGAGGTCAATTGGAGATCATGCACTCGTTGCAAAGCATCTCGAATTGAAGCGCTAGTCAGCTCCTTAATCCGATATTGCCCGATCCGCACCGCCAGCGCTTCAGGTTTGAGCCGATCGCCCCCGCAGACTTCACAGGGCTGATCGATCAAGTATTGCTCCAGCTTTTGCTTGTACAGTTCTGAGGTGGTTTCCTTATATTGACGCTCCAGGATCGGCAACGCTCCCTCATAGCGCCGGTGGTAACCTTTGCCATCACCGTAGCGGGAGTCAGATTCAATGTAGATTTTCTCCTCTGAACCGTAAAGGATGACCTGCTGTTGATCAGGAGTCAGCTTATTCCAAGGCATCTGGATCTCAAACCCAAAAGCCTGCCCGACGCTATAAAGCAGTGAAAAATAATAGGTGTTGTCTTTATCTGACCAGGGGGCGATCGCCGCATAGACCGGCAGTTTGGGGTCAGGCACCACCAGCTCCGGCGAGAAGGTGCGTAAACTGCCCAGCCCGTGACAGTTAGGGCAGGCTCCGTAGGGCGAGTTGAAGGAAAAGAGGCGAGGCGACAGCTCCTCCATCACGGCCCCATGCTCTGGGCAGGCGAAGTTTTCGGAAAACACCAAATCGACCGTCGGTGGCTTCTCCTCTGGCTTGCCATACTGCCCAGCCGGTTCGGCAGCCATGGCGGGCAACACCGCGAGTTGCAGATCAGGATTGAGTGGCACCACCTTGTTATCTTCTGGCAGCACCTCAATGATCGCGACTCCTTCCGATCGCTTCAAGCAGGTGGAAAGGGAATCCACCAGACGCTCTTCAATCCCCTCTTTTTTAACCAGGCGATCGACGACAATTTCGATATTGTGGAATTGATTCTTATCGAGCTCGATCGAGTCAGACAGCTCCCGCACTTCACCATCCACCCGGATTCGCACAAAGCCTTCCGATGCCAGCCCGGAAATCAGCTTTTTGTGGGTGCCTTTCTTGCCACGCACCACCGGAGCCAGAATCTGAAAGCGGGCCCGATCAGGCAATTTCATGATCTGATCGACCATCTGATCTACGGTCTGCGGCTCAATGCAGCGATCACAAATCGGACAGTGGGGTTCGCCGGCCCGCCCGTACAGCAACCGCAGATAGTCGTAAATTTCCGTTACTGTGCCCACCGTCGAGCGAGGGTTGTGGGAGGTGGATTTTTGATCGATCGAAATGGCCGGACTCAACCCTTCGATCGCGTCCACATCGGGCTTATCCACCTGACCGAGAAACTGGCGGGCGTAGGCACTAAGCGACTCGACATAGCGCCGCTGCCCTTCTGCGAAGATCGTATCAAACGCCAGCGAAGACTTACCAGAACCGGATACGCCGGTAAACACGATCAGTCGATCGCGCGGCAACTCCAGGTCAATATTCTTCAGGTTGTGCTGACGAGCGCCCCGAATCCGGATCACGTTTTGGGCGGCTTTGGGTAGACCTTTAGGCAGACTTTTCAAGTCAGCGCTTTTTGATTTCGCGGTTTTCGCCCCAGCAGGCTGACCACCAGACTTCCGTTTGGACTGTTTGCCATTAGAGCCATCCGCAGCCGTCAACACCGTCGAAGGGGCTGCCAATTCAAGATCGTCATCCGTGCGCTGGGGCATAAGCGAAAAGGGGGATAGGCGCGGCAAGAAACAGTTCTTAACGATTCTAACGTTACTTCCTGTTACTCTCCAGGTGATGATCCGCCAAAAAGGTGGAATCTCAGTGAACTGTCAGCTTTTTATCCTAGCGCGATTTGGCGATTTAGTACATTTGCCCTATCAAATTGTTTCTGAAAGTTGACCAGAAGTTGACCAGCACCTTAACAGCAGCCCCCTCCACTGTAGTGCCAGGTGGATTCGGTAATCACGATCGAGTCAAGCTGCCCTAGCTTGGCAGCCGTTTTATCGCAAACTGCGGCAGGCACCCCACGCTGCAAAATATGCCCCGCTCGATCGTCAAAGTAAGGATCGGAGCCGCTGTAAATGGCTGTTTTGCCCGTGAAAATGCAAGCACCATCTTCCGGAATCGGCACTTTGAACGAGACCGTATCCAGGCTCTCGAGCAGCAAATCTTCCTCCAGCCCATAGGTTGGTCGATCCAGCAAGCGGTAGGGACGGCGAGAGCGAACTTCAATTTGCCCGAAGCCAGCCTGAATTAACTGCTGCATGTATTCTTCATAGGTCAAGGCTCCAGACAGGCACATGGCTCGCAGCCGCTGATCTTGTTGCAGTGAGGCTGGAATTGGGCGAGTGGCGATCGGGTCACTCATCAACAGTCTGCCACCGGGTTTCAGCACCCGCACCACCTCTGCTAAAGCTTTGGCTAAGTCGGCGGGTTCAAAAATATTAAACAAACAATTCTGAGCAACGACATCGACAGAAGCAGCCTCGATCGGCAACGCAAAAGCATCGCCGTCCCGAATCTCCACAAAGCTGGGGTCAAACCAATCGTTGAGTTCCGCCGCCGCTTGGAGATTACGGCTAGCAGCCTGACGCATTTCTGCCACCGGATCAACCGCGATCACACCCGCAGGCTTACGCGAGAAATAGGCAAACTGTAAGGCTTCCAGTCCACCTCCCACGCCCACATAGAGCACGGTTGGCTGAGCAGCGAGTTCGGCAGGATGGATCGTGGTGCCACAACCATAGTTCATCTCCTGCATCCGATCGGGTACCGTCAATCCGGGAAAAGTCAGCGGCGTACTCTGAACACAGCACAAGCCAACCTCTGGGGTTTCTGCGACTTCTGCATAAAATTGCGCGGTGGTATCAAGGTAGGTCATGGTGCATGATCCTCAGTTCTGAACTGGTTGTAAATTGGCTCAATTCAACTGACTCAATTCAACGGCTCAATTCAACAACCTCGCGTACTGTAGCAGCCCAGTCTGAGATTTATCTGAATTTTTCTGAAGAGTTCAGGATTACTAGCCTAGTGATCGCGTCAGAGCAATTCCATCTTGCAGGCTGCTTCCCCAGTGATCCCCACTCCTGATAAACTTTGAGACTAGGCATACTTGCCTAAAGACGCATAAAACAGCAGCGGGAGGGAATTTCCGGTGGAAGCGACACTCGGTTTAGAAATTATTGAAGTGGTTGAGAAGGCTGCGATCGCCTCGGCTCGACTGATGGGGAAAGGCGATAAGAATGAGGCCGATCGGGTTGCAGTGGAAGCAATGCGCGAACGGATGAACCAAATTCACATGCGGGGTCGCATTGTGATCGGGGAAGGAGAGCGGGATGATGCCCCCATGCTCTATATCGGCGAAGAAGTGGGGATTTGCACCCTCGAAGATGCGAAGTCTTACTGTAATCCGGACGAGCTAATCGAAATTGATATTGCGGTTGACCCTTGCGAAGGCACCAACCTCTGTGCCTACGGTCAGCCTGGCTCCATGGCGGTGCTGGCAATTTCGGAAAAAGGAGGGTTGTTTGCCGCCCCCGACTTTTACATGAATAAGCTGGCAGCTCCTCCGGCAGCCAAGGGCAAGGTGGATATTCGCAAAAGTGCCACCGAAAACCTGAAGATCCTGTCAGAGTGCCTCGATCGGGCGATCGATGAACTGGTGGTGGTGGTGATGAAGCGGGATCGCCACAATGAGTTGATCAAAGAAATCCGGGAAGCAGGAGCACGGGTACGGCTAATTTCAGACGGGGACGTGTCAGCAGCGATTTCCTGCGGCTTCTCTGGAACCAACATCCATGCCTTGATGGGGATCGGTGCAGCTCCAGAAGGTGTGATCTCGGCAGCAGCTATGCGCTGTCTGGGGGGGCACTTCCAGGGACAGCTCATTTACGATCCAGCCATTGTCCAAACCGGCTTGATTGGGGAAAGCAAAGAAGCCAACATTGAGCGTCTAACCTCAATGGGCATCCACGATCCGGATAAAGTCTACGAGGCTGAAGAGTTAGCATCGGGCGAAACCGTGCTGTTTGCTGCTTGTGGCATCACCTCCGGCACCCTGATGGAAGGAGTACGCTTCTTCCATGGTGGAGCCAGAACCCAGAGTCTGGTCATTTCCAATCAGTCTAAAACGGCTCGCTTCGTAGACACGATCCACCTGATGGATTCAACCCCCAAATTCATTCAGTTGCGGTAATTTGAGCCTGGAGTGGAGCCAGCGCTCGCTCTGGATTCGAATTGATAGTCAGGCGTTGCCAGCCAGCGCCTTTTTTATGGCCTTTTATTTTTACAGCGATAGCTTTGTTTTGATGGCTCTAGATTTAAGGTTTAATTTTATTCTGGCATTTCACAAAAATTTACGCGATCAGCACCTTGAGAGAGTGTTGAGCTTTTCCAGAGAGCCACATAGTCTTGGTAGACTTTTCTTTAAATTGATAGTTGAGTGATGTATTCACTCACTGATTAATTCGAAATCGTGCAAACAATTGTAAAAACTTCATTGATTTTTAGCCTCACTAATGGTGGGCATTACTCGCGTTAAACAAAATCTTTGGGAGGTCGGATGAATATTGTTGTTGTGGGACTAAGTCATAAAACTGCACCCGTTGAAATTCGGGAAAAACTCAGTATTCCAACGCCACAAATGGAAGCAGCAATCGCCCACCTCTGTAGCTATCCCCATATTGAGGAAGCAACGATTCTCAGCACTTGCAACCGTCTAGAAGTCTATGTCGTGGTGCGTGAAACCGATCAGGGCGTGCGGGAAGTCACTCAGTTTCTTGCGGAGTATGGCAAGCTGTCGATGCAGCAACTCCGGCCCTATTTGTTCATCCTGCTCCACCAAGATGCCGTTATGCACCTGATGCGCGTATCTGCCGGACTGGACAGCTTGGTGCTGGGCGAAGGGCAAATTCTGTCACAGGTGAAGCATACTCACAAGATCGGGCAGCAGTATAACGGCATCAAGCGCATTCTGAATCATTTATTCAAGCAGGCGATCACCGCAGGTAAACGAGTTCGCACCGAAACTAGCATCGGCACCGGAGCCGTTTCGATCAGTTCGGCGGCAGTAGAGTTAGCTCAAATCAAAACGCAGAACCTATCAGGCTGTCAGATCGGGCTGTTAGGAGCCGGGAAAATGGCTCGCTTGGTGGTGCAACATCTGTTGTCGAAAGGGGCAACCCAAATTTGCATTATCAACCGATCGCTGGAAGGGGCAGAAGAACTGGCGCGCCAATTCAAAGATGTGGAACTGCGGCTGCATACGATGCCCGATCTGATGAGCGTGATCAGCCAGTGTGATTTGGTCTTTACCGCCACCGCCGCCACCGAAACCCTGTTGGATCGAGCAAAACTGGAAGCCTGTCTGGAACCCCATCGATCCCTCCAGCTCTACGATATTGCGGTGCCACGTAACGTCCATGCCAATGTCAACGAGCTGCCCAACGTCCAGGCATTCAACGTGGATGATTTGAAGGCAGTGGTGGCGCAAAACCAGGAGAGCCGCCGCAAGATGGCCATGGAAGCGGAAGTGATTTTAGAGCAGGAAGTGGATGCGTTTGAAAGCTGGTGGCGATCCCTGGAAACGGTTTCAACCATCAGCGATCTGCGTGACAAAGTCGAAGCGATCCGCACCCAGGAGTTGGAAAAGGCCCTGTCTCGTCTGGGTTCAGAGTTTGGCGAAAAGCATCAGGAAGTGATCGAAGCCCTGACCCGCGGGATCGTCAACAAAATTCTCCACGATCCGATGGTGCAGTTACGGGCCCAGCAGGATATTGAAGCCCGACGGCACGCCATGCAGACTTTACGGGTATTGTTCAACCTGGAAACGGCATCCAATGAGCAGTATAGCTAGGCGATCGGAATTTTCTTTAACCACCTGAGAATTTGTCATCTCAATGTCATTGCTCGACCACAAGTTTGACAAATTGGCTTGATATCTTAAATTCACAGGTGAATGAATGCTGCGGAGGAGGAGTTCCCCAACGGCAATGTAGGGTTTCCCATCGGAAATGTCTCATTGAAGTCGGAACTGTTCCTCTTTTTCATTGGGATTGGTAGCCAGCCCAAATAAAAAAAGGGCATAAAAAAGGGCGCATCTGCTACGCCCTCCATCACTCATTCAGATTTCAATTAGCCTGATTAGCCTGATTAGCCTGATTAGCCTGATTAGCCTGATTAGCCTGAGCCGGGTACTGAGTGGGCTTCAGTTCATTTCAGGGGATCTAGACCCAACCAGCCCGATCCATAATTCGGATCGCTTCGGCGCTATTTTCCCCAATCACAGCCGCATTGACCGGATCTCCCTTAAAGCTGCCATAACTGGCCAGAATTGGATCGAGTGCCACCCCTTCTACAACGGGATACTCATTGTTCCCTTGGGCAAAAATTTCCTGGGATTCGCGACTGGCCAGATGCTCCAGGAATCTTGTAGCCGCCTCTTTGTTGCGGGAGGTTTTCACCACCCCTGCCCCGCTGATATTGACATGGGTGCCCCGATCGCGCTGATTCGGGAAAAAGATCGTCACTTGTTCTGCAACTGCTCTATCTTCCGGCTTATCCGATTTCGCCATCCGAATCAAATAGTAAGTGTTAGTGAGGGCCAGGTCGCCTACCCCAGCCGCACAAGCCTGCAATTGAGCGGTATCGTTGCCTTCCGGTGGCCGCGCAAAGTTAGCCACTAGCCCGCGCACCCAGGCTTCCGTCTCCTGAGGCCCATGGGCTGCCAACATAGAAGCAGTTAGAGAAACGCTGTAAATATTGGTCGAGGAACGAGTCAAAACTTGACCGCGCCATTTAGGATCAACCAAATCTTCGTAAGTGGAGAGCTGACTCGGATTGACATTCGACTTGTTGTACATGATCACCCGCGCCCGCTTTGAAAAGCCGTACCAGAGCCCATCTGGATGGCGCAAATTCTCAGGGATTGCTTGATTGAGGACACTGGAGTTCACCGGTTGAAACAACCCTTCTTGCTGCGCCCGCCAGAGTCGTCCAATATCTACCGTCATCAACACATCGGCGGGACTGTTAGCTCCTTCTCCCTTGATCCGCTCAATCAGGGGATCGGCTTCTGCTTCAATTAAGTTGACCCGAATGCCGGTTGCGGCTGTAAAGCTGTCATACAGCGCCTGATCGGTATCGTAGTGGCGCGATGAATAAAGGTTAACCACCTGATCAGACTGGGCCACCCGAATTGCAGGGGCTTGGCGGGCGGCGGCTTTCGATGATCCGAATTGACCCACGGCGATCGCTGCTACTGCCGTTCCCGCACCCAAGAAGGTACGCCGAGTCATCTTATCCATTTTGCTATTTACTCCCAAATTACCGTTCTCAATAGGACTAAACTGGCTGCCCATGCTGACCGCCCTAAATTTGGAGATTAACCGAATGGCGAGACACAGCCAGTCAAAAACATTCTCAGATTATCATAGCTATTGCAACTCTTTCTCAATATTTTGGAATAAATATATTAGGAGAGATTTTCAATAGCTAAGAATTTTAAGGGCTGAGATTTCAATGCTGAGATTTCAATGCTGAGATTTCAATGCTGAGATTTCAAGCGTCAGGGGAAAGCCTGCAAGTGCGACCAGGCAAGGCGATAGCTTTGCTGAATTCATCAGTCTGAGCTAAAAAAGCGATCGGAAATCCTAGATTTGTATCAACGAGTATCAATAAAAGCTCCTTGAGCATTTATACTTAAATTAAAGATGTCAATTGACGGATTCTGAAGATGGGTCAAGGCGGCTACTTCGAGGACTGGGTTCGAGGCTCGTTCGATCATGACTCGAAGTTCATCACCATTGAGAGATCCCGAACTTTGGAATTGATAAGATACGCTTCACCTCGGTGAGAAAAGTATCTTAAGATTATCGTTAGAATCCGTTTGTCTAATCTGAATATTTAGCTGATCACACCAACTTAGGAGGACTTCTTATGGCGCTTGTGCCCATGCGATTGCTGCTGGATCACGCAGCCGAGAATGGCTACGGCATTCCTGCTTTCAACGTTAACAACATGGAGCAAATTCAGGCGATCATGCAGGCTGCTCATGAGACAGACAGCCCGGTGATTCTGCAAGCTTCTCGTGGTGCTCGTAAGTATGCTGGCGAAAACTTCCTCCGTCATCTGATCCTGGCTGCGGTTGAAACCTATCCGCATATCCCCATCGTCATGCACCAAGACCATGGTAACGAGCCTGCGACCTGCTACTCGGCGATCAAAAATGGCTTCACCAGCGTCATGATGGATGGCTCTCTGGAAGCCGATGCCAAAACTCCGGCCAGCTATGACTATAACGTCTCCGTCACCAGTGAAGTGGTGAAAGTGGCTCATGCGATCGGTGCTTCGGTAGAAGGCGAACTGGGCTGCTTGGGTTCCCTGGAAACCGGCAAAGGTGAAGCTGAAGATGGCCACGGGTTTGAAGGCGAATTGGATCACTCCATGCTGCTGACCGATCCCGATGAAGCGGTTGATTTCGTTGAGCGCACTCAAGTAGACGCACTAGCAGTGGCGATCGGCACCAGCCACGGGGCATACAAATTTACCCGCAAGCCGACCGGCGAAATTCTGGCAATCAGCCGCATTGAAGAAATTCATAGCCGCTTGCCCAACACCCACTTGGTGATGCATGGTTCCTCTTCCGTGCCCGAAGATTTGATTGCGCTGATCAATCAATATGGCGGTGCGATCCCAGAAACCTATGGTGTGCCCGTGGAAGAAATCCAGAAAGGCATCAAGAGCGGTGTGCGCAAAGTGAATATCGATACCGACAACCGTTTGGCGATCACCGCAGCGGTACGGGAAGCACTGGCCGCCAACGCGAAAGAGTTTGACCCACGCCACTTCCTCAAGCCTTCGATCAAGTACATGCAGAAAGTATGTGCTGATCGCTATCAGCAGTTCTGGGCGGCAGGTCAAGCCAGCAAGATCAAGCAAGTTTCCCTGGACGAGTATGCTGCGAAGTATGCCAAAGGTGAACTGGCTCAAGTGGCGAAGAAAGCGGTTGGCGTTTAATCGCTCCAGTTTGATTTTGAGTATTCATAATTTTGCGTAATGCATTATTTCGGGTGGTCTACGGGCTACCCGATTTTTGTTGGACTGGGGTTAAGCTGCTGGGCTGGGTGACGAGTGGCTAACTGGGTTGGCTTGCCAGCCTGAGTTCACGGCACGGAGATATTCAGCGATCTAAAGAGCCTGGAAAAGCTGACAAAGCCAGGAGTCACTCAGTTTCTCGGTGATGGTTTGCAATGCTGCTGGTAAATCAATCTCCAGATCGCGATTTTGGACATCAACAATCAGTCGATAGATCAACTCAAAATCTAGCCGTTGTTCTTCATCCATGATCAGAAACGCACCATGATGTGAATAGTTCAACTTTTCAACTTCGTCTCGGCCCACCTTCCCCCGAATTTCCGACAGCCGACCGTCCCGCCAAAGCTGATAGTGAATCGTTCGATCCGTTACAACTAACTCATTCCAATTTTTGAGGCGACTGGTGAATGCCCCACCGTCAATTTGCAGAAACCCGATCGCCACTTTACGCCGTCCAACCAGCATCAGATGTTCAGGCAAGGTGCGTTTGCCTAACCGCAGATAGTCAATTGTGAAGGGTTTAATCAGCTTAAATGCTTCTGCGATCGTTGTGAGTTTGCCCAAGTCATCACTGTCAGTAATAATCTGGGGTTTTTGATAATCTTGACGCAGCAACAACCGTCGTCGATCCAGATCATCGGCAAGGGGGAAGGATGCGAGGGATGCGAGGGAGGGTTGGGTTACCTGCGGCGCAAGGAGCGGGCGAAGCGATGGTGGCACCACGGGTGAAGTCGGAGAAGCTTGAGAAACATCCTCTGAAGAGAGAGAGGGATGATTCCGATCGGGGGATTGTGGCTCACCCCCCTCCCAAACTTGTGTGAGTTGATGGAACACCTGCTGAAGTTTGGCAAAGCCGGACTCCAATCGATCCAGCCGCTGGGTTACAGAAAGCGGGGTTAGCTGAGTAGTTGCACCAGAATCAGTGAGCGTTTCAACTGGGGACGGAGGTAGCGGTAAACCTTGTATCCGATAGCGAAAATACTGGGCAGCTACGTTGAGTGTGGCACGGATTGAAGGTTGCTGCAAAATGATCGCTAAATCCTCTGGTGTAAACAGATCGGTTAACTCAATCTTGAGCGGTGCAACCTTCAGTTGCAGAATTTGTTGTAATGCTTCTGGTGCAGGTGGATGCAAATAAATTTGAGTTTGGGAAATTCGATCGACCACCGCAGCGCTGAAAACCTGCTGAAATTGCTGCCAGCGATCGGGAAATAAATTCAAAATAATCAGGCTGTTCGGCACATGAGTAAACAACTCCTTCACCGCTTCGCCAAAATTCAGGAGCAGCTTTTCCTGATGCGGCAATCCCAAACTTTCAAGCTGATCAAAGACAATCAACAGCGGCTCATCCAACCGGGAGAGCTTGCTGAAGACAGCGATCGCTTCGAGGGAAAATTCTTCCTTACTCAGTCCTTCCTGCCAATCTTCCAACCCCACCCACTCAAGGTCTTCAGCATTGAGTGAATTGGCCGCCAGCCAGCGCGCCACAATATTTTTTCGGCGGGGATCGGAGTAACTGCAAAATTTAATCATTCCTTTGAGGATTTGTGGGGCATATCCGGCAAAACCTTGCTCGATCCCCCACCATTCCTGTGTGCGTTTTTCGATATGTCTCCATAATGCTCGTTTGCGATCGGTGTCTTCCGCCGCCAAACGGTAGAGGTTGAGCGGAGAGTCTTGCACTGCGGTCAAAATAGCCTGATCATTTCGAACCGGATGAGGAATTCGACTGGTTTGAATCAACCGGACAAAACTGTAAGCCAGAAAATGCTCTAGCTGAGTATAGTTAGTCCCCGGTATCATCTCAATCAAGGACTCTAGAATACGACTGTAGATGTGATAGAGAATAGCATCGGGATTATTGGGATGACGGATAAACAGCAGGCGATGCACAGGCAATAAGTCTTTTGCCAACCGCATCATCAAGTGCGTTTTACCCGATCCTGGCTCACCGATCACCACTGCACCTCGGCTTTGATGATTGGCATCCTGACGAATTTCTGCGATCGTCGCTTTGAGCTGCTCAAACTCAAGCTGATAGATTTGCTTCTGGTCAGGATGATCCTGAAACGGTGTATCCACCCGGTTGCTGGTAAATGGATTAGACTGGCTTTGAAGCTCAGAAAACAACGAAGACGGCTGCATTGTTAGAATAGTTCGATAAAGCTGATAGGTAAATTCGGCATCATATCGAGCACTGTGGGCTTGTCGGGGGTTAAACCTTTGATGATAGACCTTCAACTGAAGTTTTCTACTGAGGTATGCCAAAGAATAGCTCGTGAAACCAGGAAAGGTACGTTGTGCTAACTTCCAGGTGCAAATAAACCGCCAGTTCGGTGGTCGAATGTTAGCTCGCCGACAAGCTTGGCGAAGAATTTGCCGATCGTGTTGGGCATGGTGGCAAACCATCGATCGATGACGGGTCAGATCGATCAAGGTGAGCATCACCTGCTTAAGGGGTTGAGTGTAGATCAGCCGTGCATCATTGTCTGGATGTTCTGCCACCCAAGCCTGGTAAACGAGGTTGCCCTCAGGATCAAGAACCGCCAGTTCTCTTAATAAATCTTTACCTTCAGTGTCAATGATCAGAAAATCCGTCGGCAACACGTTGATTTTTCCATCCACTCCAATCCATGCTGTCTAAACTATTGAGCCCATTCGCAACCGTCACTACACTACTGTATCTGGAGACAGCTCTAACCCGATGACAACTGTAACTGGCTAACCCTAGAAAGATGAACCGATCAGAAAGGTGAACTGATTGAACGATCGGAACGTACCGTTAGTGCTGATTAGGGGAGTTTCGAATATGGATACATCGATGCTAAAGGGACACACTGGCTTGCATGGGAATTGAATCAATACTGAAACATTCTGTAACATAAATGAATATAGGAGTAATGAATGGATTCAGACGATTGATCCAGATACCGTTTTTAATAGAGGATGTTCACTAGAGGCGGCTATACCGGCAAAACCCATACCGGCAAAACCCATACCGGCAAAACCCATACCGGCAAAACCCATACCGGCAAAACTTATACCGACAAAACAATGGCAAAAGTTTACGATTTCATTACCGATCCCTTACAGGATTTCATTGCAGCGCAACACATCTTTTTTGTAGCTACTGCTCCCCTCAGTCAGTCTGGGCACATTAACCTCTCCCCCAAAGGGCTCGATAGCTTCCGGATCCTGACACCCAATCGGGTGGCTTATCTAGATTTAACTGGCAGTGGCAACGAAACCTCGGCTCATCTGTTGGAGAATGGTCGCATCACCTTTATGTTTTGTGCGTTCCAGGAAGCACCGATGATTTTGCGGCTCTATGGCCAAGGGCAAGTGGTGTTGCCTGACTCCGGCGAGTGGCTGGTTTTATCTGCCTTGTTCCCAGCCATTCCAGGGGCACGCCAGATAGTGGTGGCAGAGATCGATCGCGTCCAAACCTCCTGCGGCACGGGTGTGCCATTCTTTGAACATACGAGCGATCGAGATAGCTTAATTGATTGGGCAATCAAAAAAGGGGAAGTCGGGCTGCAAAACTATTGGTATGAAAAAAATCGGGTCAGTATTGATGGATTACCGACCCCCCTGGGCGATGAATTATGAATCACTTGCTCAAAACAGCAAACGCTTTTTCCACAGCGGCCAGTGCCTGATCAATTTCCGCAGCCGAAACGATCAGCGGTGGCACAAACCGAACCACCTTCAATCCAGCCGGTACCAACAGCACCCCCGCTTCGATCGCCGCACCGACCACCTGACTAGAGGTAATTTCCGCATCGGCATTTAGCACCAGACCATTGATTAAGCCCCAGCCCCGCACTTCTGCCACCTGATGGGGATAGCGTTCAGCAATCGATCGTAAGCCTGCCCGGAGTTGCTCGCCACGCTGCTGCACATTCTCTAGAAGTCTACTTTCTTCTAAGGTGCGACAAACTGCCAACCCAACCGCACAGGCAAACGGATTACCGCCAAATGTGCTGGCATGATCGCCCGGTTGGAAGACATCACAGAACGACTTACACAATAGGGCTCCGATCGGAATGCCACCGCCTAAGCCCTTCGCTGAAGTGAAAATATCTGGCTCAATTCCCAGGTTCTCGTAGCCCCAGTATTGCCCAGTGCGGCCCATGCCCACCTGCACTTCATCCAAAATCAGCAGAATTCCCTTTTCAGTGCAGATCTCACGGATGCGCTGGAAGTAAGACTGATCACCCGGACGCACCCCGCCTTCCCCTTGCAAAGCCTCTAGCATAATCGCTGCCACCTGAGGCTCGTTGCTGTCCAGTAGGGCAATGGCTGACTCGATCGCCGTCAAATCGTTGTAGGGCACGTAGTAGAAGCCCGGCATCAGGGGGTCAAAGTTCTTCTGGTATTTGGGTTGTCCAGTTGCCGTAATGGTCGCCAAGGTACGTCCATGGAAGCTAGCATGGGCAGTGATGATGATCGGTGACTGAATTCCCAGCACCGTATGAGCATACTTGCGGGCCAGCTTGATCGCCCCTTCGTTGGCTTCCGCCCCAGAGTTGCAGAAAAAGGCCCGATCGGCACAGGAATGCTCAACGAGCCACTGCGCTAATTCTCCTTGCTGAGGCGTGTAGTAGAGGTTCGACACATGATGCAGCGTTTGAATTTGTTGATGGACTGCCTCCACCATCACCGGATGGGCATGACCCAATGTACAAGTAGCAATCCCCGCCACAAAATCCAGATACTCTCGTCCGTCCGTATCCCAAACCCGACAGCCTGCCCCGCGAGCCAGCGTCAATGGGAACCGGGCATAGGTGGACATGACATACCGATCGAACTCAGCCCGATCGAACTCAGAAGTCGGCACTGGAACCGGCGCGATCGTAGGTGAGGTTTGAGCAAGGGTTTCTGGACTCACGGGCTAGCTCTCCAAGGCATCAAGGTTTAACGTTGGCTAAGGTGTATTCTCACCAGAGAGGCTGTCAGCTCCCTGCCTCAAGTTGTTGATCATAAACTAAGTAACCCGGCAATGCTAGTCACAAAACCCGAAAGCCAGAGAACCAGCAGCGATCGGGTCAAAGAATCCTGACCGTTCAAGCATTTTAATCATGACCAGATCCTGAGCATGACCAGATCCTGAGCATGACCAGATCCTGAGCATCACCAGATCCTGACCGTTCAAGAATTCTAACTATTCCAGATCCTGACCGTCACCCAATCCTGACTGTCCCTCTGCGCTTAAATCATATCCAACCAGGCTTGAATAGAAGCAGGTAGAGCCAATTTGCTGCGCGTGGTGGGGTGAATGCAAAGGTGGAGCGTGGTGGCTTGAGCCGCCAGTTGATGCTTCTCATCGGGGGCGTTCTGAAATAGCCGATAATGCACCTGAAATTTATGGGATCCGAGCTGAGTTGGCATCACCTCGATCGCGCAAACATCTCCACAGTGTAAGGGTTGAAAATAGTCAGCTTCCGCATGGACGATCGGCATGGCCACCGACTCGCCCCGAAAGAAAGTTTGTAAATCAACTCCGGCTGCTGCGAGGGAAGCTTCATAGCCCGCGTGGCAGATCGTCAGCAAATTGGCAAAGTAGACCACGCCAGCCGCATCGGTTTCAGCAAAACGCACGGTGTGGGAATAGACAAAGGTCATGATGATCCTACCTGGCTGCTCAACATGACGGATTAAGCCCGACGGATATTGAGACAGCACCATTCCTTACGTCTCCAGAGGGTGGCGACCACCCAGCCATGCTGCTCTAACATATCGGCGATCGGTTTCACCTGATCCAGCAAAATGCCGCTCAAGACCCCCCAAGTAGTCGGTTTAGAAATATCGCTAAAGTTGGGAATCAGATCAATGATCACTTCTGCCAAGATGTTACAAACAAAGCCATCGACCGGCTGGGGCAAGTCGGCAATTAGGTTTGACAAGCTGCCTTCAGAAACGAGCAGGCGATCGGCAGCGACTCCATTCATCTCTCGATTACTGATCGTCGATTGTACCGCCAGCGGGTCATTATCCACCGCATAGACCTGCTTGGCTCCTAGCAAGAGCGCTCCGATCGCCAAAATGCCAGAGCCACAGCCAATATCCGCTAATACCATCTCCGATTCTGGTTCGGTCAGGCGCATTTCCAGCGATTCGAGACAAAGCTGGGTTGTCGCATGTCCGCCCGTGCCAAATGCTACCCCTGGATCGAGTTTGATCACCACCCGATCGGTCTGTTCTGGCCAAGGCAACCAGGCCGGATTAATCAAGAATCGATCGCCCACCTCTTCCGGGGCCCAATGCTGTTTCCAACTGCTGGCCCAGTCTTCTTCGTCGATTAAGTGCCACTGGGCGATCGGCACCGGCAATCCGGCACAGAGCGCATCCTGACGCAGTAACAATGCCAGTGCGGCGAGATCGAGCTGCTGCGCCTTAATTTGCGGCAGGTAAGCTCGCACCAGATAGGACGCGCCTTTGACCTCACAGGAGGTGCCCCGACAACCAAAGTTCTCCAATCGCCAGAACAACAGATCTTCTAGCATTGGATCGGCCATGACTTGAATTTCCCACCAGCTACTTGCCACGCGGTTGTGCCCTTGTCCTAATCAGACTTACTCAGACTTCGTGTTTCGCTCTCAGTTGGCAGAAAACCAACTCGACTATTCACTGTAGCTCACTCCTGCTTCACTGAGAACTAGCTGCTAGGTCTTGCTGCAAGGGAAATGGTTGATCGTGGCAACTCCCAATTCATACCCTATTCATCCAATTGCCACAGCTCTTTATTGAAATCATCATCCAGGACTTTCTTCGGCCGTAAAATCAACATCACCTTGCCAAGTAGCGATCGATCGGGGGCTTCTTCAAACCAATCCAATTGCAGTTGCCCCTCCTGATCCACCACAAAAAAGCTGTTTTCATCCCAGGTGCGTTGAGCGCGATCGATCAAGACCAATACCTCTTCTGTCTCTTCCTGACTCGCATCGGGCAGATCATACACATTAGCCAAAATCAACACCGGATCCGCCGCCGCTAACACCACCTGCCAACCGGGCAATGCCGACCAAGCGCCCGTACCCGCAAACTTGACCAGCTTGAAGGTGCCTTCTTCTGCTACCAAGGGCACCGCCTCTAAATCGGTCGTTTGCAGAGGCAATTTGCCGACCACCGGAATAATGCGGGGCTGATCGTTGGCCGATTCCATCCGGTAATAGGGTAAACGCGGGGTTGGCCGACGACGAGAAACGCTGAAATCAGTGAGTAGCCGCTCCACCTGCTGACGAGCCGTCTCACTTTTGGCAAACCGCAACGCTTGAGCGATCAGGCGCGATCGGGCTTGTAGATCATCCTGCTGACGGGCCAGCTTCCAGTAAAAATAGGCAACAGCATCATCGGGGGGAGCGGCAAATTCTGGCGGTTTTCGTGACAACCGCGAAAACTCCTTTAAAGCCTTCGCCACTTCGCGAGCCGCCTCCGAATCCAACCCTTTTTCGACCAGAAGTGTGGCAGCAGCAACCCGATCAGACTGAGCGAGGATGCGTAGTTCATAGAGAGAATCACTGCCGGATTTAGCAAATCGTTCCAGCACATCCGGACTGGCATGACCACTTTCCAACGAGCTATACACCTGGGCTGCTACAATCACCTGATTTTGCTGGATCGGCTCAAACCCAGTCTCTTCAAAGATACGTTGTTGGGAGAGCCCCGCTTTTTCTAGCTGCTGACAGGCTTTGCCCCAAGCAACCCAATTCTGCTCTTTGCGTCGGAGCGTTAACAGGAGTGCTTCAGTCACTTCCGGGGATAGGGATTGATCAGACGGTGTCGCAGCCATAACTTACCTGGAGTGCTGATAGATTTTCTCTTATTAATCTAATTATTAGAATAAAGGCTTCCATGCAACTACCGCTTTGATCGTCTTGGATCTTAAAGTTTCATTACAGAAACAACCGGGAATTGGGCTTATTTTCCGATTGAGTTGACGAATGATCACCGATCGCGGCATGATAGTAAACGCATGGGGGGCTATAGCGCAGTTGGTAGCGCGTCTCAATGGCATTGAGAAGGCCAGCGGTTCGAATCCGCTTAGCTCCATTCTAATCTTGCCTTAGTAGCTTTGGAAGATTGCGCAACTTTACCTGAATTTCGGACAACTTGTCCAAGATTTACGCCCGTCCGAAAATCGGGGGTCATTTCACTCGATCACCTTGTTATCCAGCCTTTGCTCAATCCACTATCCTCAAGGGAGCTTATAGCTGGCCACCCGAATCGTTAGCTCACCTCGGCGCGGATCTTGGCTAAAGATGAACGCCCCTTCCTCTTCTTCATGGCTAGAAAGAAAATCGATCTGTTGCTCTCCCAGTTCCAAGGTGCGTTCATTGTGCTTTAGTTCTCCAATCACCTGTACTGATTCAGCAGTTCTACCACCCAGATTCTTTAACGTGAACGGCACATAATATTGCCCTTGTTCCTGCCGAATTGGCTGGGTTCGGCTTACCATCAGGATTGGTGGTTGATCACCTTGAGTTGCCCAGATATAGCAAATCAAACTAATCAATCCGATCACAATAATCGAAGCAAACATAAATGCGATCGTTTCAGTTGAGATAGATTTACGTCGCGATCGATATATCCCAGGCTTAGAAGATTTCATATTGCCAACCTCCCTGCTGCCCCTCCAATCGTCGCTGGCAAACCTAGGATCAGCGTGCGTTCTAGCCAAACTGTCCAGGGGTCAGCCAAACTTAACCGATGAAAAATCCATAGCATCAGCGCTGCTGCTATCAGTGACACCAGGTAAGCCATCACTGTTTCCACCAATGGATGTTGAAATGCACCCTGTTGCTGCAAACGATGCTCCTGGGTTGTGAACCCAGCAACAAAAACGATGCAATAAGAAATCAGCAGGGAAGCAATCAAAATTGATAATAACCAGGATGGTGAAGAAGCTGCGGCTAGGAGGGGTACCTCATCGGTTGGTGCAATACTAAATGCTATGAAGATGGCTCCCACTAATGTTGCGCCTAGATCAGCTAAAGCGGCATTATGGTGATTATTGGCAAGATGATGAATCTTCTCAGCTTTACCCGAACTATCTGACTCCGCATCGCCCCTTTGATCGCGCATTCCAGACAGAATCGATCGGGCTAATGCAACCCCAATTGTAAATGGCATTCCTTCTAAAACAATTTTGCCGAGTGCCTCACTTAAAGGTGTGGTGGCATCAATTTCTCGTAATAAAAATAAGATGGCAGTAACGCTCAAAACCCCAATTGCGATCGCCTCTAGGCTATCCATTGCTGCCTGCTGTGAGCTATCAGGACTAGATTGTCGAAACCCATCTGTGCGATTGAGCAGGAATACAATCGAGGATGTAATCGCTAAAACCACTAGCATTAAGGGTGGCTCTACATAGGAACCAATCCACCAAACTTCCATGGTATACAGGAGTGGAATGCCAAACAGAAACCCTCCTGCTGCTCCACGCAACCAATCTTGAATTTCTGCTGACCACTCCTGTCGAGTTGGAAGTTGAATTTGCCTCATGCTGCTAGTAACCCTCACCATGATTCCGACTATCCACTATTCGGCTGCCTGTAGAAAATTGGAATTGGTATCCTACGGTACAGCTTAAACGATTGGATCCTTAATATGTCAGAAAACGGGATGAGCTACCCCTATCTCCAGCATGATTTTGCCTCAACTTCTGGAAATTTGCTGCCAATGCGGAGGGCTGTAGTCTGAATTCAGAGATCGATCGACATAGTCCACTAAATTGGGCAGGGATTCATAGGCAATCTCCTGCTGCAGAAACAAATTCAGCTTTTGCTCCCAATCACCAGGATAATTCCGAATGACGGGATGGCGCACAACGATCGATTGATATTCTGCCTGTTGGGCATCTACAATCCAATCTAGTTTGAGCAGAGCTAAGGGACGAATGAATAGTCCGATCGCAGCTAAATTAAACCCTACATCAACGCCCTTTTGCCGCAATACCAAGACAAATTGTGCTCCCCGCGGAATGACATAGGGAATGCTATCTCGATTCGGAATTGATTCAATTTCAATATTGTAACCCTGGGTCAGTCCTGCTTCTAGCGATAGTCCTTCATACTGTTGTTCTGGATGGGGGACATAAAGCTTGATTTGACTTGGAGTCCACGGTTTTGAGTCCAGTTCTTCGGTAGAATCGGCATGATCAATCGGATTATGGTGATGACGCATGAGTTGCCCAACATGGCTTTCACGATCACAAAGGTGAACTAACGCCATATTAAAAATATATTGCTCAAATCGAGGAATTCCTAATTGGATCAGCATAGTAATATTAGCCTTTTATCAAAAACTGCTAGATCAGCATAGAATAGTCACGATCCAAACATGGCTATCATGACAAACCCGACGGTAGTTTCTCTTATCCTTCTCTACGTCACTATAGGTTGCGGTAGTCAGCACTACATCCTACAAAAACTTGAAGTTTCTTTTGGTAACTCAATATGGACGACTGATATTTTACATGGCGATACAAAATCATATATTTCGTGATTGATATTGATATCTACCAACTCAATATTTTGATTCGTAGTCGATCGCACTGAAATCTTGGGTCAAGTCTTAGCTAATAGAATATAGAGCAATCCCTTTTATTGTTCTAGGAGCATATCTATACCGTCCGGCTAACTATCTTTAAGCTCCTCTGTCCCCTTATCTATCACGAGCTTGACCATGAGTCCTACTCATCCGCCCATTTCTAACGAAGTTGCATTGAGAATTGCTTTAGCCGCCAGAGTTTTGCCTGAAATCTCAATCGCAGAATTAATCGGTGCGCTCCAAGAGCATCTCGGGGAGGTACTCGATGAAGCAGCATTGAGCCGTATCACCGTTACAAACTTAAAAACGTTCTTTGGGCAAACCTATGATACAGATGGGGAAGAGGTGGGTGAGGATGCAACTACAGGTGATATTGCCGCACTCAAAGAAGCAGTTCGGATTCTTTGGGGTGCCAAGGATGAAGCTGAGGCCTTACCAGTAGTCGAAGCCTATCAAGCAGATGACATGCCCCATTCCGTGCGAATTGCAGTTGCTTCTAATCACCGTGAACAACTCGATGCTCACTTTGGTTCTTGTGCCCGTTACTTAATTTATCAACTCTCTGCCACCGATTTAAAGTTGATTGATATTCGATCGGCTCTCCAAGCAGAGCTAGCAGAGGATCGCAATCGTTTTCGAGTCAATCTCATTCAAGATTGTCATATTCTCTATGTGGTCTCAATCGGTGGCCCTGCCGCAGCTAAAGTGATTCAAGCGGGCATTTATCCGATGAAGATTTTAGAAGGGGGAAATGCCAGAATGATCCTGGCTAATTTCCAAAATGTAATCGCAACTGCGCCACCCCCTTGGGTTGCCAAAATTCTTGGTGTAGCAGCAAGCAATCGTGTCAAGAACTATAAGGCAAGCGCAGGATAAGGGGGACAACAGCCTTGTATCCTTAATCAAGATAAATCATCCATGATCGTCGTGTAAGCTAGACGTAAAAGTTCTAGTTCAGTTGGTGGCAAAAAGCGTCGAGCTTCAATTAGAGATAAGAATGTTCCCCCTTGCCTGGCTAAACGCTCTTGTGGTGGATCGATCGAAGTAAATCGCGCTAAATAAATTTGTAACGGCTTCCCAGAATCATCAACCCATGCATTAAATTCTCGATCAACCATTAAGCTATCTTGAAAAAGCTCTAGACGCTGTCTCGCATCCGCTAATAAAGCATCCAACAAAGGCATCTTCTCTTGAATCTGGTTATCGCCTATATGGCTCTCAAGCACATGAGCTGCAGACGATAGCCCCTCAAACTGACAAATAGTTTCATTTACATATAGAAATAGCGTACGACCGCTAGAAGGATGCTTGTGATACAGAATGAGACGATAATCAGATAACATCACTAAATCAGTAAAGCTTACTGTTGAATGTTAGCAAGGTTTTGAAAACAGCTTAACGTTCATAACAAAGAGTTCAGTGATAGAGGAAGCTGGGATGGCTAAAGCTTACAGTTACAACCTCTGGCAAAAAGTGATGCAAGCGATCGAACTCGATGGGATGAAAAAGAGCGAAGCGAGTCATCTGTTCAATCTCAGCCGTAACACGTATCAGCCTGTGGTTTCAGGAGACGGGGTTCGTGTCACCTTCTTGAGAGAAAAATAGGTCACAACTGATTATTGAGATAGGCACAACGATGCGCTAAAACAGTTGGAACATGTTCCGGCTTCCATCATGCTCCTGAAATTTTGAGTCAACGATCAATTTGTTTAACTGTTGATTCAACGGCTCCAGAGCCAATCGAGCAAATGCCCTCTGCTTGCAAATAATCATAGTTGACAATGCGATGGCGATGCTTTCGTAAATACTGAACAATGCGATGGCGATGCTTTCGTAAATACTGACAGAAACAGCGAGCTTGACGATGTTGACAAGTTTCAAACAAGTCTAGCGTTCCGCCTGCTGGCTGGTAAGGCATCGCGTTCCTAATATGCTCTTTAACGTTCGCTGGTATCCTTCAGTTGTTGCAGTCGCTGTTGCAATAAAAAAACACCCAGTTGTGGCAACACGAACGCCTGAGTCTGCCGGCGAATGGTCTGCTCAATCCCTTCCAAGGTTTGCAACTGTTCGGCAGGGGTATCGCGATACAGAATCTGAGCAATCGTATCAATGCTCTGTTGCAGTTGAGCTTCATCTTCTGGAGTCATAGCACGGTTAGAATATAGAGCCCTCAAACTATTGCTGCAATTAGTTTGCTTGCAGGTGTTTTCGTAGTAAGCAGACAATCTTAAAGGACGAGTGCAAGGACTTGCGGAGCCATCTAAC
>JALOOM010000033.1 GCA_025454395.1 Elainella sp. Prado103
CCTCTCCCGATTCTTCCTCTCCTGATTCTCTCTCCCCTTTAGAACAAGCCGCCCAAACTGCTGGAATTGACTATGGGTTTCTGGTGCAACTCACCGATGCGACCTTTCGATCGCGCTATCCAGCCGCAGCCGATCGCACCCTGTCCGATCGTCCAGAAGATGCTGAGGGACGGCGGATTTGGGGCGAGATTGCCGATGCTTGGCTGACGCAGCTTCCCCAGATTTTAAGTGACTCATCGCGGCAACAGTTAGGGCGCTATCGTCAGGCTGATCAAGAACAGTGGCAACAGACAATCTATCCCCTTTATGTGGGTAATCGATCGCTGGAGTTTTTAACAGATGCGCAGTTTTTTCACCAGTTTCCGGAACAGCGTGATCAAGAGTTTTGGCAGCAGCCGATCGGTCAAGTTTGGTATGCGATGGCTGCCGATCAGGTGCAGGCACTGGTAGCAGGTGAAACTTTAGAAGAAATTCAATTTGCTCAGGGTACTTTTAGCGATCAGGTGGAGCACACTTTAGAGCCAGGGAGCGGCCGAGTTTACATTGCCAACCTGTCAGCCGAGCAAATCTTGCGGCTCAATTTGCAAGTGCCCCCTAACAGTAGCCGCTTGTCGCTTTATCTACCTCGCCCTACAGCCGCCCAACCCTTTCTGCTAGATCAGTCGGATCAAACGACCTGGGTGGGTACATTACCTCAATCGGGCTATTACGAGATTGTGGTGATCAATCAGTCTGAGCAACCGATCCGTTACCAGTTGAACTTAGCGGTGGATAATGTGATTTCCGAGCCCGATTAAAGATGCTCCAAATTAAAGATGCTCCAAATTAAAGATGCTCCAAACAGAGGCGGCGAAAATGCTCCCCTCGTTGCTCAAAATTGGCGTATTGGTCAAAACTGGCGCAGGCCGGTGAAAGCAGCACCGCTTTGGCGTTGAGCGATCGGGCCAATTCAGCGCCCCGTTCTACGGATCGCTCCATGGTTTCAACAATTTCGTAGTTGGAATAACCCACCTGAGCTAGTCGTTCGGCAAACACCGGAGCAGCGCTACCGATCAATAAAACCGCAGCCGCCTTAACCTGGATGATATCCAACCAGCCCGAATCATCACCTGCTTTAGCTTCTCCACCCGCGATCAGCACCACGGGAGCAGCAACCGCTGCCAGACCCACCTGAGCGGCATCATAGTTTGTGGCTTTGCTATCGTTGATGAAGTCAATCCCCTGCCAGGTGCAGATATGCTCTAAGCGATGGGGTACGCCTGGAAATGATTCGATCGCCTTCACAATGGCGGCTGGTGCAATCCCTGCCAAGCGAGCAGCTAACGTCGCCATTAAGAGGTTCTGCTGATTATGTCCGCCTACCATTCGCAGAGCTTGCACTGGCACGATCGGTTCCCCTTGTACCACCACCCAATCCGACTCCAAATATGCCCCTCGCTCTGGTGGGCAAGGTAGACTATCTTTCCCGGTCACACTGGTCCAATAGGCATCCGGCCAGGTTCTGACAGTTTGGCGCAGGTAAGGATCATCCCCATTGAGGATGGCAAGCTGAGACTGGCGTAACAGTTTAGCTTTAATGCTGTAGTAGTTTTCTAGGGTGTAGTGGCGACTGAGGTGATCCGGCGTAAAGGTGGTCCAAACTCCAATTCGTGGTGCCACAGAAGTGGAAGATTCGATCTGGTAGCTACTCAGTTCCGCAATCACCCAGTCAGGCTGTTTCTGCTCTGTCAAGGCTTGCAGAGCCACTTCCCCGATCGCATAGCCAATATTGCCACAGGCTGGGGCATCATAGCCTGCCGCTTGAAAAATCGCCGCGATCAAGGCCGTGGTCGTGGTTTTGCCATTGGTGCCGGTGATTCCTACCCAGGGAGCTTGTTTTAACACCTGCCAAGCTAACTCCACCTCTCCAATCGTAGGAATGCCAAATTCGCGGGCTTTCACCAAACCCGGCAAATCCCAAGGCACTCCTGGACTAACCACCACCTGCTGCATTCGCCCTGGATCGGGTGTAAATCGATCGCCCAATTGCACCGTGATGCCTTCACTCGCTAACAGTTGTTGAGTGTGCTTCAAACCTTCTGATTGCCCTGCATCACTGACAATCACCTGCCATCCTTGCTGTTTGAGCAATCTGGCTGCTGCCATTCCCGATCGCCCTAATCCAATTACATACGCAGTCGCCATAAGCACCATTCAAACCCACGCACCATTCAAACCCACGCACCTGTCGTCCAAAACCTTGATGACTCGGCTTTCCTTGCCTGACCCATTGCCTAGCTGATCATCCCGTTTGCCGATCACCGCGTTAACCTCCATTCTCCATTCAGAATTATTCTCCTTTCACGATCGCGCCAAAGTCGGCTAATACTCGCGCCTGATTGCGCAATAGCCCTAGCAAATTCAACCGATTTTGCCGAATGTCCAGGTTCTCATCCATCACCAACACGCTGGTCGATCCATCGAAAAACTGACTCACCACTGGCGCAATGTTAGCGAGGGCATCGACCAAGCGTTGATAGTTGCGTTCAGCCTGGGCAGCCTGGGTTTCCGGCACCAGTTGAATCAGTGCCTCATAGAAAGCTTGCTCAGAGGGTTGCTGAAATTGCCGGGGATCGATCAAGCCGGTTGGCTCCAGGGTTGTTTTATCAAGCGTACCTTGGGCAGCTAGCCGTGAGGCTCGATTCACCGTTTCGTAAATGGCAGTAAGTTGACCATTTTGGCGAATTGATTGCAAAAATTCAGCCCGATCGCGCACATCCAGCAGATTTTGCAGGGCTCGGGCCGTATAGTCGGGATCGCTCTCCCCCAGTACCGCATTCACCAAATCGTAGTCGATCGATCGATCTTCTTGTAAGAGGGTGCGCACCCGCTGCAAGAAAAACTCCTGGAGTTGCTGCAACAGTGAGGCCGCATCGGTTTTAGGAGGGGTTGATCCAGCCAGGAAAGCAGAGACAGCCTGGTGTAAAAGCTGCTCCAGGTTCAACTCCAGGTTGGCAGCCCAAGTGATGTTGACGATGGCAGTGGCGGCTCGTCGTAAGGCAAAGGGATCGGAAGAGCCACTAGGCACCATACCGATGCTAAAAATGCCAATCAGGGTATCCAGGCGATCAGCAATTCCCACGACTTGCCCTCCCAAGGTCAGCGGCAGTTGATCATGGGCACCCCGTGGCAAGTAATGTTCAAAAATGGCGGTGGCCACGGCTTCCGATTCTCCCGAACTGCGGGCATATTTTTCGCCCATCACCCCCTGTAATTCCGGAAACTCACCGACCATTTGCGTCACCAGATCGGCCTTACAGAGCAAGGTCGCCCGATCGATCGCTGATTGGGTTGCCGCATTGACTTGAAGCTGAGAGCCAATCATCTGAGCAATTTCTCCCATTCGATCGACCTTGGCTCGTACCGATCCCAAATCGGCTTGAAAGGTGACGGTTTCCAGTCGCGGTAGATAGTCCTCTAGTGATTGCTTGCGATCGAGGTCGAAAAAGTATTTACCATCCGAAAGCCGAGCCCGAATTACCCGTTGATTGCCTGCGGCGATCAGATCCGTCTTGGCAGGATCACCATTGGCAATCGTAATGAAATAGGGCAGCAGGGTAGGACGATCCGCCGCTTTGCGGATTGGGAAATAGCGCTGGTGGCTCTCCATTTCAGTGGTGATTACTTCTGGAGGCAGCTCCAAAAATTCTGGATCGAACTGGCCCACTACAGCCGTTGGATATTCAACCAGATCCCGCACCTCTGCCAACAGTCCCGGATTGATGGTAGCTACGCCTTTTACCGATCGGGCTGCCTTTTCGGCTTGGGCGACGATCTGGGCTTCCCGTTGGGCTGGATCCACTTCTACAAATGCTTGACGCAGACATTCGACATACTGCGCTGCGCTGGGGATGAGAACTGGATCGGGATGTAGCACGCGATGTCCTTGGGAAATTCGATCGCTGGTGCAACTTTCTGACCCATTCACCAGCCTGATCGGCAATACGGCCTCATCTAGCAGACTCACCAACCAGCGGATCGGGCGGGGAAACCGCAAATCCCCATCTCCCCATCGCATAAACCGCTTGCCTTCCAGTCCAAAAATCCACTGGGGTACCAGCTCGGTCAAAATTTCGGCAGTGGGTCGTCCAGCAATCTGCTGCCGCACAAAGACAAAATCACCCTTATCGGTCGATCGCACTGCTAAATCGGCCACCGCGATCCCACGTGATCGAGCAAATCCTTCCGCCGCCTTGGTGGGTTTACCGTCTTTAAAGGCCGCTTGGGCAGATGGGCCCTTCACCTCTTCTTCTCGATCGGGCTGTTGGGTCGGCAATCCGGCAATCAACACAGCCAAGCGGCGAGGCGTTCCATAAAACTGAATCGATTCACTGCTGAGAAACGACTCGGCCAAACTAGCTGGAATGCGGGATCGCCATTGATTGAGGGCATCTGCCACGAAACTCGCGGGCAGCTCTTCTGTGCCAACTTCTAATAAAAAAGTCACCATACCAGCCTTAGCCATGCATCAAAATAAACGGGAGCATCAAAAGGGTGGAGTGAAGCGGAGCATCACCCATCGCCTCACCAGCTTCAACAGTTTACCGCGTCGGTGGGGTTCCCAAGCAGGTCGGTTTGAGTTGCTCAACTTGACGCGACTGGGATGCTCTCGAATCAGACAGGCTGACATCAAACCAGCCTGAATCGAAATGAATTGTCTACAAATTGTGAAAGATTACTATAATCAAGGAATTTACTCTCGTTAGCGATTTATTCTTACGATGTGTAACTGGGGTTGGAGATGGGGGCGGAGATGGCTCGGAATGCTGTTGGCAGTTGCCACGATCGGACTAGATGATCGGGCCCATGCGCTGCCAGGAGAGACGGTCGGAGAGGTGGCAACTTGGATCCAGATGCATCCCACTCTCCAACCTGCACCTGGAGAAACTCTGCTGATCCGCCGCACTGATAGTCCTTCCCGCCGCTTTACCTTTGAAGCTTCGATCCGGCCACCCGGACGAGCGGTGAGAGGCGATCGACGAGACATCATTCGCAGTGAGCAGATCAGTCTGTTTGATACCGTGTACGGGGTTACGCCAGATCGCCTAGAGGAATCCCTCGACATTCTGTATGGGGCTGAGCTGTTGGCAGATTATCAGCAAGCTGAAGTGGTGTATCAGTATCCTACGCCTGAGTTGATTGAACGTGCCGATCGAGAAAATCTGCCTCTGCTGCGGTTAAGCCAGGGGGAAGTACGGCGAGGCGATCGATTTGCCTATTGGATTGAAACAGTACAAATCCCCGATCGTAGACCGCAATCTGGCAGAGTCGTGGTGTTTTTACTAGAGGATCTGCCCAAGGTTTTGACCGAACTAGAAGCTCGTTAAGGGTTCTCTCCCATCGTCACTAGGGGAGATGCGGCGGAGTCGATTTCTTGGAGCCGTTGCCCGGCTCATTAATTTAGGGAATGCTAGGGGTACGCTTACAGTAGGTTCCTCAGGGGGTTCCTTAGGGAGTTTTTCAGGGGGTCTCTCAGGGGGTCTCTCTCAGGTGATTTCTGAAGGAATCCCCAGGGTAATCTTGGGGCGATTCATGCTCGATCGACCGCCTCAGGTAGCCTTTCGTCAGTATGAAATGAGTATTAAATACTTCTCTGAACGGCTAGGAATACGGAGAGGGGGATAGGCGATTGGACGGCAGTAATGGGGATTTTTGCCTGTCAATCAGACTGACCATCAGAATCTCCGTAGCGCCAGATCTAGCCAATACTGCGGATATGAGCGATCCTGTAAAATGGGTTCACTGAGTTTTACAAACTCTTTACTGACATGCGGTATCAAAAATTACGAATGATCCGTCATAACTAGAAGTAATCCTGCACTGATGAGATCGAGTGCATTCAGCATCTGCCAAACAGGATGCCTCGCAAAAAATAGAGCTTTGCGATCGGTCTCACTGTTCCTTTCTCCTCTTACGGTTTTTAACTCGGTTTCCTCTATGGACTATTCCACAGCTTCTATCCCCTTCGTCGATCTGACGGCTCAGCACCAGCCCATTCAAGCCAAATTGGAGCAAGCTGTGCAATCGGTTATCCAAGCGGGTGATTATGTTTTAGGGCAGGCATTGCGTGAGTTTGAGACCGCATTCTCTCAGGCTTGTGGAACCCATTATGGTGTAGGTGTCGCTTCTGGGACAGATGCGATCGCCTTAGGCCTCCAAGCTTGTGGAATTGGCACAGGTGACGAGGTGATTTTACCTGCCAATACTTTTGTTGCAACGCTGATCGGGGTGATTCGATCGGGTGCCACCCCCATTTTTGTAGATTGCGATCCCCATACCGCCCTGATCGATTTAATGGCGGCGGAAAAGGCAATCACGCCGCGCACCCGTGCCATTATTCCCGTCCATTTATATGGGCAGATGGTTTCGCCACGTAAATTGTTGGATCTGTCCAGCACTTACGATTTGTTGATCTTTGAAGATGCAGCCCAAGCTCACTTGGCAGAACGGGAAGGCTATCGGGCTGGATCGATCGGGATGGCGGCTGCTTTTAGCTTCTACCCCAGCAAAAACTTGGGAGCGATGGGTGATGGTGGCATGTTGGTGACCCGCTCCGAAATCGTTGCCCAAACGATGCGATCTTTGCGCAACTATGGTGCAACTCGTAAGTATTTTCACACTGACTTTGGTACCAATAGCCGCCTGGATACGATCCAAGCTGCTGTTTTGCAGGCTAAGTTACCCTATCTTTATGATTGGAATTGTGAGCGTAACTGCATTGCTCAGCAGTATGACCAGCTACTCGCTCCCCTGTCTGCTTATGGAATTGTCCCGATCGCAAATCATTGTGGAATCGGTCATGTCTATCATCTCTATGTGATCCGGGTATTAGAAACCTGTCCGATCGAACGCACCCTGTTGCAATCTGCCTTAGCAGAATTAGATATTCAAACTGGAATTCACTATCCCATTCCCTGTCATCTTCAACCTGCTTTTCACAACCTCGATTACCAGGCAGGTGACTTCCCCCACGCGGAAGCGTTAAGCCAGGAGATTCTCTCCTTACCGATGTATCCAGGACTCCAATCCGACCAGATTGAACGGGTTGTGAGTAGCATTCGATCGCTCCTCGAAGCAGAGTTGGGCATGACGCGCTTGCCCGATGGATCGATCATTCCTTCGCTGATTTCAACTTAGGAATGAACGTTAAATTACTGGCAAAAAATTACTGGCAGAAAATTACTGGCAGAAAATTACTGGCAGAAAATTACTGGCGAAAAGCAATGTTCTGTACAGGTACAGTCTGTTCCTAACCCATTTCGGCAGCGCTCTTCTGATCTTTTGCCACGGCAACGCTGATACAGAAGGCTGAGCTGATACGAAAGGCTGAGCTGACACGAAAGGTTGATACGAATTGTTGCTCGCCACCTTTTTTGGGGCACTCTAGGAATGCCTGAAGCAGGTCGATCGCCTCTCCCCTGGGGCTGATCTGTTTCTCTCGCGCTGCAACCCCATGCCAGTTCGCTATCATGCAGATTCGTCAAACCTTTACACCGGAACGACCGATCGCCTTCCTCGGAGGGGCGCTGTTGTCCATTCTTTACCTACCGCTGCTCTTTCATTGGGTAGAGGGGTGGCTCAACAAAAGTATTAGTACTGAGCATGAGTATTTCAGCCATGGATTAATTGGGCTACCGTTTGCGGCCTATTTAGCTTGGCATAGTCGTCAGGCTTGGCAGATGTTGCCACATCGAACCCATCCACTCGGGCTGATGTTGTTGATCCTGGGTGTTGGTGGCTATTTGAGTCGTCTACCCGATCTGATTAACTTCTCTTTCGTTGCAATTCTGGCAGGATTGAGCCTCTGGCTGAAGGGTATGGCCGGGTTGCGTCTGATGGGCTTCCCACTGCTGTTAGTGCTACTGGCCACGCCCAACTCAATTCCTTATTTAATTGCGCCCTACACCTTACCCTTACAGAAGCTGATTGCTGGAACTGCGGGATTTATCTTGGTGCAGTTGGGGATGGAGGTACGGGTTGACCAAATCTATCTCTTCGTGAACGATCGCATTGTAGAGGTTGCGCCTTACTGTGCCGGTCTCAAAATGCTGTTCACCAGCCTCTATGTCGGCTTGATGTTGCTCTACTGGACAGGAGCCTGGATCTCGCGAGCTAAAGTGATTTGGTTTTACAGCGGTTTGGTGGGGCTAAGTGTGGCTGCTAATATCATTCGCAACACGTTGTTGACCTATTTCCACGGCACCGATCAAACAGCCGCTTTCCATTGGCTGCACGACAGTTGGGGCGGCGATCTTTACTCGGCCGGCATGTTAGGGGTGCTAGTGATTTGGCTACGCACTCTCGAAGATTGGATCGACGCAGCCGAATTTGATGAAATTTCGGATGACGATGAAGCCGATTACCCAACGGAAATGGCTGCTGAGACTGCGATTCAGCCAGAGATGGAATCCCTGAACCTTGAGATTGCACTTGATATGGCAGATGAGGCTGGATCATGACATTGACGCAAACCCCGTCCCGATCGCCCCTGATCAAGCGATTACTTGTGTTATTTCTCCTGGCGATCGCCCTCTCTGCGGCAATCCCTGGCTATCTGCACCAAGCCTGGGGATGGCAACAGGTTCCACCTCTGCCTCAAGCCCAACAGCTTAAACAGTTGCGGCAGTCCGGTTTGACTTTACCCGGTTGGCAAACTGTGGAACAACGGATAGTCGAAATTGGCGGGCACAAATGGTCGGCTCAGGCGATCGTCCCCGACTCTCTGACCGACCCAACCCTGGAAGCAGCCACTTGGCTCCTGTTACGGCCCCAGGTGTGGGAACAAGATTTGCCTCAGATTGATTGGGTCGATATCGATGGGGCTCGGCAGTGGCAGGTTGATTCTCAACACCAGCTTCGTTTCGCAGCATCCGCCGCCGCACCCTCTGATGTTACTTATTCGGTCAATGCCCGATTTTTTCGAGGTTGGACGACTAGACGTACCGATGCCGTTTTACAGTGGTATAGCTGGGCCGATGGGGGTAGCTCGGCTCCAAGTCACTGGTTTTGGGCTGATCAGTGGCAGCAACTCCGCAATCGCCAACGTTTAGCCTGGGTGGCAGTCAGTATTCAAATGCCGATTCCTCCTTTCAGCGAAATTCAAGCGGTACAACCTGAAGCGGCAGCTTTAGCCAAACTGGTGCAATCCACCTTAATCACCACTATCTTTCAACCTGCCGACTTGCCATCTTAAATGGGTCATTCAGCTTGTCATTCTCGCCTTAATTTACCCCCTAGTTCTAGATTGCAGTCGGTTATGCCGCTCACTGAATTTTGCCTGAACTGTCACTGAATTTTATCTGAGCCCCGATCGCCAAAGTTTCTGATTGCCACTTCCCCCTATGGTTTTCCCTTCTCGTCTTACTGTTGCCCGAGTCAGTTGCGGGGCTGCTTCTCTCCTCTATGCCCTCGCTGCTGGGTTGCCGAGTGCGCTGCTGATTAGCTTACTGATGGAACCGGCCCTAGCTCAGGGTTCACCGGCTTTGATCACTCCTCCTGTTTCGCCGCAGGATCTCCTCGAAGATGCCCGCCAACGGTTGCAATTGCCTGATGCCTTTGATGGAATTGATCTCGACCCAACTCCAGAATTTGATGTCTATCGGCTTGGCCCCGGAGACACCTTATTTGTTAATGTGCTGCGGTTCCCCGATCTCACCTTTCAAAATACGATTGATCTAGAGGGCAATCTGATTGTGCCGTTGGTGGGATCCCTGTCACTGGAAGGTCTCACTGTGCCAGAAGCCCGCCAGCAGATTCGCCAAGCCCTGGATCGCTATGTGGTTGATCCGCAAGTGGATGTAATTTTGGTGGCTCAACGGCCCGTACAAGTAACCGTGCTCGGAGAAGTGGTACGACCCGGTCTTTATCCCCTCAATGCGCCTCAATTATCCGTGGCTCTAATTTCGGCAGGCGGAGCAACCACATTTGCTGATCTGCGCATGATACGGGTTCGACGACAGTTACAGAATGGCAAGCTGATCGAGCGGGATGTGGATTTGTTTACACCGCTGCAAACGGCTGAAACCTTACCAGACCTCCAGCTTGCGGATGGTGACACAATTGTGATTCCGACTTTGACGGCGAATGAGGGATACGATCGCAACTTGATTGCTCGATCGACCTTAGCTCAACCGCAAATCAATGTTCGTGTTCTCAACTACGGCACTGCGGCTCGAGGCGGGAGTTTGGGAGCCGTGCAGTTACCCAATGGCAGCACGTTTGCTGATGCGTTGACCTCCATTTCTCCAGATCTGTCCAATGCGGATATTCGCAACATTGCCTTGATCCGGTTTGATGTGCAACAGGGCAAAGCCATCACCCAAGAACTGGATGGCAAAAAGGCGATCTTGGGCGATCAGTCTCAGAACCCTTTGTTAGAGCATAATGATGTGATTATCGTAGGAAGAACCCTGGTTGCACGTATTACCTATGCCCTCAATACATTTACGCAACCTTTCCGGGATATATTAGGATTTGTCTTATTTTTCCAATCCCTTGCCAATAGTGCATCGAATCTGTTTAGCCCTGCGGGAAGTAGTGGAGACTAAATTACAGCCATGGTTGCACCTTTTATTAAACGATATTTAATTGCGCTCGATCGGCATAAGTGGGCTGGGCTGGCCGGGTTTGTCCTAGTGAGCGGCATTTCAGGTGTGGTTGCGGCTTTACAATCTCCACCTCCCGATCAGTATCAGTCTCGTGGTGTACTCACCTATAGCGCCCCACCTGATACTTTTTCGGCAACCAGTGCGGCACTTCAACAACAGGGGCAAGCCGTCACCAAAGAAATTTTGCTGTCTAATAATGTGTTGCAGTTAGCTACCGATAAACTGGCTGTGCAGGCGATCAGCGTCGATCCTGAAACCATTTTAGAAAGAACTAAACTCACCATTGATGGACCAATGGCGGCCGCCAGTAGTCCTGCCCCTAAAGATAAACCTCCTTCACCGGTTCTGCGAGTGTTGGTGGGTTATCTAGATAATCAAAAAGATCAGGCAAACGTGATCACGAATGCGCTGATGGATGCCATGGTGGAGCAAAGTCGGCAATTTAATACGGAGCAGTTAACCCGAATTATCGACAACCTGAATCAAATTCTGCCGAAGGTCGATCGGGAACTCCGGGAAGCAGAGCAACGACTTCAGCAGTTTGTCCAGCGAGAGGGCACCACGATTCAGACGGCCCAAAGTGGTAGTCTGCTGCAAGCATTAACCAGTAATCAGGCTCAGCAACGCCAACTGAAACTGGAAATTGCCGGAGTTGATGCCCAGTTACAGAGTTTGCAAGATCGCTTGGGGCTCACACCGGATGAAGCCTATGCCTTTTCTGCCTTAAGTGCTGATCCGATCATTGCTGATTTGCGAGCTAAAATTTATCAGGCTGAACAGCAACAACAGATCCTGGCAAAAACCCTCAGACCAGATCATCCAACGATGGTCGATCTGCAAAATCAACTCGAATCTTTTGAGCGCTTGCTTCAGGCTCGCGTGACTGAAGTGATCGGAGGAGGCAGAGCAGCCCCTTTGCGTGCCACTGAGTCGATCCGGCAAGCGAGTAGCCTCGATCCAGCTCGGCAAGCCTTGGCTTCTACGCTGGTTAATCTCAAAACCCAGCGAGATGCTCTGCAAAATCAACTGGTCAATTTAACTCGGGCTGAGCAAGAGCTGCGCCAGGAATATGTGGGTATTCCGAACAAACAACTGGAGCAGCAGCGGTTACAGCAACAAGTTGCCCTCAAACAAACGTTTTATGACCAAGTGCAGGCCAGACTAGCAGATGCGAGACTGGCTCAGGAAGAAGCCGTGGGTAGCTTAATTGTGGTGCAGCCAGCCCAAGCAGAACTCTTGCCTCAAACCAGTATTGATAGCCTGGTGATTGTGATTGTTGGTAGCGGTGTGGGGCTTTTGGTCGGTGCTGGGTTAGTGATGCTGCTGGGATCGCTCGACTCTACTTTCTACACGCTGGAAGACATCCAGTCGGCCTTGCGGCAAGAAGAGGTGCCCGTCCTGGGAGTGCTGCCCTTACTGCCTGGAGATGACGATCGCCTCCCTGTGATAGATGAACCCGCTTCGGCCTACCTGGAACCCTACGAGCGGTTGCGGAGCACCCTGCGTCGATTGGTCGATGGTAAAGCCAAGGTGGTGCTGCTCACAAGTGCCATGGGGCAGGAAGGCAAGAGTGTGACGGCTTACAATTTGGCGATCGCCTCAGCCCGGGCAGGCAAACGTACCCTATTACTGGAGGCGGATTTGCGCTCTTCTTCCAATGTGGATAGCTTCAAAATTGCTATCGATCCGGTGAGCATTATCGATCCCCTTCGCTATTACGGCAACCTGAATGATTGTGTACGGCTTGTACCGGACATTGCCAACTTATACATCGTGCCGAGTGCCGGGCCCCAACGCCATGCCGCAGCAATCTTAGAATCCAGTGAAATGCGACGGTTACTGGAAGATGCTCGCGGCCGCTTTGATCTGGTGATTCTGGATACTCCAGCGCTCAATCGCTGCAATGATGCCTTGCTACTAGAACGGCTTTCGGATGGGTTAGCCATGGTGACGCGACCGGGTATCACCGAAGAAGGATTACTGACTGAAACGATCCGTGAGTTTGTTGAATCTCAGCAAATTCGTTTCCTCGGCACCATCATTAACGGGGCGGATATTCCAATTCAGGAGATCGAGCATGGGATCGATGAGGATGAATTGGATTTTTCAGACCATGATGTTGAAGAAATTGAATTAGTTTCCTAACATAATGCCTTAACTCGCCGTTGACCAGCCGTTAACTCGCCATTGACTGAGCCGTTAACCGAGGCGTTGAGCTGCATTCCTTTGTCTTTTTTGGCACTCATCTTGGCAGTGGGAAGAGGCTAGATGATGTCGCTAAAGACCTGTTTTAGACCCAACTTGGATAAATTATTCTTAATTAATCCAGCACTTTTTCCGCCTTTTCAGGCTGACAACGTGGAGGACAGATGAATAACTGTAGCTTTTTGAGGATTTGTTAATTGAATCATTGCTAATTCATTACCTGAAAAGATTAAGAATTCCTTTAATCCAACTTGAATTCAATGTTATTTTTTAGTACGCTAAAGAGCACTTTCAAAGGTGCATTGCTAAGGTGTATTAGCAAATATTCTGCGTTTTTTCCCTGTACTTAGAGCAGGCTAATAGCAAAGCGGTATCTTTTGAGATGAATTGTGAGCGGTCACAAATTCGATCCGGAAGTATACTCAATTGCACGGAATGATTCGGGCGGTAGTTGAAAGAGTCTCTCAGTTTTTCGAGCTACCATTTGATCATTTTTATCATGTTCAAGGAGTGTATAAATGCCGCTAACAAAGCGCTGTATCGCTGAATTTATTGGAACATTTTGGTTGGTGTTAGGGGGATGTGGTAGTGCAGTTTTGGCTGCTGCCTTCCCCTATGATGCTAGCTTTCCGCAAAGCTCTAATTTCTTCGGGCTTGGCTTTTTAGGAGTTGCTCTCGCCTTTGGATTAACCGTATTGACAATGGCCTATGCAGTGGGTCATATCTCCGGTGGACACTTCAATCCGGCTGTATCTTTTGGGCTATGGGCTGCTAAGCGTTTTCCCTCTTCTTCTTTGTTGCCTTACATTGTTGCCCAGGTGTTGGGGGCGATCGTGGCAGGTGGGCTCATCTACCTGATTGCCTCTGGGCGGCCAGGTTTCGAGCTAACCGGTTCCAATCCTCTAGCAACAAATGGCTTCGGTGAGCATTCGCCAGGTGGCTATACTCTGTTGGCTTGCCTGATTACTGAAGTTGTGATGACTTTCATGTTCTTGTTGGTGATTCTGGGCTCAACAGATTCACGAGCTCCAGCAGGTTTTGCCCCGATCGCGATCGGGCTTTGTCTGACCTTGATCCACCTGATCAGCATTCCAGTTACCAACACCTCGGTGAATCCGGCCCGCAGCACTGGGGTTGCCCTGTTTGCCGGTTCAGTCTTCATCCAACAACTCTGGCTATTCTGGTTGGCACCCATTGTCGGGGCGATTTTAGCCGGGTGGGTCTACTCCTCCGTATTTGAATCAACCACCTATGAGGAGCGGGTTTTAGAGTAATCCCTCTGCACGCTTGCAGGTCGATTGCGGGTGCGATTCTGAATATTAACTGGTGGGGGCTAAGCCCCCTTTTTTGGTGATCCTGAAGGGGGTATGCCAGATGAAACGGCTGCGTTCAAGGCTCCAGAATCCACTCGGAAGCCCGTTCACCCAAATCGATCGGAATACTCACGGCTTTGCCCAACCGGGGACGTTCACGGGTTTGCTCAATAAACGCTTGCACTTGAGCCCCACCGCCCAATCCATTCACATAGTTGGCGATCGTATTCAGATGCTCCAGATATTCTGCTTCACTCATGGGAAATGAAGCCTGTTCCAAATACTTCCACATCACCTGGAGATAGACTTTATCTTGAACACGGCGAATTTGCAGATCAAACGATCGCCCCCATTTAGTTAGCAATAGCTGGTGTAGTTCATCGCCTGTCATGATTTTTGCTCGCTTTCCCACCCGTTGAGCAACCTGCCCTCTAAACGTTATCTCACTGGCTTCCGTTTGAGAAGATCGCATTCAAGATCAGCCCCATTCAAGCCCCATGCAAATCACGATTTGCGACGGGAAGCAGTCTGAAGAGAAACTTTGCAATTTGTGGAAAAACATCAGATTCTTTCATCGGAATCCATTCCCTCCGGTAGGATAAGAAAACATGGGTTCACCGAGTATGTGCGGGCATGGAAATTCGGCAATGGAAATTCGGCAACAGCTAAATCGGCAGCGAGTCAAACATATTGTCAGCAGTTATCAACTGGATGGAAATGAACCATCCCAATTTGCCTTGTATTTGGAAGAATTGCTGCAAATCTATCCCCATCCATTGGTGGAATTGGCCCTGGTGGAGACGCTGATCGATCGCTGGCTTTCCGTCCCCCTGATCCGTGGCATCGAGTTTTTGGCCCAAACCCATGACAAATTAAAACTATGGGAAGATCAGCCAATCGTCAGCACTATTACGCCGGATCAGTTCCAACATATTGCCGGACTGGATCCTACCCCGATTTTTGGCTCCACTGAAGTGCCACCGACTTGCCCGATCGTCCGCCCCCTGTAAGGAATCTACGTTTCTCAATCTCAGCACTTTTAGCCACAGCCCATTCTCCAATCGGTGAATTAGTTTACAAACAATCTAGTTTGCGAAACACTGGTTACGGATATGGGTGAGGAGCAACAGAAGCAGTATGAATAACATCTTGAAAGGCGCGATCGAACGAATTGAGCGATTTTCGCCGAATCAAGGAACCTTGGGGCAGATCGTGCGTTACTTAGAGAGTTTGGTGCCCAAATATTCAAAGGTCGGAGATGCGGTTTTCTTTCATAACGATCAATTTCCCTGGTCGTATGAGTTGGAGTCCCATTGGTCAGTGATTCGCCAAGAGCTTGATCAAGTGCTACCCTACGCTGAGGCATTACCCAACTTTCAAGATATTTCGCCTCGCCAAGGCAATATCGCCGAGGACGATCGCTGGAAGACTTTCTTTTTCTGTGCCTTTGGTTATCGATCAGAGAAAAATTGTGAACGCTGTCCCCAAACGGCCCGGCTACTCGAACAGATCCCAGGTTTGAAGGTGGCTTTTTTTTCGATCCTGGCACCTGGCAAGCATATTCCGCGTCATGCCGGAAAGCACAAGGGAATTATTCGTTACCATCTCGCTCTGAAGGTGCCCGAACCCCGCGAGCAATGCCGTATTCAGGTGGCGGATCAGGTTGTCTACTGGGAAGAAGGTAAAAGTCTCATTTTTGATGACACCTTTCCCCATGAAGTCTGGAATGATACCGACGATTATCGAGTTGTATTGTTTTTGGATATTGAACGTCCCCTGCGATTTCCACTGTCTGTAGTGAATTGGTCGATTAACCAACTGGTGGGCTTGTCGCCGATTATTCAGGTGGCGAAAGGCAATCACGAAAGTTGGGAAAAACAGTTTGAGGCAATGCTGCGCTAAGGTGTGAACACTGGTGAGGTGTGGAAAGAGGTGTGGAGAATAGTGAGGATTCAAAACAATGCCCCATCTGTCAAGTAGTCCGAATTTACCGGATTCGTCGGCGTTGTCAGATTTGTCAGATTTATCAGATGTGAATCAGGTGCTGAATGCCAATCTGCCGAGTGCAGTTCGCCCGATCGATCGGGTCGCACTATCCGATCTGGATGCGACTCAGTTTGCCCAACGCTATCAACGGCGAGGGGTGCCAGTCATCCTGACCGGATTGCTCCAACCCGAGTGGGATTGGCATCTAGACTATCTACGGGAAATGTTGGGCGATCGAGCTTTTCTGCTGCGTTACTACGGTCGGGATCGCTACCAGCAAGACAAGCGGAACTGGACGAGCATTGGCAGTGGGGTACAAACTCAAAGTAAGTCCTTCAACGACTATGCTGATCTGATCCAATCTGGAGTTGCACAGGCGGAAGATATTTATTTAGCAAAATGTTCGCTGCAAAGCACTCCTCTGGCGGATACCGCAGCAATCACCACCCTTAAAACTGCGCTGGGTCAATTGGGGTTGCAAAAACCAGCCAGCAGCCTGAATCTTTGGGTTGGCCCGATCGGTCATCTCGAATGTTTGCATTACGATCCGATGGATGGCACCCTCGTCCAACTCCATGGCTACAAACGAGTGGTGATGTTTCCCCCCAGCCAGACCTTCAATCTCTATCCTTACCCGTTCTATGCCCATCTGCGCTATGGGTTGAGGTTACGCTCCTGGTTTAGCCGAGTCTATCCCGATCGCCCAGATTTTGAGGCTTTTCCTAGACTGCGGCAGGCAATGCAACACAAATATGAGCTGATGCTTCAGCCCGGCGAAGTATTGTATATTCCGGCAGGCTGGTGGCATGAAATTAGTGCCGTCGCCGATCCTAATGCAGGTGATGCTGGGGTGGCTAAGTTCGAGGATGCTACTTCGAATCAAGACATGGTTTGCTCGGTCAACCGATTTTGGCGAGTTTATCCGACGCGACGGGCCTGGTTTTTCTGGGGACGATGGCGGGCCTATTTGGGCAGTGCTTGCGCCGTCCCCAATGTCTTGTTTCAATTAATGGTTGCTTTATTGAGCCCCGATCGCCAACAAAAAATTAAAGCCATTCTGCAAATGTTGTAGTTTTAACTGCTCTCGAAGCCCAGTGGTTTATTTGAGTTGAGCCCTGAGTTGAGCCCTGAGTTGAGCCTTGAGATGATCACAGCCTGGATCGACCCTAATGTGATCGAACCTCAAGACACCTATCAAGATACCCATCAAGACACCCATCAAGTGGAATGCTCAACTGGATTCTCGCCTAAATCCTGAGCTGAATTCCGAACTAGATCTCTAGCTAGATTCCTGGCTAGATTCCTGGCTGAAATCCGAACTGAAATCTGAACTGAAATCTGAACTGAAATCTGAACCTGAATTTGGCATGGCAACGACAAAAGACCAATCAAAACTTTGGGTATTACTTGCAGCCGGTTCTTTAGCCGTGATGCCAGGAGCCGTGATTATTCCGGTGTTGGGAGACATCAAAACGCAGCTTTTGAATGACAGCTTACAGCAGGCCAGTTGGCTAGCCAGTGCTCATTATTCAATGACCGCTCTGTTTAGTCCGCTGTTGGGCTTTTTAGCGAATCGAATTGGCTGGGTGCGAGTATTGGTCATGTCACTCGTGCTCTTTGCGGTTTTTGGAATTGCAGGCACTTGGGCAACGAGCTTTTTACCCATGCTCATCTCTCGCTTGCTTTTAGGAGCAGCAACGGGTGGAATTGCGGCTGCCAGTTTGGGAATTTTGGCTCAAATGTATGATCAAGCGGCCGATCGCTCCCATGCCATTGCTCTAGCATCCAGCGCCATTTCCCTCTCCAATATTGTGTTTCCCCTACTGGCAGGTATTTTAGGAGCCGATCGCTGGCAGGTGGCCTTTTATCTGTATGGCATTAGTATTCCGATCGCCATTGCGGCGGTGATGTTGTTTCCTAAACAAGCAGGCTCAACGGCGGCTGGGTTGGATCGAGTCGCCGCTAAACCCGTTTTGGTAGCCATGAGCCATCCAACGGTATTGCGATTTTTCCTGACCCTGTTACTGACCTCTGCCACTGCTTTGGCCACAGTCACAAACCTATCGATCTACTTAAGAAATGCGCCAATTAGTGCGGCCACTCCCATCATTGGCTTGATTTTAGCTTCCCAGGCGATCGGGTCAGCCGCCATTTCGGCCTTTAGTTTGAAAGGCCTGACTCGCCGATTTGGAGCCGTGCTATCGATCGGGATTGGGTTAGGTTTGATGGCTTTCTCCTTAGTAGCGATCCCAAATCTGCAACAAGTTTCACTGTTGTTACCTGTGGCGATGTTGTTTGGCATCGGACTGGGGATTGTCATTCCAAGCCATTATGCCGCCCTCGCTAATGTCACCGCCCCTGAACTACAAGCGATCGTCCTGGCCGTGGGCACCGGCATGACCTTTTTAGGGCAATTTCTCTCGCCAGGGCTGTTTGGCTTCGTGCTACGGGCCCTCCCCACCCCCTGGTCAGAACAACCCATGACCGTTTTCTACCTCGCTGCGGGGTTAGTGTTGAGCATGGGATTTTTGCTGGTGGCTAGCTCCCGCCACCTGATTCAAGCGGAACTGGCAGGTCGCTCCCAGTAGTTTCATCTCAGACGCTTCAAGTAGTCACTTGCAAGCAGCCCCACTCACGAAACCTAACGCAGAATGGCATCGATCGGGGCATCCAGGGGCAAATCGGACGGTAACCGAAACTCTTGTAACACTTCCAGGTCTCGCAAAAACTGCCGATCCTCAGTCAGGTGAGGAATTTTGAGTTGAGAATCGGAGGTGCCGCGCTGGAGTTGGCGTTGCCGCACAATCCCAAAACTGCCAGGAGCCAACCAGCGTAAGCGCGGCGGTGGGACTTGACTCTGACGCACAAGGCGATATTGGTCGTTGAATTCTCCTAACCAATAGTCAAACTGTTCTAAAAAGCGTTGTGGATCGCTGAGGGTTTGACCTTCGGCTAGCTCAATATTGACCAGATAGTGAGCCGGAAATTCCTGTGCAGACAGGGTGACACAAAAATCATCCAGGGCAATGCCAAACTCCTGCTGTAACACCTGCATCGTCTGAGTCAGGTGATATTCGGTTGTTTTCTCCGTGGTTGAAGAGAGCAATCCACCGCGACGATGCCGGAAAACGATAATTGGTGTATTTTCGTAAAAGCCTAATACTTCCACCACATCGCCAATATCATAACGGTAAAAGCCGCTATAGCTCGTCAGCAGAATCCGGTAAAATTCACCGGGCTGCACCTCAGTGGGCAGCAGGGTTTGGGGCTGTTCCACCTCCCACTGATCTTGAGGCACAAATTCGTAGAAGCCGCTTTCGATCGCCAAAATGCAGCCTTCTGTATTGAGGTCATAGTAAACCCCAAAGTTAGCTTCTGCGGTGCCATACACTCCGCCAAACACAGGGGTATCACCTAAGTATTCTGGAAACCGCTCCAGATAAAACTGGGAAGTTCCCCCCATAGCGGTGCCAATCATTGACAGGTTACTCCAGGCTAATCGAGGAGTCAGTCGTCCCTCCCGCTCCAGAATCTGCCGCAATTCGGTGGCTCGTTGGGGATTCGCCCGCCAGCCTCGCTCTAAGGTTTGTCGGAGCGCTGGCTCGATCGTCAACCAATCCGCGATCGTCCCTGCGGCAATATCCTGAATCAGATCGGCGGCAAACTTTTCCAGACATTGACAGACCTTTAGAACCAGCATTGGAAAGTTAGAGGTGATGCCACGGGTCGCCGGATTGGTGAGGGCAAACAGCAGACAAACATAGTGGCGGCTGATCGTATCTGCCACTTCCATCGCCTCTAGCGGTTGGGCAAAACCATGGCGGCAGAGGAGGCGATTCATCCGAAAGCTGCCTGCGGTAACGGGCCCATATTCCACGCCAGCCGCCGTGCGCCCTTGCAACCGAATCGAGTTAGCCGACATCAGCTTGCCGAACTCCAGTTTGCGTCCGATTTTCCGGGAATGTTCCGGTACCGCATCCAGGAAAAACCCCAAAGCGGCTGCATTGGCTTTGCCTAAAGAGCGTTTGAAACGGTGGGTCACAGGTACCATTTTCTGTTTGCCGGTGGTACCGCTGGTCAAATTGATGTAAATCACTGGGTCAGCCGTCAACACATTGGGTTCTGCCTGTGCAACCCGATCGGTATAGGGCTCATAGTTAGAGTAGGGCAAAATCGGCACCCGCTCCCGAAACTGGTCGATCGTTTGAATCTCCCCTAACCCGAACAGTCTTCCCAGCGCTGTATCCTGCTGTACCTGAAGCAACTGCTGCAAAAACTCAGACTGCGTCCGCATGGGATCGTGGGTTTTGCGGATGAAATTGTCTTTTGCGTAAATTGCGTAGGTTTTTGCGATCGCCAGTACTGGGTTTGCCATAAAAGTTGTTAACCGTAGAAATTTAAGTCAATCAGGGATGCAAGCAAGGAGATTTAAGCAGAGAGGTTTAAGCAAAGGGATTCCAGCCAATATTGCTGTCACACTCGATCCCCAGCAACCTTCGATGCAGAAAACTAATAATGCAGAAAACTGAACAATGCAGAAAACTGAATAATGCAGAAAACTGACTCATGCCAAAGAGTTACCATTCCCGCGATTCCACCCTTCTGTAAGGATAGTTTGAAGGAGCATAGCTTGAAGGAGCATAGTCTGGAGGAGCCAAGTCTGAAGGAGCAAGGGATTATCAGTCAAAACCCGATGATCCCGAAAGACAATTGGGCGGACAGAGCCGGGGATAGACCACTTGAGAGAAAGTAGATCAGGAGGAGAATAATCATACAGCCTTGACCTGACGCTTTTCAGCCCAGTTAGTTGCACTTGATCTCGCGACCAACTGCTGCTCGACACCTCGGATGACACCGATTCCGCGCAAAAGGTACCCATTCTAATCACCAGCAGGGAGAGAGCCAGCCAGGTTAAGCGAAGCAAAGTTGTAAAATCGCTAATGACAATCAGGAAGATTTATCTAATTTCTTTACAATTGTTTATCATATTGTCACTTGTTGTATGGCTTTACGGCTCGGAACAAAACCGGCTCAAAACTTTTCCAACTTCTTAAGTCCCATGCAGTCTCAAGTGAAGGGAGCTAGTCAGTGAAGTAATCCAGTAGAGTAAACCATGAGGTGATGTTTTGCGATCAGAGTCTTGCCAAGGCTGATTAGCAACCTTACGGCCGAACACAAATTTCGTTGAGAATTGATTCAGGTAAACAGCAGGTGACGAGTCCATGGAACTGTCTACGACCTTAGTGGAGCAAACCATCCAAAACCGGGTGCGAGAGATTGGTATTAATCCCAATTATTGGTATCCGGTGGCTTGGGCGGATCAACTACAGACTGGACAGGTCATGCCGATCACCATCTGGCAGCAATCGATCGCCCTCTACCGCGATGAGCAGGGGCAGGTTCATGCCTTAGAAAATGCCTGTCCGCACAAAGGGGTGGAACTGCACAAGGGGGAAGTCAAGGCCGATCGACTAGTTTGCCCTTATCACGGTTGGGAGTTTAATCCAAACGGCGAATGTGTCAGAATTCCCTATTTTCCCCCGCAACAAAAACTGCCTTGCGCCCAAGCTCGCAGCTATCCAGCCGATGAAAAATATGGCATTCTCTGGGTTTTTCCGGGCGATCCGGATCTGGCAACCGCAGGTCAGATTCCAGAGGTACCAGAGTATAGCGATCCAGGATGCTTGATGATCCCGATTACAGGGCGATTCAAATCGCATTTTTCGATCAGCAACGAAAATACCATGGATGTGTTTCATGGCTTTTTACACAAAAACTTGCAGGGCTGGTTCGATCCGGTTTTGTTGAAGCTGAAGCAGTCTGATTCCAGCGTTGAAGCCGAGTACCGGGTTTCCTATCGCGGCGTTTTAACTAAATTTTTAGGGCTCAGCACCCAGGATGGCGTGACAACTCGCACGGTTTCCATTCACTACCAATACCCCCACTACCACAGCACGATGGAAGGGGTTTCTTCTCTCTATCTGATGCGATTACCAGTGAGTGCTCAAGAAACCCGCTCTTTCAGTCTCCTATTTTTGCCTCAGGTGCGACTGCCAAAGCAACTTCTGCAAATCATTAAACCCATCCTGATGCCGATCGTCCGGAAACTCCTGTTCATGCCCTTTTTGGAACAGGATGTGGAAATGATGGAAAGTGAACAGCAAACCTTTTCACGTAATCCGCAGCGGCGATACGTAGAGGTAAATCCAGCAATTTTGGCACTTCAACGGGTGCTGATCCGGCAATATGAACAATTTGTGCAACAATCTAGTCAACTGGAGCAAAAGACTGATCGGTCTGATCGGTTCAAGCCGCGTGAATCTGCCCAAGCTCTTGAGGTTTTAGCCACCTCAGAGCAAACACTGGGCGGCTCTGGGCGGTGAATGTGACTGTAGGGTAACTGTACCAGTCTATGATTTACCATTTATCAAGTCATGGCAAAGTGATAAATATTTTTTGTCTATGCCGTGTTAATGCCAAAGGTCGCTAGGAGGTGGAGTGGATGTCGAGACCGCTGGCAGCGCCCCGTTTAATCAGGTGCTTTGACCTGGAGTCTATCTTCTGAAACTAGCGGCAATTAGCGACCAAACCAAGGTGAGGGGAGTTTGAACTGTGCAAGTTGTTAAAGAATATGTTCAACGCTGGTATGAAAGCGGGCTTGACCCAGACGAATACATTTGTCACGGCAAAAAGCAAGGCAATTTCGTCGAGATCGAAGAAGCAAAAACGGGTCTGCGGCGAACCGTTCTCACTTTCTGCACCAACGATGTGCTAGGGCTAACGCAAAGTAAAGCGGTACAGCAGGCTGCCATCAATGCCATTTTGGATTACGGGACATCCAACAGTTCAACATCCGTATTAAGTGGGCGCATTGACCTGCACCGTCAGCTCGAAGATGAGATCTCTGCTTTTAAGCATCTCAACCACACGCAGCTCTTCTTGAATGCCTGGATGGCCATGCAGGCCCTGATGGATGCGTTTTGCCACCTGGCGATCCCAGTGCCTGGCTTTCAACATACCCGCGAAACACTAATCCTGACCGATGTTTTGAACCACGGCTGCATCGTCTCAGCGATTGCCAATTCAGGAACCCGATCGGGCAAACTATTTGGGCATAGTCCACGGGTGCGGGTACGGGCCTACCGTCACTGCGACATGGAAGACTTGGCCCGTAAGCTTCAGCGCTATGCCCGCCCAGGCGATCGGATCATGGTTGTCTCAGATGCGGTCTTTTCAATGGATGGCGATCTGGCTCCCCTACCGGAGATGATTGATATTCTGGCTAATAATTACGAAGGCAGCGTCTTAGTGATGGATGAGGCCCATGCCACCGGGGCAATCGGAGCAACAGGGCGCGGCATTTATGAGCATTTTGGCATTTTGCCGCAAGATGTGATCGAACGCGGGGTTATACCGCTGATCATGACCACATTCTCCAAGTTTGGAGCATCGGTGGGCGCTGCCATTAGCACTCATGTGGCTGAGCTGAAGCCGTTATTGGATGTATCTCCGACCTCGATCGGCACCTGTTCACTGGCTCCCCCGTTAACTGCGGCCGCGTTAGAAAGTATTCGACAAGTGCGGCAACATCCAGAAATTGTGCAACGCTTACAGGAAAATACGCGCTATATGCGGTCTCGCCTGATTGAGCACGACTTCGAGGCGATCGGGGAAACCAATGTCGTACCCGTCATCCTCCCCAATGATGTCAACCCGAAGCATTTCGCACGCCAGTTGATCAGCGAGCATGGGATCTGGGTTTCGCCCATCTGGTTTATTGCCAAACCCCGGCTCCGGCTCACAGCCAATGCCCTGCATACCAAAGAAGAGATCGATCGAATGATATCAGCCATGACCGCAGTACGGGAAGCCACCTATAAGACCACGATCAGTGCTTGATCCAATGGGCTTCAGCCTGCTAATTGGATGAGATGTCCCAGATTGGAAAGAGTGGTTTAAGCGAGGAGAGGGAGCGATCCTTCTCCTTTCTGGTTCGTAATCTTAAGCGAAGGCAGAAGATCCTAAATCAGGAGGCACATCTTGCCAGCGGCCATTCCCCACCGCTCGGATGGCTTCCCGCAACGAGAGATCCCCCGTGTAAAGAGCCCGACCTACGATCGCCCCACTCACTCCCAGGGACTCTAGCGGCAGCAAGTTGAGTAGATCGGTCACCGAACTGACCCCCCCAGAAGCAATGACTGGGATAGAAATTGCCTGGGCTAATTCTCGCAATGCCTCGCGATTCGGACCTTGCAGGGTTCCATCACGATAAATATCGGTATAGATGATCGCAGCTACGCCAAACTGAGACATTTGTTGCGCTAGAGGTACCGCTTCCACCGCCGAAGTTTCCAGCCAGCCCCGCGTCGCCACCTTGCCGTTACGCGCATCGATCCCGACAACAATCTGCTGGGGAAATCCCTCACATAACTGAGCTACCAGATCGGGTTGTTCAACGGCTACCGTGCCTAAAATAATGCGCTGCACCCCCAATCCCAGTAAGCCTGCCACACTCGATCGATCGCGCAAGCCCCCGCCCACCTGTACCGGGACATCGACTGCTCGCACGATTGCCTCGATCGCTTGCTGATTGACCGGATGGCCAGCCTTAGCACCATCCAAATCCACCAGATGGAGCCTTGTTGCACCTTGTTCTACCCACTGCCGCGCCACAGCAACCGGATTTTCGTCAAAAACCTCCGATCGGGCATAGTCGCCTTGATATAACCGTACACAGCGCCCTTCTAATAGATCGATCGCTGGAATCACTTCCATGGTCACCTTGCCCCTCCCGACACAAATCAGAGTTGATTCTATCGCCTATCTGGAGCCCTGGAGCATCTCACATACTGGAGCCAACTCTAAAATCAATCTGCATCTCCTAGGCAACTGCCCCAGACTTCGCCTACGCTCTAAAGAAAGCCTTTGCCCCAGGGGACTCTCCTTACCCTCCGGTCTTTATCCTTCATTTTTGCTATGCAAACCATTTCCGAAACTTCCCCAGCCGTTTCCTCGCCGATCGCCACGGTCATGCTAGATGTGGATGGCATGAAATGTGCAGGTTGTGTCAGAGCTGTAGAAAATCAACTGCGGCACCAACCTGGGGTGGTGACTGCTACCGTTAATTTAGTTACGCAGGCAGCCATGGTGGAATGTGAACCGAGTGTTGATCCGCAGGCATTGGCGCAAAAGCTAACTGAAACTGGATTTCCGACTCAGGTGCGGGGGGATGATGAACCCGCGTCGATCGGGCTGACCCCGGCCGAAAAGCAACAGCAGGAAACCCAACGGCAAATAGGGCAATTGGTGATCGCGGCTTTACTCCTATTCTTTTCAGCGATCGGGCATCTCGATCACTTGGGTTGGATCACGGTGCCCGGCTTCAACAACATCTGGCTGCATTGGGGATTAGCCACCGTCGCGCTGCTCTTTCCGGGTCGGACTATTTTAGTCGATGGCTGGCGAGGTCTGCGCCACAACATGCCCAACATGAACACACTGGTGGGGTTAGGCACCCTAACCGCCTATGTGGCCAGTCTAGTCGCACTGTTGTTTCCCAACTTAGGTTGGGAGTGCTTTTTTGATGAGCCAGTCATGTTAGTGGGGTTTATTCTGTTAGGACGAGCCCTAGAGCAGCAAGCCAGAAGTCGGGCTACCGGCGCTTTGCAATCTCTGATTGCTTTACAACCTGCGCTGGCACGCTTAGTTAAAGACCCGATCGATCCTACCCTACCGTCTGGAGCGGGGGATCCGCCGATCGAGCCAGCCTCCTCCGTAATCCCAACCCTGGATAGTGTCGAAATTCCGGCCCGCTTGGTAAAAGTGGGTGAGTGGTTACAGGTGTTGCCCGGCGAAAAAATGCCGGTGGATGGCGAAGTGGTGTCCGGACAGACAACTGTAGATGAATCGATGTTGACCGGCGAAGCATTACCCGTGGTCAAATCAGCCGGTGCTCCCGTCACGGCAGGCAGCCTGAACCTGACCAGCCTGATTACCATTCGTGCCACTCGCACTGGGCGGGACACCACCCTGGCCCAGATTATTGCCTTAGTGGAGGCAGCTCAAACCCGCAAAGCCCCGATCCAGCGACTGGCCGATCTGATTGCCGGATACTTTACCTACGGGGTTATGACCCTGGCAGGATTCACCTTTTGTTTCTGGTACTGGATCGGTCTACCCCTGTGGTCTGATGTCATTGATGCTCACCTGCCGCAAATACCGAGTGTCCATGCCATGATGCCGATGGGGGCTGAGATGGCCCAGGAAATTCCTGAGTTTGGCCATCCCTCTCCCTTGTTGCTTAGCTTGAAGCTAGCCATTGCAGTTTTGGTGATCGCCTGTCCTTGTGCCCTCGGATTAGCCACCCCAACGGCCATTTTGGTGGGATCGAGTTTGGGGGCTGAGCAAGGCTTGCTGATTCGGGGCGGGGATGTGCTGGAAAAAGTGCATCGATTGCAAACGATCGTATTTGACAAAACGGGTACCCTGACGGTCGGACAGCCTACGGTGACAGACTGTGTGGCGATCCATCCAGATTGGTCAGCCGCTAAACTTCTGCAAGTGGCAGCTACGGTGGAGCGAGGCACTCAACACCCGCTCTCTCTCGCGATTCAGCAAGCTGCCCTCCAGCAAAACCTGCCGTTGCTTCCTGCCGAGGCCTTCCAGACTGAGCCTGGTTATGGCATTGCGGCGATCGTGGCAGGTCAACCGATCGCGATCGGCACAGCAGAATGGTGCCAACAACAGGCAGTTATGGGGCTGGAGCAGGGAGTCGATGCCGTAACAGCCTGGGAAGCCGCCGGAAAAACCCCCATTTATGTGGCCGCCGCAGGGGAGCTGGTTGGTCTGATCGCTGCGCAGGATCGGTTGCGTCCGGATGCCCGAACCACTGTGCAGCAACTTCAGCAAATGGGTCTGCAAGTACACCTTTTAACGGGCGATCGGCCCCAAGTTGCCCAGGCCATTGCGGATCAACTGCAACTTGATGCCACAGCCGTGTTTGCCAATGTTCGCCCTGCCCAGAAAGCGGCGATCATTCAAAGCCTGCAAGCTCCCGACTCTGCCATCGGACTGGATTCCCAACCTGACCCATCCTCTCGTAACCGCTGTGTGGCAATGGTAGGAGATGGTATTAACGATGCTCCAGCTCTGGCCCAGTCCGATATTGGCATCGCGGTTCATTCCGGTACGGATGTCGCGATCGAAACGGCAGATATTATTTTGATGCGCGATCGGCTCAGCGATGTGGTAGCGGCAATCCAGCTTAGCCGGGCCACTTTTAACAAGATTCAGCAAAATCTCTTTTGGGCCTTCATCTACAATGCGTTAGGCATTCCGATCGCGGCTGGTGTGTTATTGCCGTTGGGGATTCTCCTCAGCCCAGCAACCGCAGGAGCTTTTATGGCCTTCAGCTCGGTGAGCGTTGTCACGAATTCCTTGCTGCTGAGAAGTTTTAAGCCAAACAAAAAGGCGCAGTAGCTGCGCCCGATCATGCAGAGGAGGAGAGCGTTATCTTGGCTTGGAATGGTTACCAGCTTGAAACGCTACAGCTTGAAACGCTACAGCTTGAAACGGTTACCAGAGAGCCGGAACGGGCTGAGGAGAGGATGGGCGCTGAGAGGGAGTACCCGCATCTCCGGGGGCGGCTGGAGCAGGCTCGACCACGCTCGGACGGCGAATCGACGGAAAGGGTTCTAACGGACTGATCGGTTCTTCCGTGATCACCAGGGGAGTGGTTAAAACAGAGCCGGTGTAGGGGTTGGGCAGATCAGGCGTGCGCAAAGTTGGATCGCTGGTTAACTGTTGCTCGAGCACTTCTTTGTACAGTCGGTTGACTGCCCGACCATCTTGAGAAATGGAATTCTCCACATAGTTAGGAATACCAAAAATGAGCCGGAAGCCTTGCCAGATCCCTCGGTTATCAAAATAGTTGCCGGTATGACTATAGAAAGCTTGGTTAAACCGCTGGGGAATGGTTGGAGGAAGGGATTCTGTATAGAAGTAGGGATCGTAAGGATCGGCATAACGGGCGGGATAGTCCGATCGGGATCCAGCCACCAAGGCATTTTGGGTTTCCTGGGCCAAGGCTTGCTCCGGTGAGATGTCCTGGGCCAGGGATTGCGATGAAGATCCGATCAAAATTCCCAATCCTGTTCCCACTAGCCCGATCCATTGGCATGTTTTGCTCATGACGATTGCCCTCTCATTTCAATTGCTGACACAAACCTGCTTCTATTGATAGTTCTGCTGATGATATTTTTGCTCAGCCCATTCTGGCTGCATCGATCCCAAGCCAATGACTGAATCGCCAATTACTTAATTTCAACCTCGTCTGCATCCCAGTGAGCCTATATCCTGATCGGCACAACCCAACCACGATTTTTCTCTCCCTCCTAATTAATCATAAATTCTTCTGGACAAGTTGGCACAGATTCGCTGCGAAAAATTCTGGCATCGCTTGTTATAGTGTTGTGTTGATCTATTTGAGCACAGACAATTTGTGCATATATCATGCCATCCTCCCCGATCGTTCAAGCTGAATTGCCCGTTTTGCGTCAATATCTTCTCGATCTGTTTTGTCAGGTTGCTTACCAAGAAGGGGATTTCACATTGTCATCCGGACAACGCAGCACCTATTACATCAATGGCAAGCAGGTCACCCTCCATCCGGAAGGGGGAGCGGTAGTCGGGAAGGTGTTACTGTCAATGTTGCCGCCAGACACGCAAGCCGTAGCAGGATTGACCCTCGGAGCCGATCCCATGGTGACCGCGACTAGCGTTGTGGCGACCTATGAAGGGCGATCGATCGCTCCCCTGATTGTGCGCAAAGAAGCTAAAGGCCATGGCACCCAGGCTTACATTGAAGGGCTCGCTTTACCGGCTGATACGCCCGTCGTGATCCTGGAAGATGTGGTGACGACCGGACAATCTGCCCTCAAGGCAGTTGAGCGAATTCGATCCGCAGGCTATCGGGTTACGCAAATTTTAGCGTTGGTCGATCGAGCCCAAGGGGGAGCTGAACTTTATCAGCAGCAACAAATTCCGTTTCAAGCTGTTTTTTCGATCGAAGATCTGCAAAAGCATTGGGCTCACTTGCACCCATAGGAAATAGCACCCATAGGAAATAGCACCCACAGGAGATATCTTTGATCGAGTGAGATACTAATCCCTATGACGACTCGTTTTCTCTCCCTCCCCCTGGATCGCCTGACGGAAGCCACCTCGATCGCCCTGGCCCAACAAATTCAGCTCGCTGAGGTTCAAACTCCCTTAAGTCCAGTTCCCATTACGACTGCTTTGGTGCATTGTGATGGGGCTTGTGATGGGGCTTGTGATGGGGATAATGCATCAGTTTCGACCGCGCAAACTGCGGATGAGCAAACCCCGATCGTGATGCTACACGGTTTTGACAGCTCAGTGTTCGAATTCCGGCGGCTCTTACCGTTGCTGGCTGCGACGCATCCGGTGTGGGCGATCGATCTGCTGGGGTTTGGCTTTACTGATCGATCGATCGATTTGGCCTTTAGTCCTGCGGCGATTAAAACCCACCTGTATTACACCTGGAAAACGCTGATCGGCAAACCGATGGTTTTAGTGGGGGCTTCCATGGGCGGTGCAGCGGCGATCGATTTTGCCCTCAGTTATCCTGAGGCGGTGCAGCAACTGGTCTTGATCGACAGTGCCGGATTCACGGCTGGGCCAGCCTTAGGCAAATATCTAATTGCGCCCTTAGGCTACTTGGCGACCGCTTTTTTGCGAAATCTTAAGGTGCGGCAAAATATTAGCCTGAAAGCGTATCATGATCCGAGCTTTGCTTCCCCTGATGCATTGAGTTGTGCAGCCTTGCATCTCGATCGCATCGGTTGGCGGCAGGCGTTAATTGCCTTTACCCGCAGTGGTGGCTACGGCTCCTTTCAGCAGCAATTGCCCCAGCTCCGGATGCCAACCTTGATTGTTTGGGGACGGTGCGATCGAATTTTAGGCACGACCGATGCCGAAAGATTTCAGCAAGCTATCCCAAACAGTCAACTGGTTTGGATTGAAGCCTGTGGTCATGTGCCCCATTTGGAAAGCCCCCAAACCACTGCCAACCGGATTCTGGAGTTCATTGGTCTGAGCGGAACTGGGATCACCTCAACGCCAATTCGATCCACTCCAGTCGATCCCCATTCAGCGATCGATCCCAATTCATAGAGGAGGTTTGGATGGCCACCGCTTCGCCCAAAGTGATTGCAGTACTCAACGGTAAAGGGGGGGTTGGCAAAACCACCACTGCGGTTAACTTAGCGGCAGTGCTATCTGAATCCACGTCGGTGTTGCTGGTCGATGCGGATCCACAAGGTTCGGCAACCTGGTGGGTGGAGCAAAGCAATATGGGGTTTGATTTAACCCAGGAAACCGATCCCCAATTGTTGAAGCAATTGCGTGAGGTCAATCACTATCCGGTGATTATTGTTGATATGCCACCTGCCCTCGATTCTCGCTCCCTCAGTGCTGTGATACCAGCGGCAGATTACTTGCTGCTGCCCACTCCACCAGCAGCCATGGATCTCTCTGCTTTGATTGAGACGATCAAACGCACGGTGTTGCCAGCGGGCATTCGGCATCGGGTATTAATTAGTCGAGTCGATCCGCGTAGTCAAACGGATGCCATTGATGCTCAAACCACCCTGACCGAGTTAGGCATTCCCGTCTGTCAAACCTTCGTCCGATCCTATAAAGCCCATGAACGAGCGGCTTTGGAGCGAGTCTCCATTTTGCAATGGCGCGGCAGAAATGCCAAAGAGGCTCAAGCAGACTATCGCAAAGTTGCTGCTGAAGTCGCACAGGATTTGAGCGATGATAGAAAGTAGAAGCTAGGAGGGGATGTCATGGCGAGGAAGCGATTGTCAGATTTACTCAGAGAGGAAGGACAAAAGCCAGAAAAATCCCCTGATTTGCCTACCGATCTCCCATCCGCTGATTCTGCCCAAGATACCGATCCGATCGAACCTGTGATCGCGGTTGAGGCGGAATTGCTCGAACCGCCAGCGACCCCTGTAGCCGATTTTGTGGATGATTTACGCCAAGCGACGGAGCCAGAAGGGGCTGATCTCTCCAGTTCCGATCGGGCAGATTTATCCCAGTCCACCCGGATCGCTGAATTAGAACATCAATTGACTGAATTGGCGCATCAATTAGCTGATGCTCAGTCCGCCCTGGTTGCTCAAAAACGGACTGCCCAAAACAAAGAAGCCGACCTCCAGGAGCTGATTGCCAACCTAGAAGCCAAAATTGCGCATCAAGCCGAAGAGATGCAACAGTGGCAGGCGGAATTGCAAGCGGAGGCAGCGCAAGCCAAGCAAACTGCCAAACAACTGCAAGCTGAACTGGAGGATGCGCGACAAACGATTTTGCAACTCTCGCAAGCCAATGCTAAACCGACCCCGCGCGTGATTGAATCGCCTCGAGCTGCTGAACCAGAGTTAGAACCCAGCAAACATCAACTCGTCTTACCCAGTCGCCCGATCGGTACCCCCCGCCCTGCCAGCCCTAGCTTTCCGAGCCAACCGGCTGCCTCCCAGCCCGTCCCTGCCTCCGATCGCCCCCCGGTGCATCAGTTAGCCCTGCGGAAAATGCTCGATCACCCGACTCAACCTGGTTCTCTCCCGCCTATGCCGTCGGAGCCTCGTCCACCTCAACCCGAAACCGTGAAATTAACTGAAACTGATGTGGGTTGGATGGATTAGGGGGCGATTGATGCAGATCCAGTTCGCTGGATCGGGATTTCTAGCTGAGCGACGGTTCCAATTGTTCGATCCTATTGATCCTCAAGCAGAGTTTGAGCCAGGACAGAGTTTGAGCCAGAGCAGAGTTTGAGCCAGGACAGAGTTTGAGCCGGTAAAGTGGGATCGACTCCCGTTCATGACCTAGCAACATATTTAGAATCCTAATCATTCAGGAATCCCCAGCTAAATCGTAAATCAGGTTACAAATTTACTCAGTAAGGTAGCGTTTACTGAGTGAACTGTGACCAAATGTTTGTAGCTCGTCCTGAAAGATTGCGGATGTATACAGTACACTGCAACCTCCAACTGCACTGTCGGTACACTGCACTGTCGGTACTTTGAAGTGGGTCAACACTCTAGCTCAACGATGCTAGGGCCATTTTGCAGTGAGTTTTGAAGCATTAACTGCACAGTTGAGGTATCTCGTTCATTAACACTGGTTTGATTTGGCACGATCCTGCACTTTATCGTTTTCCATTCTTGATAGAATCACCTGTTTTTACAGGTTGATTGCAATTTGCAGATTGGTTGCGATCGAATTATCAACTGCTGATTAACTACTGGTACTGATCAACTACTGATCAACTACTGATCAATTACTGGTGACAACTAGCATCAACTAGCGACTATTGGAGAGGCTGAATGGCTCAGGCAAATCGTGAATTGGGTCTTGAAGGAGAACTGTCAGAGGAAGATCTGCCCAAAAGTAGATCAGAACTCATTTATGGCTTAACAGACAAGCCACCTGTTGCTGAATCATTATTCGTTGCTCTACAGCATGTATTAGCCGCATTTGTCGGAATTATTACTCCGCCTTTGCTCATCTGTAGTTCGCTGGGATTAGATCCGGTCAATACCAGTTACATCATTAGTATGTCGCTATTTGCATCTGGTATCTGTACTTTCATTCAATGTAAAAAGATTGGCCCAGTAGGTTCAGGTTTGTTGAGCTTGCAAGGAACCAGTTTTGCCTTTTTGGGCCCCATTATTGGCGTTGGTACTTTTGCCCTGAATGGCGGACGCACCCCCGAACAAGCATTGGCACTCATTTTTGGGGTTTGCTTCTTTGGTTCAGCCATCGAAATTATTCTGAGCCGATTTCTCCATCTGATGAGCAAAATCATTACGCCAGTAGTTTCAGGTACGGTCGTGATGATCATTGGCTTAGGGCTCATTAAGACGGGTGTAACCAGCATGGCGGGCGGCGTGGCAGCCCAAAAAGCAGGCACATTCGGCAGCGTGCAAAATTTGGCATTGAGTGGATTTGTATTGCTATTGGTGGTTGTGCTCACCGTTTCAGGTAATCGCTTTCTGCGGATGGGGGCGATCGCGATCGGTTTAGCGGCGGGCTACATTATTTCCATCTTCCTGGGCATTGTCGATTTCAGTGCATTGAGTAGTCTGCCATTCATTCGTTTGCCAATTCCATTCCGCTATGGCATGAGTTTTGACTTCACAGCATTTTTGCCATTCATTTTGCTCTATGTGCTCACGGCAATTGAAACCGTCGGTGATTTGACTGCCACCTCTGCCGTTTCGGGAGAACCCGTTAAAGGTGCGCTCTATGTTCGGCGAATCAAAGGAGGGGTTTTGGGGGATGGGGTGAACTCTGCCCTTGCTGCGGTGTTGAATACCTTTCCGAATACGACCTTCAGCCAGAATAACGGGGTTATCCAAATGACCGGGGTTGGAAGTCGTTATGTCGGCTTCTACGTGGCAGGCATCTTTGCCCTGTTGGGTTTAGTGCCGATTGTGGGTGGCATTTTTCAAGCTCTACCTCAGCCAGTCTTGGGTGGTGCCACCACGGTGATGTTTGGCTCGATCGCCGTGGCTGGACTCAACATTGTCTCTTCGGTTCATCTCGATCGCCGTTCCATGATTATTGTGGCTGTTTCATTGGCGATGGGTTTAGGAGTGCTTTATGCTCCCGAAATCTTTGATGACAAACCCGCGATCATCAAAAATCTGTTTGGTTCCAGTATTTCGACGGGTGGTTTAACAGCAATTTTGCTGAGTTGGCTCTTACCCGGTGGGCATTCTAGCAGTCAATCTGCTGCCGCTGAGACAGAAGTGGAAGCTGAAGTGTAGGATGCTCTTGAGCAGGATCGCGATCGTGATTTTTGATGGCGATATTGATACGTTGCACCATGCTCGATCGCGTTGTAATTTTTGCTGCCATCTTCCTTCAAACTGAAAGCCAGTCCATTGCGGGGCATCTTGCCCCCTTTCTTGTCGGTACATTTCCAATCCGTGCTTTTACCTGAGCGCATTTACCTGACCAGATTTACCTGAGCGTATTTGCCTGATCCCAAAGGAAAGAGTCATGAGTTTCGATTCGTTGTTGTTGGAACCAGTCATATTCGATCCAAGTCTGTGGGGATCGCCTCTTTTAGCAGAAACCCTAGAGTCCGAGACCAGCCCATTGGTATTAGCCAGCGTTTTGTTGAGTTTGGCCGTAGTATATCTAGCTAGCAAACTAGGGGGTGAACTCTGTGCGCGGATCGATCTGCCGCCAGTTTTAGGGGAACTGGTTGGGGGTGTAGTGGTTGGCATCTCGGCACTCCGTCTGCTGATGTTTGCAGAAGCCGGTGAGGATGGCAGTCATTCGGTGATCATGCAGCTTTTGCAGGTTACGGCCCACATGTCTCCTGCGGCTTTCAGCCATGTGTTTACGGCCCAAAGCGAAGTGCTCTCGGTACTGGCAGAGATGGGAGTTGTGGTACTGCTGTTTGAGATCGGGCTAGAGTCTGATCTGGCTGAACTCCTGAAAGTGGGGATTCAATCCACTGTTGTCGCTGTAATCGGCGTGGTTACTCCGTTTTTGTTGGGCACGGTTGGGTTGATGACGCTATTTCACGTTCCAGCGATCCCAGCCATTTTTGCTGGAGCCGCCCTCACTGCGACTAGCATTGGCATCACAGCGAAAGTGCTGGCAGAAATTCAAAAGCTCTCAACTCGCGAAGGGCAAATTATCGTCGGAGCGGCCGTTATTGATGATGTGTTGGGCATTATTGTGCTAGCGGTGGTTGCTGGTTTGGCCAGAGATGGGCAAATTGTTGTGAAAGATGTGGCTTTTTTAATCGTGAGTGCCGCTGTGTTTTTTGTCGCGGCGATCGGGCTAGGTCGGCTCCTAAACCCTTTGTTCATCGAAATGGTCAACCAGATGAAAACTCGCGGGCAGGTGTTGTTGTCAGCTTTGTTTTTCACCCTGATCCTGTCTTACATCTCAGATATTATCCACCTGGAAGCGATTTTGGGAGCATTTGCGGCTGGACTGGTGCTGGCTGAAACGGAAAAGCGAGAAGAATTACAATCACAAATTGCCCCGGTTGCCGATGTGTTGGTACCCGTATTTTTTGTATTGGTGGGGGCTCGCACTGATGTCAGTGTGCTGAATCCCTTTGAGCCAGCTAATTGGGAAGGGCTAATTATTGCATCTTTCCTGATTGTGGTCGCGATCGTGGGTAAGCTGGTTACTGGGTTAGGCGTATTTGGGCAACCGGGGATCAATCGTTTGGCGATCGGGGTGGGAATGGTGCCTCGGGGTGAAGTGGGTCTGGTATTTGCAGCGATCGGAGCAGCCACCGGAGCCCTCAGCGATTCACTCAATGCGGCCATTATTGTCATGGTGATTCTGACCACCTTCGTTGCCCCTCCCCTCCTCCGACTGACCTTTGCGGTTGGGCAGGCTGAGGCTGCAACTGAACCGATCGCAACTGAACCGATCGCAACTGAACCGATCGCAACTGAACCGATCGCAACCAATCCAGAGCAAAGCTAACTGAGAGCAGCCAGAACTCGAATCAGGGATGATTCATCTGGATAGTGCAATTTGGATAGTGCCATCTGGATAGTGCCATCTGGATAGTGCCATCTGGACAAGATTAAACAAGCCGTGAAATTCACGGGTTTTGACTTTTTCTTGAGCAACTGCTTTTGTTAAACACTAAGATAGGTAAAGAGATTTGCCTACATGATTACCGCATGACTTCAATCCTGGTTAATTCGTCTGCATCCCGGCTGAATACTCCAACCATTCACCGCTTACCGAACGGACTGACGATCGTGGCAGAGCAAGTGCCGGTCGAGGCAGTCAACCTGAGTCTTTGGCTTGGGGTAGGATCGGCAGTAGAGTCTGATGAGATCAATGGCATGGCCCATTTTTTGGAGCATATGATCTTCAAAGGCACGGGCAGACTAGAAAGCGGCGAGTTTGAACGACAGATTGAGCAGCGGGGAGCAGTCACCAACGCCGCCACCAGCCAAGATTACACCTACTATTACATCACTTCTGCACCCCAGGATTTTGCCGAGTTGGCCCCACTCCAGATTGAGGTGGTGTTGAATGCTGCCATTCCGGATGAAGCCTTTGAACGTGAGCGGTTTGTGGTGCTAGAAGAAATTCGTCGATCGGAGGATAATCCCCGTCGTCGCACTTACTACCGATCGATGGAAGCCGGATTTGATCGCTTACCCTATCGTCGGCCGGTGCTGGGCCCAACTCAGGTGATCGAGCAACTTCAACCTCAACAAATGCGAGATTTTCATGCCACCTGGTATCGTCCCCAGTCGATTACTGCTTCAGTGGTTGGAAACCTGCCAGTAGAGCAGCTCATCAAGATTGTGGCAGAAGGGTTTGCGCAAGCAGAAGCGCATCAAAGTGCTCCGATCGATCGGTGTCCGCCCGAATTTTCCCAACTCAGTGCGGAGGCTTCCTTCGAGTCAATCAGCCGTCAAGAGCATGTGGATGAAAGCTTGCAACAGGCGCGTCTAGTCATGTTGTGGCGCGTTCCCGGCATGGCGGATCTGCACCAGACCTATGCGCTGGATGTCCTATCTTCAGTTTTATCCCATGGGCGAACAGCTCGCCTTGTCCGGGATCTCCGCGAAGAACGCGGACTGGTTTCTGGGATCTCGGTTAGCAACATGACCTATATTCGGCAAGGGTTATTCTATATCTCGGCGCAGTTGCCGGTTGAAAACCTTGAAGCGGTGGAAGCCGCTATTTTAGAACATATTCATCGTCTGCATGTTGAACCGATCAGTGCAGCCGAGATTCAACGAGTCCGTACGCTGGTGGCCAACCGCTATATTTTTGGTAATGAGACACCGAGCGATCGAGCTAGTCTCTACGGCTATTATCAATCTGTGATTGGCGATCTACAGCCTGCTTTCAACTACCCAGCTATTGTGCAGTCGATGGATGCCGACACCTTACAAGCCGCCGCTTGTCAATATCTCGATCCATCAGCCTACCGATGCGTGGTTTTGAAACCACAATAACGAAATCGGGTCAGGTAGATACCATGTGGACTTCCATTGCAACAGCACTGAGCACTCAAATTAGCCAGGCGATCGGTGAACCTTTTGAAATTACCCAGCATCGATCGATCGGCGGCGGTAGTATCAACCAGGCCTATGGGGTTTCTGGTCAGTTGACGAACCGTTCAGGTCGCGAGGATAGCCAGCAGACTTACTTTGTGAAGCTGAATCAAGCCAGCAAAGTGACCATGTTTGAAGCCGAGGCAATCGGGCTGAAACAAATGGCCGCGAGCCAAACCATCCGGGTGCCGCAACCCCTGATTTGGGGCGTGATCGATCGATCGGCCTACTTAATCTTAGAATGGTTAGACCTCGGCAATAGCAACGCTCAAAGCTGGGCCCAAATGGGTCAAAATTTGGCAGCGATGCATCGGGTCACCAGTGGGCAAGGCTTTGGTTGGTCTGACCATAACACGATCGGTGAAACCCCTCAAATCAATTCCTGGACTGCAAGCTGGGTGGAGTTTTTTACAGAACATCGGCTGGGTTATCAATTCCGGCTCGCCAATCGACGCGGCGGCCACTTGCCGCAGCAAGCCCAACTGTTGGCAGCGGTGCCCGATCTCCTGGCAGACCATATACCGCAACCAGCCCTGGTACATGGAGATCTATGGAGCGGGAACGCAGCCGTGACTCGGGCCGGCGAACCTGTGATTTTTGATCCAGCTCCCTATTATGGCGATCGAGAAGTGGATATTGCCATGTCTCAACTGTTTGGTAGTTTCCCAGCACCGTTCTATGAAGCGTATCAAAAAGCATATCCCTTAGCTGCTGGATTTCAACGCCGCAAAATTCTTTATAATCTCTACCACATTCTTAATCACTTCAACTTATTTGGTGGTAGCTATCTGGCTCAAGCCAATCAGATGATTGCCAGTTTGCTGAAATAGACCAGACTGGTTGAAGTTGCGATCGAGCTAGTCAAAGCATCAATAGACTGCATCATCGATTTAGGACTGCTACATACGACGACTACCTAGTATCAAAACCATCATGAATTACGACGCAGATGTATTAGTGATCGGTAGTGGGATCGGTGGATTAACAGCGGCAGCTTTATTGGCTCGCTATGGTAAAAAAGTGATCGTTTGTGAGAGCCATGGGATTCCAGGGGGAGCCGCTCACAGTTTTCAGCGACGTGGCTTCCATTTTGACTCAGGCCCGTCCTTCTACTGCGGCTTGAGTGATCCCAACTCCTTGAACCCCTTGCGGCAGGTGCTGGATGCGATCGAAGAGTCCGTGGCAGCGGTGGCATACGATCCCTTAGGACACTACCATTTTCCCGAAGGAACGATCCCGATCTATGGAAATGCTGATCGCTATCGAGCCACGATCGCCCAGGTCACCCCTCAAGGTGCGGTTGAGTTTGCCCAATTTGAGCGCGATTTGCTTCAGCTCTATCAAGCCCTACGCAATATTCCCACGATCGCCCTGCGAGCCGATTGGCAACTGATCACGGTGCTGCTGGGTCAATATCCTTGGGCAACCCTAAAACTTTTACCCCAATTCGGCAACATTCAAGCTTCCGTCGGGCGAGTAATGGATCGGTGGGTGCGCGATCCCTGGGTACGCCGACTGATCGATCTAGAATGCTTTTTACTCTCTGGCTTGAAAGCCCATGGCACAGTTGCACCAGAGGTCGCCTTTATGCTGGGAGAACGAACCGAATCGCTCATCGATTACCCGATCGGTGGCAGTGGTGCGATCGTGCAGGCTTTAGTGCGAGGCTACAAAAAATGGGGCGGTGAACTGCGGCTGAATACGCATGTAGACCAAATTGTGATTGAACAAAATCGAGCCGTTGGCATTCGACTGCAAGGAGGATCCGTCTTACGCGCCCCCATCGTGATTTCAAATGCCACTATTTGGGATACCTATAATCACTTGATTCCAGCGACCGCTATTCCAACCCAGCAATTTGCTCAGCAACGGCAAACCGCCCTGAAAACGCCAGCGATCGATAGCTTTATGCATCTCCATTTGGGTATTCGATCAGAGGGGCTGGAGGGCTTAACCGGACATCATGTGGTCGTTCACGATGCCGCTCAAGATATCACGACCCCAGGAAACACCTGCATGATTTCAATTCCATCGGTTTGGGATGCCCAACTCGCCCCTGTAGGGCACCATGTGGTTCATGCTTACACGCTAGAGCCTTATGCCAACTGGCAAGATCTGAGTCATGCGGACTATCCGATCGATGCAGCGAACCCGTCAATTTACCCAAATAGATCGGTTTACCCAAATAAACAAGAGTATCAAAACCCCGACTACGAAAGCCGCAAAACTCGCCAAGCAGCCCCCTTATTTCGGGCGTTAGAAAAGATTATTCCAGATCTACGATCGAGAATTAGCCTCGAACTCATTGGCACACCCCTCACCCATGCCCGTTATCTTCGTCGTTACCAAGGCACCTACGGAGCCGCAATTGCTGCGGGACAAGGCACCTTTCCTAGTTGTCATACACCGATCGCTGGGCTCTATCAAGTTGGAGATAGCACGATGCCAGGGATTGGGGTTCCCGCAGTGGCTGCCTCTGGAATACTTTGTGCAAATACGCTGGTAACGCTGAGGCAAACCTTTCAGCAACAAAAATGAATGCACGCCCAACTCAGGCGATAACCATTGTGTGCCCCCTTTTTTGACTGAGCTGCTAACCAATTAAGCCGGAACGTAAGGCCAAAACTGCCGCCTGAGTGCGATCATCGGCACACAACTTATTCAAAATGTTGCGAACATGGGTTTTAACAGTTCCCACAGTAATATAAAGCTTTTCAGCGATCGTGGCATTGCTACAACCCGCCACAATCAGCTCAAGCACTTCCAACTCCCGTTCAGTTAAGGGGTAATTTTCCAGGAGCTGCTCATATTCGGGCTCCACCGCACCGATCGAGACTTTCTTAGCAGCTTCATCGCTGGCTGCCGCAGGAGTTTGCCGCATCTGACGCAATACAATACTGGCAATGGCTGGATCAATCCAAGAATTACCCCCATAGGTGGATTGTAATGCTTCTACCAATCGATCGGTGCTGATGTCTTTCATGCAATAGGAATCTGCACCCGCCGCAAAAGCAGCCAGCACGGAATCCTCGCTATCATGCATGGTTAGAATGAGAACCTTAGTGCGCTCCTCACCGGGTTCGGGATGAGATTGCTTAAACCGCCGCGTTAACTCAATGCCATCCATATCTGGCAAGCCAATATCGACGATCGCAACATCCGGTTTTGAAGACTCCAATAACTTCAACCCTTGCCCTGCATTTGCGGCTTCACCCACAACCCGAATCCCTTCTTGGCGTTGTAAAGCAGCTTTTAACCCTACTCTGGTCAAATCATGATCTTCAATTAGAGCGACGGAAATTTCACCCATTGCACTTACCAGTGACTATTTATATGGTGGACGAGATTAATCAGAATTATGGAGGATGCTGCCCCTTTTGACTTCCACCAATAGGTAGAAGAATGCTCTGCTCTCAGAGATATTCTCTCACTTTGGATAGAAAATTCTAGTTTCTATAACCTCTATCCTAGACCCAATGCTGAATTGATGATTGACTGACCAATCTTTTCCCCTCATCCCTAAATCCCTTCTCCCACTAGGGGCGAAGGGACTTGCAATCAAATCCTGGTTCGAAAGCCCCTCTCCCGCTCTGGGAGAGGGGTTGGGGTGTAGCTTGCTTCTGCGTAGCAGTGGGTAGTTTGAGTTTTGTCAGTTAATCAGGCTGAATTGATGAGCCATGCCCTAAATTCATTCCGACTCAATCGATCCAATATCGATTTCTATAAAAGGATTGTCCCCCGAAATACCCTGAAACCGTCCTGAAATTGCCCTGAAATCGCCCTGAAATTACCCTGAAATTACCCTGAAAACGCGCTGTTCTCGCTTAATTGATTGGGTTTAAGTGGATCAACGGCTGGCTCTACACCGACTTCTAACCCACGACTGAGGACAATCTAGGGGAGATTTTCCACAATCAAATCAAGGTTTAAAAAATCAAAATATAGACCCATGTGTTTAAGAAGATCTTTAAGAAATTTGATGGAAAGGGCTTTTAACCATGTTGAGGGTTTTACTCGTTACCAACCAGAATTTGGTACAGGCGATCGTAGCACCATGGCTGCAATCTTTTGCAATGGGTTTCTTTTGCCAGTCCGATCGAGCCTGCATTCTCTATCACTTAGAGCGCTATGCCATTAACTGTATTGTTGTCGATATCACAGATTCAGATCGAGCAGAATTGCTGACTCTCATGACCGCACTGCAACCTTATGGCTTACCACCGATCGTGGGGTTGACTGGAGTAGCCCCCCTTGAAGCAGGAGATGGTTCGTTAGAGCAACTGACAGCAGCCGGAGTCTGGGAAGTGTTTCGTCTACCGGGTGCTGTTAAAGCTGGTGCTGCTAAAGCTGGTAATCCTGAGAGCGACGCTGAAGCCAGTAATGCTGAAGCCTTTGTCCGCCTAATTCGATGGGTAATTCGGACTCATCAAGCCGAAAAGCAGGCGAAATTGGCGCATCAGCAATTGGAGCAGGATGAAGCCCAACTTAAACAGCAAGTTCAGGTGATCGATCGGCAGATGCAACGAATCCAGCAGCTCAATCTTCAGCTATTAGAAGCCACTCAACTGAAGGGGCAATTTCTTTCGACCATCTCCCATGAGTTGAGAACTCCCATGAATGCGATTCTAGGATTCTCACAGATTCTATTGCGGCGTGGTTCGATGCTACTGTCTACCCACCAAATGGAAATGATCAGTCGCATTCATGACAACGCAAAGCGGCTACTCCATGCGATCGAAGAAATTCTCACCTTTTGCAATATTGAAGCAGGACATCTCAAACTTCATCCCCGTTGGATTAATCTCGACCAGTTGATCCGGTCAGTTGTCCAAGAGCTAGAAAGCGAGGCCGCAGTTAAGCAACTGCCAATCTCGATTGAAGTAGATTTGCCGAGCCCCTTGGTTATGGTCGATCCAACTCAGCTTCAGCAAGTGCTGTTTACCTTGATCTCAAACGCGATCAAATTTACCCCCCATGGCATCGTTCAAGTCTCGGTCACCCATCAAGTTGCAGATGAGCAGTACATCATTTCTATCCGCGATACTGGGAATGGGATACAACCCACAGAAATAGAACATATTTTTGAGCCCTTTCGTCAAGGAGATCAATCCATCACTCGGATTCACAACGGGATTGGACTGGGACTGGCGCTAACAGCGGCGCTTGTTGAACAAATGCAAGGCACCATTCAAGTGCGCAGTGTGGTGGGTCAAGGTTCTGAGTTTCGCGTTATTTTGCCTTATTGGAGTCAACAAAGTGACATGAATCGTTGGCAAAATCAAGAAAGGCAATGTCGAGCCGGACAAGATCTGGAACGACACCCTGCGGAATTACAAATTGCCGATCGAGCCGATTAAGCTTTGATTGCTTAACCTAATGATTGCAAGAGTATCCGAGGCGTTAGATGGGCTTGATGTAGATGTTTCGATCGATTCGTGAAGGCTGAAGGCAAGAAGAATAGCATGAAGAATGGCATGAAGGGCAATCCTATAAAAGCGGGCTTGAGTTGGGTTCGCCCTGGGATTCTGCTGGTTGGGATCTGTACAGGTTGTTCTTCTCTGGCTGAGACTCCTGTTCCTCGCACAGTGCCATCTACGGTGCTATCCGATCCTCAGCCTAGTGCAATCAATCAGGCACCGATCGCTAGGGCGGAATCTGTTTCGATCGCATCGAGTTCATCGGCAAAGCTGCCGACCCGGTCACTTCAGCAAGCCAGCAAACTTCAGCAAGCCAGCAAACTTCAGCAAGATTATGGCTCTGCAGAACCGATCGCCGCAACCGGACGAATTACCCAACGTTATTCAATTCGGGATCTTCGTCTCTCCCAGTTGATCGAGCCCTGCCCCACCGACTCAGCTCCCTATGCCTTTGCCGAAAGCACCAACTATCGGATTCAGATCTGCTCCCAAGAGTATGATCCTTGGCTACCGAAATACTATATTGGGCAGGCAAAAGATGGCAGTGGAGAATTACGGATTACCAACTTGAATCCACAGGAAGCACGCCAACTTATTTTTCGGAATGAAGGTTATACATACATTCTGTACCGAGATAGTGCACGCCCAGAACAAAGTAATGCCTATTTAGAAATTTATACTCCCAATGGCGAGAATTATGCAGAAGCGCTGTGGCAAATTTATGAAGCTAGCCCTGTCCGATAGTCGCGCGACGGCTTTGTTGCATGATTAGAGAAGGTCATGGAGACCGATTGGCGAGGGTTTGCGACTAAGCTTCAATGACATAGCTGTCCGGCTTAGCAAGTTGAATCATGCGATTGAGCG
>JALOOM010000113.1 GCA_025454395.1 Elainella sp. Prado103
GAAACCAACACAGAGGCGACGGTTTTGGGCTTTGTCTCTGAAGTTTCTGTAGAGCATCTGCCGTTAAGCTATTTGCGATCTTTGGATGATTTGATCGATGTAGTTTGGGATAATGGATCGGTTAAACAACCAGATTCAAAGCGCTCTCTAACGAGCCGAATTAGGGTATGGCTCGAACGAAAAATTGCTTCAGGTTGGCAATTAGCTCCAGGTTTAGGATTGACCACTCTCGAATTGTCGGCAGATGTGGGATATAGAAGTGAATCACATCTTCGTGATCATGAAATTGTTGGAAATGACTCAGCCGATATCTTCTGGAGAAAAATAGAAAATTTATGGGTCACTGATCCCCAAAATCCCTCTGGAGGTTCAAGGATTGAAAAAGACATCAGCGAATATTTAGGTGGGCAACCTATTGGTTTGAAAATTGCTGTTGTGGAGAGCAAGAATGAGAACTTTGCTATTCAAGCACGAGTTTTCTCAAGAGAAAACAATATTCAATTGCCATGCAGCATTCAACTAAGAGGGATTACGGCAAACGGAGACTGCTTCAGTCAAGTTGAAAGTCGAGTAACCCCTCTAGATGATTATATTCGAATTTGTTTTATCGCAGAGCCTCAAGAATCATTTCAAATTGAAGTGACTTGGAATAACTATAAGTTTGTTGAAAGCTTTCCCTCACTTGAGTCTTCACCTTTTTGATACACGACTTCCCAATACAGCTCTTATCTAAATATGAGTAATTCAGTTCTTTTAGAGATCGTTGATCGGGGTGATTTTATCAGGGGATTTACGGTAATCCTAAAAATACCTGATCCAAACTCTTCACTCCTTCTAGAATTTTCACACACAATTCGTTCCGAACCACTTGCACAACTTTATAGGCAATTGCGTGAGAGTGAATTGAGATTCAATCAAGTGCGTTCTCTTGAACTTTGTTTAGATCAAGAAGACGATTTAGAGGGTATTCGAATTACTGCACAGAGTGTAGCCGGAAACTATTCCAGGGATGATTTTGAATATACCAAAAGAGAATACAGAGATAACTTGAATATTTTCTGTCAAAAGTTTCGTGAATGGCTTAATGAAGAACTTTCAGATTTCACAGAAAATATTCATTCTGTCAATTTGCGGAGGTCTGTAAGACAGCCGATACACATTATCATCCAGACTCGCAATCTTGAAATTCAGAAGCTTCCTTGGGAAAGCTGGGAGGTAATTGAGAGAAATTCTTCGAGTTTAGGATTGGTGAGCCAGTCGCTACCTCAATCATCCGGTCGGAAAATTGAGTTGAAGCAACCTAGAATTCTAGTCATTCGTGGCGACAGTACAAAAATCAATACCCAGCGAGATTTGCAGATTCTCCAATCGATGTCAGATGCTCAAATCTTTGCAGTAGCCCGTCCTACCCTAGAAGCGTTCTGTAATTTGATCACGAAGGAATCCTGGGACATTCTGTTTTTTGCAGGACATAGTTTCGGGAATGAGTTTCAAATCAATTCTGCTGACAGAGTTAACCTTACAGTTTTGCGCCAGTCATTCCGATCTGCTATAGACAAAGGACTAAAACTAGCAATATTTAATTCTTGTGATGGATTACCTTTGGCCCGCCAACTTACTGAATTAGGCTTACAGTACGTGATTGCGCATCGCTATCCCTTGCCGGATAAAGCTGCTCACAGATTTTTACAAGAGCTTCTGCGTTCGCTTTCACAGGGTGAGCCGCTCCGTCTTGCCATAAAAAGTGCTTCTAGAGAACTAGAAAAGCTAGAGGCAAAATATCCTGGTGCTTCTTTATTGCCTACTCTATACCAGCGATTGGATGCGCCTGAACTGCTGTGGAAACAATCAAGCAAGTCAAAGTATGCATATGGTGTTTTAGTGGGAGTTCTTTTAGGTGTTGTAGGTTTTGGCGGGTATGTTTGGCATTTGGGTGAAACTTGGGGTTCCAGTCTTCAACCGGATTACTCTAGTTTGGGAGAAACATCTCTAATTGATGGTGAAACACTAGCCAAATTAGCAGGAAATAATTCTGCTTGTCTGAATCAGTATCAAATGAAACTTGACGGGACTGAGTATTTTCGTGCTGAACCAGGTAAGGCTGCTGAGCAGTTTCGTGCCTTTCTTGCAGCCTGTCCTACTGATCCGGAAGCTAAAATCTACCTTCATAATGCAGAGATATTAAGTAATCGTGGCATATCTATGAATGATCACCCCTTGCAGAGGGGATTGAAGTCCTTCTTTGGAAGACAAAGAGTTTGGAGGGTTGCAGCAGTTGTCCCAATTCGCAGTATTGATGGAAAAGCTTCAGGGGAAAAGCTCGGAGTTGCCCAAGAAATTCTAAGAGGTATAGAAAAAACGCAAGAGATTATCAAAGATTCTAACGTTAATAATGAAGGCAAATCGATTAGAAATATCCCGCTAGTACAAATCGTTGATCATGATTGGAAAGGGATGGAAACTTTCTCCGCAAGTATGGAGAAAATTGGCAAGGATTTACTTCATGATCCAGGCGTTCTGGGTATTGTAGGACCATATACAAGTGATGCTACTTGGAAATTAGGTGAGGTTCTTATTAAAGATCAAAGCGGTTTAATTGCTGTCAGCCCTACAAGTACTGGTATAAGACCTAGTGAACATCCCAACATTTTTCGCACGGCAGTGGCTGATTCTATTGCAGCCGAAAGGCTCCTCACTGATATGCTCAATTCTGACAGGAGTATACAAGAAGTCACCGTCATATACGATGCTCGTGACCCCAGTTACAGTGAAAGATTTGCGAAAGTGTTTCAGGAAATTAATAAGCGTGATAAGCGATTAAGAAAGATTAATGAATGTGAAATCAGATCCATGAGAAGTGTGGACAAATGTCCAGGGAGCCCAGATGCTTGGTTATGGATACCAGCTCCAGACTATATTGACCCAGCAGTTATATCCATTCGAGGAAAAACCCGTGGATTGCCAATTTGGGCAGGAGATTCTGCCTATGGGAGAGATATTCTGGAAAAACTGACCGCAGATGAGGCTGCGAACATGAAGGTTTTTGTTTCATGGGCTTTAGAAAAGAGCACATCTGGAACATTTGATAAGAACTCTGGTGTGAACTGGAGAACTGCCATGTCTCTTGATGCGTTTATGGCTCTTGATCAGGCATTTAAGAATATGGGAACCAACCCCCAGCGTGCAAATGTGAAGGATCAGCTCCTTAGTCAATCTTTTTCAGCCCGTGGTACAGATTCTTCTGTGAAATTTGTTCGGGAAAGTCGAAGTGAAGACCTTCTTAAAATTGGTGATCGCCAACCAGGAGAAGAGCCAGGCGTAATAGTTCATGTACAGTGTACAGGAGATGACTGTAGATATATACCTACTCCTTAGAATGAGACTGCCTTTCAACAGAGCCGAGTGGAAATGCTTATGGTTTCTTATTATATCCATAGGGCGATCGATCACTTATGTAACACATTCCCTCTAACTCCTAATAACCCCCAGAAATAACTCCAGAAGCAAACGTAACCTGCCTCTGGAGTTTTATTATGGCAAACTGCTTTGACCGCAACAGTTGGTTTCCCATCGATCGACTGCCCGATCAGGACTAGAGCAGGCAATTTGTGGCATCATTCTCACCGATCGCCATAATTATTGCAAATTATTAAGATAACGGACTGCTACTCTTCATCATTCGATAGTCCAATATGCGGCAATTAATTCAACTCCCTGCTTGAGTCGTCCTCTCAATCGATGCTGATTGATTAGCATATCACTCCTATCAGGGTGAACCATAGATTAGTTGAACCGCAGCCTCACTATTGTCACGTATATCTCCTGTTATGATGATTCCCGAAATCAATCTTGGTTCCCTACAAAGTACTTCAACCTTCACCAGTACATTAAGTAGTTTCAACACAAATGACAGCTACTTATTTAGCCTCAGCCAAACTCGCAATTTTCAAACTTTAGTTTCCAGTTTAAGCAACGATAGTGTTATAGGCTTGCGTCTCAGTCGTGTTACTACAATCAACGATGACATTTTACCAATTCAAAGTTTGAGTTATGTCGAAGTGAATCGCAATTCGATTGAATCGATCGATCGGGTCTTGTCTCCGGGTGTTTACTTACTCGAAGCCACACCAGTTCGTGGCAATACCAACTATCGGTTAGAAATTACAGCAGATGATTTGACAGGTCTTTCCAATATTGGTGTTCTCAACGATGCTCAAACCTTTTCTGGTCAAGTTGGCAACCTCAATCCATCTGATCTATTTCGCTTCAACCTCAATACCCTCAGCAATGTCGATTTCAGACTCACTGGACTGAGCGCTGATGCAGATTTAAGGGTTGCCCGCGATCTGAATAGGAACGGGAAAGTGGATAATGGAGAAGAAATTGCTCTTGCTCAACGATCCTCCAACTTCGATGAACAATTAACCCTGTCTGGGCTAGCACCAGGAGACTATTTGGCTGAAGTATTTCAATTTGAAGGCGATACTCATTATCGTTTAGGACTCACCTCTAGAGCGGTGGATACCCCAACCAGCAGCCAAGACCTCAGTGGGCAATTGAGTGTGATTCAAGCTCCAGATTTACGCTTGCAAGATACGAGCGGTCGAGCGGAGGTGCAAATTTTCAATCGTAGCGCTGGCGATAATCGTCCCGTTACCGTACAACTTTATGCTTCAACCGATCGCAACTACGACAGCAACGATGAATTACTCGCCCGTCAAACCTTTGTCTTGCCAACTGTCGCAAATGGGAGCACCCGCACTACGTTGAACTTTGGTTTACCCACGGGGATCGCCCCTGGCTCTTATTATTTGATTGCCCGAATTGATAGTGATCAAGTCGTTGCAGAAACGAATGAGACGAATAATATCCTGAGCGCCCATGTGTCTGCCCCCGGCACCAATGCTGTTCTGGATTGGGATGCCACACTGCTCAATGCAATTCAGCAGGACGGCACCGCTCCACCGCTGGCATCTCGTCATGCAGCGATCATGCATACAGCAATCTACGATGCGGTGAATGGGATCGCAGGTCAGTATCGCCCTTACTTCACGACTGTGAGTGAGGATTTTGCTGCCGGTGCTTCCCCCGATGCGGCCATTGTTCAGGCTGCCTTTCAGGTTTTGAGCGATCTTTATCCAGGGCAGCGAGCTAACTTTGTTGAACAGCGCGATCGATCGCTAGCGGAAATTCCAGATGGTAGCGCCAAAACTCGTGGCATTGCAGTGGGGCAATTTGTGGCCGATCGGATTTTGGCAGCTCGACGTAATGATGGTTCTGGCGGTGCTCAGGATCGTTATCTTCCTAGCACGACTCCAGGGAGCTACCAGCCCACTCGTCTCGATAATTTTGTCCTTTATCCAGAATGGGGAGAAGTCACTCCGTTTATCATTCCTAGCGTCGCATCCTTTCGGACAAGTGGGCCACCTAGCTTCGGCGGTTCTCGCTACGGGGATGAATTAAACGAGGTGCAGCAGATCGGTGGCATCAATAGTTCTATCCGCACTGCTGATCAGAGTGAAGTGGCTGCCTTTTGGGCTTATGATCGTCCTGATACCTTCCGTCCTACCGCGCAATGGAATCAGATTGCTGAAGTCGTGGCTTTGCAAACAGGAACTTCGCTGCTCGATAGTGCACGGGTGTTTGCGGCGATCAATGTGGCTCAAGCTGATGCAGGAATTGTTGCCTGGGATGCGAAATATACCTACAATCAATTGCGTCCGATCACTGCCATTCGTCAAGCTGACTCTGATGGTAACCCTGAAACGATCGGTAACCCTAACTGGCAATCCCTACTGCCTACACCGCCTTTCCCTGACTATGTTGCAGGACATTCGACCTTTGGTGCCGCCGCTGCTGGAGTACTGACTTTCTTCTACGGTGATGATTATCAATTGAGTGTTACCTCTCAAGAAATTCCGGGCATTTCCCGCAGCTTCAGCAGTTTTGAGCAAGCTGCCATTGAAAATGGATTGAGTCGCATTTATGGAGGCGTTCACGTCACCTCTGCCGATCAAGACGGGTTATTGATTGGACAAGCAGTTGCTGACTATGTAACCCGCAATGCGTTCAGCTAGGTTTGAGTGAATCGGAATAGTGAGTTTTCTGATTGGAATAATCACCGGTAGATTTTCTAAAGTTTCAGTCAAAAACTCACTGTTCTAACTGGTTGATTCGAAATTAAACCAGTTAAACTGCATCACTATTTTGATGCGCTCACCTACAGTTGAATTGTCATACCCGCTATCACAAATTGTACAACGGCGATCAATCACTGGCTAAACGCTGCCAGAGCGATCGAATTGAACTATGATGCTCTCAGAACTATGATACTTTACTATAATATTTTTATAGACACCCTGTTATCTTGATCTGCTCAGGGGAATACCAAAGTTGATCCCAAACCCATTCCACCCACCCGATCCATTCCCCACTGTCAGTGTTTTGATCGCGGTCTACAACAGTGCGCCCTATTTGCCTGCGGCGATCGAGAGCGTTTTGGCGCAAACCTTGACGGACTTTGAATGTTTGCTGATCGATGATGGCTCCACCGATCAATCCTGGTCAATCCTACAACGGTATGCGGCTCAAGATGCAAGATTGCGGATTTTCCGGCAAGAAAACCAGGGAATTGCCCGTACTCGGAATCGCTTGTTGGCAGAAGCGCAAGCAGAACTGGTCGCCATTATGGATGCGGATGATATTATGTTGCCCGATCGGCTGAAGCAGCAAGTACAGTTTCTGCATACCCATCCGGCAGTAGTTTGTGTTGGCGGCGCATTGGATTGGATTGATCATCGAGGTCGGGTGCTGGGGCATTGCCCGATGCCCTTAGAAAATTGTGAAATTCAGCGGCTTCTGCTGGGCGGGATTTCCCTGTTACATCACCCCTGTGCCATGGCGCGTCGATCGGCAATTTTACAGGCAGGTGGCTATGATCCTAGTTTGATTGCTTCCGTGGATCTCGATCTATGGCTCAGGTTGGGTGAGTTGGGAGAATTGGCGAACCTGCCAGAGTCCGTTTTACAATATCGCCTCCATGCCAGTTCCATCACCCATGCCAACCAGCAGCGGCAAGCCCAAGATGCTCTCACCGCCTGCCAACGGGCCTGGCAACGACGAGGAATCACGGCTGAATTTATTCGCCAGTCTGCGGATCACTTGAAGCAACATCGGTTTTGGCTCGATCGCGGCTGGCAAAACTTTCTGGCGGGCAAGCGATCGATCGCCCAATATTGTGGGGTGCAGGCGATCAAAACCCAACCTCGTGATTGGGAAGCCTGGAAGTTGTGGCTTTGCGCTTGGATCAAGCCGATTCCGGTCTTCCCACCGGCTGATAGGACTGATGGGACAGAAACTGCACAATCCGATTAAAGTGGTGCTCCAACTGTTGAATTTGCCTGGGAATGGGTTCCAGATGTTGCTGCTGCGCCCATTGTTCGATTGCCGCCGCAGATTGAACAATGCCTTGGATTCCTACACTGCCACTGGCCCCTTTGATGTAGTGAGCTTCCTGATGCAGTCCGCTTAAATTACCCGTAGCCAAATGGGTTTTCAGGTTGTGGATATGGCTGGGTAAACTATTGACCAGGGTTTGGAGTAGCTCGCGTTCAAAGGTGAGATTGCCGTTCGAAAGCCGATGTAAATAGCTCCAATCCAGCAAAGGTTCCATGGAATCGATCGCATCAGCACCATTCAGCTCGGTTACGGTGGGTTGGCTGGTAGTGGGGAAGTTGATCGGGCTGGAAGGATGGCGACGGAGAGAGATTGCAAGAGGTTGGGCATTAGCGATCGAAGCTGGCAATGCTCGCTGTTGAGCAATTTGCTCACTCCAGTAGGCTAACGCTTGCCTCAAATCTTCCTGTTGGATCGGCTTGCTTAAATAGTCATCCATACCCGCATCCAGGCAATATTGCCGATCCTGTAATGTCGCATTAGCAGTAATCGCAATAATCACAGGACTATAATCAATTACTTGTCGCTTGCGAATATACTCTGTTGCCGTGAAGCCATCCATAATTGGCATTTGACAATCCATCAACACGAGGTCATAGGTTTGTTTTGCCAATTGTTTGAGGGCTGCCTGCCCATTAGAGGCGACATCCGCATGATAGCCTAACTGGCATAATTGTTTGAGTGCCACCATTCGGTTGATTTCATTATCTTCGACTAACAGAATGCGGAGATCGGAAACAGTTGAATTGACAGTTGTTATTAGATCTGCGGCTGCAAGAGTTGGACAATTGAATGGAGGCAATTGTGAGGGTGGCGGGCAACCAAGAATTTGATAATAAAGGCGCGATCGACGAACGGGTTTGACCAGATACTCAATTTGTTCGCGATCCAGTTGAGATTGCATCTTGGATAGATCCGAGGGGGCAATCAGTCCAATGAATCGGGTCTGAGCAGAACAGGTTTGGCGCAAACTCTGCCAGTTCTGCCAGTCTTCTCGTGAGTGTAGATCGATCAGCACTGCGGCATAATCCCCTGACTCTTGCTCTGCCATCTGTTGAAGTTGGTGCCACCCTGCTGGTAAATTGGCGGCTTCGTCAACCTGAACTTGCCAGTCTTGGGTTTGGCTACGAATCATCGATCGAACCGCCGTATTCGCAGCGATCACTAAAATGCGACTGGACATCTGCATCCTGTCTGTACGCTGACTGGCGACTGGAGGACTGACCGCCGGTTCCAGCGGGATCGTAAACCAAAAAGTTGAGCCCTGTTCAACCTGGCTTTCTAGCCCAATGGTGCCGCCCATACACTCGACTACCTGTTTACAGATCGCCAGTCCTAATCCAGTGCCGCCGTATTTGCGAGTGGTGGAGGCATCCACTTGCGTAAAGGGTTGAAAGAGCATGGCTTGGTCAAGCGTCGGAATGCCAATGCCCGTATCCTGCACGGCAAATTTCAGTTCAGCCTGATCGGTTAAGCTAACGCGCACGATCACGTCTCCTTGAGCCGTAAACTTGATTGCATTGCCGACCAGATTGGTGAGGACTTGGCGAATTCGACTCAGATCACCTCTAATCCGGACGGGTAGATTGGGGTCTACGACGATCGCCATCTCTAGCCCTTTCATGTAGGCCGTATTGGCCAAAATCCCGGTTACCTCCTCCAGACAATCCCAGAGATCAAACTCTAAAAGTTCTAGTTCTATATCTTTTGCTTCCAGTTTAGAGAAATCTAAAACATTATTAATGAGTGATAGTAACGTATCCCCACTCGATTGAATTAAATCGACAAATTCCTGTTGTTGGGCATCTAGATTTGTATAATTCAGCAGTTCACTAATGCCCAGTAGAGCGTTTAAGGGAGTACGGATCTCATGGCTCATGGTCGCCAAAAAAGCACTTTTGACTTGAGCTGCCTGCTCTGCGGTTTTACAAGATTGAATCGCAATTTGCTTAGCTTGTTCTGCCGCCGATCGGGCCTGCTGAAGTTCCAGATTTTGTTGCGCCAACTGTTGTCGCTGCTGGGTTTCCTGCGCCAGCAAATGAGCCTGGGAAATGGCCAGACCCACCTGATTGGCTAACTCCAGCAGAAAATTGACTTCAGCCGGTTGCCATTGACGCGGTTTGCCGCACTGATGCGCTACCAGCAGCCCCCATAATTGGTCATCTTCCGAAATGGGAACCACCAGATGGGACTGCACCTGAAATTGCGTTAATATCTGCCGCTGGGTTTCACTCAGGTCAGCCTCATCCAGATTCGCCAACATTGATACCTGTCCCTGTTGATACAGGCGTTCCAAACTCTGGAAACAAGGTGTTAAGCTGTCGGTGCCCAGACAGGAAGACCAGTTTGCTTCAACGGATTCAGCCACCACGATCCCGCGTCGATCGGGCTCCAACCGATAGAACAATACCCGATCAGCTTGCAGATATTCTCGCACTTCCGAAACGGTGGTTTTGAGGATTTCACTTAAATCGAGGGACTGGCGAATTCGCAAAGTCATAGCAGAAAGAAGTTGCGATCGAATATGCTGGCGCTGAATATCGGCTTCAGTCTGTTTTCGCTCCACAAACTGCCCAATCTGGCGACCGATCGCCGTTAGTAATTCCATCAAATCCGCGTCGGGTTTGTGAATATGACCTGTCACAAATAAAGTAATCACTCCCAAGGGTCGATCGTTGCCCCAAATTGGAAACCCTAGCGCCTGACGTAACCCGGCTGCTAACAGATCTTGCTGATGGGTAAGCTGTTGATTTTGCGCAATGTCAGCAATCCAAATGGGCTCTTGTTGTTGCCAAACCCACCCTGCCAAACCTTCACCGGGGGAAAATCTCAAGGTCTGAGCTGCCATGGCTAACTCTGCGAAGGCGGGGGCTGGACAATGCCAAATGTCAGCGAGGCGGAGTTGCTGTTGGTCAATGCACCGTTGGTCAATGCACCGTTGGTCAATGCACCAAAATTGTGTTAAATCCCAATCTAAGCGCTGCCCGAGCGTGGCCAAAATGGCAGCCATGGCTTCTGGCAGGGTGATGGATTGAGCCAGGATGCGAGTGAGTGCATACTGGGCATTGCGTCGCTGTTCGACTCGACGGCGATCGGTAATGTCACTGCCGGTGCCAATTAAGTAAGCCACAGAACCATCTGGATTAGTGAGCGGGGTGGCCGACCAACTAATTAAACGACGTTCCCCCGATCGAGTCAGCCAGTGGTTTTCATAATTTCCGGATAATTGTCCTGTAATGTAGCCCATCAATGTCGATTGCACGGAGTCAATTTCTTCCGGAGGCAAGAGAATATCCCAAACAAAGCGATTCTGAACTTCTGCATAGGTATATCCTGAGATCTTCTCGCAAATATGATTGAATCGGATAATTTTTCCGGCACCATCTAACACGATCACCAGGGCATCGACTGTATCAATGACGGCAGCAGAGAAGTCACGCTCCTGTTCTAAAATATGTTCCGCCCGTTTTCGTTCTAGCATTTCACGATAGATCGATCGAAACAGTAACGTTGAGATCAATAAGTTACAGATGATCGCGATCCCGAAAGTCTGAATGAGAACCTGGTTCGATTGCGTTAGATAGCCCGTTTGCGCTGTAATTCGTTGTCGCTCCACCTGTTGCAATTCACGCACTTGGGTTTGAATCACGACTAGATCGTCCGAGTCCGATGGGTCAACCTGGGTTGGGCGAATTGGCTGCGATCGAGCGATCGGTGCGGAAGTTGGAGCTGGGGCAGCCAATTTTGCCTGAATTTTGGGCTTGAGCGCATTGATCCGAGCCATTTGATCGGGCCAGTTCACCATAGACTGCCTAGCTTGCGCCAATGCTTGCTGCACACAATCACCCGATTGCTGCATCCAGAGCTGGGCTTGCGGATCTCCAGCCCGATCGTAGGATTGGGCGGCGATCGTTGAATGTAGGCAGATATCTAATTGATACAAGTGTTCTAAAATTTGGTAATGTTCATCCTGCCAGCGCGAGGCTTCAAAATAGCGATTTAAAGTCTGTTGTCCCGTAATTCCTAAGGAAATCAGAATAGCGGCTGCTCCTGCAAACCCAGTGGCGATCGTGGTCAGGAATGAATACCGTTTTTGCAATCTGGGCTGATGTCGGATCGCGGTTCGTTCTAAATCTCTGAGGCTGCGTCGCTGCTCAATGTGCTGTACCGCCAGAGCCGCCAACTGTTGCAGTGTTGCAATTTGAGTCATGTCTAGATGGCGAGGGACTGAGTCCAGCACACAGAGGGTTCCCAACGGTAGCCCTTGGGATGTGATCAGAGGGACACCTGCATAAAACCGCAGCTTGGGATCACCTGTCACCAAAGGATTATCCACAAATCGCTCATCTTGCAAGGCATCTGGAACAATCAGGGGGGTTTCTTGCAGAATCGCATGGGCACAGAAGGCCGCCTCACGGGAAGTTTGACGAACCGTTAATCCCACTTTGGCTTTGAACCATTGGCGATCCTGATCAATTAAACTGATGAGTGCGATCGGAGTCTGACAAATGTAAGCCGCCAGTTGAGCGATCTGGTCAAAACTAGACTCAGGCTCGGTGTCGAGGAGCCGACAGGCATGGAGTTCCTTCAGCCGTTGGGTTTCATTGGGAGGGAGGGGTGCAGGTTGCATAAGAGCCGCAAAAACGCATCTCGTGAGCTCTTAGAATGCCCGTTTTGGCGCGCTTGCACTAAATGCAACTTTCATGAACGACTAAGCGAGAACGGTGCAATTGCCCATGTTCTTGGGTGATTTCGAGATATGGCTGCAAGATATGGCTGCAAGATATGGTTTCGAGATATGGCTGCAAGATATGGCTGCAAGATATGGCTGCGAGATATGGCTGCGATCGGGCTGAATTTTACTCTAACACTTGCAGATTTAGGGCTCAGTTCAGGTTAATTTGGATTAATTGGATGGATCAGATCTCTCGTATGGCTGTGAATTCAATTCAAGCGATCGATTTGTTAAGGAGTTAGTCTGCATGTCTCAAACCAGCTCAGAAACTCGTCGGGTGTTTATCTGCGGCTCAGCCCTTCGGGGTCAACCCGATCATCAGAACCTTCAGTCCGCTCAGTTTATCAAAGAAGCTAAAACCCAACCCATCTATCGTCTTCATGCGGCAGAAAACGGTTGGCATCCGGCAATTTATCAGATGGGTGAAGGCGGGATCTCTATTCCTGGCGAAATTTATGAAATGACGATCGAGCAGTTTGACTATCTGGCCAATAATGAACCCCCCCACATGTATCCGACAGAAGTGCAACTGGAAGGGGGAGAAACCGCAACTGCTTTCTTTTATCCTAAAGAGTTAATTGATCAATACAATTGGCCGGATATTTCCGAGCATGGTGGCTGGGCAGCATACAAACAGGCTATAGCAGCAGTCGGCTAGATAAATCAGTGGCTGAAATAAATCAGTAGCTGAAATAAATCTTCGGTTCAAGACTGAATTGATTTCACTTTGCGCATGGCAATGACCACCCCCCGCTGCACCCCATCTAGATCGGCAATCTCCGGCAGGTGTCCGACTGGCTGAAACTGAAAAGTATCAAACAGTTTACGGCTAGCGATATTATGATCGAAATAAACTGCCAGGAAGGTGGTCACACCCAGTTGGGGGGCTTGATCGAGCATCCGCTGTACCAGTTGCTTACCATAGCCTTTGCCCTGATGACCCGGATCAATATAAATACTGATTTCGGCAGTGGCATGATAGGCCGGCCGACCGCCGTAAAACGAAGTCAGCCCAATCCAAGCAACCACCTGATTATCGACTTCCATCACCCAGAGGGGACGGGATCGGGGATCATGTTTTTCGAACCATTCCCGCCGACTCTCGATGGTGATTGGCACCAGATCAGCAGTGGAATTGCGACTGGGAATTGCCGCATTGTAGATTGCAATAATCGTCGGGAGATCCGTTAAGGTAGCATCCCGGATCTGTACTAAATTGTTATGCATTATTCTGTTCGTCCCAAACAAACGCTGGCGATGGAAACCCGCGATCGGGTTCGGTTAGAGGCTGATGTCTATTATCCTGACAGTGCTGCGGATTTTCCAGTCCTCTTAATGCGACAACCCTATGGGCGATCGATCGCTTCTACGGTGGTTTACGCCCATCCGACTTGGTATGCTGCCCAGGGCTACATTGTGGTCATTCAGGATGTACGCGGGCGTGGCTCATCGGCAGGGGAGTTTGATCTGTTTGCCCATGAAATTGCCGATGGAGCAGATACGGTCAATTGGGCTGCTAACCTGCCCCAAAGCACGGGAGCTGTCGGAATGTATGGCTTTTCCTATCAGGGAATGACTCAGCTTTTTGCGGCCATCCAGAATCCGTCTGCTCTTAAAACGATCTGCCCCAGTATGATTGGCTATGATCTCTATCAGGATTGGGCCTATGAAGGCGGAGCGTTTTGTTATCAGAATAATTTAGGGTGGGCGCTTCAGTTGGCAAGCGAAACGGCCAGACGACGGCAAGATGAGGAAACTTATCGCACGCTCTATGCCGCAGCTCACAATTTACCGATCGCGGATCCAGTCTGTCCAACTTCTGGGATTCTCAGCCATCTGGCACCTGATTCTCACTATCATGCTTGGCTGACGCAGCCTGAATCCGATCCCTATTGGCAGCAGCGATCACCCAGCTCGCAGTTTCAAACGGTAGATTTGCCAATGCTGCATGTGGGAGGGTGGTTTGATGCCCACTTGCGTGGCACAATCCGATTTTATCAAGCCATGGCAGCCCGCAGCACCTATCCTCAACATCTTTGGATTGGGCCTTGGGCGCACTTACCCTGGAGCCGTAAAACTGGGGCGATCGACTACGGGGCTGAGGCCAACAGTCCGATCGATCGGTTGCAAGTTCGCTGGTTTGATCACTTTCTTAAGGGCATTGATTCTGGATTGCTCGATCAGCCACCAGTCTGCCTCTTCGAGATGGGCACCAATCAGTGGTGTCGGTTCGATCACTTTCCGCCTGCTGGCTCCCATTTCTATCAATTGGTCACAACGGGATTGGCCGGCATGGATGAACGCGAGGGAAAATTAATCGCTGAATCATCTACTGAGTTAAATTCTGAATTATCTGATGAATTATCTGCTAAATTAGCCACTGAACTAAAGTTTGAACTCTTCATTGAATCAATTACTGAATCAATTACTGAATCAATTACTGAATTAGTGCCCCACAACACACATCAGTTGACTGATATTTTAGTACATGATCCTTGGCGACCCGTGCCATCTCAAGGTGGCCATGCAGGCTTTCCAGCGGGCTCGTTCGATCGCAGCAGCATTGATGGTCGATCGGATGTTTTGACCTACACCACAGAGCCGTTCACCACCGATTTACACTTGGCAGGATCCATCACGGTTGAGTTGTCCTGTCAGGCAGATGCTCCCAGTTTCGATCTCTGTGCTGTGCTATCTGAGGTGAAACCCAACGGTCAGGTTTTTAACTTCAGCCAAGGCTATCGACGGGTGGCTGCGGCAACCCCTGCTGTGGCTTATCAAACGCTCACCCTGCAACCCACCTGCATTTGCATTCCTCGTGGTAGTGCGCTCCGACTCAGTATTAGCGGTGCCTGTTTTCCCTCCTATGCGGTCAATGCTGGAACTGGAACCGCACCCCATGCCTCTCATTTAATTGCCGCTCAGGTAATTACCCTCCAGATCTATAGTGATGCCAACCTGCCATCCAGGGTTTACTTACCGATCCTCGATCGAACGTAAGGCTGGTATCCTGATTGACTGACCAATCTTTTCCCCTCATCCCTCAATCCCTTCTCCCACTAGGGGCAAAGGGACTTCCAATCCAATCCTGGTTCGAAAGCGCCTCGCCCGCTCTGGGAGAGGGGTTGGGGTGTCGCTTGCTTCTGCGTAGCAGTGGGCAGTTTGAGTTTTGTCAGTCAATCAGGGGTGGTATCTAAAGTCCGCGATCCTCGGGCAGTTTGTCCGAATCAGTGGATCACTTTAGAGAGTCTCATGGCTGTAACCAGAGATTTAAGTCGCTTGCCTGCTCAAGTGATTTCTACAAGACTCCTAAGAACCGTTGCGTGGAGTCTGGCTTGCCGCAGCCCGATCGCACAGTGTTGCCCAACCTGTTGCACCAACCAAACTTCCTGATCAGAGAAACAAGCTGATCGAGGTTTCACTAGCCATAAATCCCCCAAAACAGATTGCTCATCACCGATCGGGCACACCAAAGCGGTCTCAAACTGCTCCATCCGACCATCTGAGGCGACCCGTAAGCTAAATTGACAAGATTGCCCCCGCAAAAGTTGTTGATAAATGATCAGATCTGTCGAATTGACATGATCTGCAAGGGATGTTGCCCGATCTGGAAGTGGCTGTAAAGCCCGATGAAACTCATGTTTGACAAAGATAGTTGAATGATCGTTACTATAGATGGCAAGGTTACAACGATCGATCTTTAACCCTTCAGCTAAGGTCTGAACAGTTGCTTGCAAGATTTCAGTTTCATCTAAGCTAGCTCGGACTTGCGTGATAATTTGTCTAAGCAAGGACTCAAAATCGAGCGATCGTTGAAGTGCAGCTCTGCTGATATCTTGCGCTTCTAGCCGCTCATGGAGCCGCTGAATTTGTGCTTCTCCTTGTTGGCGCTGCTCCCTTTCCTGTTCCAACTGTTGCTGTTGACTCAACAATTCCCGTTTTTGAGATTGAACCAGCAATTGTGTCTTCACTCGTGCGATCACTTCCTGTTCTTGAAAGGGTTTAGTAATGTAATCTACCCCACCCGTTTCAAAGGCGCGGATCTTATCAACCGTTTGATCTAAAGCGCTGATGAAAATCACCGGAATGCTGCTGGTATTAGCTTGAGACTTCAGTTGTTGACATACTTCATAGCCATTCATATTGGGCATATTGATATCCAGCAATACTAGATCGGGGGGATCAATTTGCGCTGCTTGCAATGCCCATTGCCCACTGGTACTCTTACGTGTTGTATATCCGGCTGACTCCAGAATTTTAGCCAGAATGCGCAGATTATTGGGAGTATCATCAACGAGCAGAATAGTAGCAGGATTGGTAGGAGGGGACTCAGGAAACATCTGACGAGTGTGCAAATAGAGTACGTGAGCAGAACGGTAACTAGATTTAGAGTAATGTCTGGAACAATCAATATATCAAGATAATCAATACACCACAATAATCAATGCATGATAATCAAGATTGGGTCAATTGGAAGATTGTCTCAAACTGAAAATCATTCACCAAACGTTTCAGTCCATCGATCAGTTGACTATTTTGTTCAGGAATTTGCTCGATCAATTCCTGTAACCTGATGTCATCGATCATTTGAGCCGCTTGTTGCAAATCAGCAATCCAGGCGGCAGGCATCACTTGTAAATCTTGGGGGGTCAATTGCCGTAGGCTTTCTTCAGGCAACTTTCCAGATGGTATCTCTTCCGCATAAATATACCGTAACCCCAAATAACGACTCAGTTTATCGAATAGGGTTGTTTCAGCAAAAGGTTTAGCGATGTAGGCATCACAGCCACTTTCCAGAGCCGCCACCTGATCCTCTTGAAAAGCATTGGCAGTCAGGGCGATAATCACCGTAGCGG
>JALOOM010000153.1 GCA_025454395.1 Elainella sp. Prado103
ACATCCAGGCTGCTAACGTAGCCACTGTTTTGTGAAGCGATCGGGTGATTTTGTGATTGGCTTTCTAGTTGTTCTACTTTCTTCGATCTTCTTTTGTTTTCAGAATGTGATTGTACGGGTGCTATTTAATGAACAGACAATTTTAGGTATTTTTGAAACAGGTGGATTTGTGCCACCGACTCTACAGTACTCCTTCCTACTAATGTTTATGCGGATGCTAGTAGGTGTTCCTTTATTATCAGGTATTGCCCCGAAACTGTATCCGCCAATCTGGCAAGAAATTCGCTGCTTAACTAAACCCAGCCATCGCTCTGTTAGCTGGCAAGCGCTGATCTGTGGCGGCTTGATGTTTCTCTACTTAGCTCAACTCTATATTTCGATCGGTCTAATCCCAACAGGTATTGCTCTTACGTTATTTTTTACCTATCCCGTATTCACAGCAATTTTTTCCTGGTACTGGTTTGGCGATCGGCTCGATACTTTTCGAGGTTCAGTGATGTTGCTGGTTATGTTTGGCAGTGCTTTAACTTTACCCCTGACCACCGCTACCATCGATCAGAGCACCTGGATTGGGATGGGCATGGGCCTAGCATCGGGTGTAACTTACGCACTCTATACTGTCGTAGCTCAGAAGGCATTTGAGGCTTTACACCCGGTTCCCTTTAGCTGGATTAGTTTTGCCACTACGCTCTTGCTTTCAGGAATATGTCTACTTTTCTGGTCAGATGGTTTACAAAATTTACCCTGGACTGCACTTTGGATCGGTAGCTTTTTATCTGCATTAGCAACCTTTACCGGCCATCTTCTCAATAATTTAGGAATTCGTTTTATTGGTGCAACAACTGCTTCAATGATCGGTGCAACCAATCCGGCATTGACAGTTATCTTAGCTTGGTTAACTATCCATGAAACGTTGTCGGCTATACAAATTTTGGGTGTGAGTCTGGTGACGTTTAGTATTGCTCTGCTTTCAAGAGGGCGTTTTGCAAATCATGTAAATCAATCAAAGGAGCCATAAACTAATAGATGCTGATTTGATCAATCAACCTGGCTCCACTCCCATCCTAAGGCGGCATCGAGTAGGGGCAGCACAGGTTGATCGATCATCAGCAGGCAGGGGGAATTAATTTAGAGACTGGCGATCGGGCAAGTGTGTTGTTTCTCAAGTCAGAGTTGTTTCTCAAGTCAAAGAGGTTGCACCTAAGTGTTCGTCAGTCTTGTCGAGAGTTTTGGCCAATCACTGCAACCTTGTGACGATAAACGAGCTCGGCTCCATACCAGCCAGTTAACCCGAGGAGCCCAGCAACCACTAATGATAAGACAAGGCCGGTAGGAACGATCGGTGCTGTGATCCCACCCCGCAGCCGGATTCCCCAGTTAATTAGGGATAGGGTTAGAGCAGCAATGTTCCCACTCATATGGAGCCAGCCAGCTCGTCGTCGTCGCACTCGATCGATTTTAAGGAAGTCCAACATTCCGGTTAAGGCTGCAATGATCCCACTAATGAATCCAGCTCCTAATAACCAAACTGAAACTTTGGCCCAGAAGGGATCAAGTGTTAACCAATAGGCGATATCCGTTGCTAACACACTGACTAGAAAGGCGATCGGAAAGGTGACAATCAGCGGGTGTAGTGGGTGTTTGGCAATGGCAACTGTACTGGGAATACCACTGTCTCGATATTCACTCTCATGACTTTCAATCAGGGGCGAAACATTTGGGGTTGATGTCATCGCTTGATGTCTCCTAAATTAATAAAAACCATCTGTATCCTGCTTGGCAAATCAAGTAAGAGGATAGATAGTACCAATACCTGGTTATTGTGCGAATTGAGCAGCCCATTATCATCTAGCTAACGGAACATTTACGACTTCTGGTTAGAAAATAATCCTAGCAATGGCCCCAGTATTACCCCAAATATGAAACCGCCTGCATGAGCCCAATAAGCAATGCCCCCTTCCATCCCCATGCGGGCTTCAGCCTGTAAACTTGCTAACCCGAAAAGAGCTTGCTGAACAAACCAGAACCCCAGAAAGAAAATGGCTGGAATACGAGCTGGATATAGAAAAAACCCCAGGGGAATCAGCGTAAGGACGCGGGCTTTTGGGAACCGTAAAAGATAGGCTCCTAATACACCCGCGATCGCTCCACTGGCTCCAACTGAAGGTAGGGTTGAGTCGATTGCGACAAACCACTGGGACAGTGCGGCTAAAGCTCCACAGGCTAGATAAAAGATCGTGAATTTGAAATGTCCTAGCTGATCCTCAATGTTGTTGCCAAATACCCAGAGGAATAGCATGTTGCCTGCTAGATGGAGGATGCCTCCATGGAGAAATTGAGAAGTAAACAGGGTTGCAACCTGTGATGCAATCTGGCTAGGGTCGCCGCTACGGAGGCTCAGCGTAAACTCATAAGGAACCATCCCATATTGCCGGAAAAATTGCTCCAACGCCTCTGGTGAGAGTTGCACCTCATAAAGGAAAATGGCAATGTTCAATCCGATCAAGGCATAAGTGACCAGAGGACGAATCCGGGTGGGGTTGTCGTCGTTAATAGGAACCACAGGCTTATCCGGTAAGTGGCTAAAAAGACTAATCTTTCTTCACTATAAGACTTGTGACTTAAACCGTGGAGTCTTGGTCTCTTGGGAGTCTTGCTGCTTTGATCTATGCAACTTCTAACTGAAGTGCCCGGATAGCAGCGATCAATCACGATGATGATCATCAATTGCGATCGTTGTTTCTAGCCATTCCCCATCACAGGATTCCAATCAAGCAGATTTTTTCCGTTTTTTATGAGCTTTTTTGCCTGATTTCTTCTTCTTTTTAACTGGAACAGGAGATTCTGAGTCTGAGTTTAGATTGGCTGACTTATCGTCAATCTCGGTATGGGAATTTGACTTAAAGACACTATTTTGAAGCGATCGAAGAATGTCGTCAGGACTACGCTGTAAAGCTTGAACCGTGTCCTGTACTGTTTCTTTCAAGGTTTGCTGGGGCAGGTGAGCAACCGCTTGAGCAACGGGAGCAGCGGCCCAGGTCGTCGCTTCCTCTACCGATCGATTGGTCGTGCTTGCTGTATCTGTGATCGCTGACAATAAGTTGGTCAATTCAGGGCGAAGCTCTTTCAGCACTCGTTGGATCAGTCTGGAGGTACGCTGGCCAAGTGAATGCTTGTGGGGGGGAACCAGATTCTGGCTAGTGGTAGGATTGCGATCCTCTGGGGATGTTGATCCATGCACTGTCTCCGTTGATTTGCTAATGGCAATTTGAGCAATTTCTGCCACTACTGCTGTGGCAATTGCCGCACCGATCGCCTTTAGATGTTCTTTGGATCGTTTGTGATGATGGGATTTTTCTTTCTTGGGCTGGTTCGATTTGAACGGGTTCGATTTAGACTGATCTGCCTTGAGCTGATCTGCCTTGAGCTGATCTGCTTTGAGCTGATCTGCTTTGAGCTGATCTGCTTTGAGCTGATCTGCCTTAAGCTGATCTGAGTATTTTGACTTTTTTTTCCCTTTCTTTGCCATTATCCCCTTCTCCATCCGATGACTGGACTGACCCATTTAAATTGGCTGCAAGCTACTGTGTATGCCCTGATTGACTGACAAATCTTTTCCCCTCATCCCTAAATCCCTTCTCCCACTAGGGGCTACCTTGTACACACAAGTCGTTCCGATCCTCCCTAACCCTCCTTAACCAGGAGGGAACTGAACCCAAAGTCTTCAAAGTCCCCCTTAACA
>JALOOM010000114.1 GCA_025454395.1 Elainella sp. Prado103
ACTCGAATCATACTGGTTCGGGTTTCAATCCCTGAAAGGGTTTCGGACGATTTTCCGGCAGCAATCATGTCCGGTGCAGGCGGACTAATCAATACAGGTTTCAATCCCTGAAAGGGTTTCGGACGATTTTCCGGCACCGTAGCTGCTGTACCACAAACTGTTTGGCGTTTCAATCCCTGAAAGGGTTTCGGACGATTTTCCGGGTCGTGCACCCTCGGAGTATCCCACAGGGTTAAAAATGTATGTTTCAATCCCTGAAAGGGTTTCGGACGATTTTCCGGAGCGCGATCGGCAACGATTTTTTTTAAGTCACTCCGGTTTCAATCCCTGAAAGGGTTTCGGACGATTTTCCGGCCCTAAAGCCACTAAAACCCATGCAAACATACATGGTTTCAATCCCTGAAAGGGTTTCGGACGATTTTCCGGGTTTTTACGGATTATCCTGCCGCCTAAAAAGCTTGAGTTTCAATCCCTGAAAGGGTTTCGGACGATTTTCCGGTTCAGCGCTTGACGGCACTTTTGAAATCCCTAAACGTTTCAATCCCTGAAAGGGTTTCGGACGATTTTCCGGAAACTGGGCGCTCCATACACTCCGGTCATACCGCAGTTTCAATCCCTGAAAGGGTTTCGGACGATTTTCCGGACAAGAGATACATTTTCCGTGATGCAATGTGCCAAGTTTCAATCCCTGAAAGGGTTTCGGACGATTTTCCGGCAGCCGATCGTTTCAATCTACGATTCACTCGACACAGGTTTCAATCCCTGAAAGGGTTTCGGACGATTTTCCGGGCTAAAATGAAAGCATCAGGTCGAGTCTCAGCCAGGTTTCAATCCCTGAAAGGGTTTCGGACGATTTTCCGGATGACTCAGTTTAGATATGTTGAGGAGTATGAGGAGTTCTTGTTTCAATCCCTGAAAGGGTTTCGGACGATTTTCCGGTGTAGATCGGCTCGATCGATCGAACGTCTCGCAGGGTTTCAATCCCTGAAAGGGTTTCGGACGATTTTCCGGTTGGTAAATCTGAAGCTACTATTTATTACGGGTTTGTTTCAATCCCTGAAAGGGTTTCGGACGATTTTCCGGAGCGGGCGGCTGAAAGAGTTGCAGTATGCAGTTTTCAAGGTGCCTTTGCGCGGACTCCCTAAACTATATCATTTCTAGAGCAAAAATCAACCCATCTTCCGATTCCCTTAACATCTAGACTGCAATCATAGCAAGCCTCCCAGCATCTGCGCGGAACCCCCTGCCAAAGACGATCGCCCAAACCCAGGCACCTGAACTCTTTCAGCCCCAAATCTCAACCTGTTCCCTCAAACACCCCCCAACCCGCGCTCAAGCAAAAAAGATCGTCTCATCCCGCACCCTTTCGCCACCAATTCGCTCCACCTTATCCTGACAACAGCGACAGAGAAAGTAGAAACGAATACTATCCTGCTCCGGTTTAATCAACTTACTTAAACGTACCCGCAACTTTGCATATTGCGTGTCTGTCAAATCACACTCAAACACACTATATTGCATCCACTGACCATACGACTTCAAAATCTTATGAATCTTAGTTCGACGCTTATCCTCAGAAACATCGTAAGAAATCACCACATGCATAAAACTCACTTCAACACCAACGGTGGATATTGATCAATTTCACCCATTAGATATTTCGCCAGCAAGCGAGCTTGAATTTCGAATGCTTCCTGATAGGTACACTGGGTTTGTAACACCGGATGCTTAAACTTTGATTGCTTCTTCTGTTCATAGAGACGTAAAAACGTTCGTAGCCCTTCGGTGGTTAAGGAGACCGCACCACTCAATGGTTCTGTTACAAAATCTGTTGGGACGATCGCCTTTCGATTCACCCCACTCAATACCACCGCATCCACCACCAGCGGGCGAAACTCCTCCATCAAATCCAAAGCCAACGACGGACGACCATAGCGTTCCGTATGGAGATAACCCAAATAGGGATCAAAACCCACCACATTCACTGCACTTTGTACATCATGCCGAAGCAGTGCATAGCCCAGACTGAGCAACGCATTCACTGGATCCGTGGGAGGGCGACGGTTGCGGTGAGTAAAGATAAAATCTTTCACCCGAATTAAGCAATTAAAACTACCAAAATAGGCCGCACTGCCACTCCCCTCTAAACCTCGCAACGAATTGATCGAACCCGTCTGATCGATCGGTGCGAGCACTTGTTCAAGTTGGGTGATTGCCGGTTGCAATTGCAGATCAGGAATCTCTCGCTGACCTCGCAACAAAGCATTCCGACAGTTTTTCAGCTTGCCGCGAATAAACCCTCGCACCAGATGTAGCGCCGGATCGGAAGGAGCGATCGCTTTCCATTGGGCCGATCGAACAAAAATATTTTTCGTTAGCTCCGGTTCTAACCGCCCTAAATAGCGTCCCGTTTGGGTCAGGAAACTCAAGGCAATTTTGCGTTCTAGCAGTTCAATCACTACAGCAGGTGAAACCGTGGCCCGTCCCAATACCACAACACCATCCACTTTAATGAGGGGAACATCCAGTAAAGTTTGCCGATTTGCCCGTACCGTTAATCGTTCATCTGTTTTGCCAATAAAGGCTTCATTCTGCGTCACATATACCGTTCCCATTTCAAACTCCATAACTGATTACGTTCCACTCAAGCATTGATCATCAGGCAGACTCCTGATAGCGCTTCAGCTTGTCTTTCACCTTAGGTAGACATTGCGAATACAGACTACACCCCTTACAGCGAGGTGAATAAATGGCAGATGGCATCGTGCCAGTTTGGAGCAGTTGAGTAACGGCCGCGATCGTCTCCAGAGTCTGCTGCCGTAACGCTTCGGTTAATTCAACCGGCTGCCGTTGATGAGATTGGGCATAGTAAATATACCCCAATGTAACTGGCTTCCGGGTCATCTCTTCTAGACAGAGAGCTTGCGCACAAACCTGCAACTCATCATTGTCATATTCACCCCGATACCCTCGCTTATATTCCACTGGATACCAGCATCCATTACCTTCCTCAATTAAATCAGATTTACCAATTAATCGATATCGCTCTGACTTCAGCCAAACGGCCCGAATCTGCCAGGTTTCTTCGCGTTGCCCTTCTCCTGGAGCATGGACTCGATCATGCAGGCTGGTACCTTCGATCGTATATTGGTTATCTACAAATCCACCTGCACAGAATATCCGCCAACATCGATGGGGGCAATAACAATACTGATTGAGAGCCGCGATCGGAATGTAATCTTCCATTACCCCCTAATCCTCCGCACCATGCCCATGCCCATCGGCGTTTTTCGACCCACTCCACTGTAGAGGGCAAAATCCGCCAACGTGTTGATTTGCTTAATTGTCTCTGCTTTCACATTACCTAAAATCCGAAACTCGATCGTGCCAACACAACCCGCCCACTTACCCTCTGGATGATTCACCAACTCAGTCTGAATATCAAAATAGCTAGGAAAGAGACAATCAATCAGGGTTTCTGGGAAAGAAATGCCACTATAGCGATTCCAGCGACTCAGCAAACTATGAAACACACAGTCTCGCGTTGGCAATGCCGAGTCATACTTCCCCTGACGAAATGTGGCCGGGGTCGCAAATGTGAAGGTAATCTGACGAGTCTGATCATCTGCCTGTGCATATAATTGGTCATAGGCACTGAAATTAGCCCAAGGCTGAGTCGATTGGGGTGTTCCCAAAACGCTCGTGATGATCAAGTCGGCTGGGCCTAAATGCCAGGATTGCTGAGGGTTAAGATTAAGCCAGAGGGGAGTCAAGTGCCCAAATAAGGCATCATCGAGTAAGGCAACCCGCCACCAGCAAGCTGTGCCAGCCGCCACTGATTGGGGATGCTGCCATTGCAACTGCTGCCCTCTGGTCGATCGATCGATGACTTGTAACGGACTCAAGGCAAATGCCTTTTCGGTTTTTTGTTCATGCAGGTGATCACCCAACGATCGATCAACTGAACTGACCAGCGTGAGGAATAGAGCATGTAGGTGTTTCCCGGTGAGATAACTCGAGGGAATGGGCGATCGGGGTTGAAGATTGAGAATCAGACTATGGGGCATAGATTAACTCTTGAATCGATAGGACATGCAAGCAGGAATTTTGACCCCCTCAGTCTCGTAATATTGCCCACGTAATCGGACATTACGAATCAAACTGACTGGTGGCATATTGACTGTGTCATAGCTCAAAACCTGATGGGTAAACATGACATCCAATGGATTTAAGGGGTAGGCACAGGTAAACTCTGCGGTTTGATGATGCTTGGGCTGCTTTAATTCCTGGAGAGAAACTGCCGCTTTACTAGCCCATTTTCCTAACCGCACCCACTTAGGTAAGATTAAAGGCTGTTCGGAAATCATGAAACACTCAAACTGACTTTCGGGCGCAATTTCCTTAGTTCGACCAAAACTAGGAATATTTTTTTGGGTTTTCTCCATCTCCACATGATAATGATTGTTGGCATACTTCCAGGTGTTCAATACTGTGGCATAATTGAGCGATCGGGCAGGGGTGACATAAATTCCCTGTTGGTTGAGCGGAGTGAGATGTTCCTCATATTTGGGGACTTGCTCAGGGCAAAAATACCGATAGGTATGTTCTTCTGCGACAGTTGTAGCGTAACGATCGCTATCGACGAACCCGAAGGCATAACAGAGCCCATAGTTATGCAGGATCGGTTCTGTTTCGTAGAGCCGCCCGATTTCGCGAGTTGCATAATAAAGACTGTCATGTAACTCTAAGACACAGCGGTAGATATGGGTCATCGCAATTAACCTGCCTTTGTCGTCGATTTTTTCGGCTTCTCAACATACCTCGAAAAATAAGTTTTGGCATCTCGATCAGCCTGTTGCAACACCTGTTTGATGCCATCTTCACTTCCCGTCAGGGTCTTGACTTCATGCAATAGAGCAGTGAATGCAGCACCAACAAAATCGGTGTGGACAATAAATTCCTCAGACATTAGCGCCTCAATTGTGGTTTGGGCTGCTTGAATGACCGCATCTTCATCCAGTGGATCGGGAGTCTTCAAAGTTTGATCGGACTTCATTTGGTCATAAATCGCCTGTGTCCAGCGCAGGTTACTGACAATTTCACCATCTGCAAAAACGACCCCTATTAGTTCATTACGCACTCGACCTGTGCGCGTGGTTTGGGCACCGTAATGTCTGGTTCTCAGAATGTTATTGAATACATAAAGGAAACTGGCTTCAGTCGGATCTTTCAATGTGACAATACTGGGAAAAAACACCTGTGGCTTAATGTGATCCTGCTGATTGATGCGACTCGTGACTTCACCCTGCTTGCTCATAGTGCCACTTTCGTAAGGGGCGTTCAGCGTAAAGGTTTCATGGGATTCATCAAAGCCACTAATGGAAAAGGCAGTGTCAACCACCACTTTTGATTTTTCAGAACCCGAATCCCCAATGGCAAATCCATAGATAATGCAATCGGGATTATTCATCGCAAAGCTGACGTTATACTCACATTCCTCAGCAGTCATCAAGCTATAGCTTCGCAGCAATTCACGACCTATCAGACGCTCAGGTGTAGATTGTTTGCGTTTAAACATCGCCAGTCGGCTGATCGTTGTGTTATCGCTAATCCCTGCCCTTACCCGTGCTTTATTGAGTTCACCATCTGTTTGAAAGAGAGGATAAGACTCTGTAACGCGCAGGGTGAGAAAGTGGACGTATTTTCCCATCGGTTTGTAGGGAATTTCAGCATGGAAAAATTTGGGATCGATGGTTTTGAGTAAGGTCATAGTTGGTCTCCCTTGATATGGTTGAAATGGACTACTACTGCCAATCTCCCTATGGAGTCCTCTTGAGAGGACGATCGCTTTGAGACAGGAAATTGATTTCCTGGCGGATGGGCAACCGCAACCGCAATGGACAGATAGGCTCGATCGATGAGGTCGTGGTCGTCATCTAGGTGAACTAAGTTCGAGGCTCATCGTTCCAGATCACCTTGAACTAAAGTTCAAGGCTCATTGCGAAAGTCCATTGAAATGGACTACTACTGCCAATCTCCCTATGGAGTCCTCTTGAGAGGACGATCGCTTTGAGACAGGAAATTGATTTCCTGGCGGACCGACAAACTGGTGAACCGGCGAACCGACAAACTGGTGAACTGGTGGACTGACAGACTGGCGAACTGACAGACTGGTGGACTGGCGAACCGACGAACTAACGAACTGGCGGACTGACGGACTGGTAGACTGGCGAACTAACGAACCGACGGACTGGCAAACTGGATCCTAGAGTTTCGGTATATCATCATCCGTCACCTGTTCTAATGATGTAATGATCGTGCCTTCCGCATGATGCAATTTCTGATTTTGCACATAGGCAACCGCTGGATTGAGTTGCTTGCGCCCCAGTGAGAAAACCCCATAGCCAGCTTGCCACACGAATTTCTCAGATGGAGTAGATAAAGCATGGTTCATGTAATGAGCGCTGCTTCCTTTGATCTGTTTGACAAAATCAGAAATCGCCAGGGTGGGTGGAACTGAGACGATAATATGAACATGGTCGGTTGTACCATTGATTGCGTGAATAATACATTTGAGTATATTTGCCTTGCCGATCACATACTGGTAAAGCTCTGTCTCCTTATTAGGGGTGATCATTGGGTTTCGTTCTTTTGTGGCCCAAACAAAGTGATAGTAGAGTTGCCAAAGCGCCATTAGCTCGCTTCTTCTCCTTCTAAAGAAGTTTGATCAGCTAGGGTTTGATTTTCTCGATCGTCCTCAAGGCGATAAAGGAATTCACAAGTATCACGAATCAGATTGAGTTGCCGACCCGCTAAACGAGCCCGATCGCCTGCAAATGCTCCTTCAAAAACATCTTTGACAAAATAACGTGCAAATTCTAGAACGGCTTGTCGTTCTTCTTCCCGATTGCTGATGACCCATCTACCTTCCGCAGTGGAGGCATGGACGCGATCCATCAATTTGAAGATGGCTGCTGCTACTGCTGCGACTAGGGTTTCGCCTTGAAAAACAGTAGATTCTGCTTTAAGCACCGTGTCAGCCGCCAAGTCGATCGGCTTCAAAACTGCGTTGGATTTAGGATTATATCGTTTACCGGCTCGGTAAAAGCGACGGTAGAGACTTGTGAGTTGTTGTGGATGATTCAAGGGTGATGCTTCCTCCACAGTCAGTACCTCCAAATTAGGATCGAATTGGGCATAAGGGTCGAAGCAGGGATAGAAGTAATAGGCATAGAGACGAATTTTTTCAATTCGAGCTGTCTCAATCCCCTGATTTCGCACCCAGCGGTTTAAGTAACTAAAAACATGAAGTGGACTGGTTTCAAAATCTTTGGCGAGTTCGGTTAAACGTCCCCAATTTGCATCATAACCTCCTTTGCCTTGTTTAGCGTGAACATCTAAGTGGATGGTATAAGCAGCAGTAAGGACATTCAGCGGTGCAGGTTGTTTAATCCCGTTGGGGGCAACCCAACCTTCCAAAATATAGTCCAGTCGAAACCGATCCTGCCCCGTGAGTACCCGAAAGGCTTGCGGGGCGCTATCCAGAAAAACTGTTTCCTCAAACTCTGCGCCATCATTAAAGGGCGGAATGGGAGACTCAGACACAACTGTCTTGACATCCAAAATCATTGGAAATGCAAAGGCCAACCAAGCGGGCATCACCCAAGATTCGGTATCGGTCGGATCTTTTCCAGGGGGCAGCGCCATGAAGTAAAAGGTCAGCGGCTGATCATCTGGATACGATAATTTGAAAGTACGATCGCGCTTGAATTGTGGATCGTTTTCAGGGAGTTGCTTTTTGCGTTCCAGATCGTCATCCATTAGAAATGCATCAACAGTCTGATAGTATTCACGTTGCAAATTGGCTTGCATATCTTTGGTGATAAAGTGATTACGAATGCTGGAATCAAATCGGGTTTGAGCAATCCCACTATACGCCTTCTGCAAAAACTGATTCGTCTCCGGCGTGAAGTAATAGGTTGGGTAAAAGTAAAGATAGCGATACTTACCATCTTCAAACCGTTTTCCAACCGCCTGCGTCTGGTTCATCAAGATTTGCCGCAACATCATTTCAATGCCAGCAATACTCGAAATGTTGCGTTTAGCGTTTGATCCACCTAAATGTTGCTTGTTGGTATAGACCTGTGGCGTAAACAAGACCGCTGACTCCATCTGTTCTGTCACCGTATAGGCAGAGTTAGAAATCGAACAAATGAGCAGTCGGCCGCGTCCGGGCTTTTTAGCAGCATTGTAGTGGGATAGCTCTTTGAGAAAAGCATCAGCCTGATTAGAAGTGGTTTGATTTTGAGGCATTTCGGGTAACATCACAGTGCATTCAACCCAGAGCCGCAAATCATCCCATCCATCTGATATTTGATATTGCTCGATCGATGGTCGAATTAACCCGGAGATATAGGCAATCATCTGGCTGCAAACGCCGCGCAAATCTTCTAGTCCAGGATGTTTCTGTAAATACTTTGCTGCTAGATAATACCATTCATAGGGTACGCCACCCGTATTCCCTGTTAATTTATTAGCCTTTAGACTCTCGTTGATTTTTTGAATTTTTGCAATCTGGGGTGAATATACTCCTAGTCCCCACAGTTCAGCAACTCTGTGAATTAACTGATCTGGTAGTAAATCAATCGGCTTGAGCTCAGGCAACTGTTTGTTTTTCTTGCGGGCAGCTTCATGTTTCTTACGTGCTTCTTCAAGACAGGCAAACCGTTCTCCCCAAATCTTTCGGCTAATCAGATCACCGAATTCTGCCAATTGATCAATTCGAATATCATCTGTAAAACTGAAGTCATCCTGTGCTGGCAAAATATTTTGTTGCTGAAATTTGATCAGGTTTTGGCTACGGCTGTTTGCAACTGAACTTTTGCTCGGATTGAGAATCCGCAACGTGGCATCTAAGGCAACTTGCATTAACCCTGGGTCATCAAAGAATAGATTGTAATACTCTGCATACTTCATACCCTTACCATCTCGCCCAAAGCCAGTTTGACGTAGACGTAGTTGTCCGGCACAAAGTTTTTTAATGCTCGCAACCACGCGATCGGGTAATTCTTTGAGATCAACTGGAGGGGCATCGCGATCAGCCAAATAGATCACGCCGGTGGGTAAATATAACAAGGGCTGATAGTAAGTGTGCTGCAAGGTATTCAGGCTAGTATGGGCCTCCATGACAGCATTATTCACAACGTTGGTGAGCACCCCTCGGTTTTCAGCAATGCTGTGATAAGTCAATTTGAGCTGCCCATTACTCAGGCTATGCATTAATTCTTTCAGGCGAGGATGCTCTGCATCTTGAGGATGTTTAACGATCGATGCTAAAGAATCTGCCAGACAAGTCAGATCAGAAAGTTGACGTAAGGCGCGATCAGACAGGAAGGGATTCAATCCATATTCTGAGAAATTCCAGTTTGTATCCCAACGACGTTGTGCATTATAGGCCATACACAATAGATCATCCAGATAGTCTCGGTAGGCTTCTGCGTTCGTTGGATCCATGAAACGATCCAACCCCAGTTGACGGATCTTTGCCTCAATGATTTGTCGATGCTGCTCGATCGGTAATTTGCGGCAGTTTTCGGGCGTATCGGGAAACTTCTCAAAATCATGCAAGATAAATGCAGCAAGCACCAATCTGCGCTCCCGCTCCTGTACAACTCGACAAATCGTTGTATCTAATTTTTCCAACCGCTGCTCGATCAGATTAGCTGGAAATAGACCATTGAGTAAATGAGTATTGAGCGATTGATCGGCCGCATTATCCCGCCGCACTTTATTCGTGTTTGCTTGATCTTTGTCTGCTTTTTCCCATTGCTGGTCGAGTGCATCAAAAAACTTGCCCCCTTTTGCAGTGACCCCGATCGCCATTCTCAATAAATTAGGCAGCACATATTCTGCAAAATCCTGCATGACTCCATCATCTGGATTCTGCGATCGGATCGCTTCTCGTAACAATTTCAGCGTGAGCAGTTCTCGTTCCGCCGTCTCAATAGTACGGTCAGGAAGAGCTTCATCCAAACCAAAGTCATCGTCTAGAAAGTCAAAATTGTCATTCATCTTCTGAACCCAATCCAAGAAAATTGTGATGAGTCAGATTCATCTGACTTGCGCTATGAGCCAGGAAATTCATTTCCTGGGGGTCTTTTAAGAAAAGGGAAGTTCATTCAGAAAGCTGCTTGAAGCTGCTTGAGCCCCCTTGATTTCAGGGATTAAACCTATACGATCCACCACTCACCTCCTTTACACTTAAACTGACCCGCTAACGTATCCAACAACAACGCACCCTGCCCAAACGCGATCGAATAAGGCGCAATGGCATCATGGACGCTGTACTGATCGCTAATCGGATAAATCTGAAAATGCATCGGCAACCGCAACCGCTGGCGGATTTCGCTCACGGGACGACGAATCACATAGCTAACCAACCCTTCCTTGCGTAATCGTTGATTGATTTCCCCCGCCCACCGATTATCAGGTTGCCAAATTTCCAGCCCCATCAGAACTTGTACCTTCCAAGCATCAGCAATGGGTTGTAAATTACCCGCATAAGTAAACTTCCAATTCAGCCGCTCCTCCCGATAGGAGTGCAACTTCATGAACGCCAGACAATGCACAAAGTGTCCTTTTGGAATCGGTTTTCCTGTCCGCTCTTTCGTTTCCTGAAGCGATCGTAAAAATGCCGCTTCAGTGATCATTTCAATCTCCAAATTGGCCAAAATCCCAGGCAAATCATAGGTTTTAAATCGATCGCCTTCCTGCCCCTCTGTCAAATCGTAAAGACCACACTGTAACGGGCTCGATCCCCGAAAACTCAGGGCATCTTCATAGATTGGATTGCCTTTCCGCCCCGCCAGCCGCTGCCAATCCTTCGCCCAGCCGCTGACCTGTCCCGCTACCCACTTCAATGAGCTTTCAAAAATCTGCTCACTGCTCTGTTGAAAGGCTGCTAAACTACCCGCGTATTGCAGTTGAATGGTGCGATGGCGCAACTGACTGGCTAAATACAAAGATTGAACTGCTCCCCAGCGGCGATAATAGCCGCGAAAATCGTTGATCTGCCGATATTGTTCATGGATGGCGCGATGGAAAAATGGGCGATCGTACCAGCCATCACTTTGCAAAGGGGCAGCTTCCCCGTCAAAAAGGCGCTCTGCTAGAAAATTAGGCACTAGCGCATAGGCTGTAAACCCCTGAAACGGCACCAATTGACCATGCCGCTCATATCCACCATGCCGCCCCAATCTCCCGAGTCGTTGCACAAAATTTCCAGCATCGGCTGACTCAAAAATCAGAAAATTGATTTTGAAATCAACACCGATATCAATTGTGCTAGTGCCCAACACCAAATCAGCCGCCAGCGATCGTTCTCTGGTGCCCTTTCCAGACAGTCCCGTATTCTCACCGACCGTCAAACCATAGGGTTGCAACAGTGATTGAAAAAAGGAGGTTAGCCGTTTAACAGCAGCGATCGAATTGAGAATAATTGCACCTTTGCTACCCGGATGTTGCTGAAATTGGGCCAAGACTAAATCGCTATTTTCTTGCAACCAGTTTTCAGAGGCTTTGGATATGGGCTCTAATGGCACAAACTGCAACTGGATATCTCGTGCCACGAGCCGCCACTGTTTGGGCAGGAGTTGGGACTGCGCTAAGCTATCGGGAAATTGATATTGACCTGCTGCGATCGGATCAATGAGTTTGTATCGAATGCCCGCCGCATCCAGTCGAGTCAGCAGTTGATCATTGGGAGTCGCCGAAAGAAACAGAAATTTTTTGCGTCGATTGGTAGAACGAATCAACAAGAGAGTGTTCAGGACACTGGCGATCTGGGGGGCATTAAAAACATGAAACTCATCAAAAATAAATAAATCAAAGTCCTTGTCAATGCGCCCCCACAACTTATCCGGACTATCTTCTGAGGTCAAATATGCACCCCGATGCAGATAGTGAAAAATATCTGGATTCGTTAATAAAATTTCGGATTGACTGGTGCGCGTTGAGATGGCAGCTCCTTTTCTCAGACCTTCATTCTCGGCATAGAGCTCTAATTCCGCTCCGCTTAACCTTGTCACCCGTGGTTTATGGAGGGGCTGAAATTGCTCAATATAATACTTGGTTTGCCTTTCTTGATCGCGCGCCAGCTCATTGGTGGGATAAAGCCCGATCGCGCAACATTTTCCTTGCAGCACCGCCAAATATGCAGCTAGACTTTTACCATCCCCAGTCATCGCTACATTAAAAACCACATCGATCCCTGGATCGTTCAACGCCTTCAGAGTCTCTAACTGATGCCACGCTAGTGACCATTCATCCGGTATCGTCATCCCGCTGGGTGTCGCCACCGTTTGAGAATAAACTGGTTTCAACCGCACTGAATACATGGACATTACTCTACTCTAACGCTCATATCACTTAGTCAAGAGTCATCAACATAATGCTACTGCAACACCACAGATCCAATTACTTTTTCTTCATCTACACACCAGTCCAGCATATTCGCTCCAATACAAATTAGGCTTTAATTCTTATCACTCCTTAACGTTTTTGATCGAACCACTATAAAATGCACCCATCTTAACGGTTGTCGTCCTGTAAGATTTGCGTTGTTGGTTATCTGCAAGCGGCGTAGATCATTTTGCTAACTCCGCCATTTGGATTTCAGTTCAACCTCAGTTCAACCTCAGTTCAACCTCAGTCCAACCTCAGTCCAACCTCAGTCCAACTTGAAGGGCTCGATCATCTAGCCACATCTCAATTATATTTTTCGTGAAAATGATACAATGCACTTATAAAAGAGAGTATTACACAGCTTTCTTGAAAATGCAATTACATTTTTTGATCTGAGCCATGCCCAGGAAAAAAGAAACCCTGACTTTGTCGGTGCCGCCCGGCACGAAAGCCAAACTTGCAGTGATCGCTGAACGGCTGAACATTCGTTGGGGAAATAGCCCCAGTCCATCCGGCTTGGTTGCTGCTCTTGCAGAAGGAAGTGTGGAGGTGGGTATGCCTTTCCGCTTGAGCCCTCCTCAGGTCAAAGCATTGCGTCAAAGTGTACAAGATCTATTAGATGCAGGGCATGGGGAAGAGGCGCGAAGTGTACTTACACTTTTGCTCGATCGGGGTGAACTGGCAGCCCCTTTGCGGCAGAGCCTGATCCAACAAATCAGTCAGCCCTTAGAAGGTTGGCGCATTCAGGTCGATCAATTCATCCAGCAACAACAGCCCTTTCACCTGGTTTATCGCAACGCGCAAGGAACCCTCTTAGAGTACTCAGTCCGTTATGCAGAAATCATTTTTTATGAGAAACGATATTATTTGCAGATTTGGTGCGATCAAACCGAAGATAGCCAGGATTTTCCTGAGCTGCGGCACAATCGCTGTCTCAGGCTCGATCGGATTCAAGCCGTCTTTCCCCTCCCTGGAGCCTGGCGAGGTCAATGTGACTCGATGCAAGTGCAATTTCACTTGACTGGCGGATTGATACGAGCCTACGAACCCAAAGACACCGATCTGCAAGATACAATCATTGGTGAGATCCGGCAGATTGTCCGAACGGTCGTGAACCCCTTTTGGCTGATGCGCGAGATTCGTCGCTATGGTTCCGAGTGCGTCATCCAGTCACCAGTAGCATTGCGCGATCGATTTCGGCAAGATCTGCTGGATATGCTGGCCCAGTATGAAAAATAGTCAGTATAGCGGTAGTCATGATGCTCAGGCAGCTTGTCCGGATCAGTAGATCACTTTGGCTAGCCTGATGGCTGTAACAAGCGGCTTCAGTCCCTTGTCATTCATTTTTATTTCTCAGGGGCGATCGGATATCCCTTGCTGCAAAAGGGCTGCAATAGTCTGCACCAAAGTTTCTGGATCGATCGGTTTAGCAATATGCTGTTGAAATCCGGCTGAGCCAGCCTGCCGTTGATCCACTTCTCCTGCATAAGCAGTCAGTGCAATCGCCGGAATGGTTCCTCCTTGCTCAGGAGGCAATGTTCTGATTTGCCGCATTAATGCATACCCATCCATATCCGGCATACCAATATCACTCAGAAGAATATCGGGTGAAAATTGAGCCAGTCTGGTTAATGCCTCACGCGCAGAAGTTGCTTTAATCACCCTGGCTCCTGCCTGTTCTAGCAAAAACGCCATCAACTCTCTTGTATCCACCTCATCATCTACGACTAGCACTAATAGCCCCTGTAAATTGGCTGATGATTCCGATAGTAACGATTGTTGTCGTCCTACAGGTTGTAGAGGCATGAAAGGCAACTGCACGACAAAAGTCGCTCCTTGTCCTTCCCCAGCACTTTCAGCGTGAATGGTGCCACCATGCAACTCTACTAAATGTCGCACGATCGCTAATCCCAGCCCTAAACCACCAAATTGGCGCGTTGTGGCGCTATCGGCCTGGCGAAAATACTCAAACACATGGGGCAAAAACTCACGCGAGATGCCTTTTCCCGTATCCGTTACCGTAATTTGGGCCTGATGATCGACTGCTGCTAAGCTCACCCTGACTCGCCCTTCGGCAGGAGTAAATTTAACAGCATTGGAGAGTAGATTCCACACCACCTGCTGCAACCGGGTAGAATCACCGGAGACACACCCCACTTCTGGACTCAGATCGACCTCAATCTGGATAAATTTCACTTCTGCTGCCAACCGAATGGTTTCGATCGCGGCCTGAATGGTGGAGGCTAAATCCACCGCCCCAACTGTCAACCGTAATTTACCCTGCAAAATTCGAGAAACATCCAGCAAATCTTCGATCAGTTCTGCTTGCAGCTTGGCATTGCGTTCGATCGTGGCTAAGGCCTGTTTGGTGCGGCTTTCATCAAGCCGACCCATTTGCAACAGTTTGGCCCAACCCAAAATGGGGTTCAAGGGTGAGCGCAATTCATGGGAGAGCACCGCCAGAAATTCATCCTTAATGCGGTTAGCTGCTTGAGCTTCTTCACGAGCCGTTTCCGCGATCGATCGAGCCTGCTGTTCGGCCTCATATAATCGAGCATTTTCCACCGCAACAGATGCCATCTGGGCTAATTGCACCAGAATCGCTTCATCTGCCTCTGTAAAATCTCCGTCGTACTTGTCTGAAAGTTGAATTAACCCAATATTTCGCCCATCTCGCCCCATCATAGGAGCTGCCAACCAGCCTCGCATGGGTGGATGCTGGGAAGCAGCTTGACCAAACCCCTGCCAGCGTGGATGAGCTTCTAGTTCGGCTTGGGTCATCCGCATGGGATGATTAGTATGGCAGACGCAGGCATAAATTCCAGAACCATCTGGTTTTTCGTTGTACTCCCGCCAGCCAGCATATTTGTCGGATAAACAGATGGCATTGATCGATTGCTCCCAATTTTGGTTGAGGGTCATACTCGCCACCGACTGATGTGCTCCAACAATGGCGGCTGCTTGATCGGTGATCACTTGCAACACTTGCTCGACCGAAAGCGCCGAATTGATTGCCAAGGCAGCAGTCATCAAACCCTGCAACTGGTTGACATAGTGACGTTCACTAGCTAGTAGACGTTGTAGTTCTCGTTCTGTTTGTTTGCGATCAGTAATATCAGTCGAAACGCCAATCAGACCAATAACACTCCCATGTTCGTCCCGGTAGGGCGACTTAGTGGATAGGAAGGTACGAGTTCCGGCCGGTAGGGTAACCGTTTCCTCAAACAGGCTGACTTCTCCCGTTTCGATGACTTGTTGATCGTTCTGCTTGATCTGGTCTGCCTCCGTTGAGTTGAGGTAATCCCACTCAGTCAGGCCAATCACATCCGTGGTTGATTGTCCCAGCCAGCGGGCTGTTGCCGAGTTAGCCATCAACAGTCGTCCTTGGCGATCCTTGACATAAATCAAAGTAGGGGTCGCCTGATTCACGGTGTTGAGGATGGCCATGCTCTCCCGCAACCTGGACTCAGCCCGTCGCCGCTCCGTGACATCTAGAGAAAACCCGCCTAACAGTTGTCTACCAGAGGGTTGGGGAATCGGAAATTTAAAGGAAACGAAAAAATGCTCTCCGTCCGCTTGGGTCAAAGTTTCCTCAACTTCGATCGCCTGCCCGGTCGCCAAAGCAGTCAAATCATGTTGCTGCCACTGCTGAGCCTGCTCAAACGGAAAAAGCTCAAAATCCGTTTTGCCTAACCATTCACTAGAGGGGCGATGACAGATTTTTTCGTTGAGGGGATTCACATACAGATATCTTCCATTGGCATCCTTAATATAGGCCGCAGTTGGTGAATAGCGCATGAATGCTTCAAAGAGTGCTTGGCTTTCCCGTAAGGCAATTTCAGTTTGAATATATTCGGTAATATTAACAAATGCACCGATCACACTCCTGACTTTTCCTTGTTCATCCAATAGGGGGGAAGCATAGCACAGTAACTTGATTACGGTGCCGTCGGGGTGGATGAGGTCTAAGACTTCGTCTCTTACTTCCCGGTTATGGATCGCTGCATAGCGCATGGGTAGATCTGCCAGTGCCACTTCTTCCCCACCCCGCAACAGACGATAAGCCGGTCGTTCTGAGGCAGCCAGATTAGGTGCGGTTTTGATCTCCCCCGACAACCGGGTCAATTTAGACAGATGGGCATTGATTCGAATCGTTTCACAAGCTGGATCCTCTGCGATCGCCACTCCCAGAGGTAGCAGCTCGAACAACGTTTGCAATTCATTCACCCGGTGGGTTAACCGTTGATTCAGTTGCTGAATTTCCGCTTCCGCCCGTTTGCGATCACTAATATCTCGATAGAAAATACCCAACCCATCATCTGATGGATAGGCGTGGATTTCCAACCAAATATCGTAATTGGGTGGATCGTCATAGTGATGCTCGAAGTGGACGGTCACCTGTTCAGCCATAGCTCGATGGTACTGTTCCTCTACCAAAGTGCCTCTCGCGGCTGGCCACTCTTCCCAATGACTTTTACCCAACACCTCTGAACGCGGCTTGCGATTCAGTCGCTCTGCTTCAGCATTCTGGTAAATAATCCGCCAGTCACGATCCAACCTGACAAAGGCATCCGACATATGCTCTAGCAGATGGGTAATTTGGCGTTGAGCGTTCTCTGCTTCGGCTCGTAATGCCTGCTCTCGTGCCAGAGCCTCTTGCTGAGCCTGCTCCGCCACCTTCTCTTGAGTAATATCGCGCACCTCAATAATGGTGCCAATTACCCGATCCCCTTCTCGAATGGGACTGGCAGTGTAGGCGACTGGGTAGAAATGACCATCCTTATGGATAAAGACTTCTTCGCCTTGTTCCTGGTTATTTTGAGGAAAGGCTTGATCGATCGGGCATTCACAAAGTGGATAGGGACGGCCATCTGGGCGGGTATGATGGATGATATCATGCAGAGTACGTCCGCGGGTTTCTGCAAGACAATAGCCAGTTAATGTCTCTGCTGCCGGATTCATATACACGCACTGCTGGTATTCATCCATGATGAACAGCCCCAGCGTCGCATTGTTACAGACGACTTCAAAAAGTCTCTGATAGAGATCAGAAGTTTGGGCTTCTCGGGGTAAGCGATGGTATTCACTCAAAGGAATGATCCGTCGGGACATCACACTTGCTTCTCCTCCAACTTCTGATCAAGACGGGTACTCGACCAGGATACGCTCAATGCTCTTGTGCTTCATCCCTCGCCTCTCTCCTGCTTTGAGTTTTCTACGCGCTCTTCAGCAAGCGTCATGATCGCCCAGCCCAAAATGGACAGCAACACTGCCAGCAATACTGCCAGCAACACCGTACTCCCTTTTTCGATCCTGAGGGATACCCAGCAACTATGAATCTGTCTAGAGAGGGAAATCTTGAATCAAATCAGTAGTATATGCCAGAGATCGATCCATTATATTTGGGGGAAAGCGGTGGAATGGACGGGCAATCATGACGATGTTCTCTTGCTTGTTGCAGCAGACCACAGACTGTTTCATCCGTAGTTTGGGAAAAGTCTGCATACCAATGGCCAATACTGGATAACCGATCTGAAACCTCCACACAAATGACCCGATCGGCCAGCATTTCTAATTGACGGCAGGTAGACTCTGCCGCGATCGGGGCAGCGACGATCAGTTGGGCCGGTTGCTGGAGTCGCAAGGCTTGTAGGGCAGCTCGCATGGTAGCCCCAGTGGCCAACCCATCATCAACGACAATTATGGTTCGATCGCGCAGAATCGGCAGCGGGCGATCCCCTCGATAAAGCCGTTCCCGGCGCTCTAACTCCTGGCGCTCTTGGGTAGCCACTTGCTCAATCATGGCTGCCGAAATTTGATGGGCAGTAATGATGGACTGATTCAAGACAGACACCCCACCAGCGGCAATAGCTCCCATGGCTAGCTCAGGCTGTCCTGGCACTCCCAATTTACGAACGACGTACACATCCAGATCCGCGTGCAATGCTTTTGCCACTTCAAACGCAACTGGCACTCCCCCCCGAGGCAAAGCTAATATCAAAAGATCGGGGCGATCGGTGTAGGAAGATAATTGTTCAGCTAATTGTTCAGCTAACTGTTCAGCTAATTGTTTAGCTAACTGTTGTCCGGCTGTGGTTCGATCTTTAAATATCATCGTTGACCTCCTACCCAGTGCGCTTTTGGCTTGCGACTTAAGCTTTAAATGACAGACAGCAACTTCCAGCGGTTCTGAGGACGGATGAATATTGAGAATATCAACTTCCAACGTTAGAAAAGAGAGCAATCAAATCCAGCTATTGTAAGAACTGAAGAGCGACTAAATTGAGGACAAACCCAATCGGCAGATCAATCAAGCAGGGATATTCAGCCAGCCGATCAGGCGACAAAATAGCCACAAAAGTGATCGAGCTTCCTATATTCTATCAATTATTCTATTAATTTTTACTTCTATTTCAGCAAGTTTATATGACTTTTGATGAACTGAATCGTTTCAGTCTAATTGATCGCGCTACAGGATCTTGAATCATACTTTGTGAAGCTGAGTAGAACCAAGGGCTTAAGCATTTTACCTGGCAAGCATTTTACCTGGCAAGCATTTTACCTGGCAAGCATTGATTCTACGCAAGCTCATATCACATGAGTATCAGCAGACTTCATCCAACTGGGTGATGGCGATCGATCGTTTTTCTTTGCATGATTGGGAAACAAGTCGGCAGAGAAAGACCTACTGCTGCGCCTAATGGTGGTTGAGCCACTGTTCCGTCGTAGATGAGTTCTGGATCAGCGTTAGATTGGGTTCAGCATACTTTCTCAGTTGTTCGAAGCATTCACCTGGAAATGACTATTTGTTGCCAAGCATCATCACTCAGGATTATAAACTGGCATAAAACTAGCCTATAAAGTTTGATTGTCTTACGGGTTACAGATCCGATGATGTCAGTTTGGTTTGTCTAATTTCCTGATTGACTGACAAATCTTTTCCCCTCATCCCTAAATCCCTTCTCCCACTAGGGGCGAAGGGACTTGCAATCAAATCCTGGTTCGAAAGCCCCTCG
>JALOOM010000115.1 GCA_025454395.1 Elainella sp. Prado103
AGGGGCTACTGTGTACACACATCGCTGAGTTGCTGCTAAATCGCTGATTGATCCCCCTAAATCCCCCTTGTTAAGGGGGACTTTGAAGACTTTGGGTTCGGTTCCCTCCTGGTTAAGGAGGGTTAGGGAGGATCGGAACGACTTGTGTGTACAAGGTAGCCCACTAGGGGCGAAGGGACTTGCAATCAAATCCTGGTTCGAAGCCCCTCGCCCGCTCTGGGAGAAGGGTTGGGGTGTAGCTTGCTTCTGCGTAGCAGTGGGTAGTTTGTTTTGTCAGTCAATCAGGCTAATTCCTTAGGTGATAGCTAGGCATCAAGTCCAGGAGACCAGGCATCCCAACTCATGATTGAGTGTAAAACTAATGATTGAGTGTGATTAGGTAGTATCATATTGCCGTGGAGTATACACAAATGGTAACCCGATCTCCCGTTCAATCAGACGGGTTTGACTAGAACCCACCAGAATGACTGTGCGCATATCAGCATCATCTGGCTGGAGTTCACTCAGGCGTTTGACCTGTACCGTTTGACCCGATCGCCCCAAATTTTTGCCCAGCACGATCGGAGTTTGAGACGATCGAAATTGCAGCAGGATCTCTCGGGCTTGGCTCAGTTGCCAGGTGCGTTGACTGGAAATTGGATTATAGAGGGCAATCACAAAATCGGCTTGCGCAGCGGCGGCTAGGCGTTGTTCGATCATAGACCAGGGTTTGAGCCGATCGGAAAGCGAAATCACACAGAAGTCATGCCCTAAAGGCGCACCCACTTGAGCTGCCGCTGCCTGCATCGCCGAAATACCTGGACAGACCTGAATGTCGATTGCTTGCCAATGGGGGTTTTGATCGCGATCGATTACCTCAAACACGGCGGCGGCCATGGCAAAAATGCCTGGATCGCCGGAGGAGATCACAGCCACCGATCGCCCAGTAGCAGCTAGATTGAGCGCGGCCCGGGCCCGATCCAGTTCCTCCCGATTGTCTGACTCATGACGGTGTTGGTGTGTGCGTAGGGGCTCAGCCAAATCGAGATAGGTTTTGTAGCCCACCCAATCGGTAGTAGCCGCTAAGACTGTTCTGACTTCTGGGGTCATCCAGCCCGCATTGCCTGGCCCAGTGCCCACAATGGCCAACCTGCCCGGTGGGGTTCCCACTTGGGTTAGATCGATCGGTGTTACCGCTTGGGCAATGGCAAAATTTTCTCCGGTTGCCAACAATTTTCCCGATGTTCCGGTTGCTGCTAAGGCGATCGACTCAGCGGTCGGAGTTGCATCTCGCTCAGAGTCGAAGCAATAGCGCAACGGCAGATTGAGCGATCGAACCATCGTCTGTAACTCCGGATCGACGGCTTGGGAGCGTTGGGCAAAGATGCCAGCCAGAGCCTGGGGCACTAGACCTAGTTCGGTGAGTTTTGCTTGAACGAGATCACTAATATCTAGAGGAAACTCTGGTTGAGATTCTGGTTGAGATTCTGGTTGAGATTCTGGTTGAGATTCTGGTTGAGGTTCTCGATACCAACCTATCACAATGGTACGAGGATGATAGACCAAAACAGTGGGAGCAGGATTACCTACTTGTTCAGTCACCTGGATCGTCAAAGCGGCTGTCGGTGCGATCGGCAATTGACTATTGGTTAGCCAATCTGCGGATCCTACCAACTTGACGGATTCACCTGCCAGCAAATCAGCAATGAACTGCTTAGCATCTGGCGGATTGGCTAAAGTGTAACCGTCTGGCGGATCCAGCAAGGTGGTGCGGAAGCGCAGATCTCCAGTGGTGGTGATTGCCGCTGCTACCTGTAACTGAGCCGCAATCTGGCGGGCCAGATCATTCACCCCATGCAGCCCACCCAATAGCGGTACCACAGCACTGCCATCTTCGGCTACGGCTAAAACCGGCGGTTCTTGCCATTTATTGGTCAATAAGGGAGCGATCGTGCGAATTAAAATACCAGCCGCGCAAATCCCAATAATGGGAGTTCCCGCCTGAAAGAGGGAGCGCAGAGTTTCACCAAACTGGGCAAACGGTATATCTACTGCCTGAGTGCGGTTGGCCAATCCATACAGGGTTGAGCCTGGTAGGATCGCTTGTATTTGCCGTCCCAGGGGCACACTCGCCGCATTTAATACAATAATTGCTGGGGTCATGGCTGCCACTGACTCGGAACCACGATCATCGCAAAGTAAGGTACCGTGGCTGGATCGACCTGATCGATCGGCACAATGCGCTGGTTGGGCATGGTCGATCGCTCTATGTATTTGGCTCGCTGAGCGAATCCCAACTGTTGCAATACCCCATACACCTTGGCAAAATGTTTGCCCAATTTGAGAATGATTGCCGCATCTGCCACCGCCAGTTTTTCAGCCAATACCTCCGCAGGCAAAATTCCTGACAACACCATAAACACATCATTGCGATAGGTCAGCGGAGTGCCTAACATGGCAGGACTGGCCATGACCGAAGATACACCAGGAACTACTTCGGTGGGAAATCGATCGGACAAGCGATTAAACAAATACATAAACGTGCCGTAGAAAAAGGGATCTCCTTCACATAACACGGCCACATCCTGCCCTTGGCTGAGATATCCCGCTAATGTTTCCGCTGCTTTATCGTAGTAAGGCTGCGAAGATTGCTCCAATTTAAACGGAAAATACATTGGCACTTCAATTTGTTCAGGTCGAAGATATCCTGCCACGATCGATCGAGCCAGACATTTACCCCCATCCGACATGGGATAAGCCACCACCGGAGCCGATCGCAACAACCGAAACGTCTTCAAAGTCAGCAGTTCAGGATCACCCGGCCCCAAGCCCAAACCATACAGTTTACCCGTCATCAATCTATTCCTCCTCCTTTGCCAACGCATTCACCGCCGCTGCTGCCATGGCGCTTCCTCCCCGTCGGCCATGCAGCGTGATAAACGGCACTCCCCGACTGTTGACTGCCAGTTCAGCCTTCGATTCTGCGGCCCCCACAAAACCCACCGGCAGTCCCAAAATTAACGCCGGTCGATCGCACCCTGCATCCAATAGCTCCAACAATCGAAAGAGCGCCGTAGGTGCATTGCCGATCGCCACGACCGCACCTGCTAGATAGGGTTGCCAGAACTCTAGAGCCGCAGCCGATCGGGTATTTTGGATCTCGATGGCTTTGGCGGGCACCTCTGGGTGGTTCAGCGTGCAGATCACCGGATTATCAGCGGGCAGGCGACTGCGGGTAACCCCATTGGCCACCATCTGGGCATCACACAAAATGGTGGCTCCAGCTCGTAAGGCCGATCGGCCCTGAGCCACCGCATTGACCGAAGCTTCCAGATCTACCACGATATCAGTCATGCCACAAGCATGGATCATCCGCACTGCTACCTGGGCTAAATCGGGCGATAGCCGTTGCAAATTCGCCTCTTCCCGAATTATTGCAAAGGAATGTCGATAAATTTCATTGCCATCTCGAATATAATCCATCATGTATTCGCAGAGTAATTCACAATATCATTTACACTGAGTTAAACACGTTTAGTCAAATACGTTCAGTTAAATCGGAGATTTAAGCGTTTTCAAAACAAGTCAAATGCTTGGGGACTATAATTGTTCATCTTGCCTCTAAGAGCCTGCCTGAAAGCGATCGATTAATCTCTGAATGACCTGAGGAATATGTTCGATGGGTACTGCCGCTGCGATTAAACGCCCAAAGTGGGTTGGAGTCTGCTCTGGAGAGTCTTCAGGTTGAGAGAAGATTTGCTCTGCATCATCGATCGCCAGATACCCGTTCACATAAACATGGTAGGCGGCTGGACTGGCTGCGGCTGATTCTAGGCTCGCTCCCAATAATGTAATCTCACTCGGTTGGTGGTAAGCACAGGACTTGGGACAACCCGTTAGATGTAGGGTAATGGGTCTTTCCAGCCGCAAGCTTTCTAGATGGTGAGCCAGTTCAAGAGCATGCTGTTGCGTATGGGTCGCAGAGGCTTGGCAACCTGGCAGTCCCGCGCAAGCGACCAACCTTCCCCACCGGAGCTTGGGAAACAGATTCAAGCCGATCCGAGCCAATCCCTGCTGGAATGCCCCACAGTTCGCCTCCGGTACATTGGGCACCAGCAGATTTTGCCAGGGAGTTAAGCGCAACGACCCGTCGCCATACTCTGTTGCCAATGTGGCCAACGCACGCAGTTGATCGGGCGTGATCCACCCGAGCGGCACCTCCACCCCCACTGCGCAATAACCCGCCTGCCGTTGCGCCTGGATCCCGAAAGGTTGGTTCGATCGCTCTGAGGGATCGTCCGTAGCAGCGGGCACTATGGCACCGGGAGGAAATTGATCGATCGCGCTTTCACCCCCATTCATCCTGTGATCCGAGCAATCCCACTGATCCTCCCAATCAGCATGATGCCGTAGCCGTGCCAAAAACTGCTCAACCCCAACAGTGGCCAAAATTTGCCGGAATCGTGGCGGTTTTCCCTTCAGGACAGGCTGCATTTGCGGATCGGTCTCCAGCCTGTTGCCCAGATCGATCGCGGCTTGGGTGATGATCCTCACCAACCTCACCACCTGTTGCGGGCGAATCCAAAGTCCAGTCTCCCCTGAGTCTCCGGCTCCCATCAGCACCACCCGAAAGCCGATCGTCGGTTGATCGGAAGCCCCTACCTTGGTAACGGTCTGAGGGGCAGCCATGGCTACCAGCCCGATATCATTGCGTCGATCGCCCACACTAACCGACTCTCTGCCATCTAAGCCAATGCTAAACTTCGCAGACAGCGGGAATAATTCTGGGTGAGTCGATAGATAAGCATCCAAGGCTGCTACCCAGGGTCGGGTGTCGATCAGGGCGATAGGATCAATCCCTGCCGTGGGACTGGCCATCACATTTCGTAAATGATCGACACTTGGCTCAGCCCCAGCCAAACCAATGCTCTGAAGCTGTTGGAGCAACTCCTGGGGCACCGCTGCCCGCTGAGTCCGAAATTGCAAGTTGGCCCGATTGGTAATTTGGATCGATGCGGCCATTTGTTCAGCGAACCTGGCTACCTGGTGTGCTTGCGCTGCCGTCAGATATCCCCCTGGTGTGCGAATCCGAAACAGGTTGCCATCACTCGCCGCGACTGCGTAGAACAAGCCTGGACAAACGGACGGATGGGAGCCCGCTGGTAGCGTCTGAGGGGGTGGTGAGTCTAAATGGGTGGAGGATGATAGGATTTCGGCTGGTGACATTTCGCTTCTCCTTTCCCGTGCAACGCAGGAAACAGATGGGGCAGGTACTGAATCGCACCGCTTCGATCGGCATTCTGACTCTCCCAAACCACCTGGGGTGCATTCAAGCTGGACATTCCCCCTCTCAGGGGCAGCCATGGGATTACAGTTGCGGCACAGCGCCGGAATCACACCGGACTTTCCCGATCTCAAGCTCAAAGAGCATACCATAAGCGAAGGATCACCCAAGGGAATTGCTCATCTTTCTTATTGATGAGGACAACAGGATGCAAAAATGGCTCTCGGTCATTGGCATGGGCGAAGAGGGACTGACTGGCCTCAGCTCGATCGCTCAAACCTTACTTCAGCAAGCCACTCTGATTGTGGGGGGGCGGCGACATTTAGCTTGGCTGTCAGATCATCCTCAACTCTCACAGCAGCCACAACTAGCTTGGGGTTCGCCGATCGAGACCACCCTGGAGCAAATTATCGGTTACCGAGGTCAACCAGTCGCCGTGCTAGCCAGTGGGGATCCGTTGTGTTATGGGATTGGAGCGACCTTGCTACGGCAAATTCCCATCGACGAAATTACCTTTTTGCCGGTGCCCTCTGCCTTTAGCCTCGCCTGTGCCCGTCTAGGCTGGAACCAAACCGAGATAGAAACCCTCAGCCTCTGCGGTCGCGATCCCAATTTGCTCCATCAAATGCTGTATCCAGGGGCTCAATTATTGATTCTGAGTGCTGATCGCCAGACTCCACTGATCGTTGCCGACAAACTGATCCAGGCAGGCTATGGCCACAGCCGCTTGACGATCCTGGAGCACTTGGGGGGCGTGAAAGAATGTCAGCACAGTCGCACAGCCCACGAATGGCAAACCCTGGGGCAATCCTCAGCGCGGAGTACCCATCTTGGGGATGGCATTAAGATTGCTGACCTCAATACGATCGCTATCACCTGTGTGGCCGATTTCGATCAACCCGCATGGGCTCGGATCCCTGGACTCCCCGATGCTGCCTTCCACCATGATGGGCAACTGACCAAGCGGGAAGTGCGAGCCATCACACTATCAAGGTTAGCTCCCTTGCCCGGACAGTTGTTATGGGATGTGGGAGCAGGCTGTGGATCCATCGGGATTGAATGGCTGCGTAGCCATCCTCGCTGTCGGGCGATTGCGATCGAACAGCATCCTAGCCGGTTGCACTACATTGCTGAAAATGCTGCTGCTCTGGGAGTTCCGCACCTCCAGATCATCGCTGGATCGGCCCCAGATGCCCTCGCCCCACTGCCGCACCCCGATGCCATTTTCATTGGCGGGGGACTGACCGCTGATCGGCTCCTGGAAACCTGCTGGCAAGCCCTAAAACCCGGTGGTCGTCTAGTCACCAATGCCGTCACGATTGAAAGTGAGCAACTGCTGTTCACTGCTCATCACCAGTGGGGAGGCGAACTCAGTCGGATTGCGATTCAACGGGCTGAACCGATCGGTCAATTTCTGGGTTGGAAAGCCCTTGCACCGATTACCCAATGGCAGGTGATTAAACCACGCAAGTAACCTGCTATTTCAACCGCTCACAATCCATCTTTTTCCGATCCGGCACAGATGACATTCACTTCGGCAAGTTTTATACTAATCAAATAGACTTGATATGACATCAAATCAATTAAACTTGATGAACCAACCTGCTGCTCTCCCAACTGCCAGTACCATCGCTGCCACCTTCCATGCCCTTTCCGAACCGCTCCGGTTGCAGATTCTAGATTTGTTGCGCACCCAAGAGCTTTGCGTTTGCGATCTTTGTGATGAGTTGGCAGTCCCGCAGTCTAAGTTATCGTTTCATCTCAAAGTCTTGAAAGAAGCTGAGTTTGTTCGATCGCGTCAGTCTGGTCGCTGGATTTACTACAGCCTTAACCTGCCCCAGTTTGTAGTCTTGGAACAATATTTGGCCGATTATCGCCGCTTTAGTCCGATTGTCCCGGCTCCTCCCTGTGGCGATTGACAACCTTTGTATGGGACTCTTGTATGGGACTCTCCATAAGCTTCTGTATGAGCCTCAATGCCTCCAGCGCTGAAAGAGGTGCTGAAAAAACGCTGAAAAAAATGCTGAAAAAATGCTGCAAGAATTGTTAAGTTGATTGCGCCTGTAGCCTGGACGACTTGACATATCAATTCAAATTGATATATCAATATTTCTAGATATAAAAGATTCAGATTCAGCCATTCAGAATTTGCAATGGCTGCAACCATGCATTCGGTGGAATTGCATTCGGTGGAATTATCTTCACACGATGCAATCCACTTCAATTGATTCATCTCATCACTTCAAAACCCTCTAGACCTGTATGATTTCCAGTTCTTCAAGTTCATATATATTCCAAGTTCCTGTTTTTTCTCTGCTGGCTGCTCTGGTGCTCTCAGCTTGCAGTGCTCCTTCGACCTCCACTTCAACCCAGGATGCTTCTACTCAAGGTTCTAATGCCCCATCCGCAAATCAATCAATTACGATTGATGGATCGAGTACCGTTTATCCGATCAGCAAAGCCGCAGTAGAAGCCTTTCAGAAAGCCAATCCCAACGCCGAAATTGAGTTAGCCTTCTCAGGCACCACCGGCGGTTTCCGCAAGTTCTGCGCTGGTGAAACCCAGATCAGTAATGCTTCTCGCCCAATCTCGACGGAAGAAATCGAGGCTTGCCGTCAAGCTGGTGTCCGCTTTGTCGAATTACCCCTGGCCTTTGATGCCCTCACGATCGCTGTTCATCCCCAAAATGATTGGGCTACTGATCTGACCGTGGCAGAATTAAAACAAATTTGGGAACCTGCGGCTCAAGGTAAAATCACCAATTGGAAACAGATTCGCCCGTCCTTTCCCGATCGCCCCTTGACTCTCTACGGCCCAGGTGGAGATTCTGGTACCTATGACTACTTTGCTGAGTCTATTATCGGTGGAGATAATACTCGTAGTGACTACACTGCAAGTGAAGATGATAACATTCTCGTGCAAGGAATCAGTAACGATCCCAATGCCCTAGGATTTTTTGGGTTTTCCTATTTTGAGGAAAGTCAGGATCAGTTGAAAGCCATCGCGATCGATGATGGTCAAGGCAAAGGAGCGGTGACTCCTTCTCGAGAAGCAGTTGAGAATGCCCAGTATCAACCGCTCTCTCGTCCGCTGTTCCTCTATGTCAACCTGAAAGCTTCTCAAGACAATGAGACTCTGCGGGATTTTGTCGAATATTATCTCAAAAACGCGGAAGAACTCGTGACTAGCGTGGACTACATCCCCCTGCCTCGAGAAGCCTACGACATCAATCAGGTACATCTCTATCAGGGTGCAGTTGGTACCGCCTATGAAGGGAAGCCTCAGCCCTATTTGACGATCCGAGAAGTGCTGCAAAAAGAGCAAACTTTCTAGTCGGCGGGCTAGCGATCGGCTAGTTCGATTCAATCTACTTTGATGTTCATCATCATATCTTTTACCGCACCTGTACCGCACCTGTACCACACCTGTACCGCATTTGTACTGCAATCATTATGACCGCTACCAATAACCCCTCTGCCCCCCAAGCCGGAGGACGGCTCAGCTTTTTTGAGCGCTATCTCACGGTTTGGGTATTTCTTTGCATTATCGCTGGCGTGATTTTGGGACGCACTTTTCCTGGGATTGCCGTCGCACTAGATGCCATGAGCATTTACCAGGTTTCAATTCCGATCGCCATCTGTCTGTTCTTCATGATGTATCCGATCATGGTGAAGATCGACTTTTCTCAAGCTAAGCAAGCGGCTCGCACCCCTAAACCCGTACTGTTGACCTTGGTGGTGAATTGGCTGATTAAGCCTTTTACAATGGTGGTGTTTGCTCAGTTCTTTCTAGGATGGCTGTTTCGACCTTTGCTCGCCAGCACCGAAATCATCCGGGGAGTAGAAGTATCTTTAGCAGACTCTTACATTGCTGGAACGATCCTACTCGGTATTGCTCCCTGTACGGCGATGGTGTTGATGTGGGGATATCTTTCCTATAGTAATCAGGGCCATACTCTGGTGATGGTCGCGGTCAATTCCTTGGCAATGCTATTTTTGTATGCCCCTTTAGGACGATGGCTCCTAGCCGCCAATAACCTGACCGTTCCCTGGCAGACAATCGTTTTATCGGTATTAATCTACGTCGGCTTACCTTTGTTGGCCGGCATCTATTCTCGCTACTGGATTCTCAAGCATAAAGGTAGAGAATGGTTTGAACAAAAATTCTTGCAATATCTCACACCAGTAGCAATTACAGCAATGCTGATCACGCTTGTGTTACTGTTTGCTTTCAAGGGTGAGTTGATTGTCAAGAATCCACTGCATATTCTCTTGATTGCCATTCCTCTGTTTATTCAAACCAACTTCATTTTTCTGATCGGCTATGTGGCAGCTCTGAAGATGAAGCTCACCTACGAAGATGCTGCGCCTGCCGCTCTAATTGGAGCCAGTAATCACTTTGAGGTCGCGATCGCCACTGCCATCACCCTGTTTGGGCTCAATTCTGGGGCTGCTCTAGCTACGGTGGTTGGGGTATTAATTGAAGTGCCTGTGATGCTGATGCTCGTTGAAATCTGTAAACGCACTGCGCCTTGGTTTCCTCGCGAACCAGAGAAAGCAACGCTACCCGACCCGCGCTGCGTACCTAGCAGTTGGCAACAGTAAGTGTGACTGGCAACAGTAAGTGTGACTGGCAACAGTAAGTGTGACTGGCAACAGTAAGTGTGACTGGCAACAGTAAGTGTGAATCATCCTACGAATTAGAATCACTGGGAAACCTATGAAGAAAGTCATGTTCGTGTGTAAGAAAAACTCTGCTCGCTCCCAGATGGCAGAAGGATTTGCTAAAACCCTGGGAGCAGGCAAAATCGAAGTCACCAGTTCTGGCTTAGAAGCCAGCCAAGTGCGCCCCGAAGCGATCACGACAATGAAAGAAATTGGGATCGATATCAGTGACCAAACTTCGAATGCCCTCAGCGAATTTCAACCGGAAAATTATGATGTTGTGATCTCCCTCTGCGGCTGTGGGGTAAATTTGCCGCCCGAATGGGTGACGCGGGAAGTGTTTGAAGACTGGCAACTGGATGATCCCGCCGAACAGCCAGAAATCTTTCCGCGAGTGCGGGATGAAATCAAACAGCGGGTTACCCAGCTTCTAGAAACGCTAAACGTAGCTTCAGCTAGCTGATCGCATCAGAATGCTGATGGAGGAAATTTGTGGAAGAAACGATCGACCCACCGATCACTCAAAATCTTTGGTGGGTGATTCCAGGAAAATTGGCAGGAGTTCGCAAACCTACAGTGGCTGAGTTACCAGAACTCCAGGCGGCTGGCATTGGGGCGATTGTTTCTGTGATGGATGACCCCGCCAATCTAGAAGACTATGCTCAAGCGAATATTCCTTACCGCTGGCTGCCAACAAAAGGAGGTACAGCCCCCAGTCGTTTACAAGTGCGCGAATTGTATGAGTTTGTGCAGCAACAACAGCAGGTCAATCACGCCGTTGCTATCCACTGTACGAGCGGCAGACGCAGAACCGGCACCCTGCTCGCAGCTTATTTGATTGTATCTGGGGTTTCCTATGAGCAGGCACTTCAGACGATTCTGCAAGCGAATCCAGCCATAGAACTGCGGCAAGCACAGCTAGAGTTTTTGCAATCTCTTGCTAGCGATCCGCGATAATGGCATACTCTACTTTTCCTGAGATTCTGCCTCTATCAAGCAATTCACAGCACTTACCCAATCTTACATTGCTCGTCCACTTTAAATATCTCTAGTTGTAATTGGTTACATGAGCACGTTCGATCATCCACCCAGAATTCTCTTTCTCTATGGTTCTTTGCGGGAACGCTCCTATAGTCGCCTATTGGCGGAGGAAGCAGCCCGAATTATTCAGGATTTCGGGGCAGAAGTAAAGTTCTTCGATCCACGCGATCTCCCAATCTATGGCAGTGTGCCGGATACCCATCCCAAAGTGCAGGAACTGCGGCAGCTCAGCCTTTGGTCGGAAGGACAGGTTTGGTCTAGCCCGGAAATGCATGGGCAAATTACTGGTATCCTCAAAAATCAGATCGACTGGATTCCCCTCAGCCTAGGAGCGGTGCGACCAACCCAGGGCAGAACGCTGGCTGTGATGCAGGTGAGTGGCGGCTCTCAATCATTTAATGCCGTCAACACCATGCGGATCCTTGGCCGCTGGATGCGGATGTTTACGATTCCCAATCAATCTTCAGTTGCCAAAGCCTATCAAGAATTTCACGAAGACGGCACGATGAAAGACTCTCCTTACCGCGATCGAGTCGTGGATGTGATGGAAGAACTCTATAAATTTACGCTCTTGCTGCGTGACAAAGTCGATTACTTAACCGATCGCTACAGTGAACGCAAAGAACAGGCTGCTAAACAGGTAGCAGAGATCGCTCAGCAAGCGCTCAACGACACCCAATAGACCCTTTGGATCTTATCCTCTCATTCTCTCTAGCCATTGCATTGCTCCTGCTACATCACCGACCTGTTCACCCACGGGCATCTGCGGCCGTTGGATCATCACGATCGGTAGCCCCATCGATCGGGCTGCTGCAATTTTGGCGTAGGTTGCAGTTCCACCACTATTTTTACTGACGATCGCTTCGATCTGGTGAGTTTGCAAAAGGGTTTGTTCATGCTCCAGGGTGAATGGGCCCCGTTCCAACAAGATTTCTCCAGGTGGCACGGGTAAACCCACAGGTGGGGGATCGATCATGCGCATTAAAAACCACAGGTGGGTTAGATGGGCAAATGCTGAGAGTTCTTGTCGGCCGATTGTTAGAAAAATGCGCTGTGCTATTTTTGGCAAAACCTGGGCTGCTATCTCATGGCTCTCCACTTCGATCCAATGATCGCCCGTGACAGGCTGCCAAGCTGGACGTACTATGATTAACAACGGAATCTGACATTGCTGAGCTGCCCTGGCCGCATTCCAACTGATCTGATCGGCGAAGGGGTGAGTGGCATCAATCAAGGCGGCAATTTTCTCTGCTCTCAGATAATCTGCCAGTCCAGTGGTTCCTCCAAATCCTCCCACTCGCACTTGACCGATCGGTAAACTGGGGGCTTTGGTACGCCCTGCCAAGGAAGAAATAACTTCAACATCAGGTAGATTGCTGGCTTGGGCTGCTAACTCTACTGCATCTCCTGTTCCTCCTAAAATTAATACTCGTATCATTTTTATGCACCTTTACTCGTTTTACTCGTTACTTGTGATCTGTGATTCCTGATTGGCTGCATTGGCTCGAAACCTGCCCTAGTACGAATACCTGGGCGCTGACCTATCCCGATCGATTCGTGGATGGCTCAGTAGTATTCACTCGTCAGCAAACGGCTGGTCGGGGTCAATATAATCGATCGTGGATTGCCCCAGAGGGGGTACTGACCGCTACAATTGTGCTCGATCGATTGCCTCGATCCCAATTTTCAGGGTTTAGTCTCGTGGCCGGATTAGCAGTGATTTATGCGATTGAGGATCTGTTACCCAATCTGCAAGATCAGTTACGTCTGAAATGGCCGAATGACATTTGGTTGGAGGATCGCAAGCTGGCGGGGATTCTCTGTGAGTCTGTCTCTAGTGCTCATACCATTACCCCTTCCGCAATTTCTACTCCTTTCCAGTCCCAGCCCTTACATCGGTTAGTGGTGGGAGTTGGACTGAATCGATCGGTCGATTTTGCAGCCAGTGGGATCGATCCGGAACGCATCGGCAATCCAATTAGCCTCCATGAAGTGGTGTCTCAGGTTCCTGACGAAGTAGCGTGCCTGACAGCCATCCGCCACTATCTCCGGCAAGCGGCTAGCCTGAGCGCTTATCATGCAAACCACGCTGGAATCTCCTATCCCTGTCCTGGACTCGCGCCCCTGTTGGCTGAACTGAACCGCCGCGATGCTCTGAGGGGAAAAACCATTGCCCTCAAGGAGTCTGAACTGATCGGTCAAGCAGGTGGAATAGATGCAAGCGGCAATCTATTGATCGAGTTACCCGATCGAACGGTTCATGCGGTTGGTTCAGGCAAGATTCGGGTGGTAGAAAAGCATGAGACCTAAAGCATCAGGTATCCAGTATGAGACCTAAAGCATAAGACCTAAAGCCTGATTGACTGACAAAACTCAAACTACCCACTGCTACGCAGAAGCAAGCTACACCCCAACCCCTCTCCCAGAGCGGGCGAGGGGCTTTCGAACCAGGA
>JALOOM010000034.1 GCA_025454395.1 Elainella sp. Prado103
CAGCCGACAGTCGATCAGCCGACCTTCTCCAGTTGATCCGCTCGCAGCCACATATTTGGGGTCGGAACATAACCAAATTTCACCAACACATAATCACCTTTGGCATCGATCACTTCCCCCTTAGTTTCAAACAGATACGACGAAAACCGGGGATCGCTGGCCTGGGCTTCCAAGCTATTTTCCAACTTCTCGCGAATGGCGCGGACTAGATCTCCTTTCTTGACTGCCATAGCTCTCCCAAGCGCTTGCATGTAGTTCAATCTTCCCGATCATCTTACCGGATTTCCCTACCTCGATCGCTGCTCCCAACCTTAAACCAGGGATTGACTTGTCTGATGGTGAACATTAAAGGAACTGTTTTAAGAGGAATTGGTTAATTGGCAGATGGAAAATCAATGCTATAGGAACCATTGGGTTGACGGGTGAGTTTCCCTCCTAACGCTTCAATGCGCTGGACTGCCATTTGGCGAGTTCGATCGTCAGGAGCATTGCCCAACACCATCACCCAGGCAGTAATTTGAGCAGCGGTGCTGTTAGGATTGCGAGCGAGAAAATCGGCGGTGCGTTGCGAGATTTGGGCTGCTGCTTGGCTAGCTGGATCGCTGGATTGCGCTGCCCATTCAGCGGCCATTAGAAAAGAATGGCGAGCGGCAGCCGCGTCTCCTAGAAACAGTAATTGATCAATGCCAAGTTGCCGCCACACGGTATAGGAATCTGGAGGCACATTGGGCTGAAGTGACTGCAGGGCTGACTGCATGAGTTGGGTGGATCGTTCCGGCAAGCCAGCGTAGAGGGAAGCACTCGTTGATAGAAAAGGATAGGCTTGTATGAAGTAGGGATCGCGACGGAGTACAACCTCAAAAAACTCAGGACTGAGGGAATAGTCGGTTTTTTGACGGGCAGGCTGATCGCCAAAATACTGCAAGAAACTTAAAAAGCTCCAGTCAGCGATCAGGTTATCAAATCCAAAGGTGGGAAACTTTTGCAGTAGCTCCAAGCGCAACTTTTCGGCTGCCAGATCTTGTTGAATGGCTTCAACCGATGCGGTTTGGCTTTTGGTTTGCAACTGCTGAAGTTGAGGAATCTGTAGCCAAGCGATCGTGGCACCACAGACCAGAATCACCAAACTCGTCAGAAGTAGCTGCCTCCAAGCAGAATAGCTCCAATGGGACTGTGGGCGATGCTGTACCAATTTCAACCTCAATTCCGAATGACTGAATCAACATTGGTCAAAACTCAAGCTCAAAACTCAAGCTCAAAACTCAAAGCCAAGAAACAAAGCCAAGACAAGGCCCATCCAGGCCAACTAAACTAGGCAGACTAAACCAGGTAAATTGAAATCCTGAACATCGATTTGGTCATTCTAGAGGCTAGAGTGTCAAGATGAGAGAAGCCGAGCCGCTTAGATGTCTATGTCAGACCCGTCTATGCCAGACCATCCGCTTTCCATCGCTCAGCACTATCATGAGCGAACCAAATACCATGCCCAAACTTTAACGAATCGAGAATTAGACTGGTCAAAGCAGCCCCATCCCTTCAAAGAATACCGAATTGGAGCGGTTTATGATCTAAAGCCGTATTTAGTGAAAGAACCTAGTGCGATCGACAAGGAGCTAGAGTGGCAACGACTCTCACGCCTCTTTTTCTGTAGCTACGGTTTAACTGTCAAGATGGTCACGATGAGCGGCGATCCCGTTTATTTGCGGGCCGCACCTTCCGCTGGGGGGCTCTATCCAGCCGAGGTGTATCTGATTTCCAGAGGAACACCACTTTTACCGGCGGGGCTGTATAGCTATCAGCCTCAAACCCACTCATTACTTCACTTTTGGGATAGCGATATCTGGTCGGCGTTGCAAAGTGCTTGTTTTTGGCACCCGTCGCTCGATGCAACCCAATTGGCGGTTGTTACAACAGTCATTTTTTATCGATCGGCCTGGCGGTATCAGGATCGGGCCTATCGGCGAGTTGCCTTAGATACAGGGCATTTGCTAGGAAATTTTGAATTAGCCAGTGCCATTAATGATTATCGTCCTCATTTGATTGGAGGCTTTATGGATGAGGCGATGAATCGGCTTTTGTATCTAGATAGCGACCAAGAGGGGGTAATGTCTGTTTTGGCGCTAGCAGATTTGTTGGATGTTCAGCAAAACCTACCGTTGATGCCGACTGCATTAGCCTCCAAAACCCAGCGTGATTATCCTCAAATTCCAGAGGGGCAATTACTAGCCTATCTGCATCAGGCGAGCAGCATTCCAGAGATTCCTGATCCACCCGCCCTCAAGGAAATGATTCCTGACCCCGTTCAACAACCAGACCTTCCCCTAACGGACAAATATAACTTTCCGTTTTGTCTGAAGGTGGCGATGGAAACGACGGCGATCGACTGGGGTGAACATCTATCTGATCTGGAAACTACCATCCTGAAGCGGCGTTCTACTCGAGCCTACAGTGGGGCAGACCTGACCTTAGAAGAACTGAAACGGCTGCTGAACTTCACGTATCAGCCTCAAAGTTATATCGATCAAGGGTTAGATCGCCAGCCAGATTATTTTGATCTGGGCATGATCGAAACCTTTATTGCCGTGTCAGGGGTCGAAGGGCTGGAGGAAGGGTGTTATTACTATGCACCGAGGGCCCAAGAACTCCGCCAAATTCGCTTCAAAAATTTTCGCTCCGAACTCCATCGGCTCTGTTTAGGGCAGAACTTAGGACGAGATGCTGCTGTCGTGCTGTTCCATACCGCAGACTTAGCAGCCGCAGTAGAGCACTATGGCGATCGAGCCTACCGTTATTTGCATATGGATGCTGGGCACTTAGGGCAAAGGCTCAACCTTGCAGCCATTCAACTAGGGTTGGGAGTGAGTGGGATTGCTGGATTTTTTGATGATGAAGTTAATGAAGTATTAGGGATTCCGACCGATGAAGCAGTCGTTTATATTACTACCCTAGGCAGACCGCGTTAATACTTCCTTCAAGGCATATACTACCTGTTCCTGCTGAAGTTCAGTTAACTCTGGAAACATGGGCAGAGAAATCACCTGTTCTGCTACTAACTCAGTGACCGGCAAGCTACCAGCCTCGTAGCCTAGCCCCCTATAAACAGGTTGACGATGCAACGGCACAGGATAGTAGACTGCGGTGCCAATCCCTTGCTGCTGGAGCTTTTGACGCACCTGATCGCGATATGCACCTTCGCTCCAAGGCTGGGTTACCCGGATGGTGTATTGATTCCAAACCCCCTCTCCGCTTGCCAACCCCCCTGGTAAGACAAGGCCTGGAATCGGGGTCAACCAATTGTGGTAGCGCGCTGCGATCGCTTGTCGGTGGGCATTCCAGTCATCGAGATGGCGGAGTTTGATCTGCAAAATCATCGCCTGGATCGCGTCTAAACGACTATTGAGCCCAATCTCCTCATAAATGTAGCGTTGCCGCTGACCGTGATCGCGTAGTTTACGGAGCTGAGCTGCTAGCAGGGGATCATCGGTTGTGAGTGCCCCCCCATCACCACAGGCCCCTAAATTTTTGGTGGGATAAAAGCTGAAACACCCGATTTGCCCGATGCTACCCACTCGCTGTCCTGCCCACTTCGCCCCCGTCGATTGCGCACAGTCTTCAATCACCCACAACTGATGCGCTTGGGCAATCTGCATGAGACGAGTCATATCCACTGGCTGTCCAAACAAATGCACCGGAATGATCGCCTTGGTTCGATCGGTGATGGCTGCTTCAATCTGGTTCAGATCAAGATTAAAAGTTTCTGGATCAATATCAACGAAAACGGGTTCCGCCCCCACCGCACTGATCGTCTCAGCCGTGGCAAAAAAGGTAAAAGCGCTGGTAATTACCTGATCGCCTGCTCCAACCTTGAGGGCTCGCAAGGCCAGGTATAAAGCATCAGTGCCCGAATTACAGCCTATACAGTCTGAAACCCCAATGTATTGCGCAAACTGCTGCTCAAAGCTTTCAACCGCAGCCCCTCCGATATAGCGACCTGAAGCCAAGATTTCTAAAACAGCCGTGCCAATCTCATCACCAATCTGTTGGTATTGCTGACCCAACTCAAATGCAGGAATAGAAGTCACTCGCTTACACCACAGCTCATCGTTAGCAGTTGGATCGATCGAGCCTGGCTCAGTGATCGATCGTCTCAAACTATCTTCCACTATCTTTTGCGAATCATGAACCCCTGATGCGAATCATGAACCTGAAAATGAACCTGAAAATAGTGAATCGGACATAGCGCCAGCCAGTTATGCAAACCGTAGCAGAGAATTTGGTTGCAGAATTGGAAACCACCCTTGGGCAACCCACAAATTGGGATTTAATCAAAATATGTTTGGGCTAGAAAGCTCCACATCATGCCGATCGCAGCAGGAAAAGCAGGTAGCTCCTCGCGTTAATGGAGCCAGGACAATATCTCAAGGTGATATGCCAGGTTAGATTAATGCGCTCCCCTGATTTCCTTGCTGCTTTTTCTCAAAATACGTTAGTTTGATAAGCCCAGGCTCGATCGGCAAGCTGGCATCTTGCTGCCTCAGCGCTTAAAATTGCAAAGACTTGATTGAATTGGTGAGCGGCAGTTATGTCATCCTCTAATCCGTGGCAGGATCAAGCTCCGACCTGGCAGCAAAGGCTCCAGCGCATCAAACAGAATCCTTCTGCGGTATCTGTGATCGCTTCTCTGGGGTTGCACGGTTTGCTGTTTGCAACACTCCCGCTATTTCCAGATCCAAAGATCGAGGCGGCGGAGCCCGAGATCCGAGATCCCGTAGAAGTGGTTGAGCTAACCCCAGCAGAGCAGCAGCGCTTGCCTGATTTTTCGCTGTTATCCCCGATCGAACTCCCACCCATTGCAGAGCCGCCTCAGCCTGGGAGTGGCTTATTTACACTGCCTAACCCTTCTCAGCCTCCGGCAGGGAATTCCTCGCTCTTGCCCAGCTCACCCTCCGATTCCTTGCTGGCACCGCTACCCGTATTTATTCCACCTTCTGCTCCGCTGCTAGAGTTGCCGCCCAGCTTCACGATTCCTGTGCAGCCTAATTTCCCAGTCGCTGCTCCGCCTGCCCCCAAACCTGCACCTGCCAGTCCTGCTCCTGAAGCCAGTCCAACCGCTTCGCCATCTTCTGAAGCCAGCCCATCTTCTGAAGCCAGCCCATCGCCCTCGATCGCTGTAGAACCTGCCCCAGACGAACCGGAGGCCACACCTCAGCCCAGCCCAGCGGTTCGTTCTGAAGCGGAAATTCGCGAAGACCTGGTTGCACAGCAGCAAGAACTTCGTGCCCTGTACACCTACAACCCATCTGGCACCAGACAAAGTGAGGCTCAAACGGCTTTCGCAGGCTGGTTTTATGAAGAGCTTGGTAAAACGGGTGAAGACTTCGATCGGCTACAGAAACAGGAGATTACTCTCGACTATCCTAAAATCGCCTGCCCTTTGCAACAGAGCCGGTTTGCAGAGGTTGGGGTAGTTGTAGATGCCAACAACCAGCTCGTTGGCGATCCTCGCATCATCCAGAGTTCTGGTTATCAACTGTTTAATCAAGAGGCGCTTAAAGCCGTGAGGGAGCAGACCTTCGAAAACACGGCCGAGGGTGAACAAGTTTACTTGATTCGAGTTGCCTTCGAGTACAGTGAGGATACCTGCCCACCCGGATTAGCACCGATCGCGCCAAATGCTCCGGCAAGTTAAAACCTGATCTAGGGAAGCGATCGAGTCTCCAGTGGCACGATGAATCTGCGATCGGTTTAACCCATCACCTGTGGCCAAGTTGTGAGCAGGAAAACAGCGAGTGCCACAGCAGCTAATAATCCTTGAATTAAACTACCAATTAATGTCCCAATAATGATGCCGAACCCAGCCCGGATAGCTAGTTTTAGGTCACGACGGTAAAGATACTCGCCAATAATGGCACCCAATAGTGGGCCGATCAACAATCCCAGCAGTGGCCCACCAATCGGTAAGGCTGGTAGCAGTCCAAATACCCCTAATAACAATCCAACGATCGCGCCAATCTGCCCCCAAGCACTGGCACCCGCTTGTTTTGCGCCCAAATAGGTAGCCAACAATTCCACACCTGTATTCACTGCTAGCACACCGATCGTCACCAAGAGAGGAATCCCCAATCCAGCAAAGCCATTTACTGCTCCCCAGATCAGTATGGCCGCCAGGATCAAAATGACACCAGGAAGGCTGGGCACCACCGCACCAATCACCCCAACGATCATGACTACCACTAGCAGCCCATAAAGTAACACCATCTATCCTGATCCCTCAGTAGTTTTGGACGATTTTCACTGAAGACAACTCCCGGCGCAGATGAGCTGGCTTCAAGGTGAACAAATTAGCGAATTAGCGATCTTATCTGCGAGTCCAGCAATCCAGGCTTCATCTTGCTGGGTGTAACTGCGGGGTGCGTTGGCTGCCAAAATCATCACACCTTGAGTGCCGATCGGCTGACAGATCACGCCTTGGGTATTCTCTGGCAGGTAATTAAATTCTACTTTGCCCGGATAGAGCTTGAGGCTGACTAAATAGATAGGTTTTTGGGTCTTAAGCACCCGCTCCACGATCGCCCCTGGTTGAACTTCCGCTTGAGGGGCTAAAATTCCCCGTCTGAGTAGCACTTTGCCGTCGTACCAGACCACGATCGATTTCGTCACCGTGTTCGTGAGCAAAAGATGTGAAGCCCAAGCCAGTTCAGTTTTGATCGACTCAGCGAGATGATCAGCCAACTCGAAACCTTCTGTGCCGATCAACTCGACAGCATCGGCCGGTTTAGGCTGAATGCGTTGCCAGAGAAGCCCGGTCAAAATCAAGAGCGCGCTCATAATTACCCCCAAAACGTCCGATCGCGATTGGGCTGGAGTGAGGACAGGCGTAGCCAATCGATTGAACATTAATAGGGTGCCTGATAGAATGCCAGCAACGATCGGGAGTTGGCGGAGAACTTGGTTTTGGTCTGGTTTCGCCATCGGAATTCCTCCTTATCCTTTTACCCTACACTGCGAATGCAGCTCTGATTCCAGATACATGAAGATCAAGGGCTAGAGGAGACAAAATAGGCTAAATAGGCTTCTGTTAGTTCTGGGTCTGAATTTGAGCCTGAATTTGAGCCTGAATTTGAGCCTGAAAGTATTCACCATACTCGCCGGTTTTGATGAAATTCGCTATTCTAAATCCGAGATCATGTGAACTGGATCGGAGCATGACTCGCATTTAAAACACTCAAAACATAAGGAGATTGGGTGTGTTAGACCTGTTGGGTGGAATTTTCTCCCTGTTTGTCCAAACTTCCCCTAAAGTGGAGCTGCTACAAAAAACCAATTGGTCGCCTTGGTTGGATGAAACTTGGGTGCAATCTGTGATCGCACCCAGTCCCGATCCGGCGGCTCAGTTGGCTGTGCAGCAGCATTTGGGGGCGCTATCTACTCTAGGATTTTCGGTCAGCAATCAGGCAGTTTGGATGCAAACGGGACATCAGGTTTTGGCAGAGCATCAGGCAACAACCCCACTCTCAGCCGCCTCTCTCACAAAGGTGGCAACGACCCTGGCCGCACTCACCACTTGGGGAACCGATCATCAATTTGAGACCCAGTTCAGCACCAATGCTCCGATCGAAAATGGGGTCGTGCAGGGTGATGTATGGGTCGTGGGAGGGGGTGATCCATTCTTCGTGTGGGAAGAAGCGATTGCGGTTGGCAATGCACTGAACCAAGCAGGGATTAAAGCAATCAAAGGCGACTTGGTGATTGCAGGCTACTTTGCCATGAACTTCCACGATAATCCCCAAACCTCTGGTAATGCCCTGAAGCAGGCGTTAAATGCCAGCTTATGGTCGAATGAAATTGAAACTCAATACCGTAATTTGCCGCCGGAAACGGTTCGTCCATCCATCCAAATTCAGGGAACTGTTCGGTTGGGCAGCCCCGATCCACAAGCTCGGCTGATTTTGCGTCACCAATCCATGCCGTTGGTAGATTTGCTAAAGGCGATGAATGTCTACAGCAATAACTTTATGGCGCAAATGCTAGCAGATGGCTTAGGGGGAGCTACTGAGGTCACGCAGCAGGTGCTCAAAATCACTCGTCTTCCAGCTTCTGAAGTACAGATTATCAATGGTTCAGGGTTGGGTACGGAGAATCGCCTCTCGGCCCGGGCTGTAACCACGATGCTGCTCGCAACCCATCACTATTTGCAAGCCCGTAATCTGACCATTGCCGATGTCTACCCGATCGTTGGCCGGGATGGTGGCACATTGAAATGGCGAGAAACCCCAGATGGAACAGTGGTAAAAACAGGAACCTTGAATGAGGTGAGTTCGTTGGCCGGCGTTTTACCCACACGCGATCGAGGCTTGGTCTGGTTTACGATCATCAATCTGGGAGGCGGGGAACTCGGCAAGTTTCATAGCCAACAGGATCTGTTGCTGACCCAAGTGCAGCAGGGTTGGGGTGCTGCGGCTCTGGCTTCAGTTCAACCCACTGCCCGTCACTCACAAGGAGCCAACAAACTGGGCGCAGCTAAACGCAATCAGTTGGCTGAAGAAATGATGCGGTAGTGAAGGTTGGATTGAGCACACCGATCGCATCGATCACAGCAGCCACATCAACCACAACGATACGAATCAACCCCGTTGAGCACATCGAGTACATCACCTACATCACCCATATCACCCATATCACCCGCATCGAGCACATTAAGCACATCACCCAGATCGATCGCGGATTTTAAAATTGAACGCTTCAACTACCTGGAATCAGATCTTGACCAGGGACAATTTCGGTTACAACTCGCCCCCCACTCACCACAACCGTTCGATCCTGTAGCCGACCGACTGCCTTTGCTCCCCGTAAGGTTGCAGGCGGATCGGGTTGGACATAAACGACATTGCCTTGAGCGGTTACTTTCTGAGATGTCACTTCCCAGGTGAGGTCATCTGAGCTGAGGTTAGCCTGGTTTGGAGCATTCGCTCGCACGTTGCCTTTGAAGTATGCGATCTGAGGCTTCAGCTCCATGCGCCCCCGATTGGCAGTGATAGTGATTTGCTGTTGGCGGTGGAGAGTGGTAATCGGTTGATCGGCTACTAAAGTTTGCTGGTTAACCGTCCAGATCAAGGAGTTTCCACTAATCAGCAGAGGCGGTTCTAGGATCGTCAACCGGGCATTTTGCTTCAAGTGGGCCGTTTTCTTGACCAGGTCAACTTCTGCCCGATCGGCATTGGCTTGATCGGTCGCCTGATCACCCTGCAGACGTTGAATTTGAACGGGACGATCGGCAATCACTTTTTCGTCTTTAATTTGCCAGATTACTTTTTCGGTTTGCAGGCGCAGCTTAGGATCTTCGGTGATCGCATTGACCTTACCGATCACCTCAGCCCGTCGTTGTCGATTAAACAACTTGGCCTGGTTTGCCGATAGCTTCATTTGAGGATGGGCAGCCCGCAAATTACCCCGTAACAGCAGAGTGTCTTGCTTCGGTTGCCATTCCATCTGATCAGCACGGAGCACTGCTCCACTCTGGGTATCGGTGGCTACCACTTCACCGCGTAGCACGATCCGATCGCCGCCACGCAAAATGTCTCCTTCCTGCGCCTGAATCCGGTAAATTGGCTGACCATTCTGATAAAGCTGTCCTGTAGGTGCCTTAACCCGAGCAGTTTGCTGATCTGGGCTATAGGTTGCTTGAGCCGCTTTCACCCGCCAGAGGGTTTTGCCTTGTTCATCCGCTTCTTCCAGGGTGATATTGTTGAATGCCAGGTTGGTTTCTGGATCCCGTGCGGCAGAACTATCTTCTGCAAGTCGATCGGCTCCTGAGGATTGAGTCCGACAACCCGCCGTAGCCAGCATGAGTAGAACTAACAGCAGTCCCCAAGCCTTCTGCCTGAGCCACTCTCCTGGCTTGTGCTGATTGATGTGCTCCTGCATTGCGCTCCTACTTTAACCTGTGTTTGAACCCTGGCTTGCGCCTTGATCTAACTTGATGCTAGCTGGTTTGATCTTGATCGGTATGATTGCCGACCTGGTGGATCGATGACCTCTCATAATCCATGACTCCTGACCCATGACACACGACCCATGAAAATCCATGCCCTGTGCCCATGACAGTCCACGAACGATCCATGACTCCTGACCCACGACTCCTGACCCATGACTCCTGACCCATGAAAATCTACAAGACAGCTACCAAATCGTTCAGGCTTGCCCTGTTTGCCGACTAGCTAATCATCGCTACTGGGTTCTTCAATGAGCCCGATCCCCGATAAAGGACGGTACGTATAGCCTTGTCTAGGTGTTTTTTGAATGTCTTCTTTAATGGAATCCAAGTCAATGTATCGATCGGCAACATTGATGAGGCTATCACTGGTCATGGAACGCAGGCTGACCACTTCAACCCGCACACCGCGATAACTGACGGCATCCACAGCATAGGCGAGATCGCCATCTCCACTCACCAATACTGCCGTGTCATAGGATCCCACAAGAGCCATCATATCCACAGCAATTTCTACATCTAAGTTGGCTTTTTTGGAGCCATCGGGTAATTGCACTAAATCTTTGGAGATCACCCGGTAGCCATTTCGCCGCATCCATAGTAAAAACCCTTGCTGTTTTTCGTTTGTGCGATCCACCCCGGTGTAGAAAAAAGAACGCAGTAATCGTGAACCGGCCGTTAGGCGGCACAGTAACTTGGTGTAATCAATCTCAATGCCCAGTTGAAGGGCTGCATAGAACAAATTTGAGCCGTCGATAAAAATCGCAACCCGTCCTCGATTTTCTAAAACCTGCTCAGGCGTAAACAAAGTCTCGTTTTCCAATTGATGATTGAACATGATTTGTCATACCTCATTTTTTTACTAAAAAAGTTAAACGGCACGATTTTTTTAAAGGTTGATTCAGACACTAACAGTCGGTGCATAGACTCAGCTTGGGGGCAATTATGATTCTGCTCGATGGGTCAATTTTTGGATCCAGATATTGAACCCACTTGACTCCATCTAAGCAGAACTTTTGGAAATTAAGCGATAGAAATTCAGTTATGGCAGTTCTAAACGCTGAAAGACAGGACTGGGATCGCCTAATGCTTGTCCAGCAGCCAACAAACCCCAGCTAGTATGTTGGGCAAAATCAACGGATTGTCCTAATAACCGATCATTGAAGTCAATCGAAAACCCAAGCTGTTGATAAACCGCATTGCTGATGGTCGGAATAATCGGCGAGAGTAGATAAGCCGCAAGGCGAACTGATTCCAAAACGCTATAGAGCACTTGGGCTAATTCTGACTGTCGATTTTGTTTAAACAGAGTCCAAGGGGCTTGCTCATCGACGTATTTGTTGCCAGCCCGGACTAACCCCATCACCCTCTCACAAACTTGACTGAATGCTAGATCGTCGTAGGACTGGCAAACCATGGAACCGAGATCTTTTCCTTTGGAGCGCAGCAAATCCTCTAGGGAAATTTCGGCAGCAGTCACATCTGGAATTTGCCCACCAAAATATTTATGCACCATCTTCAGCGTGCGGTTGAGTAAGTTCCCTAAATCATTCGCCAGATCGGCATTTAACGTATTAACAAATCGAGTTTCATTAAAGTCACCATCCTGCCCAAACTCGATTTCCTTCAGGAAATAATAACGAACAGCATCCGTGCCATAGCGAGCCACTAAATCAACTGGGTCAATGACATTTCCTAAGGTTTTGCTAATTTTTTGTTTGTCCTTTGTCAAAAAACCATGTCCAAATACGCGATGCGGTAACGGCAGTTCTGCTGACATTAACATGGCCGGCCAATAAACTGCGTGAAATCGCAGAATGTCTTTACCAATCAGATGCAGATTGAAAGGATACCAAGTCGCTGTTGCATTGGCCAAGGTCGGCGCTTGATCCGGCTCCAACAGGGCAGTGATATAGGCCAGCAAAGCATCAAACCAGACATAAATTGTATGATTTGGATCCGGAGGAACCGGAATGCCCCAATCCAGGTTGACGCGGGAGATCGAAAAGTCTTGTAACCCTTGAGCAACGAAGTTCAAGACTTCATTACGCCGACTTTCAGGCTGAATGAAATTAGGCTGAGCTACATAAAGTTGTTCTAATTGATCTTGATAGCTCGAAAGCCGGAAGAAGTAATTTTGTTCGTCGCGCCATTCTACTTCCTTATTCGGATGCAACGGGCAACGATGCCCATCTAACAGATCACGTTCTTCTTTGAATTCTTCGCAGGATACGCAATACCAACCCTGCTGTTGTCCTAAATAAATATCACCCTTTTCCCATACCCGTTGGAAGAATTCCTTCACGATCGCCTCATGTCTTGGATCGGTGGTGCGCACAAAGCTATCTACCTGGATGTTGAGTTTTTGCCAGAGTGCTTCAAATTCTTGCGCGATTAGATCGCAATGTTCTTGAGGTAGCCGTCCGGCGGCTTCAGCAGTACGCTGAATTTTTTGCCCATGCTCATCTGTGCCGGTGACCATGCGAACCGATCGTCCCTGTAATCGTTGAAAGCGGGCCACCACATCGGCGGCGATCGTCGTATAAGCGCTCCCAATGTGAGGAATGTCATTCACATAGTAGATCGGTGTTGTCAGGGCAAAAGTCGCTGGATGGTTAATATCAGAATGCATGGGAATAGTCGAATTAATAATTTAATCAGTCAATCACTATAAGATAAGCTCAGTCTACCGATTTATCTGGATTTTGATAACTGTTTGATTTTGAAAACTAGCGGATTTTGAGAGCTAGCTGAAAAGAAAACAGCAGGATCGGAAACCCCGCCTTAAACTCTGCCGATTGACTGAGCAGGGGTCGAGTAGAATGATTTAGTATGAAGAAAAGTTAAGTATCTGCATTAGCATAGGGAATTGAATGTCGGGTCGTAGTCCGCTGCTAGTTTCGCAACAGTTATTAACGGTTCTTGGAACCCGCACTTTTTTCCACCATCAAGATCGCATTCCGCAAGATAGTGCTGTGATTGTGGTCAGCAATCATCGTAGTTTCATGGATGCTCCTCTACTGATGGCAGCGTTACAGCGCCCAGTCCGATTTGCCTGTCATCACTACATGGGGCAAGTTCCTGGTTTACGGGAGCTGGTTTTGCGGTTGGGGTGTTTTCCGTTGGATGCTCCAGATCAACGTCAGCAGAGCTTTTTTCATCAGGCGATCCAGCTTCTGCAAACGCAACAGGTGGTGGGGATTTTTCCAGAAGGCACTGAACCGATGGTTAATCTGACCCATGCTCAGCAAATCAACGAATTTCATCGGGGGTTTGCCCATCTGGCTTTACGCGCTCCTGTCCGTCACTTAGCGGTTTTGCCGGTTTCGATCGTCTCTCAACAAGAAACAACCCAGTTCCCCATCCCACTCAAACTCTTGGGATGGTTCGATCCTTCAGAGCCTCTATTCCAACGATCGGGCTGGCATCCCATGGTTATTTACAGCCAAGTTGATGTGTTGATCGGTCGTCCATTTTGGATCACAACGGCACAACGCCAAGGCTATCAAGGCAAACAAGCCAAAACTGTGGTGACTGATCTAATCGAGTATTGCCAAGCTGAAATTGTTGATTTGCTGCGATATGGTCATTAAATACGGTCATTAAATACGGTTATCAAATATTGATAAATGTTGATTAAATCTAAGATATTTGGAGAATCTTAACCCCGTCTTAGAATTGGCTTTCGACGATCGCCCTCCCAATTCAACGGCTCTATTGAACGATCCTTAATTCTGTATACTATCCATGTCAGAGTCGGCTTACTTACTTGCATTACGATCGCCTCGCCCTCCCCAGCCTGATGCCCCTCTATTTGTTTATTTGCCGGGTGGAGATGGCACAGGACAACTTTTTCATCGCCAGCTTGAAAGCCTAGAAAGCACCTTTGATATCCGTTGTTTAGAGATTCCACCAGATGATATGACGGGTTGGAATGAATTAGCTGACCAAGTCATTCATTTAGTGAAACAAGAATTGACCCAGTCTCCTCGACCAGCAGTCTACCTATGTGGGGAATCTTTCGGGGGTTGCTTGGCCCTACGGATGATGCAACGAGCCCCTCAACTATTCGATCGGTTGATTTTAGTCAATCCAGCTTCTGCCTTTCGGCGGCATTCTTGGTTATACAGCTTGTCCTATTGGGTTCGGCCGGTTCCTGAAGCGATTTATCGCATTTTTTGGGTCTGGTTTCTGCCAATTCTGGCTTCCTTAGGACGAATTAATGCGGATGATCGGCGCGCCTTACTGAATGCTGTCCAACTGATGAGTCAGGAGACTTCCATCTGGAGACTCTCACTCCTACGGGCCTTTCAGATTAGCGATCGAGACCTCACCCAAATTCAGCAGCCCACCCTGGTGATTGCTAGCGGCAGAGATCTCATCTTACCTTCGATCGAAGAAGCAGAATTTTTGGTCGCTGCTATGCCTCAGGCCCAATTTTACGTTCTACCAGACAGCGGCCATGCCTGTTTGCTAGAGTCTGATGTGCATCTCTATGAAATTTTGGCTGATCGCCACTTTCTGCCAGAGCCAGGATTGCGTCTGCCGCCAGATTTACCAGAAGATTTACCAGAAGTGGTTACACTAGAGCGCAACGAAGTTAAAAGAGGCTCCTATTAAGCTCCCATCCCCTGTTAGCTTCCTATTCAGGCAGATGGGCAAATCGATCGGTGGCATCTAGCAGAGCACTGCGAATACCCGGTTCCGTCATGGAATGTCCTGCATCGGACACAATCACAAATTCTGCTTCTGGTAGAGCTTGGTGCAGTTCCCACGCCGATATCATTGGGCAAACCACATCATAACGACCTTGCACTATTACGATCGGTAAATGACGAATCCGCGAGCAGTTCTGCAACAATTGGTCTTCGGTATCAAAGAAGCCCCGGTTAATAAAGTAATGACATTCAATGCGGGCAAAGGCATCTGCGAAGTGAGTCTCACCAAACTTGTCCTGTAAAGCTGGATCCACCAGTAATTTGCTAGTGCTAGCTTCCCAAATTGACCAAGCTCGGGCAGCTTCCGCTCGAACTACTGGATCGATGTGAGTCAGGCGCTTGTAATAGGCTGCTATCAAATCTGATCGTTCTGATGCCGGAATCGGACGAAGGTATGCTTCCCACGCATCGGGAAAGAGATAGCTGGTTCCTTCTTGATAAAACCACCGCAATTCCTTTTGCCGCAATAGGAAAATACCCCGTAAAATCAGCCCAACACAGGACTCTGGGTGGGTCTGACTATAGGCTAAGGAGAGGGTACTGCCCCAACTTCCGCCAAATACTACCCAACGATCGATCTCCAGATGTTGCCGTAGTTTTTCAATATCACGCACTAAATCCCAGGTCGTATTTTCATACAGCTCGGCATGGGGCGTACTATGTCCACAGCCCCGTTGATCAAACAACACGATCCGCCATTGAGCCGGATCAAAATATTGTCGGTAGATTGGGTCAATCCCGCCACCTGGCCCCCCATGCAGAAAGACAACGGGTTTCCCGTTTGGGTTACCAGCTTGCTCATAATAGAGGGTGTGCAAGCTTGAGACAGTCAAAAAACCTGTATTGTAGGGCTCGATTGGTGGATAAAGGGATCGCATCAGTGGTTTGCTAATTCAATTGGTACCAAACAAATCGATCGAATGACTGGTTGTTCCAAACTAACTTGCTTGAAAGTCACGGAAATCACGATCGCTTGGGAGTCCCGATCGCTTGGGAGTCCCGATCGCTTGGGAGTCACAGTTTAGACAGTTACAGATAGACAGTTACAGATGGACAGTTACAGATGGACAGTTACAGATAGTTATAGACAGGATGGAGATCAGAAGCAGAACATGACGCAGTAGGATCAAATTGTGAACAGAGGGACTCCAGATCCTTGCTTTACCCCTCAGATCCTTACCTTACACTACTGAGGGAAAATCGCCTGAAATCGCACCCATCTCACTGGATTCAATCAAATTGCTATGAGCCTTTTTCATGGGCAAACCCAACTCATCCTTTGCCTAGAACACCAGAATAGTGCTCTCTACGGGCATCTCATTCAAGACATTCCGAGCCGTCAGCTTTACTGGTTTCGCCCTTTTGCGCTGCTCTGCACCCTGAGCGCGGATGAAACCCTACTCTACGATCTTCGGCAAGGCTCGGATCTGCTGTGTCCTAAAAACTTATTTCGCGCTGCACTCGATATTGAAGTACTGCCGCTTTTAACCCGTTTGGAAGGTTCAAAAAGCCAAGAGTCCGAAAGAGGCAATACAATCGATCGATCGGCTCAGCAAGCACTACAGGCTTTTTTACATCAGCTCTGGAAAGCTGACCCCAACGCCTTCCAATCCAGGCAGAACCATACATAGCTGACTCGCAAGCGTTGGCAAAGATCGCAATCAATTGGATCGATCAATAAATAGGCACAATAAATAGGCAGAGAGGCTTGAACCGACCTAATTGCGCTAAACTGCGTGGTTCAGCCTTGATGTCACTGTTGTGGACGTATGTGGGCTTATGCCGGCTGAGGCTATGGGCTAGGTACCAAGCGAACTCGACCCGCATCCATCTCAGACATGAGCAACTCTAAGGCTTCGTAATCTGCATCTGAAATGTAGCCCAAGCGAGTTAATTCATAGTTAATTTCGTTTTCAATATCAGGTGTCAACTTCTTGATATAGAGCGCTTTGGCAACAAGTTGACGGATCACATGAGTTGTTTTCATGGTCTGTCTCAAAAAAGTTGTGAGGGCAAGTCAATTTATCTTCTGCCAGAGCCGAAATACCTGTGATGATAGCTGTCATGGAAGCATGTGATACCAGTCACAGGGGGGATTTACTCAGAGATTGACCCCGTCGGCTAAGCATTGTGGAATTAGCAAACGCTACTAATCACTCCACGGTGTCATCCCCATATTCCGGATGCGAAGAAGGTATTTTATGCTATGCCATTCCTTGAGGGAGTTCAATGCTTAAAATGGCAGACTCAGCTATAAATTAACAGAAGGCAAAACTTCCACATATGCACTCAGTAGGATCGATCGTCATCAAAAGGGGGATGACAAAAGTTCCACCCAAAGATGCTGTTTGTAAGCAGTCAAAGCTGTATCGTTTGAAGCTGCCGAGGCTTCCCCAAAAGGGATATATCTGGAGCATAGCCGTCTTGATTCTCGCTGGGGATAAAGACAATTCTGTATCGATCTATACATAGTCTTTATCTAAGTTACTGAAAACTTTAAACTAAAGTCGGTTAAAAATGAAGATTTTGCAAACTCATCCAATTCAAGTGGTAGTTCGCTAAACAAACAGGTTATTTTCTTGAAATCCCTTAGGATGCAGTTCCCGCAAAGGCAGTTTCCTAAAGAGATTGCGTTGGTAGGATTGCGTAGAGTTGCCGCCGATGGTACTGAGTTGCAATTTCTCCAGATAGTTTTCCCTGATTAAAGTTTGCAGAGTACTCCCACCTTCTTGATAGGATTGGACGATGCAGAACAGCTCTTTCATTACTCCCGGAACCACAATGATTCAGCCCCAGGGTCACATCAATGCTGCCAATGCCGCAGTTCTTCAACAACAGTTGGCTGAAACTGTAGCAGAACAGGGATGTGACTCCTTATGGGTTGATATGAGTCAAGTAGAATCATTAGACAGTGCAGGATTGATGGCTCTTGTTTCTACACTGACCCTGGCTCAGCGCCTCAATAAGCGCTTTGGTTTGTGTGGGGTATCGCCTTCTGTCCGAATCGTATTTGAACTAACCCAGTTAGATCGGGTGTTTGAAATTCTGGATGGGCAAAGAATCCCTGAGCTTTACGAAACCGCAGCCGCCTGATCTTGGCTTAGCCTACTGTAACAGTCCAAACAAAATGTCGTGCGCTTCAATCCGTTAAGATTAAACTGAAACGATCGTTGCGCTCATAGTGGGAATTTTGGCTGTGGCAGTTGAAGTCAGCTCTTTACTTACTCCAGATATCTCTCGTCCGGCTCGTTATCTGGGGAATGAATTGGGAGCCATCCATAAGCCCTGGGAATCAGCGCAGGTGCGGTGGGTATTAACCTACCCAGAGATTTATGAGGTCGGTGCTTCCAATCTGGGACACATTATTTTATATAGTATTCTCAATGCCCAGCCTCGTCAGCTCTGCGATCGGGCCTACCTTCCTGCCGCTGATTTGGCAACCAAGTTGCGCGCTACAGGCACACCCCTCTTTGCGGTGGAGTCTCAACGTTCACTCAAGGAGTATGACGTTTTAGGGTTTAGCCTTAGCTACGAGTTGGGTGCCACAAACATTCTAGAGATGCTTGATCTGGCCGGTATTCCCTTAACTTGGCGCGAGCGATCGGTTGCTGGGCAGTGGGATGTTAGTCAAGGCAGTTACCCATTCATTTTTGCAGGTGGGCAAACCGCGACCTCCAATCCTGAACCCTACGCAGAATTCTTCGATTTTATTGCATTGGGTGATGGCGAAGAACTGCTGCCTGAAATTGGGCTGGTTTTAGAGGAAGGTAAAGCAGCGGGGTTGACGCGAGAAGAGCTTCTGCTCGATCTGGCTCAGGTGCCAGGGGTCTATGTCCCTCAGTTTTATGACATGGCTGAGGATGGCTCCGTTCATCCCAATCGTCCAGATGTGCCCATTCGAATTCTGCGACGGGTGGCTGCGCCGATTCCAGCTTACTCGATCGGATTAGTGCCCTATGTTGAGACTGTTCACGATCGATTAATTATTGAAATTCGTCGGGGTTGTACAAGAGGTTGCCGTTTCTGCCAGCCTGGTATGCTCACTCGCCCCGCCCGGGATGTAGCGCCTGAGCAGGTTGTAGATGCGATCGAGCAGGGAATGCGTGCCACCGGATACAATGAGTTCTCGCTTTTATCCTTAAGCTGCTCCGATTATTTAGCCTTACCCGCCGTTGGGGTAGAAATCAAAAATCGTCTGAAAGGTGAAAACATCTCCCTTTCTTTGCCCAGCCAGCGGGTCGATCGGTTTGACGAAAATATCGCCCATATCTTGGGAGGAACGCGACAGTCCAGCCTCACCTTCGCGCCTGAAGCAGGTACCCAGCGGTTACGGGATATTGTCAACAAGGGGCTGACCAATGAAGAGCTGCTCCGGGGGGTGAAAACGGCATACGAGCAGGGGTGGGATCGGGTCAAGCTTTATTTTATGATCGGATTACCGGGTGAAACCGATGCCGATGTCCTTGGGATTGCGGAGACAATCCGTTGGTTACAACGAGAATGCACTGCTAAGGGACGTAAACGGCTCGGTTTTAACGTCACGATCTCTAATTTTACGCCCAAGCCTCATACCCCTTTCCAATGGCACTCGGTTTCAACAGCCGAATTTGAACGCAAGCAGACCTTGCTACGGCAAGAGTTTCGTACCATCCGGGGGGTGAAAGCCAACTTCACGGATGTCCGGATCTCAGCGATGGAAGATTTTGTGGGACGGGGCGATCGGCGTTTATCCACAGTTGTGCGTCGAGCCTGGGAGTTGGGTGCTGGGATGGATGCTTGGTGGGAAAGCCTCGATCGAGCCTTTGGTGCCTGGACTCAAGCAATTGCAGAAGCGGAACTGACCTGGAAATATCGACAGGTCGAACGGGGGGAGTGGAATTTATTTAGTGCAGCATCCCATCTAGAAACAGAAACTCAGGGCGCGTCAGCCACAGCAGAGGTCTCAGAAGCAGTACCTGCGTTAACGACAAGAGTCATAGAAAACACGACCGAACAGCCTTTACTGGACGCGCCCTTACCCTGGGATCATCTGGATACAGGAATTGATAAAAGCTGGTTAAAAGCAGATTTGCAGCAGGCTTTGGCCGCTGCAACGGTTCCAGATTGTTCCTTCGAAGGCTGTTCCCATTGCGGTGTTTGCGGCACAGACTTTGGGCATAATGTTGTGGTTCCCCCACCTGCCATTCCGGAGTTTTCGGGACATTTTGTCCCCAATCAAACGCGGGCCCAACGGCTACGAGTCTGGTTCGGCAAGCGAGAAGATATGGCATTGATTGGGCACCTTGATTTGATGCGCCTGTTCGATCGGGCGATCCGTCGAGCAGCCCTACCGATTACTTTCAGTGGTGGTTTCCATCCCAGTCCCCGGATCATCCCAGCTCATGCATTACCGTTGGGTACCACTAGCTCTGGTGAAGTGGTTGACTTTGATCTGACACAGCCTATCCAGCCCGATGAATTTCATCGCCAACTGTCAGCGCAGTTGCCTGAGACGCTGCCGATCTACCGCGTTGAGCATGTTCCGCTCGATCATGCTTCGGCCACCCAACTTTTAGATCAAGCCGAATACTTGCTGGCCGTTCGCTGTCACTCCCCGCAGTCAGGCTCTGCCACAGACTGGCAGACTTGGATTGATCAGGTCTTGTCCACCGCTGAAATTTGGGTGGAACAAACCACCAAATCGGGCAAAGTTCAATCGGTGAATTTGCGTGAGCGCTTAATTGAGTTAGCCCCCGTCCCTGGGAAACAGATGCCCTTCGAAATCCAGCGATCGGGCTTTGCCAATACGACAAGGACTGTTGCACCCCCAATCCCTACCCTATGGCAAGGGCTGCGTTACCTGGGGGTTTGTCGCAATAATGGGATCATGCTTCGCCCTGAGCATGTCATTCAAATGCTAGAGGTGGTGTCTCGGCAAGAGATTGAGTTGCTGAGGATTCATCGGCAGCGCTTAATTTTCACCCCGTGATCCAACTTTTTAGACAAAATGTTAATCACACCCATGGCGTAAAACTTTGTCCGCGCTATAATGCTTTGCAAGAGAGCCGTTGCAGGATCTTGCTTCTAGTTTGGACTGTTAGTGGTTAAATCAGTCCTCAGCATAGAGCTAAGTCTGCATCTGCAAAGCTTTTATCAAATTTCTAGTTCCTGGGTGCCGCTCTAGAGATAGAGAAAGGTATCAAGCGAAGGGTTCTATTTGTTACTCAGCCATTCACTGTTAGTGATTTCTCCAGCCGCTTTCAAATTTGCTGGATTTTTCCAAATATTCAGGACTACCCCTGCCAAGAGTGATTCAAAGTAGGATTCCCTGAACAGATTAAGGTCAGCGAGGTTATTGCTTACCGATCAGATCGCTATTACTAGCAAAGACGGCGCAAATAGAGTCAGTGCCCTCATGCTGAAAATTTTTGAGGAAATTGAATGCCGAAGCAAATTGTTATCGCTGAGCAGCACCGAATTGCTGCTGTTTTTTCAGAAGACCAAATTCAAGAGCTGATCGTTGCAAAAGGGACGCATCAGGTAGGTGACATTTATTTAGGAATTGTTGAGAATGTTTTGCCAGGGATTGATGCAGCATTTGTCAACATTGGGGATAGTGAACGCAATGGTTTTATTCATGTAACCGATCTAGGGCCATTACGGCTCCGAAAGTCGGCAGGCTCCATTACCGAGTTGCTCGCGCCTCAGCAAAAGGTATTGGTTCAAATTATGAAGGAGCCAACCGGCAATAAAGGGCCCCGATTGACGGGTAATATTAGTCTCCCTGGCCGCTATTTGGTACTGATGCCCTTTGGTCGAGGGGTGAATCTCTCTCGACGGATTCGCAATGAATCAGAACGTAACCGCCTCAGAGCACTGGCTATTTTAATCAAACCTGCTGGCATGGGGCTGCTTGTGCGGACAGAGGCAGAAGGAGTTGCGGAAGAAGCCATTTTAGAAGATTTGGAAACTCTGCAAAAGCAATGGGAAAACATCCAACAGGAAGCGTTATCGATTCGCCCGCCCAGCTTACTGAATCGCGACGATGACTTTATTCAGCGGGTATTGCGAGATGTTTACAGTGCTGATGTGAATCGGATCGTGGTTGATTCCCATACCGGCTTAAAACGGGTCAAACAGCATTTGATCAACTGGAGTGGCGGCCGATCGCCCCAAGGGGTTTTGATCGATCATCATCGAGAGCGTATTCCGATTCTTGAGTTCTTCCGGGTGAATGCAGCGATTCGAGAAGCTTTGAAGCCACGGGTTGATCTGCCCTCTGGAGGATACATCATCATTGAACGGACTGAAGCTCTCACAGTCATTGATGTTAACTCTGGCTCGTTCACTCGTTCTGCAACTGCGCGGGAAACCGTCCTTTGGACGAACTGTGAAGCAGCGGCAGAAATCGCTCGACAGTTGAGACTGCGCAACATTGCTGGGGTGATCGTGGTCGATTTCATCGATATGGATTCTCGTCGCGATCAATTGCAAGTTCTAGAACAATTCAATAAGGCATTGCGGGCCGATAAGGCAAGACCCCAAATTGCTCAACTTTCAGAGCTAGGTTTGGTTGAATTAACTCGCAAACGTCAAGGGCAGAACATCTACGAATTATTTGGGCAGACCTGTCCATCCTGTAATGGCATGGGTCATCTGGTACATTTACCCGGTGAACCGGAATATGAAGTTGCAGAACCAGAACCTCTACGCTCTAACTTTAGTCCAGAACCGCGAATCTCCACTCGTGACTGGAATAGTGCAGAAGAATATGACGCGGATGCTACTACCGATCTGCAAAGTTTAGATCTGACGAATCATCCGAACTATCGCGAGCAAAATCGGGGTGACAACCGGAGACGCAGACGGGGTCGGCTGAAGCCTAATGAGGCCTCCCTCAAGCCAACGATGCCCAGGATAGATTTGGATTCTGAAGAGGAAACACTCAGTCCAGAGCCTAGCCTGTCGCCGGTTACCTACAGTGCTCCTGTGCGGAGCTCGCGTGAACCTCGGAGTGAGAAGCCGGAGCGGGGAGAACGGGGAGGAGAACGAGAACGAGGAGGAGAACGAGAACGAGGACGTTCTGCGCGGCGGGAAAAAACACCGACTGAACCGCCCCAAGTTGTTTCAGTTGAGATGACTCCTGATGAGCAAGAGATCTATGCATTGATGGGAATCTCACCGTTGGTGCTAGCTGCTGAACCCGTTAAAGATCCGAAGTCAACTATCATTGAAATTCTCTCGCCTGGCGAGTCACCCCAAGGGCAGCCAAATGTCAGCCCCTCCGATCCAGTGTTTGAGACGGACAACGGTCGAGCGGATGATCTTGACTTCAATGAGTCCTCGCCAATAGGTTCCGAATTGCTTCAGCTTGCTGATGAGCCAGATCCATTGATCGAATCAGTCGATCCAGAGCCGGTGGCGACTGAAGTAGGGGTTGATCCAACGCGGCGGCGGCGGCGGCGGCGATCTTCCACCTCAATTTCAGACGATCTCTAGCGTTGCAATGGACGAAATAGAATCAAACGATGGCATAGAATTTCAGTCTCTGCCATCTCTGGAGCCCCTGCCACCTTTACAACCAGTCAAGAGTTCCGTAGAGAGCCCTCTGGCGATCGATCAATCTTCAGTCGATCGGCCCGTAGAGTTCAGCTCACTGACTCTGGAAGAGGTTGAGCGATCCCAGTTACGGGTGGCAGGTGTTGATGAAGTGGGGCGAGGTGCATTGTTTGGGCCAGTCGTAGCTGCCGCAGTCATCTTGCCGCCTGCCGAGATTTCTACCCTTCAGCAGGCGGGTGTAACCGATAGTAAGCAACTCACACCCATGCGCAGGCTACAACTGGCGGAACAAATTCGATCAGTTGCTGTGAGTTGTCAAATTGGCATGGCCTCTGTAGCAGAGATTGATCGGTTTAATATTCTGCAAGCTTCTTTACTGGCCATGCGACGAGCAATTCTGCGACTGCAACCACCTCCAGAATTTTGTCTAATTGATGGCAATCAGCCGATTCGAACGCTGATCATTCCTCAACGGACGGTTGTTCAGGGTGATCGCCACTCACTCGTCATTGCAGCAGCTAGTATTGTGGCTAAAGTCTGGCGCGATCGATTAATCATCCGGCTGGCGGATCGTTATCCAGGCTATGATTTAGCGACTAATAAAGGATATGGAACTGCCAAACATCGCCTAGCTCTTCAACAACTTGGCATCACTCGTCAGCACCGTCGTTCCTTCAGTCCGTGCCAGATTCAACTTTCATTGGATGACATTGCAAATCAGAAATGACCTGAGCAATCGTAAGGAATAAGGAATAAGGTGGACAATTCGTCCAAGTCACGTCAACTAAGTTAAATGGCTGAGCTAAATCGCTGAGTTAAATCGCTGAGTTAAATCGCTGAGCTATTAGACGAACAAAAAGAGGCATCCGTCAGCGCGGAGGAGGCATACGCTTGGTGACTGACCCATTCTGAATAGTCCGCCACGATCTGATGAGCAAGACGTTGCTTAATCGTCAACAAAACACTGTGCAGCAATCCATTCCCAGTTGCTTCTACGATCGGGCGAGGAGTGAAGGATAAAGGAGGAGGCATGTCAACTTCTACTCTCAGTCTCGCTTCTCCGCTTAAGTAGGTTTTGCTAAGACGGGTGATCGGAAAAAGCTCACCCACCAGTTGTAAGCCAAACCGTTGATTAATATATTCAATTCCTAGAATTTCACACCCAGTTGATTGCAAATGAATCCGCCCCTCTGACTCTGCCCAGATTTTCAGATCAACAGTGGGCTGGAGCGTTAACGTCATAAAATGTAACGGTCGCATCTTAAAGCGAAATTGATCATTACCCAATGCTTCAACCCGATTGGGATCGATCAGTGCATGAACTAAACGCTGGGGTTGACGTAGATAGTGTTGAATTGGAACTGGTTGATTGGGGACGGCGATTTCCACAGATTGCGCCGCAGAGAAGCAAACATTCATGTTGTTCAATCATCTGGAAGGAATTTGTCAAGTCGCTAACTAAATTTTACAGTTTTCCTGAAAAACCACCTTGACTCTCATGAGTATAGGGTTCAGTCTGAGGCTGACTGCATTAAACTTCATGTAACGTTGTATTTTTTGACGATATCTGGGGGCTGGCAGCTTCAAGATGAACTTATTTATATTGCTTCGGAGTTTGCTTCTTCATTACTGAGTTTTAATTTTATGGTTTTATCAATCGCTCACTTGGGACCTTCGGGAACATACGCGGAAATGGCTGCCTTGGCTTGTGCTCAACAGCTACAAGCCGAAATCAAAGCAGAGATACAGCTCTGTCCCTATCCCAGTATTATCCAAACGCTATATTCAGTTGCAGAACGGCAGTCACAGTTAGCAGTGGTTCCCGTCGAAAACTCGATTGAAGGTGGAGTAGGCGTAACCCTAGATACACTGTGGCAACTGGATGTACTGCATATTCAACGGGCTCTCGTTTTACCCATCTCTCATGCCCTACTTTCCTGTGCTACCGGGTTAGAAAACATCCAAACAGTTTATTCTCATCCTCAAGCGCTAGCTCAATGTCAAGGATGGTTGCACCAGTTTTTGCCAAATGCTCAACTCATCCCGACAAACTCTACAACGGAAGCTTTACAGCAGCTTGATCAAGATGTTTCAACAGCGGCGATCGCCTCTCAAAGGGCCGCTCAGATCTATGGGCTGCCGATTCTGGCTTACCCGATTAATGATCACCCGGACAACTGCACACGCTTTTGGGTGCTCAGTCCTGAGGTAGCACCACAGGGTAGCCATACTTCCTTAGCCTTTAGCATCCCCGCAAACTTACCGGGTGCGCTTGTTAAAGCCCTACAAGTATTCGCAGAACGCGGTCTGAATCTGAGCCGCATCGAGTCACGTCCTACGAAACGATCGCTCGGTGATTACTTATTTTTCGTTGATATTGAAGCGAGTTTGGACACAGAGACCGTTCAGGCTGCCTTAATAGATCTCAAGGCTCAAACCGAAATGCTGAAAGTGTTTGGCAGTTATTGTATCTACAACATTGAACCTTGCAACACTGAGTCTAGGTTCAACTGAGCCTCAACTGACCTACGCCAAAGCAGAACAGGCAATCGCCAGTTAGTTCTTGTTCCGGTTAACTAGGAGTCCACTGGAGAGCTGACTAGAGGGACAAAGCTTTTAATCAAATGCATCCTTGAGGGCAGCTCTCGCCGCTAAATGGTTACGGGTTGTCATTAAGATTTCTGCCTCCCGTTCTAGCCGAATCGCGGTATCTTGCATTTCTAGCAAAGCTTGCTGCTCAGGGGCAACTCCTTTCAGGTTCCCAGCCACCCAATAGGATAGCTCCAGAGGAGAAGTAGGGATATCATCTGGTAGTTCGATTTCCTGCTCGGTTAGTTTGCCTGATAGATGTACCACATCTCGCAAGAGTTGATCAACTTCCTTCATCAACCGATGCAAATCTTGCTCAGTTGGCTGATCTTCAATCCATTCTACAAGACCAACATAGTAAGGCTTTTTACGAACATAGTCTAGAACGCGAAATCGTTGCTGCCCGACTGTTTTAATGTACATTCGGTCATCCGGCGTGCGCTCATGGTAAACCAATTCAGCACAGCAGCCGACATTCGCCACCTTCCCTTCCATCGGATCCACCATCAGAACACCAAAACGCCGATCGCTTTCTAGAATTGTATTCATCAGAATTCGATAGCGGGGCTCAAAAATATGAAGCGGCAAGGGGATGCCAGGGAAAAGAACCACCTCAGGCAGAGGGAATAAGGGAAGTTCACGAACTGCAACAGAAGAAGGAAAAAACATTACCCGTGAATGACCTGTGGGGTGGACAGAGCGGCAAGACAGATCAAAAAACCGCAGTCAAATTGATAAAAACAAAAATTGAAAAAAGTAGTTACAGTTTGCAACTACTTTCAACAGTTTATCTCATTTGCATCGGGATCCCCAGCTCAGTCCCGAAAAAACTACAGCTTCACTTCGATATCAACCCCTGCCGGCAGATCTAGCTTCATCAGAGCATCAATTGTTTTCGAAGAAGGCTGATAAATATCAATAATACGACGGTGTGTCCGGGTTTCAAAGTGCTCGCGTGAGTCTTTATCGACGTGAGGAGAACGCAACACACAGTAAATACGGCGCTTGGTCGGCAAAGGGATAGGTCCGATCGCTGTAGCATTCGTGCGATTAGCCGTTTCCACAATCTTTTCACAGGAGGTATCCAAAAGGCGACGATCAAACGCTTTGAGGCGAATACGGATTTTCTGTTGCTGAATAGTTGCCATTTGCTTAAGCTAATTCTCTCAATTGTCTAGGTTCAATCAAATTCATCATCGCTGCTTAGCCCTTCAACTGCCTATTGCTATCTCGCATCTTGCAATCTCTTGCAATACTCATCATCAAGCAAGGTCAGATTGAGCATAAATTGAGCATAAGAGTTCAGCAGCCAACCCTGAAGCCAACTGCTGAACCTCAAAGATCATACGGTTATTTCATGATCTTAGACACGACACCAGCACCGATCGTCCGTCCACCTTCACGGATAGCAAAACGCATCCCTTGCTCAATAGCGATCGCATTAATCAACTGTACAGTCATCTTGATCCGATCACCAGGCATCACCATTTCCGCGTTGCTACCATCATCTGCTGTGAACGCAGCGATTGTACCAGTTACATCGGTGGTACGAACATAGAACTGGGGCTTGTAACCAGCAAAGAATGGCGTTTTGCGTCCTCCCTCTTTCTCGGTCAGAATATAAACCTCACCTTCGAACTCAGTATGAGGAGTAATCGAACCGGGTTTAGCCAGCACCATACCACGCTCGATATCTTCTTTCTTTAGACCCCGAAGAAGTAGACCGGCATTGTCTCCTGCCATTCCTTCCTCAAGGCTCTTCTTGAACATCTCGATACCCGTAACAGTAGTAGAGCGAGTGTCACGGATTCCGACCAGTTCAACCGTCTCGTTCAACTTGATCTTGCCACGCTCGATCCGTCCGGTTGCAACAGTTCCTCGACCCGTAATGGTGAAAACATCTTCAACCGCCATCAAGAAGGGTTTGTCTACATCTCGTTCAGGAGTTGGAATGAAAGCATCTACTGCATCCATCAAGTCATAGATTTTGTCAACCCACTCGTTCTGACCACGAGCTGTTTTCGGATCTTTGATCATGGCTTCCAACGCCATTAACCCAGAACCGCGAATAATCGGGGTGTCATCACCAGGAAACTCATAGCTGTCGAGCAACTCGCGCAGCTCAAGTTCGACCAACTCTAACAGCTCCTCGTCATCAACCTGATCAATTTTATTGAGGAAGACAACGATACTCGGAACACCCACCTGACGAGCCAACAGAATATGCTCTTTGGTCTGAGGCATGGCACCATCCGTGGCAGCAACCACCAGAATAGCCCCATCCATTTGGGCCGCCCCTGTGATCATATTTTTCACATAGTCAGCGTGACCTGGGCAATCAACGTGGGCATAGTGACGATTTTCGGTTTCGTACTCCACATGCGCTGTATTGATCGTAATGCCACGAGCCTTCTCTTCAGGAGCCGCATCAATCTCATCATACTTACGAGCTTGTGCCTGACCATTAGCAGCCAGCGTCATTGTAATTGCGGCAGTCAGAGTCGTTTTCCCATGGTCAACGTGACCAATCGTACCGATGTTAACGTGGGGTTTTGTTCGTTCAAATTTTGCGCGTGCCATGTATCTATCTATTCCTCTCTACTGACTATGCGTTCCCTTTACTCTTCGCAATGATGGTTTCAGCCACGTTACGTGGAACTTCCTCGTAGTGACTAAACTCCATTGTGAATATGCCACGGCCCTGGGTTTTCGACCGGATGTCTGTCGCATATCCAAACATCTCTGCCAACGGTACCTTCGAAGTCACTTTCGCAACTCCCTGTTCAGTATCCTGACCTTCAATTTGACCCCGACGAGAGTTAAGGTCACCAATGACGTTACCGATAAAGTCTTCGGGAACTTCAACTTCAACTTTCATCATTGGCTCAAGCAGAACTGGCGAAGCCTTCATTACAGCCTCTTTGATCGCCATTGAACCGGCGATCTTAAATGCCATTTCTGAGGAGTCTACATCGTGATAGGAGCCATCCACCAGAGTGGCCTTCAGGTCAATCACCGGATATCCCGCCAAAATCCCTGATTCACAGGCTTCCTTCATTCCCTGTTCAGCAGGTCCGACATACTCCTTCGGAACAACGCCGCCTACAATCTTGGAAACAAACTCAAACCCTGTACCAGGCTCTCCGGGCTCAAGCTCGATCACAACATGGCCATACTGCCCCTTACCACCACTTTGACGGACAAACTTTCCTTCCGCCCGTACTGGCTTCCGCACCGTCTCACGGTATGCAACCTGAGGAGCGCCTACATTGGCTTCAACCTTATACTCTCGCTTCATTCGATCGACCAGAATATCAAGGTGAAGCTCACCCATCCCCGCAATTACAGTTTGATTGGTTTCAGGGTCAACACTCACTCGGAAGGTTGGATCTTCTTCAGATAAGGATTGCAAAGCTTTAGAAAGCTTCTCCATATCCTGCTTGGTCTTTGGCTCTACCGCAACTGAAATGACAGGTTCTGGGATGAACAGAGACTCCAGGATAATCGCAGAAGATTCGTCGCAGAGTGTATCACCGGTAAAGGTGTCTTTCAAACCCAGTGCAGCACCCAAATCACCTGCACGCAGTTCATCCACCTCTAGCCGATCATCCGCTTTCAAAACGATCAAGCGCGAAATCCGCTCTTTCTTACCCTTCGTTGCATTGTATATGTAACTCCCTTTGGTCAGGACACCCGAATAGACGCGGACAAAAGTCAAGCGTCCATAGGGGTCAGCCATGATCTTAAAAGCAAGGGCTGAGAAGGGTTCCGTATCACTCGCCTGACGAGCAGCAGTACTGCCATCCGGAAGAGTCCCCTGGATAGGAGGCACCTCCGTAGGTGAAGGCAAATAGTCAACTACTGCATCCAATAAGAGCTGAACCCCTTTATTTTTGAAGGCAGACCCACATAGCATCGGGACAATCTTACCTTCAATGGTTCCTTTGCGTAGAGCAAGACGGATCTCCTCTTCAGTCAGTTCTTCTCCACCCAAGTACTTCTCGATTAGATCATCATCAACCTCAGCCGCAGACTCTACAAGTTTCAAGCGGAACTCTTCCGCCATCTCCTGCATATCATCCGGAATGTCCACCACCTGGATATCTGTACCAACATCATTGGCATAGAGGTAGGCCTTCATCCGTACCAGATCTACAATGCCTTTGAAGTTTTCCTCAGCTCCAATCGGCAATTGAATGGGTACAGCATTCGCCCGTAAGCGATCACGAACCTGCATATATACCTTATTGAAGTTCGAGCCCATCCGATCCATCTTGTTGACAAAAGCAATGCGCGGAACGCTATAGCGATCGGCCTGCCGCCAAACCGTCTCTGACTGAGGTTGAACCCCACCTACAGAACAGAAAACTGCAATCACACCATCCAACACTCGCATCGAACGTTCAACTTCAATTGTGAAGTCTACGTGACCTGGAGTGTCAATAATATTAATGCGATGCTCAAGGGCTTCGGGTTGAGGTTGAGTCGGATTTTCTGGATCACGCCTAGTCCAAGCTGTGCTGATCGCAGCAGCAGTGATCGTAATACCCCGCTCCCGCTCTTGCTCCATCCAGTCCGTTACGGCAGTTCCTTCGTGAACCTCGCCAATTTTGTGAACCACACCAGAGTAGTAGAGGATCCGCTCTGTTGTTGTTGTCTTTCCGGCATCGATATGCGCGGCAATTCCTATATTGCGTACCCGATCAAGCGGGATATTACGTGCCACAGCTACCTCCTTCAGTTTCCGCCGCAGAGCTTCCGCCTGCTTCTGTTAAGATTTTATACTTTATCCCACGCAAGATGTAGATCTGACAAATTTAGTGGCAATTTAGTAGCGATAGTGGGCAAAGGCCTTGTTGGCTTCTGCCATTCGGTGCGTTTCTTCGCGTTTACGAATTGCACTACCTGTCTCGTTTGCAGCATCCATCAGTTCATTGGCCAGTCGTCCAGCCATGGTTCGTCCAGACCGTTGACGTGAAAACTGGGTCAGCCAACGCAATGCTAAGGCGATCCCCCGATCAGAACGAACTTCCATGGGCACCTGGTAGGTCGCTCCACCGACTCGACGCGCTTTTACTTCTACGAGAGGAGTCGCATTCTTCACTGCCCGCTCAAACAGCTCTAAGGGATCTGATCCAGTACGCTCTTCAACAATTTTGAAGGCATCGTAAACGATGGAGTATGCCAGAGATTTTTTACCAGCACGCATTAAACGAGCCACCATCATGCTAACGAGGCGACTGTTATAAACCGGATCAGGAGAAACAGAACGTTTTTGAGCAGCAGTTCGACGAGACATGGTATTGACTAAACCTTCAAGGATAGAGTTCGGAACAATAAACTTCGTAAGATTTTGAATTTAATTATTTGAGATCACTGACAATCACCAAATGGATTAGCCATTCTCAAATAGACAGGCGAAAGATTTCTTCGAGCGCAAACTATTCTGATCTAGTTAACCGATGCAGTAATTTGAACAAACTACCTTAAGGCTTCCAACGTAATCTTCGGCAGCACTAGCTGTCACTCCACATCGAACAACCTTTAGATGGAATCGCGATCGACAAATCAGGCTCGGGCAATCTCCCACTCACATGGGGTAACTAGCGCTGTAGCCTGAACTTACTCCCGCCATGACACCCCAAAAAAGGAGCTTTCCATCCTGTTGCTTTCAGAGCAGTTTCAGGGTGAAACAAATTACGATTTTGGACGCTTAGCACCATACTTCGAGCGGCCTTGCTTGCGGTCTTTCACACCAGCCGTATCTAACGTACCGCGAATGATGTGATAGCGAACCCCCGGCAGATCCTTAACCCGTCCACCGCGAATCATCACTACGGAGTGCTCCTGCAGGTTATGACCAATCCCTGGAATATAGGCTGTCACCTCAAAGCCCGAGGTGAGACGAACCCGCGCCACCTTCCGCAAAGCTGAATTAGGCTTTTTGGGAGTGGTAGTGTAAACACGAGTGCAAACTCCGCGCCGCTGAGGACAGCTCTTCAAAGCCGGAGATTTTGTTTTCTTATTCGCCTTTTGGCGCTCAGTGTGGATAAGCTGCTGAATAGTTGGCATGAGCTAGGATAAATCTACCCTTTCTAAGGAGTTGACCTAAGTTTTCACAGTCTCTAACTATATCGATTTTAGATGATGCCTGTCAATTTGTGTTTCTTATCAATTTATTGATAAGCCGACAGCAGATCAAATCATCGAAGAAAAAATTAAGCAATGTCAGCGATATCTGCCGCATTACGAGCTAGGATTGCCCGACAAATCCACGAAACTCTAGACAGACTACCCGAAAATTTCAAGGAGCTGCCTTGAACCACGCTTTATAGCCGTACTCTCATAGCAACACAATGGCTTTTTGACCTCAAGCAGACGCAATTGCGATGAGATGAATCACACCAATTTCGCCGTTAAAGAAAGCACTGCTGCGTTATCAATAGTCTGTGGTGCACCTTGGGCATCCACTGCACTGAAGCCGGATAAAAAGCGCTGGACTCTTTGCGGTAGGTGGGGGAAATGAAATTGCTGATCCCCGTAGGCGATATCTGCCCAAAAGTCACGTAAGTCAGGAGCAATCTCTAGCGCTTCTTCGGGAAGTAGTGCTAAAGGAGACTGCGTTAATAGTTTAACAATAAAAGAAATCGATCGATCGCCCATCCATTGGCGTGAGTAGTGCTGTAAATTGTTCCAGCCGGGTACTTGCTGAATCCAGTGAGACTCCATTCGTAGCCAGCGATGTCCTTGCCGATCCTGATGTAATTCTAAAATTCGGTATGGGTGGGGATAACTGACGAGCGAACCTGTCGTAATTTCGTACAATCTAGTAATTTCGTGCAATCCATGAGTATAGGCAACATCTTGTACATGCAGATGCCCAGTGAACAGTAGCTCTACGCCCGCTTGCCGCAAAATCGCCAGCAATTCTGCATTATTTTGCAACATGTAACGGCTGCCCAAGGGACTTTGTTGCTGACCTGGTAAATGCTCTAACACATTGTGATGCAGCATGACCAGAATCGTTTCTTCGCTGGCATCCGCTAAGATTTGCTGGAGCCAGGCTAACTGACGGGAATCCAGATAGCCCGATCGCAATTGATTGCCCTCCGCATCGAATCCATTTGAGTTCAGCCCAATCAGGCGAAGCCCTGGCAAGATCGAACAGGTGTAGTAAGGATCAACTCCATCCTGATAGCCAAACTTCTGATAGTACTGGGGAAAATCCATCAGCCCGATCGATCGATCGGATGCCTCACGAGTGACTACATCATGATTGCCCGGGATCACATAAGCTGGATAGGGCAATTGGGCCAATCGCTGCGCCAACCAAGTGTGATTTTCAGGTTCGCCATGCTGGGTGAGATCACCAGGCAACAGCAGAAAATCAAGATCGAGCTGGTTGAGATGAGCAAAAATGGACTCGATCGCTGGAATGCTCACTTCGACTAAATGGAATCGGTTGGGATGATCCCAAATGGTCTCAGGCAAAGCGATATGGGGATCGCTGATGACGGCAAACCGGAATTGCAAGGTCATGATTTTGGGATGGGCTTCAGTCTAGGGGTAGCAGAATTATGTGGTTTTTCTCCAGTCTAAATCCAATGCATCTTGCCTCTAGCATTAGGAGAATACAATGCACATCACCCTGATTCTGAACTGTCACTGATTCTGAACTGTCACTGATTCTGAACTGTCACTGATTCTGCCAGGATAGCTGAGAAACTATAAATTCAAAAACTGGTCAGGAACAAACTGTAAGCTGGAAGCCGGAGAAAATTTCTGATCGCTAAACGTGAGTGGTTTACTGTTTTGGGAGGAATTGCAGTGCCTGTTGTTCGTGTGCGTCAGCATGTCAATCCGCTAAGTCAAAAATACCAACATCCTCCCCAAGTACCAGACTGGCGAATACTCTATGCTCAACCTCAACAGCCGCTTCACCTCGATATTGGCTGTGCGAAGGGGCAATTTTTGCTGGCGCTAGCTGCTGAGCAGCCAAATTGGAATTTTTTAGGTTTAGAAATTCGAGAGCCGTTAGTGCAGCAAGCCAATCAAGATCGGGATCGCGCAGAGTTGTTTAATTTGCACTATATCTTTTGCAACGTCAATAACTTCTTGCGCCCCCTCCTCCAATCCTTGCCACCCAATACCTTGCAGCGTGTTTCGATTCAGTTTCCCGATCCCTGGTTTAAAAAACGGCATCAAAAAAGGCGAGTGGTACAGCCAGAAGTAGTGGACTGCTTAGCAGAGTTTTTAGCACCGCAAGGCGTGGTTTTTCTGCAATCAGATATAGAATCAGTCGCCATAGAAATGTGCGATCGATTTGCAGCCGTGCCTCAATTTGAGCGGCAAGGGCTGGGTTGGTTACCCGAAAACCCTTTGCCTGTACCAACCGAACGGGAGCGCTCAACTTTAGCAAAAGGTGACCCGGTTTATCGAGCAATTTTCCGGAAACCCTCTTCAACTCTGGTTGAAAGCCACACCTAGATCCAGGAGCTAAACCAGCGCCGCAGGGCAATGCCTTCCGGGGACAGTGGCAAACCTAAAAATAAAGGGAGCCAGAAGATGAAGCCCGCTCCGACCAGCAGAACAGTCGTAATCGCCGCCGTCCGCTGCCAAACCAGCGCACTTTGAAACCAGCGATCGACCAAAAGCGCCAGCAGTAAGACCGAAAACACTAGCGAGGGCATGTAGTGGTAAATAAACAGACAACGAGTGACACTCACCCAGGGCAATAGGTTTGCTCCCCAATTAATCAGTAAGTAAGCGATCGTCCAACTATAAAGAACACTGGTTGACTGATTCGATCGCCCGGTTAACCGTCTTGTCCCAGCTATCGGAGTATTCGATCGGGCAGCAGAGCCTCTCTCTGGCAAAGTGGCCAGGGAATGGGCGAACTTACCCCAGAGGACTTGCCAGCAGCGATAGCCCAAAAACAGGCAAAAGATGCCGACTGCGACAGTTGAAAACCACCAAAGCAGTGGATTACCCATCGCATGGACATCATAAATTGGGGTGGAAATATAGGTCGGACGAGGCAAATCAATAATGGCGGCAGAAGCTGAACCACCCTGGCTCATTTCATAAAAATAAGCAACAGGGCGCTGCATGAGCGGCCAACTGTACCAGAGCGAACAGTAAGGATGAGCATCTAAGCCCCCGACCCGTTTGTGATAATCCATCGTTTGGGCTTGCAGTTCTAGAAAGCCGCCATCGCTGGGATCAACCAGCATGTATGGAACCCAACTCAGGTAGTAGGTCAGCAGCGGCACGACTCCAAAGCCCATCAGAATCTGCCCAAGATGGAGTTGAGTCAGGTGTTGTAGTGGAGAAATAAAACTACGACGGTGTACCGCTGGATCCTCCGGTAAGAAAGACTCGCGAATCGAGTTAAACCATTCCACCAACCAGGCGATCGCCCAGACACCATAGGCTCCCAAGAGAAAACCCCAACCATTCCATTTGATTGCTCCCGCTGCTCCAAAGCCAACACCCGAGAGAATGAGGTAAACCCAACGTCTGCGTTGCTTGCGTTTGAGCGCGATCAAGAGCCAGAGGTGGCCTAGCAAGCCAAATAGCACGAGGTAAACATTGTTGAGGGCGTAGCGAGATTCGACCAGAAATAATCCATCTAGACCCATCAATAAAGCTGCCAACAAAGCATAGCTCCGGCGATGCAACAGTTGATAAGCGATCGCGCCGACCACCAGTGGAATCAATGCACCCGTGAAGGCATTCAACCAACGGTAACTAAAGGGCGACAACAACAATCCCGTCAATTCGTTTTGGGGTTGGCTATTGCCCCAGGGCAACCATTGACCGATCCAAATCCCGATCGCGATGATGTAGGTGCTGAGAGGCGGATGACCCGTGAAGACGATTTCACCTTTGAGAAAGGCACTGGCAAATTTGGCATAGTACACCTCATCAAACACCAGCGTATTGAACCGCCCTAATCCCCAAAACCGGAGCAGCAGAGAGCCCAAAAAAATTCCTCCCATGCCGATCCAGAACCAGGGCGGGCTTTGGCGAGGTTTAACTGGAGTAGAAGGCCTGATCAACGGCATAGTTCGGTCAATCCATGCAGCACACCATAACTGTCTATCTACGCTACCGTAAATTCTGGAAAGACCGAGTTTAAGATCAAGAAAACCCTACCGCTATTTCGCACATGAGCCAACCCATGAGTCTCACTGAACAGATTCTTGCCCAACTGCCTGGCGATGTGCTGACCCAATTAGCTCAGGCCGATCGCCTTTGGCAAGCCTACCGAACCGATGAGCTGCCGGTCATTCCAGTCGTTAAAGAGAATCCGGATCGGCTGGAGTCGATCGAGTGGGATGTGGTGATTTGTGGGGGTACCCTGGGGATCATGCTAGGAGCAGCGTTGGCTCAGCAGGGTTGGCGAGTTGCCCTGCTAGAGAAAGGCATTTTGCGAGGTCGCGTGCAAGAGTGGAATATTTCCCGGCGCGAGCTTCATAGCCTCATTACACTCAATTTGCTGACGGCTCAGGAGTTAGAGCGGGCGATCGTGACCGAGTATAACCCCGCTCGGATCAGCTTTGATCAGGGCATAGAACTGTGGGTAGAAGATGTGTTGAATGTTGGGGTTGATCCAGTTTTTCTATTGGAAACCTTGAAAACCAAATTTTTGGCCGCCGGGGGGCAGCTCTTTGAGCAAACCGGCTTTGAAGCGGCGATCGTCCATCCAAATGGGATCAATGTCACAACTACTTTTTCCCAGCGAGCTCCAGTGACAGGGGAAGGTAACGCCCCCTCTCCCACCCCTGCGACCTCATCTTCGGCTGCATCTTCGACCTTTCGATCGCGCTTGTTGCTGGATGCAATGGGGCATTTTTCACCGATCGCTCGTCAGTCTCGCCAAGGCAGCAAGCCGGATGCCGTGTGCTTAGTAGTCGGTACCTGTGCCCAAGGGTTCTCTGAGAATCAAACGGGCGATCTGTTTGCTTCGATCACACCGATCCAAAATCAGTGCCAATATTTCTGGGAAGCTTTTCCCGCCCATGACGGGCGCACAACTTATCTGTTTACCTATCTGGATGCCCATCCCGATCGACCCAGCCTTCAGGATCTCTTTGCAGACTATTTCAGATTACTCCCTCAATATCAGCAGGTTGAGCTGAGCCAACTTCAGTTTCAACGCGCCCTATTTGGCTTTTTTCCTTGTTATCGCCAAAGTCCGCTCCGATTGGGCTGGGATCGGATGCTGGCGATCGGAGATAGCAGTGGCAACCAATCTCCCCTCAGCTTCGGTGGGTTTGGTGCCATGATTCGGCACTTGCCACGCTTGACCAATGGCATTCAAGCCGCTCTCACCACCGATCGACTCAGGGCAGCAGATTTAGCCCGGCTTCAACCCTATCAACCAAGTTTGTCAGTGACTTGGCTCTTTCAGCGGGCGATGAGTGTCGGAATCAATCAGTCTGTTCCTCCTGATCAAATCAATCAGTTGCTCTCGGCTGTGTTTCGCGAAATGGCAGAGCTAGGCGATCCGGTGCTAAAGCCATTTTTGCAGGATGTGGTGCAGTTCCCAGCCCTGTTCCAAACCATGTTACGGGTTTCGATCGCCCAACCGATTTTGGTTCTGAAAGTGATTCCCCAAGTGGGGCTGGCGACGCTGCTTGAGTGGCTGGGGCATTATCTATTGCTGGCAGTCTATACGGGGCTTTACCCGATCGGACGAGCCTTACAACCCTGGTTGAAATCCGCACCCAGCCAGCGTTATGGGTTCGATCGATGGCTAGAAGCTTGGCAGTTTGGCTCAGGACAAGACTATGGGGATTAGACTGCCAGAGGGCAGCGTGCGCGGGGTAGAAGCGATCCAGTGGTCTGAGTTGGGGGATCGCAAACCTTGAGGATGGGGGGATAGATCTCTCAAATCAGGATGACGGAATTGGAGATATGTTGCGGTTTACCCGCAAGCTGATAATTTTCCGCTAGATTTAATTGCTAAATTCTCGCAATTTTTGGTTGAGTCAGCCGATCGGGAATCCTGTCGGCCGAGGGGGAGTTACATAGATCAGGGGTCATCTCAATGGGTGAGTCCCGTTGTCAGACATTCTCGGACATTTTCGGACATTTAAAGTCGGACACTTGAAAGTAAGTCATTCAGATAGGTCATTGTCTTTGTCCCGCTCACAAGCTTAATCATTGATGTACTCAGGCATTTGTCCAGTCCTATTTCTGGCGTGGAAATCTGCTTAGGAAATGAAAGCAATCAGGTTCCATTCTTTGCTAGACCCAACCCTCTCAGGTTATTGAGATGAAAAGAGCGCTCTACATGCTGGCCCAGTTCAGCGATCGAGATTTTGATTGGTTAATGGCCGCTGGGAAACGCCGGGAAATTCCGGCCCAAGGCGTTTTGATCCGAGAAGGAGAGCCAACGGATGCCTTTTATATTGTGTTGGATGGCGCATTGATGGTCTGTGTCGATCGGATGGGCAGTGATGAGATTGCTCGGCTCAGTCCAGGCGAAATTGTGGGGGAAATTTCGTTTGTGGATGCCCGTCCACCCACTGCAACGGTTAAAGCAGTTGAGAATACGCTGGTATGGGCAATTCCTCGCTCCAAGTTAGCGGCCAAGCTGCTACAAGATGTGGAATTTGCCAGCCATTTCTACCATGCGATCGCCGTCTTTCTCTCCGATCGACTCCGTGACACCGTAGGGCGCTTAGGCTATGACAAAGGTGGGGCTGATGAGAATGAAAGCGATGTGAACCCCCATATCGTAGACAATTTAGATCTAGCTAAAGCTCGACTCGCCTGGTTACTCAACCGTTTACGGGGTAGCTAGTTTAGACCATAGATCCTCAGATCCTCACGGATCAGCCCGGCTCGTCGAGCTGCAAACCAGAAGGCAGCAAACCATGGACTTTCCGATCGCCCGGCAGCGATTTTATCAAGAAATTCATCAACCTGATGACCAAATTAACTTAGCCAGAGCCGCCCTGTATCTGGCTCAAGAAGCATACCCTGAGCTTGATTCAGAGGAATATCTCAACGCGCTAGATACGATGGCCAGTGAAGTGCGCGAACGATTGCCTGCGTCCCCGTATCCCCTGCGGATTATTCAAGTTCTGAATCAATATCTCTACGAAGATTTGCAGTTTCGGGGCAATACCGAGGAATATTACGATCCTGACAATAGCTATCTCAATCAAGTGATCGATCGACGCTTAGGGATTCCCATCACGCTGTCGCTGGTTTACTTGGAGGTTGCCGATCGGATTCAGTTCCCGATGGTGGGGGTGGGGATGCCCGGTCATTTTCTGATTCGCCCGACCATTGAAGACATGCAGGTTTTCGTTGATCCATTTCATCAGGGTGAGGTGTTGTTTTCCGAAGATTGTCAGAATCGGCTGAGCGAAATTTTCAATCGGCCGATCGAACTGCGTCCCGAATATTTGGCTCCCGTTGCCCCCCGCCAGTTCTTGATGCGGATGTTAGGAAATCTTAAGTCCATCTATCTATCACGGAATGAAGCCCTCAAAGCCTTAGCTGCGGTTGAACGGATGCTCTTGTTATTTCCCGATGCTGTCTTTGAGCAGCGCGATCGAGGACTATTGTATTACCAGATTGGCCGTTGGTCTGAAGCAAGTCTAGATTTGGAGACCTATCTAGCGCAAGTTCCCCAAGCCAAGGATGCCGTTTCAATCCGTGGTTTACTCAATCAAATCCAGCGTGACAGCTCAGAGTATTGATCAGCCAGTTGATCCGGCAATTCGAGGATGCCGATCGCTAAGCTTCAGGCTGAAATTTAGGGGTCGCCAATCGCCAGCTTCAAATGTTTTTGTAATTCGAACTGCAAGACTTTTATCCACCTGAAATTTAGGGGTCGCCAATTGCCAGCTTCGAATACCAACAGCCATGCAAACCGGCAGAAGAATTTTTTCCAGATATAGCGATCGAACTGGCTAAACTAAGCTATAAAGACACTACTTCTATATTTCGCCGGAGTGCATTCGATCAAACCCTGGTTTACTTTGCCTCCTTGCCGACCGACCCTCCTGCCGACTGGACTCCTGGGTAATGACCTCGACGCTGCAAACTCTCTCTAGTGTTGCAATTTCTTCTCTCTCTGCCGTGAACCCTAGCTCGCCCGATCCGGCAATTGTGGCTCAAACCATTCTGCGCTGGCAGGTTCCATCGCTTCCCCCGATCGAGCCTTCCCGCCAATTTTCGGCCGTCCATCGATTAGTCCGGCGGATCGCTCAGATTCGAGTCGCAATTCCAACGACCGATCGGGTGGAATCTTCCCTTGACCGCTCAACTGAGATCTCGATTAGCGCTGCCCCGCGATCAAGACCTGATGCACCTAGCGATCGGTCTACCCAGCCTCCACTCCACCAGATGGACTCTCAAGTCGCCCTACTCTTACCGCAAGTACAACCGGAAGCACAAGCCGTTATAGAAGGGCTACAATCAGCGGCAATCGAGTCTTCCATATCAGTTAACCGATCGACCGATCGAACTCAAGTTGCTCCCCTCAGCCACCTCACTCCATGGTTACTCTGGAACGTGATGCAGATTTCCCATGAAGTGGTGACTTTGCTTGAAGGTTGTTCAGCACAGACCCGGCTCGATCAAGATCCACATTGCCCGTGGCAGACCGGTATGTTGCGCTTGGTCGCGATCCTGCAATTGGTGCAACCTCAACGCACCTACCAGTTTGATCTGGTCACTCAGCAATCGGTTCGATCGCTCCTACCCGCCACGACTCTGATCCATTTGCCCAATAGCATCCTGGCTCCTCAGCCCACTTCGATTAGCACAGTTCTCCGGCGGTTGATCCATCAAGCTCAGCCCTATCCAGTGCTGCATACTTACTTGTCAGGTTGTGCAGCCGATTGGTTGATTCCCCATCACCCTTGGCAATCAGGCTTAGCGACGATCGAGCTAGGGTTTGAGTTTATCGCTCTGGCAACAAATACCGAGGATGATCTCCCCAGCCAGGATCGCAACCTCCCAATTAGGGATCAACCCACTAGAGATCAACCCACTAGAGACCAACCCACTAGAGACCAATCCATCAGAGATCAACCTAGCCAACCTCAGTCTGCTTCTCAAGCAGAACAATTTACGATTGAGCAATCACACCTGAAACTGGCTCAATCGGACTGGCTAGAACAGCATGTGAGTAAAGCCGTCGAGCATCAGCTATCCCAGGTTTTACGGCAGTCTCCACTCCTGACATCGACCAAGCCCTCGCAAGCACTCACCCTGGCCCAAATTGTTGAGCAAGGCTGTGCTGCGATTGATGTGCTGCAACAGTCTCTGACCTTAGCCAGTCGTATTTTTGCCCAGCAGAGTCTCACCCTTGAGCAGTTTGGAACTCACCTGCTTTGGAGCATCAATCGTAGTGCCTATGAAGTCATGCAGTGGATGAGTGGTTTGCCCATCAGCTTGCTGCAACCTCAGACGGATTGGGCAACGGGTCATCTGCGGTTTGCAACACATCTACTGATTCAGATGCCCGATCGCACTATCCAATGGGATTTGTTGCGGCGATCGGTAGCTACAGCCCTCACCTCTCCAGCCTCTGAATCGATTGTTTGTTCGCTGGAGTCAGCCTGGTGTCTAGAACCAACTCTGTTGAGCCAGCTTGAACAGCAAATTTGGGAAACGATTGCCCATCAAGCTCCAGAAATTGCTCTACTGCGCTCAGCAACTGAAGTCACTTTGACCGATCACACCGTGGCTGGACAATTAGGTGTCATGCGTTTAATCGGAGCTTTTGAGTTTCAACATAGTCAACCCAGCCCACTGGTTATGAGAAATATGTTCTCTCTGTCGATCCGCCCCATAGGCTAGCAAGCAAGTGGCATCTTGAAAGCTCTATAAAGCTATGCATGAAAAGCATGAAAAGCTTTATGTATGAACCCCTTAGACCTCGAAATCGTAGTGAGGTGGAATCTCTGCCAGGTTGAGTGAAGAGGTTGCCCCTGTAGAAAATGAGTTACCGCAACCGCAGCTATTCACTGCATTAGGGTTGTTAAATCGAAAACCACCGCCCATTAAATCTTCCGAGTAATCCAGGCTAAGCCCCTGGAGATAGAGCCAACTTTGGTGATCGACCACGATCGGAATGCCTTCACAGTCTAAAGTCCGATCATCAGGGGCGACGGTTTCATCCAGTCCTAAAGTGTAGGAAAGCTCGGCGCAGCCCCCAGGTTGAACCCCCAATCGGAACTTGGCCTCTGGGTTAGGATGTTTCGATCGAATTCGCTGAATCTCCTGCCGTGCCGCAGGTTGAAGATGGATCATAAAGCCGACAGATGATCTGGATGAAATGATTTTACCGCGAGGATTTACCCTCTAGACTGATTTAAGTATTTGATCCAACTCAACTCAACTCAACTCAA
>JALOOM010000116.1 GCA_025454395.1 Elainella sp. Prado103
TGCTGCGATCGGGCTTAGCCTTAGCCGGGTTCAACCCTCGCCAAGGTGGTGGCGACGAAGATGGTGTGCTGACGGCAGCCGAAGCGGCAGGACTCAACCTGTACGGCACCAAGCTAGTGGTGATGTCTGCCTGCGAAACCGGCTTAGGGGCAGTCGCTAACGGTGAAGGGGTCTATGGACTGCGGCGGGCATTTGTGATCGCTGGAACGGAAAGCCAGCTCATGAGCCTGTGGAAGGTCGATGATGCCGCCACTGCCGAACTGATCAGCCTCTACTACCAGCGGCTACAACAGCAGCAAGGCCGCAGCGCCGCGCTTCGCCAAATTCAACAAGAATTCCTGCAAGCCCCCAGCTACCGGCATCCCTACTACTGGGCTGGGTTTATCTTCTCTGGCGAGACTAGCCCGATCGCTGATTTTTAGCGGGATCGATCCTTCCTGATCAAAAATACGCAGCGCAGGAAAATATCGGTGGCAGTCCACCAGGTCTGTGGAGCCGAGGTAGCGGGGACTTTGCCTGGTTAATTGGCTGGGAAGCCTTCTAAGCATTGACGCAAGGCTTTTAACAGATCTTCCACGGTCAGAGGTTTAGGCAGAAAATCACAAAAACCAAGCGCAGCGACTCGCTCGTTTGTTTTAACGGGATTAAGCCCACTCATGGCGATCGCTTTCACGTTGGGATCAATTTGGCGCAGTAGGGTGATCAAAATTCCCCCATCCATTTCAGGCATCATCATATCGATCATGAGCAGGTCAATATCATCTCTGTTACGCTGGTATAGAGTGATCGCTTCAGCTCCGCTTTCTGCAACCAGTACCCGATATTGATAGGTTTCTAAGGTGATTTTGAGGACTTCGCGGATCGCAACTTCATCATCCACAATTAAAATCATTTCTTGATGCCCCAGCAACAAGTCGATTCTCTCCTCAGCCAGAGCTACGGCTGCTTGACTCGCTGGTAAATAAATTGAGAACTGACTCCCCTGGTTGACTTCACTCTGGACATCAATGAAGCCTCCATGACTTTTGATAATTCCCATTACCGCTGACAAACCTAACCCCGTTCCTTTTCCAAGTTCCTTGGTTGTAAAAAAAGGATCGAAAATCCGCGACAAATTTTCTGGAGGGATCCCCTTCCCCGTATCTATCACCGCAATGTGGATATAACAACCCGGACGAGTCGCTAAGAATCTACTCACAGCGATATCATCCAGTTCCAAATTTTGGGCTTGAATCGTTAAACGACCTCCTTGAGGCATCGCATCTCGAGCATTCACACATAGATTCATCAGTACCTGGTGCAATTGGGTCACATCCCCTTCTACCATCCAGAGATGGGGATCGACATTGAGACGAATTTCGATCGACTTAGGCAATGTTTGCCCCATAATCTGGTGAATTTCATGCAGAATATGGGATACCTGGAGACTAATCCGCTTTCCCTCAATACCCTGGGCGAACGATAGAATTTGTTTGATGAGAGAACTACCGCGACGAGCACTGGTTTCTAGCGTGCCTAGCAGTTGACGAGTTCGCTCAGACATGTTAGGAAAGCTGAGGGGAAGAAGTTGAGTGACTCCTAAGATAGGGGTGAGAATATTATTGAGGTCATGCGCGATTCCACTCGCTAATGTGCCTAGACTTTCCAATCGTTGGGCTCGCAGAAACTGTGTTTCAAGTTGTTTCTTTTCAGTAATATCCATGTGAATCCCGACAATGCGCTGGGGAATTCCCTCAGCATTATCGTAGATGTTACTTTTTACTGTGATCCACCGGAGATCACCACAGCCACGACGCATTCGAAATTCGACATTAATGGGCTGCTGATGTGTGATTGCCCGATCGAGAGCCTGCTCAATTTCAGCCCGATCGTCCTCGTAGAGGGTTTGTAGCCAGCGGTCATAATTGTCACCGAAACTCCCAAATGCGACCCCATACAAAGATTCCAACTCCGCAGACCAAATCACTCGATGGGTAACTAGATTCCATTCAAACGTACCCATTTTGGCTGCCTGTTGAGCCAGAGTGAGGCGTTCTTGAATTGATTTGCGCTCCTGAATCTCTTGCAGCAGAAGCGTATTGGTATTATCGAGTTGGGCCGTGCGTTGCTGCACTCGCTGTTCTAACGTTTCATTTGCTTCTCGTAATGCCTCTTCTCCCTGTTGCCGTTCAATCGCATATCGCAGGGATCGCACCAGCAAATCTTGATTGACCTGCCGCTTCACCAAATAATCTTGGGCTCCCCGCCGGACTGCTTCCACCGCTAAGTCGTCGTCATTGGTATTGGTGAGTACGACGATCGGAATACCTGGCACCTTACCAAAGAGTTTGTCGAGGGAAGCTAAACCGTAGCTATCGGGTAAGGTGAGATCTAACAAAATGATATCGATGGGATACTGTTCGCAATGAGCCAGCCCCTCCTCCAACCGGCTCACATGGATGAGTTCAGCTTGATGTAACAGGCTGCCCTTGAGGATCTCCTGGAGCAAACGAGCCTCAGCCCGGTTGTCCTCAATCAAGAGAATGCTTTCCACGGGGCAGGTTATCGATTTTGGGAGGGAAGGGCGACTGTTTCTAACCAAAATTCCTCTATCCCCCGAACGATCTCAAACAATTGTCTCAAATTACGTGATTTGGAAATATAGCAGTTCACGTACAAATCATAGCTGTTGTAAATATCCTCTTCATTGCGGGAAGTTGTCAGCACCACCACTGGAATATGGCGGAGTTCAGGATCTGCCTTGATATCTGCCAAGACCTCTCGCCCATCTTTGCGGGGCAAATTCAGATCCAGCAAAATCAGGTCAGGACGGATGGCATTTTCGTAGCCTGCTTCCCGCCGTAGATAGGACATTGCATCTACTCCATCCCGAGCGATCGCAATGTCACACTCTACAGCGGTACTCTTGAGGGCTTCTTGAATCAGGCGAATATCACCCAAATTATCTTCCACTAAAAAGATAATTTTGCGTCTTCCATCGGTTAGCATGGCTCGGATCTAATCCTCCCACTGGCAAGGTGAAGTAGAATGTGGCACCGTGACCCAGTTCAGATTCCACCCAAATCTGTCCACGATGGCACTCAATAATCTTTTTACAGATCGCTAACCCCATTCCGGAGCCGGGATATTCATCACGAGTATGTAACCGTTGGAAGATCACAAAGATGCGATCACCAAATTGCGGCTCAATCCCAATCCCATTATCATGCACTCCAAATTTCCAAAATTCATCGGTTCGTTCCACACTAATGTGGATTTTGGGGGGCTGATCCGGCTGCCGGAATTTGACCGCATTGCCAATCAGGTTTTGGAAAAGCTGCATTAGCTGGGTACCATCTGCCACTAACTGCGGCATCGGATCGTAGGTCACAGTGGCTTGGGTTTCTGTAATCCGGCCACGCAGATTGGCGATCGCCTGAGTTAAGGATGCTTCCACGTTTGTGAGTTGACATTCAATTCCTTTTAGATCAACTTTTGAGTAAGCCAAAACATCATCGATCAAGGTCTGCATTAATCCAACCCCATCCACTGCAAAGTTGATAAACTCCTTCGCATCTTCATCCAGAGCACTGTCATAGCGCATCTCTAGCAATTGCACATAGTTAGCCACTTGGTTGAGGGGTTCTTGCAGGTCATGGGATGCAACATAGGCGAATTTCTTCAGTTCTGCATTCGATCGCTCCAGATCCTGAGCTAATAACGCCAACTCTTCAGCTTGCCGCAACACAATATTGACGATCGCTTTCCGAAATTCCAATGCCGCTTTCACTTCAACCGCTTGCCAGGGCAGAGACTTCAGGCGCACCGTTTCCTTCCACAGGGCAAAAGACTGGCGCGGACAGAGTTGGGGATTCTCTTCAGTCCCCTTTAATTCATAAGCTTGATTGGGATCGCCACCCCAGTTAACCGTTTGAATCACCTCTGGGCGGAACCACAGCACGAAACTGCGTTTAGAGATTGGGATCGCAAGTAAGCCACTGGCAATATTCTTAAATCGTTCCGCCTCAAAGTAAACTTGTGGCAAGGAATCCGTATAAAATACATCCTCAAAGACATTCTTTGCCAACCACTGCGCCAGATAGGTTAACTCTTCTTCTGAGGGGGTGCGGCCAATCGTCTTCCATCGCCCATTGAAGCATACGGCTGCTCCTGTGGCATTCGCCAAATCTAATAGATTCGGATCATTCTGCACCAAAGCATCAATGAAATTATCTTGCCGCGACATGGCATTGATCAGACTCGCTTGTACCTGAGATAGCTTCATCCGGTAATGATGATCTGCTTCTTCTTCGCGGTTGGCAATTTCCGAGAAAATCACTCGTCCCAAAAATTCACAGGCCTTGCGGAGTTCGTAAGGGATCTGACGAGGAGTCCGATGGTGGCAAGCAATCAACCCCCAGAGCTTGTGATCTTTCATCAAAGAGATAGTCAGAGATGAACCAACACCCATATTGTGGAGATATGCAAGGTGACAAGAGAATGGGCTTCTCAGGATAGATAGGGTTAAATCAGTGGGTTGACGGGTTTGAGGATTGAGAGCAGGATACATATCCACTGGCTCGGCTGTAGCATCTGGAATAGTGCGAATCCAGTTGGAAACGAACATCTTACGAGCAGGTTCGGGAATATCGGATTCCGGAAAGTGTAGCCCCATATAGGATTCCAGTTCGGGCACTTTATCTTCCGCCATCACCTCCCCATGATTATCCCGATCGAAGCGATAGAGCATGACGCGATCGAAACCTGTCACCTTACGGACTTCTTGGACAATAATCTGAAAGAATTGGGTTAAATTCGCTCCAACTTCGAGTTGATGAATCGAGCCACGGGTGAGGTGATAAAAGCCCAAAAAGGGGATATTGTCCTGAAGCAAAGAAGGTTCCAACTCCAGGATTAAAAAGCCGTCTGCACTCCGATGGAAGATCGCATCAAACACCCCATAATCATCTCCAGTTCGACGAACCCAGACCTTCGTGGGATTCATCCAATCCAAATTATCCGCCGTCAGTCCTCGCAGTAACTTATCGGCTTGATAGGAATCAAAAATATCTTCAAGATCTTTACCAATCAGATCTTCAGCCGATCGATCGAATAGTTGTGAGACATTGCGGCTCACCTGCAACACGGTCATGTCAGGTTCCTGCAATACCAGAACCACACCGTGAGGCTGCACTTGAGTCAATGTATGAAGGGAAGGCTGCTTTAAGCTGGAAAGATGACTATCAGAAATGTTAAGGGTCTGGTTGCTCATAGTTGGCGATCTCCCGATCTTTCTTTAGCGTTGTTTTCATATAGCATTCACAAATTGGTTGTGAACGAAGGAGTGTGGGGGCTTCACTGCCTCCACGCAGGAACTTGCTTCCTTCACCCCATTCAGAAATCAAGCAGGAGCGCTATGGATGATGTGAAACCTTGCTGAAACTCTGCTGAAACCTGGCAGAAAACGAACAGAAAATTGGCGATTCATGCGAAATCTGAAACCCAACAAGGCCACCTGATCTGAAGATAGAACATCCATCTTGATAACGCGGCTGGGAATTATTAAATAAAACTGAAGCTTGTAGAAACATGAAATAAAATGTAGTTTACCGCAATAAAGAAACTTATTTTTGCATAAAAAAACATTAACTACCTCATAAAATTGGGACTTATTTGAATTACTTCAAACAGTTTGAAGACCGTTTAAGGTAACAGAAGTGTTACTCAGAGGGTAACGTTACAATTCTTAGCCAAAAGTCTTCAATGCGCTGGATTGTCTGAGCCAGTTGATCCCGATTGCCAGGGCGAATTACATAACAATTACCTTGAACGGCGTAGGTCTTGAAGATATCTTCTACCTGATCCGACATGGTCAGCACAATAATGGGGATGCGCCGCAGGGTGGGATCGGCTTTGAGGGCAGAAAGCAGTTCATAGCCCGTTGTTTCACCCCCCAGCTCCAAATCCAGCAAGATTAAGTCGGGACGTTGACTGGTCATATACAGCCCTTGCCGACGCAGAAAGTCGAGGGCCTCCTGCGTGTGGCTCATCATGACAATCTGAGGGTGCATATCGTTCTCAGCCAACACTTTCTGAATCAGAGTGCCATCAGTGGGGTTAGCCTGCAACACAAGAATTAGGCGTTGAGTTGAAAGATCCTGCATTTCTCACATACAAATACTACCCTGCCGTTCATTTTGGCACTGATCGGGTAGAACGAACCAGTTGCGATTGATCACTTTGCGAAGCAAGAATCAGAGGCAAGGGGCAGGGGCAAGGGGCAGGGGCAAGGGGCAGGGGTAAGGGGCAGGGGCAAGGATCTTGATTGACTGACCCATCTTTTCTCCTCATCCCTCAATCACTGCTCCCACTAAGGGCGAAGGGACTTCCTAATCAAATCCTGGATCAAAAGCCCCTCGCCCGCTCCGGGAAAAGAGTTGGGGTGGAGTTTGCTTCTGCGTAGCAGTGGGCAGTTTGAGTTTTGTCAGTCAACCAGAACCAGGATCAGCGGCAAAGATCAATCGCTGACCTTCTCTGCTAAGGCTTGACGGGCAATCCGGGTTACATAAACCGTGACTGCAACAGTTGCGATCAAGCCGATCACACGAATTGCCCATTGAATCGCTGGAGCTGTGGGCTGATTTTCAGTTCCAATTCTGGCTAGATCGCCTGCGAGAGAACCAATATAGACATACATGATAGTCCCTGGAATCATGCCAATAGAGCCTAATGCATAATCCTTTAATGACACACCTGTGATACCAAAAGCATAATTCAACAGGTTGAACGGAAAAACAGGCGAGAGACGAGTTAGCAATACAATTTTGAACCCTTCTTGGGCAACCGCCTTATCGATCGCCACAAACTTAGGACTTCCCTCAATCTTTTTGCTAATCCAACTTCGTGTCAGGTAGCGTCCAACTAAAAATGCGGCAATCGCGCCTAAGGTTGCTCCAATAAAGACATAGATGGCACCGAGCAGCACGCCAAACACAACTCCCGCACCCAGAGTCAAGATGGATCCAGGTAAAAAAGCAACTGTTGCCGCAATGTAGATGACAATAAAAGTAATACCACCGATGATTCCTAAACTGTCAATCCATTGCAGGGCATTCCGCAGCAGATCTTGCGGGTTAAAATGAATGGCACTATTGGTACCTTGGGCTAAGGCAGGAGCAGTCATTAAACTACAGGTGACGAACCCTATTCCTAACCAGTAGACTCCTTTCCATAACCGATGCCGCCATATTTTATTGAGGTACATCATCCACTCCTTCAACGGGATCCCCCGGTTCCGAATTGCAGCTATCTACTGGCCAACTCTCTTCAGCCTTGTCCTTGTCATATCTGTTAAGTGCGTTAAAAATTTAATTTTCATAGCATACTTTTTTCACAGCATACCTATTGTTGATTTAACGACCAGTCATAGTTTAAGTAATCTAGTTTATAGCTTTCCTGGATTAGATAGGCTTTATCTTCAGGAGAAACATAGTTACTAATAAAATTCAAAACAGCGCGTTCTTTTTCATTTTCAGTAATTTCAGTAAATTGATTATCTGTCCTGTAAGCATTCTGCCAGTCTTCGCCAAACCATTTAAAAATGGCAGAAATTGACACCCGATTTTCAGCCCGATCAATCTTCAAGCCATGGGCACCGGACAACCACCGGCGCACCTGATCATCTAACTGCTCATTCAGTCTATCTCCGGTATAAGGTTCTTGTCGCAATGGTGGGCAACTAATCGCAGCACAGACTAGCGCCGCATGAATACGCGGTTCCTGAAAGTCTTTGCGCAATATTTCATGCTCAATCATATCTAATGTGAGCGATCGTCCCATCACCCGATGTCGCTTAAAATTCCAAACTCCGAAAATATCTTTGATGCTTCCCTTTAAGGGATCCTGATCAACGATAGATTCCAACGTGATGGCATTATAAGCATTCACTAAAAATGCAATTTTTTCATTTTCACTCCATGCAGCGTAGGTAGCCGGAGAAACTGCTGCCAGCTTGCCAACAAAATCCTTTAAGCCCTGAGGATTCGATTGCAAAGTGGAATAATCAACAAGCCCATCCGCATTCACGTAAGTGCGCAGAACCGTAGCATAAGCTTCATCGGAGAAAGCAGCCACAGAGCCTATCTCAGTTTGAGATAACTGATCCTGATTCTGAACAGGAGGAGACGGGTTAACACAACCGGCAAGTAGCGCGATCGCACCACTTAGGATCCACGGCATCTGCTTCAACATGGCTCATTGCTCACATTATGAACGCTACACCTAGTTATGAAGCATTCCGTTGTCAAAATTCTGACTCTGAAGTAAATTTTTGCTGAGAATTAGATGAGTAATACCTCGCAGTAATACCTCGCCAATCGGTCTAGACTGTTTCAATAAACACTCATCCATCATAAAAATTATCTGTAGCTGTTGTCACTGGGGAGAGGGCAGGGGTGGCTCCGGGTATAGGGATGCAATCAACTTGACCAGGAAAATCCATGCAAGTCACGCTCAGAGGATAGGGTTTCTAAATGGCAGTTCGTTCCTAATTTTTAGTAGATGCAACGCCTGCCAAGACTACGAAAAAGTGACCGCTTCAACCTAAGGCTCGATGCAACCAAGCATACCAGTCAGACAGTCCCTCGCCGGTCGTTGCCGAAACCTGGAAGATTTCGATCGACGGATTCACCTGACGGGCATAGGCAAGACAGCGATCGACCTCAAAGTTCACATAGGGCAATAGATCGATTTTGGTGAGAATCATCACCTGGCTCGCTTTGAACATGTGAGGATACTTGATTGGTTTATCCTCGCCTTCCGTCACCGAGAGGATAGCAACCTTTGCATGTTCGCCTAGGTCAAATAAAGCTGGGCAAACAAGATTGCCAACGTTCTCGATCATTAAGAGTGAATGCATCGGTGGCTTCAGGGTTTGCAGTCCTCGATCGATCATACTGGCTTCTAGATGACACCCTGTTCCAGTATTGACCTGAATGACGGGGCATCCAGTTGCTTGAATACGTTGAGCATCGTTTGCCGTTTCCTGATCGCCTTCAATCACTGCAATCGGCACCTGATCTTGCAAATCTGTGATCGTACGAGTCAGTAAAGTTGTTTTACCAGAGCCAGGCGAACTGACTAAATTTAATGCTAGGATATGACGCTCTTTTAACCAATGCCGATTTTGAGCGGCAATTAAATCATTTTTAGCTAAAATTTTGTGCTCAAGAGCGATCGTATTCCCATGCATTGTAGCGTGAATTTGCGCGGACTCATAGGTAATCCTATGTTCATGATGATGGCCAATATGATCATGATGGAAATTATGGTGATCACCTGCATGATCATAAGCATCTGTATACTTACGATCGTGATCACTAAGTTGCTCAGGATCATGAGTATGAGTATCATGATCGCCAGGTTGCTCAAGATCATGAGTGTGAGTATGAGTATGCGTTACAACCGTACCATCCGCTAAAACATGGGTGTGTGCCGAGAACTGCTCAGGAGGAAGAGCTTCTATATTGCCAGTCTGTAAATCAGTAATTATGGTTTGGTTTGGATCGGAACAGCCACAAGTTACGCACATATATCCTCCGTTTCTAATTCCTGAATAGACAATTCTTCCCCTTGCACAATTTGTAGATCGGCACAACCACAGTCACATACTCCAAAAGGCACCTCTAAAGCCACTTCTCTGCCACATTGGCGGCAGCGAGCCAAGCCAGGTTTTTCAGTAATTTCCAGGACTGCCCCATCCAGCAGGGTACCCTGACAGCAGACATCAAAACAAAAGCGAATTGCATCTGGCGAAATTGCAGTGAGTTGACCAATTTCCAGCCTGACCCGCTTCACTGGAACACCATCTGCATACTCGGAGGCGATCGCAATAATATTCTGTGTCACTCCCAGTTCATGCATAGTACTGTATGATGCTAAATCACTACAACTTAACAAATTCGGGGTAATTGATCACCCACCAGCAGATCAACCACTCGCTCAGTCCCAAATGTAGTTTTCAGTAAAACCGTTCCCCTGGGAGATTCCATCACTTCACCAATCACACGACTGTTGTGCCCGACGGGATGCTTTTGCATTGCTGCGAGCACCCGATCGGCATCTGCTCCTGGCACAATCACGACTAACTTCCCCTCATTCGCCAAATACAGGGGATCAAGCCCAAGCAATTCACAAATGCCCTCCACTTCTGTTTGGATCGGTAAACTCTCTTCCTGAATCCGAATCCCAACCTGAGAACTCGTGGCAAATTCATTGAGCACCGTTGCTAAGCCACCTCGCGTGGCATCCCGCATCGCCCGCACTTGGGGGCAAATATCCAAAATAGCATTCACTAATCCATTTAATGACTGGCAATCACTTTGCACCGTGGTCGATAAGTCTAGTTCACCTCGTGCCAACAAAATAGTGGCCCCATGATCGCCTAATGTGCCGTTCACTAAAACGACATCACCTGGCTGTAATTGGCTAGCTGCTGGCGAAACCCCCCGCCGCATGACACCGATCCCAGCGGTGTTGATGAACAGCTTATCGGCTGCCCCGCGTGGCACAACTTTCGTGTCACCTGTGACGATTTGCACTCCAGCGATGTTGGCAGCTACTTTCATCGCTTGCACAACTTGCCGCAAGGTTTCAACGGGTAATCCTTCTTCTAAGATCACACTGCAAGTGAGATAAAGGGGAGTTGCTCCACTCACTGCTAAATCATTCACTGTACCATTAATTGCCAAGCTGCCAATGCTACCACCTGGGAAAAACAGCGGATCGATCACATAGGAATCGGTGGTGAACGCCAGTCGATCGCCCCATTGCATTAAATCAGCCAGATCGAACCGGGCTTGATCCTCCAATGGTGTTAAGGATGGGTTAGCAAAATGACCGACAAAAACATCTTCGATTAAATTGCGCATTGCTTTGCCACCGCTGCCATGAGCCAGTGTAATTTCTGGATCGCGCAGCCTGGGAGCAGAGCCCGATCGACCTCCATTTGACTGATTCTCCATCGCATTCATGGCATTCATCAAAGCCCAATATAAGAGCACAACATGGATGTTCTAGACCGATATGTTCTAGACCGATATATTCTAGACCGATATATTCTAGACCGATATACCAGATCCATTGAACGAGTGTTTCACTTCACCGGCAGGTTGAGTAACCCGTGATGACAACCGACCATATTTATAATATGCTGCACAGGCTCCCTCCGAAGATACCATGCAAGCCCCGATCGGGTGTTCTGGAGTACATCCTGTCCCAAATACTTTACATTCCCAGGGCTTTTTCACTCCTTTGAGAATTTCACCACAGGCACAGGCTTTGTGGTCAGCCACCTGACGATGGGGAAGGTTAAATTTAACCTCAGCATCAAACTGAGCATAGGCAGACCGCATCTGGAGTCCAGACTGGGGAATATCTCCTAAACCACGCCACTCAAAAGTCGATCGCACCTGAAACACTCGCCGCATGGCATCCAGTCCCACTACATTCCCAGTGGGTTGCACAAAGCGGCCATACTGATTCTCGACCGCACAACGTCCCTCGGCTAACTGCTGCAACACCATCCAAATCGATTGCAGCAAATCTAATGGTTCAAACCCCGACACCACCAGCGGTTTATGATACCGTTCAGCAATAACACGATAGGGGTCTGTGCCAATTACCATACTGACGTGACCCGGCCCAATAAAGCCATCAAGTTGCAAATCGGGATTACTCAGTAAAGCTTCCAAGGCAGGCACAACCAGGACATGATTGCAGAATAGGCTAAAATTTGTCATTCCTTCGGCTTCAGCTTGTAAAACCGTTAAGGCTGTACTGGGGGCAGTGGTTTCAAACCCGATCGCAAAAAAAACAACCTGCCGATCGGGCTGATCCCTCGCAATTTTGAGAGCATCTAGGGGGGAATAAACCATCCGAATGTCTGCCCCTCTTGCTTTCGCTTGCAGCAGACTGTAGTTCGAACCCGGTACACGCATCGCATCGCCAAAGGTCGTAAAAATCACGTCCGGATGCTCCGCCAGGGTAATCGCATCATCTAGCCGCCCTTTAGGCATGATGCAGACGGGACAACCAGGGCCGTGAATCATCTCGATCGCGGAGGGGAGTAAGTCTTCCAGACCATATTTAAAGATGGCATGGGTATGACCGCCGCAAATTTCCATTAATTTGATAGATCGATCTTGCCTCAAGGTTAGGGTCGCTGCCAGTCGGTTAATTTCTTGTAATACACCCTTTAATTTTTGAGGATCGCGATATTCGCTGACGTATTTCATAAATGATTCCTCGTTGATTAACCCCAGCTTTAAAACCGATTCAGGTGATTGATTGACTCATACCCATTTAATATGAGCTTGCGTAGAATCAATGCTAAGCCAGGGACTTCAGCCCCTGGTTCTACTCAGCTTCACAAAGAATTGGTATCAGTTTGACTGACTCAGTTTAGAGGCTTGATCCACTCCCTACCTCTTAATTAAAACCACTGGCAGCCATTTCCTGATGTACTTCTGCTAACTCTTCCAATAAACTTAAGGTTTCCCTTGCTTCTTCAGGATCAATCCGGCTCATCGCAAAGCCCACATGCACTAAGACCCAATCTCCGACACAGGATTCCACCCCATGATCTTCGTCCACAATACAAGCAATATTGACCTGCCGCTTGACACCACCCACATCCACAATGGCCAGTTTTTGCTCCATACTGGTAATTTCAGTGATTTGTCCGGGAATTCCTAAACACATTTTGACCACCTTAAGATATGGGAAAGAGGAAACGAAAGAGGAGAACTGGGATTCAGTGAGGAGACCATTTTGAAACACTCCCCCGGTAAGAGCGACTTGAGTAAAAGGATAGATCGGGCGGAGTTGTTGCACCACTTGGCTGATCACACAGGCAACCCCTAGATGAAATCTAGCCGCAATCAGCCCCAATGGTCGCCTTTGTTGCAGATCTTGCAGGAGAGCTGGCCAGAGGGGGCAGGGATCTACTTCAACGAGTGAAGCTACTGGCAGGGATCGCAGGATAAAGGGATAAGGCGTAGTTTGAGCCAGTGCCAGATCATCCGGCTGAATCAGATCTTCGAGTTGAATCGCCGCCTGACCTTCATAGCTCACTTTGGCAGGACTACAACCGATCGCTGCCGCCACCGCATCAAACAAGCGCCCGACGGAAGAAGCGAGTGGGGATTGAATGCCTTTCTGTAACATTTGATCGAGCAGCGATCGGGGCTGTCGTGTCAGAAATTGAATCATATCTAGATCGCCATACTGGGCAGCCAGGGTTTCCCAGTCATAGACCGATCGGAGCTGGGCATAGGTATTGCGCCAAGGTTGGTAAATGGCCTGACTTCCCCCTAGCATCGCTGTAGGTTTGAAGCAAGCCAACCGTTGAAACTGCCGATAGTCAGCCCATAAAAACTCTCCCCCCCAGAGACTGCCATCTTCTCCCAACCCTAATCCATCACACGCAATTCCTAAGATTGGGGCGGTATCCAGAGGAACACTATTTTCAACCAAACAACTGGCTACATGAGCATGATGATGTTGAATTGAATATAACGGTAAGGAATATTCTGTCGATAACTCGCGCCCTAATTTGCTAGATAAATATTCAGGATGTTGGTCAATTGCGATCAATTCAGGTGAATGCTGGAATAGGTGACGATAGAGCTGTAAGGTTTCTTGATAGGCAGCAAAGGCGGTGGCATGTTCCAAATCGCCTAAATGTTGCGACAAAATCGCCCGTCCCCGGCTGAACAAACAAAAGGTATTTTTCAATTCACTCCCCATCGCTAATAAATCGGGGGTTTGTTCGAAACCAGCAGGTAACTGAATCGGAGCAGGAGCATAGCCACGTGCCCGTCGTAGCACCTGAGGCTTTCCATTCACCATCCGTACAACGGAATCATCAACGCGATTGACAATTTCCCGATTATGCAACAGCAGAAAATCAGCGATCGGAGCTAATTGGGTTCGAGCGGTTTCATTGGTCATACATTGCGGTTCGTCGCTGAAATTACCGCTGGTCAGAACAATCGGCTGATTCATGCGGTGCAAGATCAAATGATGCAGGGGACTATAGGGCAACATAAAGCCGAGGGTCGAGAGCCCGGGAGCCAAAGCAGGGGCAAGCGGAGGGTAGGGATGAGATATCAGATGAGTCTTGAGCAGGACGATCGGGGCGGCTGGGCTTTGTAGCAGTTGTCTTTCTTCAGGGGTAATCTGGCAATAGCGTTCAATGATCGGCAGATCACGCGCCATCAAAGCAAAGGGTTTATCATACCGATGTTTGCGCTGACGGAGGGTTTGCACCGCTGTTTCATTGGTTGCATCACAAGCCAGATGAATGCCGCCGATCCCCTTAATTGCAACAATTGCTCCCTGTTGTAGCAAAGTACAGGCCGCCTCAACATCATCCATCATGGAAGACAGATCAGCCCCGATCGGCTCGCCATCAGACCGTTCTAGCCAGACATGAGGGCCACATTGATGACAGGCCACGGGTTGGGCATGAAAGCGCCGATCCTGCACCTCATGGTAAGCTTGGGCACAGTCAGGACACATAGGAAAGGATGCCATACTGGTGTGAGCGCGATCGTACGGCAGAGCCTGAATAATACTGAGACGAGGACCACAATGGGTACAATTGGTAAAGGGATAGCGATACCAACGACTGAATCGATCGAGTGTATCCGTTATACATTGAACACAGGTTGCTGCATCAGGAGCAATTTCAGTTGAGATAGTTGTTGTAATGCTATTAACAATTTGAAAGTCGCTAAAAGTGCAGTCCTCAGTGAGGGGAGATCGCACAATCGTAGCAATGCTAGCCAAGGGTGGACATTCGCTGTATAGAGCTTGTACAAAACGATCGAGTTGGGTTTGGGTGCCGACTGCTCGAATCAAAACTCCAGCCCCATCATTGAAAACTTCACCACATAATCCGTGATCTTGAGCCAGTCGATAGACCGTAGGACGAAATCCAACCCCTTGGACAGTTCCAGACACCCGAATGGTTTCAGCAACGGGATGGAGTGAGGCAGAGAGACGATTGAGACTGAGAGTCATTGCGGCCTCCAGGGTAAAACACGATGGTTACCAGAATCAGCGATCACAACTGAATGACCATTCGTCGATAGTCAAACTGGCTTATTTCCTCCCTCTCACTCCATAAATTTCACAACAGCATAAATTTCATGCTCCTCATAGCCTTACAACCACCCGATCAGCCTCAATCCCCTATCTGTTTACTCCCCAAGCTTATTCCCCAAGCTTATTCCCCAAGCTTCATCAGCCAAGCTTCATCAGCCAGTCTTTGCATCGATCGAGAAACACCCCACTTAATTAGATACTAAAGATTGCCTGTTTCAAATAAGACCTTAAGCAAAAGATCAGATTTTCCAACCAGATATCTACAAAACAACACAAATATGGCTCAAATATGTCTTTAAAGTCATGGTAGGGGGTACCGATCGCAGCAAGGATTAAATCATCAATGCACTGAACCACCCCCAAATCTTTTTCAGGGGCCTCGCTCAATCGCTCAAATAGGTTATGCCCGTAATATTCACTTTTCCATTTCTTCTGCAACCGCATTCATGCGGCTATAAACCCATGATTTTGGACGGCTGAAGTTAAGGGACAGACTCAGTCGAACTGCTGGTAGAGACAGAGACAGGATATCGCCTTGGCGGGTTCCCAATCGGCTCAGATTGCCCCAGTCGCGTGATCAAAGCACCGCGGCCTAGTTCTAAAAAGGATTGAGACAGAAGCATTCCGTGCTGGGAAAGGGTATGCAGCATTGCACCAGTACAACAGGGGCAGAACAGGGGTTCTAATGAAATCATCGGCAGCCTCAGGTATCACAACCACAATTGTCACAACCACAATTATCACAACCACAATGGGCAATTCAATCATAACCATGCCAAACGAAAATCGGCAGTAGTTGATCAGCCGCCAGACAAGTCACCATCAAGACAAGTCACCATCAAGACAAGTCACCATCAAGACAAGTCACCATCAAGACAAGTCACCATCAAGACAAGTCACCATCAAGACATCAAGACAAGTCACCATCAAGACAAGTCGCAATATATTTCCCCTTGATCGTCTTCACCAGTTCAGTAGCCGGGAAATTTGATCGCATAGAGTTAATGGATCGAACGGCTTGATAATTACTCCTGCAAAACCAAGTTGAGTCAATCGAGTAATATCTTCAGACATGGCTTTTGCGGTCAATCAAATCACAGGGATTTTCTGAGTGGCTGGGTCAGATCGCAACTGTTCAAATACACTAAAGCCATCCATACCTGGCATAGAAATATCCAACCAGATCGCATCTGGCATTTCACGTTTTGTCTGCTCCAAACCTGCCTGTCTGATGCCACAGCCATCGCTGACCAACCGGTCATCCTCACTCCATATTCAATCAATCATCAACCCAACAGGGCTGCATCATCAGTTTTGCTTTTCCTGATTCCAGTCTTTCTAGATTCAGGATATCGTTCACTAAACGTACTAGACGATCGCCACTTTATCTGCAACTTGCAGCATCCGTCTGGATGGCTCAGGCTCATGATCAAGTAAGGCAGAAGCCAGCAACTCCAAAGATGCACGAATTGCCGTCAGTGGAGTCCGCGGTTCATGGTACCTGTTCATAATTAGTGCGCAACTGATCGGATAATTGAAATCATTTTGGGCTTTTTGCCCGCAGAAACATTCAGTCGATGTAAGGGGTCGGTAATACGGCGAGCAGTCAGCAAACCTTTAATCACCCCAGTAGTCACAGCAGCAACATGGCGTTGATTGGCATGCAACGCTTGACGGGTCATTTTGATCCATTTATCGATCGAGCTGAAATAGCTAACACTAGAACTCCTATCTATATTCCCTCCCGAGAGGGATCAGATTTGCCCCCTGATATCCTACTTTAGACATAATAGTGATCGGTGCCGAGACAGAGTTAGTCGCTGCTCAAAGAATTATGTCTATCGGATTCTATCCATGTACCCTCCTGGTCTAAGCAAGATAAAATTTGCCGATTCATTTGGCGTGACCCGATCGGTGGCATTCGCTTCAGATTGGGACGGAGCATCTTGCTTACTATCTTGTCAAGCTCAGGTTACTCATCCTTCGTCCCTTGCCCACCCAGGGGCGATCGTTCGCTCTTCCTCGTTCCCCATCCCAATATGATTCCAAATCCTTCACCAGCCGAACTATCCAGTGGTAGGGCTGACCCCTTGCCCTCAGAGAATGCACTCTCGATCTCCGAAGCAACCTTTTTCTTCGAGCGATCCCTCGACTTGCTGGCTGTGATTGGGCTAGATGGTTACTTTAAGCGGGTCAACGCTCAGTTTACTCAAGTTCTAGGATATTCAGAAGCGGAACTGCTGACGATCCCCTTCATCGAGTTTGTGCATCCGGCCGATCGGCCTGCCACATTAGCAGAACTGGCTCATTTGAAGGCAGGGGCACCGACGCTTTACTTTGAAAACCGCTACATCACCAAAGACCAAACCGAACGCTGGCTCTCTTGGACGGCCTCCCCGCAACTCCAGCGCAATGTCATCTATGGGATCGCCCGCGATATTACCCAACAGAAAAAAACAGAGGCTGACCTTCAAGTGAGCGAAGAACGTTGGCAATTGGCGCTTCGAGGTAGCAACGATGGGATTTGGGATTGGAATGTACTCACCCATGAGGTGTTTTTCTCAACCCGCTGGAAGACCATGCTGGGTTATACAGAAGCGGAGATCGGCAATCATTTGGATGAGTGGAAACAGCGGGTGCATCCGGAGGATCTGGAATCGGTCATGCAATTGCTGAAAGCCCACTTCGATCAAAAAACCTCCTTCTACGTCTCAGAGCACCGCCTCCGTTGCAAAGATGGCAGCTACAAGTGGATCCTCGATCGGGGACAAGCCCTGTGGGACGAAACGGGGCAGGTACAGCGGATGGTGGGATCCCATACCGACATCACAGAACGGCGTGAGTTAGCGGCCGCCCTACAGCAGGCCAATCAGGAATTAGAACAACGGGTGGCAGAACGAACCGCTCAGTTGGAGCAGGTCAATATGGCCTTGCAAGAAAGTGAAAACCGCAATCAGTTAGCAATGGAAGTCGCTCGCATGTTCACATTTGAGTGGGAACCTACGACCGATGCAGTCAAGCGATCGTCCCAATGTTGTGCCATTTTAGGCTTAACAGCAGCCACAGCAGAACAGGATACAGGTGCTAATTTTTTTCATCGCATCCATCCGGAGGATCGGGAGCGTTTTATCCAGCAGGTACAAGATCTGACTCCAGAGCGCAGCACCTATCAAACCACCTATCGCCTTGTGCGTCCAGATGGTCAAATCGTCATCCTGGAAGAAAGTGGTCAAGCGCTGTTTGACGATCAGCACCAGTTGATCCGGCTAATTGGCATAACCGCAGATGTGAGCGAACGTCAGCGCCTAGAACGCGAACTGGAAGCCAGCCGAACCATTTTACAGCACCAGCTTGCTGAAATTGAAACCATTTACCAATCTGCTCCGATCGGGCTCAATGTGCTAGATACCGACTTGCGCTTTAGGCGAATTAACCAGCAATTAGCTGAAATGAATGGCTTAACCATTGAACAACACTTAGGACGCACGGTGCGAGAGGTTTTACCCAATCTAGCGGAGGCTGCCGAACAACTCTTACGGCCGATTTTAGAAACCGGAGAGCCCCTCTTGAATGTTGAAATTCGGGGTGAAACTCCAGCAAAACCAGGAGTTCAGCGGGTTTGGTTGGAAAGCTTTCTGCCCTTGAAAGATGGAGATCGGGTGATTGGGATCAATACAGTTTGCGAAGAAATCACCGATCGCAAGCAGGCAGAACAACATCTGCGTGAATCAGAAGAACAACTTCGCTTAGGAATGCAAGTTGCAGGATTTGCCCTCGCGAAAATTGATTATGCTACGAATCGGGTTGAACTCTCCCCAGAAGCAGCAGGGTTATATGGGTTACCTACTGATGCGTTGATCGTCCCCCGCGAAACCATTCACGCTACCTTTCACCCTGATGATCGCGATGAACTACTCAACCTAATTCAACAAGTGTTAGATCCCAGCAGTCCCGGTTGGTTTGCCCAAGATCATCGAGTTGTCTGGCGCAACGGTGAAGTGAAATGGTTAACCGTTCGCAAACAGGTCTTTTTCGATCGATCCGGTCAATGGGCTCAACCCACTTATGGGATTTTAGTGGCTTTGGATATTACCGATCGCAAACAAGCTGAAGCAGATTTGCGCCAATCGGAAGAGCGCTATCGAATGCTATTTGAAACCATGGAAGATGGCTTTTGTATCATCAAAATGCTATTTGATTCCCAGGATCGCCCGATCGATTATCAGTTTCTAGAGGTCAATCCTGTCTTCGAGCAACAAACTGGGTTAAAACAAGCCGTGGGTAAAACGGCTCGTCAACTGGTTCCCAACCTGGAAGACTTTTGGTTTGAAGCCTATGGTCGCGTTGCCCTTACCGGAGAATCCGTCCGGTTTGAAAACGGTTCGGAAGTGATGAATCGCTGGTTTGAAGTGTACGCCTTTCCGGTGGGAAGTCGAGCAGATCATAAAGTTGCCATTCTGTTCAAAGAAATTAGTGATCGCAAAGCTATTGAAGCCCAACGGGAAAAATTACTGCAACAGGAGCAAGCTGCCCGAGAAGCTGCCGAACGCGCCAACCAGATTAAAGATGAATTTCTGGCTGTGCTTTCCCATGAACTCCGTACCCCATTAAATCCAATTTTGGGCTGGTCTAAGCTGCTGCAATCTCCTCAGATCTCTACCGAAAAACTTCAGCAGGGATTAACCACGATCGAGCGCAATGCCAAACAACAGGTGCAGTTAATTGATGATCTGCTCGATATTTCTCGGATTATCCGTGGAAAAATCGCCTTAAAATTCACACCAGTTACTCTATCTGAGCCTATCCTGGCAGCGCTAGAAACCGTGCGTTTGGCGGCTGAAGTAAAAGCAATCCAGGTCGAAGTATCTCTCGATTCAACCGTGGGACAAGTGCGCGGAGATGCCGGTCGATTACAACAGGTGATTTGGAATTTATTATCCAATGCAATCAAATTTACACCGGCTGGAGGACGAGTTTCAGTACACCTAAGGCAAATCAATTTTGAACTAGAACGACCGGGTCAGATCGGTTTTGATGAGGCAACTGGTTTGTCCCCTCAGACTCTTTCCTATGCTCAAATTACCGTCATTGATACGGGTAAAGGGATTCACTCAGATTTTCTGCCCCATGTGTTTGAGCTATTTCGACAGCAAGATAGTTCAACAACGCGATCGTTTGGTGGATTGGGTTTAGGGTTAGCCATTGCTCGTCAAGTCGTTGAGGCCCATGGCGGCATCATCACGGCGACCAGTCCGGGTGAAGGACAAGGATCAACCTTCACGGTTCAGTTACCGTTGATCCCCATGTTGATTTCTCAGACCGAGGCAACCTGTCCCGCACCGACTCTTAATCTAAAGAATTTGCGCATTTTAGTCGTAGATGATGAAGCCGATTCCCTAGAATTCGTTCAGGTTCTATTCGAGCAGGAAGGGGCGATTACCCAACTGGTTTCTCATGCCCCTGAAGCCCTCCAGCGCTTGAGTCAATCTCCGTTTGATCTACTTATCAGCGATATCGGAATGCCAGAAATGGATGGCTATGCTTTCTTGCGTCAGGTACGAGCACTTCCGGTCGAGCACAACCGCAATATTCCAGCCATCGCTCTCACTGCCTATGCCGGTGAAACCAATCGTCACCGTATTCTGTCCAGTGGGTTTCAGGCTCACTTAACAAAACCGATCGACCCTCAACATCTGCTGGATACAATCAGTACGCTGATTCCTCCATCATAACTCCCACGTTACTAACCCTGTAGCCCCCCGTTGAGTATGATAGAACCCTCCTGAATTCTAGGAGTGATTACCTTTCGGGTGACAACCTCTACAGAAGCTCAGTGCAATGGCAAAAAAGAACTCACCTGAGTGAGCAGAATTGCATTGATATTCATATAAAGATTTTTAACTTCAATCACTAATCATTGATCAATTTGATCAAGAAGACATAAGTCAACCGCTCTTCTCGTTGATCAATCGAGCTTTTAGTCATCTGTATTCAATCATGTACCTATCTGATCCGGCATGGAATGACAAGAAATTTCATCTCATTCGTCCAAAAATAAGGTTGCGTCAGGGGTATAAGCGTCTAGCTCTACGGATGACTGCGGTTGTACTTCAGGAAGAACATCCCTGATCATTTTGGGGATTTCAAATGACATTCAGGTGACATTATAGTGATATTCAGATGACATTATAGCGATATTCAGATGACATTATGGAGTCAGCAATATGGAGCCAGCAACGATCGAATCTTTGATTACCAGAGCTGCCCAATTGACCTTATTCGTGTTGATGCTGGGCATGGGTTTAAACCTGACGATCAGACAATTGTCGTATCTCTGGAACAAACCAGGATTACTGATTCGGGTTTTACTGGCATCTTTTGTTTTGGTACCGCTGGTGGCAGCGATTGTGGTGGGTCTCCTGCCGCTCTCTGCCCCCGTGAAAATCGGCATTGCCTTGATGGCAATTACACCAGGTGCGCCGCTGATCTATCGCAAAATTTCAAAGATGGGATGGAACGCCAGGTTGGCTGCCTCCTATCAGATCACGGTTTCCCTACTGGCGATCGGGTTTATCCCTGTGCTGGCTGTGATCTTGAACCATGTTTATCCTAATCAGGGTGTTGTCACTCCACTGGAGGTTTTTAAGCAAATTTTAGCCGTGCAAATTATTCCCCTGGCAATTGGGCTGGAGAGATGGAGGGCTTCGTTTCCCGTGTTGGTAACGTGATGTTTCTGACGTTGGGAGTTCTGATTCTGGTCAAAGGGCTGGAGCAGGTGCTGAATGCTGGGATTGTACCGCTTCTGGCCATCGCTCTGATTGCGGTAGCGTCATTGGCAATCGGGCATTGCTTAGGAGGAGTAGATCCTAGCGACCGGGCAACTTTAGCCATTGCCAATGCGACGCGCAATCCTGGTTTAGCCCTGGTGATTACCGTCCTGAACTTCACTAAAGCGGAAATACTGCCCACGATTATTGTTTACGCTCTAGTTTCGGCGATTGCCGTCGCCCTCTATCACAGTCGTTGCAAGCGCACACTCACTTCACCCGTAGAGTAAAATTCACAGTCAATCAGATTAGGAGCAAAACTAACGCCTCAGAATGATCGCGTCCAACGACAAATTCTGCCGATTCCTGATCAGTCCCATATTGAGCTGACAACTTACGATGCTAAAAATCCACATACCCAATACTCGCCGAGCCGCGATGTGCGTCCGCTAGCGGGTGCGCCCAATATACTGGTTATTCTAATTGATATGGATCAGACATTCCCAAACCATCAGATCGTCATCGCTGAATCCAAAACTCAACCTCAGTAGATCAAGCGCTCAATCTTATTTCAGAATCAAGAAGCTCCTGAGGGATTGTACCTCAAGAGCTTCGAGAATATAGACCTGGCACTGAGCTATTTTTGCGGGAGGCTACCCTCCAAC
>JALOOM010000154.1 GCA_025454395.1 Elainella sp. Prado103
AAATTGCGCGATAATATCCCCGTTTCCTCATCTAAACTATCGGGCTGAAAGGCAAAGTCTAAGGAATCACTAAACAGCATTCGAAAGGCATTTCGTACCCGCCAGTTGTCGCTAAAGCGATGCTCAAAGCGGTATCCTAAGCCAATCTCCTCCACTTGTCTGAAGTCATCCTGCTCGCCCAACACGCGGCTGATGGGAATATCTGCTACTTCCTCACCTATCACTACCAAGCCGCGATCGAAGGGGCGCTCGTCACTAACGTAATCAAATTCCAGCGTCAGATCGGTGCGATCGTTCATTTGCCAGGTCAGCACCGGAGCTACAAAGTATCGTTCCGTGGCGCGGCTAAAATCTCGAAATCCGTCTTCGTTCAGGTAAGCCGTGTTGAGGCGATACAGCAGGGTTTCATCGTCATTTAAGGATCCTGAGAAATCGATTGTCGGGCGCACAAAGCCGTAATTTCCCAATTCTAGTTCTGCCGAGTAACCGGGATCCGGCAGCGGACTTTCGGTAATGAAGTTGATCACGCCCCCCGGTTCCAGGTTGCCATAGAGTACCGAGGCTGGACCTTTCAGCACTTCGATGCGCTCAATATTGGCAAACTCTCGAACCCCTTGAGCGCTGTCCCTAAAGCCATTGCGCAAATACAAATCAAAGGATGGAAATCCCCGAATCACGAAGCCACCATCCTGCGTGTTCCCAAATGTGTTACCTGGCACGACTCCGCTAACGTTACGGACTGCTTCTTCTAGTTCAATCACCTGTTGGTCTTCAAGAACCTGCTGAGGAACCACCTGAATCGATTGGGGAATATTTCGCAATGGGGTATCGGTGCGGGTGGCGGTCGTTGCCGCATCTGCCTGATAGCCCGCTTCCTGCTCTCCGGTGACTATGACTTGAATTGCCTCTCCAGCTTGGTCAGCCGCATCTGTTCCCGGAGTTACACTTAACACCAAACCCTGGGCTTCTGTTCTCACCTCGGCCGTCGGGGGTGCATCTAGCCCAGTAACCGCCAGTCGTACCCGGTTATCCGCCAAACCTGTTACCGCAACTAATGCAATTCCCTCGGCTGGATTCGCTTGCTGAAATTCCTCACCGCTCGGTAACACTAGCACCGCATTAGAAATCTCGATAATCAAGGCATTACCAATCACCGAGGTAGAGGATTCAGATGGTTCAGGCAATTGACCACCTGCCGTCTCCAGAATCACTTCAATGCCTGCATCAGTGGAATTTAGCCGGATTCCAGTAATCTCTGCGATCGAAGCTTGGGCAATTTGCGTCAGCCATTCATCTACTGTTGTTGCAGGCTGATCCAGGTTGCTAGACTGTTCTGCCACTTCGCCTGCCTGACCCGCAATCGTTTCTGCCCATGCCACTGGAGCAATTAGCATCAAAGCCGCTTTCATCACGCCGACCGACCACAACCACTGCTGTTTCGTCACCATCCTCACTTTGAACTCCATTACGATCACAAATGCAAATAGTTCTCAGCTAGATGGATAGTAGGTCGTTTTGAGGATATTGTCTTATCGCAGACGGATTTTTGTTATTGCAAACGGATTTTTTCGACCTTAAGCCAAAGACGTTAAGCCGAATAAGACCTTGGGCTCACGCCGAACTGCCTTCGAAATGCCAAACTGAATGAGGGCAGGCTAGCATAGCCTACAGCATGGGCAACTTCAGTGATTTTCATTTGTCGGCTGGTCAGCAATGTTCGGGCTTTCTCCATCCGTTGAGTGTGTAAGTAGCCAAACACAGTGGTTCCATAAAGCTGGCGAAACCCCCGCTTCAATTTGTAGTCGTTTAGTCCTACTTTTCGAGCCAGTTCCATGAGGGAAGGTGGGTGCTCAAGCTGCTGCATGAGAATTTCTTTGGCTTGATGGACTCGCTCAACATCACCCGACGAGAGATTACACAACTCAGGAACTTGATCAGGTTTAGATGCTTGAGCTAGCCACAGGATGAGCAGTTCCAATGCCTTACTTTCTAAATAAAATTGCCGCGTCCAGTCTTGATAGGGGCAGTTTAGAATTTGCTGCAAAATCACCTGCATTTCAGGGGCAGTTGTTTCCAGCCGATAAAAGGGGGGCACCTCCTGTTCTTCCACCAGCCATCTCAGTTCCTTGGGCAGGGTAGAAACAGATCCGCAGCTCATTTGTCGTAGCGTTTCAGTTTGAAGTCCAACTCGCACTTTGGTGATGCGATCGCCCGCCAATCGATCTTCCGTTTCTCTGCCTTCATACACCAGCTCTAAATGGTTTTTTCCAGGTACTTCAAAAGTGTAATCAGTTAGTCCATGATGAATTGTTCTGACGGTTCCAGAGACCACAAAGCTAATACAGGGATTGTTTGGATGTTCATAACAGTATTGGCTGCTAACAGTTACATCTTCCCAGAGTTGGTAATCGCAGATCTCTAAGTGCAACCCATTGCGGAGCGAAATCCACCGCTCGCTTCCCTGACCCAGTCGTTCAGACAATTTATACACGTATTGTACGAAACCTGATGGAGTAACAATGTGCGATCGATCCGCACCTATCCCACTCCTTTCTTCCTCTTGCCATAGCTCGCTCCAATCTGAGCCGCAAAGTTTTAAGCATTAAAACTGATTATACCACAATATCAATATTCCCTGGCATTCTAAGTCGCTGGGCAAGACGAGAGGTAGTAATGTTTAATCTAAATGATATGCGAGTTCCGGGACGCAGTTCTGCGCTGCCGTGATCACAACCCGACCATCTCCGCTGCCCAAATCATAAATCAGATCATTTTCAGTGACCTGAGCTAACCGAAGCATCGCTGCCACAACAGGTTCAGGAGTGGGGACATAGGGAACATCCCGATCGATCGGATCGACCACCACAGGGACTGGCGGCAATTCAGATAGAGAAGTTTCGGCTCCAAAGGAGCGCTGCGGTCGGCAACCGACCATTCCATAACCGATCGCATTGACTCCGATCAGACATAACATAAACACTCGTCGTAATGATATCACTGCTTTTTTCTTTTTGTTAAAAACTATATTCTTAAAACAGTAGCCCAAAATATTGACAGCCCATTTCAGGAAACTTTTTAATCGATTCGATCGCAGAATAAAGTTTTCAGCATCAAATGCTGCTCTTCAATGTGAATGATCAATGTGATTAAGACCTATCAGAAGCCATCTGTGATGGATTACACATATTGATCGCAATACACTAGCGAGTCAGGGGCAATTCAATTTGAAACTTCGACCCCTTGCCCACCACACTACTGACCCCAATTCTGCCACCATGGGCCTGCACAATTTGTTGGGCGATTGCCAATCCGAGTCCAAACCCACCCTGATCTCGGATGCGTTCTGTCCCCACCTGATAGAAGCGATCGAAAATATGGGGTAGATCGGCCGCAGGAATACCAATCCCTGTATCAATCACCTGAATCACCACCCAATGGTAATGGCGTTCTAATTTCAACCGAATCGTGCCCTGGGCAGGAGTATATTTACAAGCGTTACTCAGCAAATTTTCAATTGCTTGCCGCAGCAGATCGGGTTCTGCCCAACCCAAAATTGGAGATGGAGGCAGTTCACTAATCAGGGTGATCGCTTGAGTTGCTGCTTGAACCGTATAGAGATTGACTAACCGCTGCAATAAGTCGGTCAAATCAATTTGTTTTAAGGTTTCGGGGGCTAATTGACCCTGATGGCGAGCCAGCAACAGCAGATTATTCACTAACGTATTCATCGATCGACTACTTTCTACGATGTTCTCCAAAGACGGTTGAACCATAGGATAGTCTGCGGCTAACAACAGCCCAACTTGAGCATTGGTTAGAATCCCAGAAAGGGGGGATCGCAATTCGTGGGAGGCATCGGCCGTAAAGCGTTGGAGTTGGAGGTAAGCTTGACGAATCGGTTGCATCGCCATTCCTCCCAAATGCCATCCTGTGATCCCAATCAGGATCAACGCGATCGGCACGGACAAGGTCATCATCCATTGGAATTGCTGTAGATCGGTTTGGGTGTCTGTGAGTGGGATCGCCACTTGCAAATATCCCAACAATTGCGATCCGGCTTGAACTGGCAAAGTCACTTGCCGGAGCCAAAGCGGTTCCGGACTCGATAAATGTTGAGTTTTAAGAGTAACAAATCCGGGGGATGCGCTGACCCAATCCTGCGGTGGAAGACCCCAAAGTCGCTTGAGTTGGCCTTGCGCATCATACCAACGAACATAAACTAATTCTGTTTCCAACCATTGGACATTTCGACCCAATAAAGGCACCTGATCGAGGTTCACCAACCGTTGTGTAGCATACGATTCATACTGAATGCTGGTCGCCAGAACACGAGTTTTTTTATACAGCAAGCGATCCACTGCCTCTAACTTATCTGCCACACGCAGGTAGTAGATCGTGCCTGCAAATAAGATCAGAATACTCCCCATAGAAAGGGTAAACCAGCGAGCCAAGTTACGGCGACCCTGCTTAAACATCTACTCTGCGGGTGGACTCAAACGATACCCCATGCCATACACCGTTTCAATCCAGCCGGGTGCTGTCGCTTCCTGTAACCGTTGACGCAATTTACGCACTAAAACTGTGATCGCATTACTTTCCGGTTCGGTTCCCCATTCCCAAACGGCCTGCTCAATCTGATGCCGAGACAGAACTTGACGAGGATGGCGCATGAAATATTCCATCAGTTGAAATTCCCGGCTAGAAAGCGCCACGATCACACCTTGTCGCTCGATCGTCAGCGTATCAAGATGGAGTTGCAAATCAGCCAAGTGCAGGAAATCTCCTTGCCAGAGGGGAGAGCGGCGACGCAAAGCCCGCACTCGTGCCATAAATTCTGTAATATCGATCGGTTTAACCAGATAGTCATCGGCTCCCGCATCTAAGCCCGCGACCTTATCAGCCATAGTATCTTTAGCCGTAATCATCAACACGGGGGCAACTTTTCCGGCGGCTCGATATTGCTGACAAAGGCTCAAACCACTCACATGGGGCAGCATCCAATCTAAAATCAACAAATCATACTCTTTCTCGGTCAATAACCATTGGGCGGCTTCTCCATCTTTCACCCCATCAACATTATGACCGGCCTGAGTCAGAACCGTTTGCAAGGGCATTCGCTGAATTGAGTCATCCTCCACCAGTAAGATTTTCATCGGCTTACCCTCTACCGCATTTGCTTTAGCATAAGTTGATCACTGCTGGCATTACGTCTTCCATGGGTAGGATTTTCAACTCTGCCTAACCTTCATACAATAGGGGAGCAGTATGGCAGCAGTATGGCAGCAACTTCGACCGAGGTATTGCGTTGAACTCCGCAAGAGAGGTATTGCGTTAAACTCCACAAGAGGTAGTATGCGACGGGTCAACTTACCCGACTCATCCAGGTGGTGGCAAGGATTGGGAATCGAGTTTTGGCTCCCCCTGCCCTTACTCACTTTAATTTTTGGGGTGAGTTGTAGCCTTATGACGGTACAGGGGTTAAATCGTGCTTACAGAGCCCAAGATAAGCTACAAGCTGATAGTCAGTTGGAGGTTCATCTATCGGTCAAGCCTGCCACGATCCAAGCCGTGATCCACCTGAGAGCCCACTTCACCCAAGTTGAGGTTCAAACCCATGCACCGATCGCTCAAAAATTAGCCTTCGACTTTCCCTTGATCCACCCCGATCAGATTGAGGAGTCGATCGCCCAAGCCTTACAATTACCGCGTCAAGAAGTTAGAAAATTAGTCCACTACGAAATCGTGAATTAGCTCAAATCACTCAAATCGCTCACTCGCTTAAATCGATCGGCTTACCTGCTTGAGCTGATTGACTGACAAATCTTTTCCCCTCATCCCTAAATCCCTTCTCCCACTAGGGGCGAAGGGACTTGCAATCAAATCCTGGTTCGAAAGCCCCTC
>JALOOM010000035.1 GCA_025454395.1 Elainella sp. Prado103
TTTTCTTTTCTCGCAATTTCTACAAAGGGACAAAAGAAGAAGTTAGTGCGTTATATCCTATGTAAGCTGGAGGCGGACGCATCCCATGTTGATGTGAATGAAGACAGTTTCTCGATCGAACATATTCTGCCTGAATCGCCCAGTACAGAGTGGCGACAGAACTTTACTGATGCTCAAATCGAAGAAATGGTTTATCGCATTGGCAATTTAACTCCCTTGGAGCCTCATCTGAATCGTCAAGTTGGAAATGAGTTATATCCAGTTAAGCGAGAGGCTTACCAGCAGAGTGTGTATAGACTGACGCAGAATATTTTGGCTGAGGAATGGACTCCAAATACGCTGTCTACAAGGCAAAAATACTTGGCACAGCGGGCTACCCATATTTGGCGATCCGATTTTTCTTCATGACGGACATTCCGCAGCTTGACATGCAATTTTTCTTGTGGATGGCTTCTGACCTTGAATAAAATGGATAGCAAAGCCAGTTCACAGTCACAGACGATGCCGCAAGCACTTCTCAACCAAATTCTTAACCAGTTGCAGGCACTGGAGCCATCTGAGCTACAGCAACTTAGCCAGGTCATTCAAATAAGGTGGACCCGTCTCTCAAACAATTGTTGGGGAACGCCGCTAGATGGCAATCTACTTTCTAGACAGTAGTGCGTTGGTCAAGCGATGTATCAACGAAATTACATGATTTGGACTTGAGTCGAGGACTGTGAAAATCTCAACGTGAATGATTGTGAATGAATCTTAGCTAAATCATCGTGTATGTCAGATTCAAGCCGTCTTTTATTCTGCAAATTCAAGGCTCAAGAGTTTGAGCAGCTTTGTCAGTTGTTATGTTCTGTCTTTAATACAACTCCAGAAGAATTGAGGAAGCTGTACCAAGATATTGATAGTACCTTTGACGAGCCAGGTTGGCCATTGCATTTTACAGGTCGAGAGTTTTTTGAGTCCACAGACGAGGCTTTTCGCTTCATCTATAAAAAATCTCCTGTCATTGCGGTAGATTTGCCAAGTCTTATGGAATTAGATGATGGGAAAATTGGCAAACCGACGATCGCTATCATCGGTCAGGATTCTAAAAATGACAGTGATCAGGAACAATTGGTGATTGGTACACCTTACGGTCTACACCACAAAGGCTCTCGTGAAAATTTGAATCGTACAAAACTGTATTTTGAGATGATTCAAGCTCTGCTCGAATTAGGATATCGAGTCTATCTAACAGATTTACTGAAGATATGGGTTTGTAATCCAGAGCGCCGTTATGTTGGAATTAAATTGCCAAGTGTCGATCGTCAGAGATTCCTCAAACTGGTCAAACCAGAATTAGCTGTGGTGCAGCCAGTTGCCGTGATTACTTGGGGAAAGGTCGCTGGCAATGCTGTAGATCAATTGCAGTTAGGCATCAAGCACCTGAATTATATTCATCCGAGCGGTGCTGCTAGTGGCGCATGGAAAAAGTTGATAGGACATTCCCCAACAAACTCGAATAAACTGGCTTATTGGCGCGCTGCAATTGCTCAAGCGTTGAAGGTACATTGAATAGCTAAGGCTGGAGTCTAAGAAGTCAGGCAAGATGGGACCCATTACAGCAACTGTGATCGCCACCCTGATCGCCACTAAAGCGTTCGAGAAAACCGGTGAGATGATCGGCGAGGGCATCTGGAATCAGGACGAAGATCAGGTCAAATGATTTCTGACGGCGCTCAGGCACCGAGATCCAGATACGGCAGGCGCGATCGAGCAGGTGGTGAGGATGCTGCATACGAAACGCTCCAGCTAGATCACATGGTTGAGAAATGTCAAACTGCCATCGCTAACTGTAAACGTCCGATCCGCTGGTGGCGACAATGGTGGGTTGGGTTTGCGGTTGGGTTGGCGATCGGGCTGATCATCTGGAAATTGCAGCAGTAGGCTGAGCTGGGGAGCGCGATCGGGCTAAACCGTTCAGGCGATCGGTTGATCCGGCAGTAGCAGGAAGCGATCGATGTCAAACCCCTTATGAACAGCCAGTTGCCCAACTGTCCTCAGATGAGACATTGACTAGATTTTTGCGTGACCCATTCGATCGGAGCAAACATAGAGCAAAACAAGGATTTTGCTACATTGACCCGCGAGCCGGAAGGCAGCCAATTGGGGCACAATGGAAGATCAGGAAACCAGTTAAAAAAGTGACAGCGATTTTCCTAGAAATTTCGCAGTGCTTTCAGGTCGTGTTGTAGACAAAAACAGCGAGACAGAAACAACTCTGCCGGTTTTAGACTCATAGCTTTTATGAACCTCCATGAAGGTCATGATTCTAAAACCCTCGGTGCCGCATGATTCTGATCGCTGTTGTGCATCACCGGAAAATCAGCCATGAATGTCAACCCTGTCAACCCATCCAACGACAACTTCAGCGACAACCCAGCAGAAATTGCTTCAACCGGGGTGCCCCTCAATCTGCAATCGGCCATCTCTCTGCCCCCAGTGCCAGACTCTACCCCCCCAGAGTCACCGGAAGCAGAACTGGATCCCACCCCATTCATGCAGCAATTGTTTAGTGAGTTTCCAACGGAGCTGCCCGCCCGATCGCCCAGAGTGGAGGCCGTGGTACGTCGGATTGTGATCGAAGTCGCTCGCATTTGTCGCAAGAGTGATCGCATCCAAAACTCAGGTGATGTGCAAGTTGAGCAAATGATTTTGGCTCGCCATCGCCTCCAAAAATGCTTGAACTATTATCGGGCTGGATCGCGTCAAGGGCGGGTGGAACTCCATAGCCACCTCAGTACGATGGTTTATCGTCACATTGCCCCGAACCAGACCCAACTGGGGTTTTCTGCGCGTTACAGTGCGATCGAGGATTTTCTGCAAGGTTTTTATATTGAAGTGTTGAAAGCATTTCGGCGTGAAAACCAGTTGCCTGCCGAATATAGCCCCAAATCGCAATTTGAACTGGCAGAATACATGGCCTTTACCGAGCAATATGCCAAACGGCGGATTGCCCTACCGGGCCAGCGGAAACAGCAATTGATTGTGCTGCGGGCTCAAGGCTATGCCCAACGTCAACCACCAGAAGCCGTGCTGGATCTGGAACAGGCGGTGGAGTCGGCCAAGGGGGAAGAAGCCGAAATGATGAACCGATCGCCCGTGGTGCAACAAGTGCGGGAACAAATGGTGTCGGAAGCGATCGATCCCTCGGATGCCGTGATTCGCGATCGGGTGATTACTGAACTGATCGCCTACCTGGAAGAACAGGGGCAATCTGCCTGCGTCGATTATTTAGTCTTGAAATTGAAAGACCTCTCCGCGCCGGAAATCGATGACCTGTTGGGGCTCTCTCCTCGCGAACGGGATTATCTGCAACAGCGGTTTAAATACCATGTCGAAAAATTCTCTCGCTCCCATCGCTGGCAGTTGGTACATCAGTGGTTAGGGGCCGATCTAGATCAAAATTTGGGCATGACGCAACAGCAATGGCACCTGTTTTTACAGAAACTTGTACCGGAGGATCGTCAACTCTTGCAGCTCAAAACTGGCAAGCTGGACGATCAAGAAATTGCCAAAATTTTGAAATGTACGCTGAAACAAGTCCAAAAACGCTGGGTGCGGTTGCTAGATTTGGCCTGGCAATTTCGCAATAATGACCCTTCCCAGGGAGATAATCTTGCTTCTGGCTAAATGCTGGCTAAATGCTGGCTGAATTCTAGTTCTATCATTCTTGCCTTTGATCGTTTGATCTCTAGCCGATCGCCCGTTTTGGCAGGTGAAATCGTTGAGAACAGTCGGTGAAATAGAACAGATCAGGTATCATCGACCCTTGACATCCGCTAGCCAATTTGGTTCGATGGCTCCATCTAGGCTTGATCGCAGCCTCAATTTGCAGCCTCAATTTGCAGCTTCAATTTATAGATCCCCAAGCCTAATTTTTCGATCGGTTGTGTGGCAGTGAAAGCAGGGGTGCAAGCATCACCGTTCTAACCCGAACGATGTCCACAGGGGTCGTTGTTGTAGAAAATTGTGGTAGGAATTGGTATTATTGCGCTGCGATTAGATCAGGGTGTGTTCTGAGATGGACTGCTAGGAAAGCGTTGAGCGAGAAGGAGCTAGATGGTGACAGCAGGGTCAGAAATAGCGCCTGGTGTGTCAATCGATCGCCGTTATCGAATTCAAGGCACACTTGGTCGGGGTGGGTTTGGGCGCACGTATTTGGCGGCGGATGAGCGTCGCTTTGGCGAACTCTGTGTCTTAAAAGAGTTTGTCCCCAGCACCGAAACTGATCCGGTTGTGGCGCAGAAGCTGCGGGAGCTCTTTCATCGCGAAGCCACCATTTTGCATCAGCTCGATCATCCACAGATTCCTAAGTTTTTTGCTGTTTTTGAAGAGGACGATCGACTCTTCATTGCTCAAGAATATATTGACGGCAAAACTTACTGGCGCTTACTACAAGAACGCCAACCCCACGGGCGAGCTTTTAGTCAGCGAGAGATTGTACCCTGGTTGCGAGATTTGCTGCAAGTTTTGGCCTATCTGCATGGCAAAAACATTGTGCATCGCGATATCTCACCCGATAACATTATGCTGCCTCAGGGTCAGCAAACCCCTGTGTTGATCGATTTTGGGGTGGTGAAGCAGCTCATTCCTCATTTGCATGTCGCCCAATCTGGGGATCCGGCCGATCTGGTGCAAGCTTCCGTATCAGTTGGTAAATTTGGCTATGCGCCCTACGAACAAATTCGGATGGGGCAGTGTTCTCCTCGAAGTGATCTGTATGCCTTGGCGGTGACAGCCGTGGTTTTGCTGACGGGTCGTCCTCCCAATTTACTAATGGATGAACGATCGTTAGAGTGGCGTTGGCAAGAATGGGTGCGGATCGATCGCAGACTGCGGCGCATACTCGAAAATATGATGGCGGAAAAGCCTCAAGATCGGTATGCCTCAGCCAAGGTGGTGTTAGAAGAACTAGAAGCGATCGAAGTTGCCTACTTGTCAGTTGATTTAACCCCGCTCGGTCACAGTCAGGAAAAAAGTCAGGAAAAAAGCCGGGGCAGTGAACAACCCAAAATGATATCGGGCTCCTCGCGCCCCTCAGGTGTGCCCGTTTCTGCACTTAAACCCTCAGGAGACGATCCTTCCCTACCCGCAATCCCTCACCCAAGCCATGCCTCCACGATCGCTACTACTGCTGAAATCTCTTCTGGGCACATGACTGCCTTTGAAGGCTTGGCTGGCTCAGATGAGGTGACTATGCCGGGAGAGAGTCCTGATTCCATGGGGATACCCCCAAATCCCATCCACCCGACTTCGATTGAAAGTGTAATCATGCCGGTTGCATCGCACCGTTGGGATGCGGCTGCGGTCACCCCCACTGCGGTCACCCCCACTGCGGTCACCCCCACTGCGGTCACAATAGACCCTGCCGATCCATTGCCGACCCTATGGAAAAAGGCTAAGGCAGTTTTACACCGTTCACCTTTACACCGCTCGCCTGTATACCGCTCACCTGTATACCGCTCACCTCAGGATCGCCAAGGCGCAACTCAATCTCTACCCTTGAATCTACCCTTGAATCTGCCCTTGAGATGGATTCTCAGTCTAGGATTGCTGATGTTGTTGCCAGTGGGTGGTGCGGTAGTCGGTATTCGATCCCCGCATATGGCTTCTGTTTGCTGGATAGTGAATAACTGCGCCAATGAACAGGAGACGGAACGACGCTATCAGCAAGCGATCGAACTTGCAGATAGTGCGAGTGTGCTGTCTGGGCAAGCCCGTAGCCTACAGGATTTGCAGCAGGCTCGTAAACGGTTGGCCGATTCGATCGCCCAGCTCAATGCTTTTTCTGGCAAGATTAAAACGATGGCGATCGGTAATCTACCGAAGTATCAAACTTTATTGCAAAAGTTGGATCAAACCCTCGAAAAGGAAACCCGCGCTACCCAGTTGCTGAGTCGAGCGGAAGCAGAAGCCCAAAAAGCGACAGAACAGGCTAAAACGGCTAAAACACCTCAACAGTATCGTGAGGCTCAATTGCAGTGGCAGCGGGTGATCTCTACCCTGGCAGCCATCCCCAAACAAACGTTGGTTGACAACCAAGTGCAGGCTCGCACCCAGGAGTACAAAGCTCGTTTAGATGCCATTTCAGTGAAAGTGGCTGCAACCACGCCTTCTCCCTCGCCGGAACGATCGCCCTCACCGACTGCGATTGAGTTGCCTGCTCGTTCTGAGCCTCATGGGCAACAGCATTCGATCACGGTGGTGCCCAAAGCTACCGTGCCCAGTCCTACAGTGGTTCAGCCCCGCCAGCGTTCGACCACCAACCCTTCAACCGCGAATGCCACCCGGGCCACACCAGCAAGACCGACTCGTCCTGCTCAAACCCGTTCTCAAACTGCGCAACGATCTTCTCCCCGGGCCACAACTGCGCCAACCGCTCGTCCCCAACCGGCTCAGCCCATGCCTTCCAGTAGCCCCCTAGAAGTCGATCGCCGCTGGGTAGCCGGTAGTATGATCACATCGGCTACACAAACCTTGAACCATGTCTCGGTTTGGATCGAAGGATCTCGGACTGAAGCCGATGGTCAATTAACTGCCACACTCATGATCCAGAATCGGAGTGGTCGGGGGTTTGGCTTTGTGCCACTCTATGCTGAATCCAAAGACGGCAACGGCAATCCGGTGCGATCACGAGTTTTGTTCACCGGCACCTCTGCGACCACCTTGGAACCCAACACCATGTTAACTGGGCAAATTTCCTTACTGGAACCCACCAGTACTCGACAGCTTACCCTCGTGATCGAAGAGAGCACCAGTGGGGGACGCACCTTCCGGGTGCCGTTTTAAGGAGCGTTGCAGGCGCAGGTCGTGGGTTGAGCAGTGGATTCGAAGCATCTGAGTTAAACCCTGAGTTAACCCTCTAAAATGCTTGGACTAAAATACTTGGACTAAAATGCTTGGACTAAAATGCTTGGATCCATTCCTTGACTTCGTAGCCTGTCCAAATGCCATGTTGCCAATAGGGATCATCTTCAATCAACTGACGCACCGTGGACTCATCTGCGGCTTCATAAACACCAAAAACCTGGGTTAAATCCTGCGTGGGACCTAAGGTGATTAGCGATCCTGCCGCTTTCAATTGGGCTAGGCGATCGAGATGGGCTTGACGATAAGGGGCGCGCTTTTCTAAAACATCGTCGCAATAGCTGCCCCAAAGAACATATTTGGGCATAAGAGCACTATCCGGAATATTCAATCAGGACATGACAAAATCCTAGCCAGAAGTATACATCCAGGCCAGGGTACACGCCAATATACAGCAAATATACAATGGAAAAACAGGGGAATACATCAGTTTAAATTTCAGAACGGCGGTTCAATCAAGGTTGAAGGCAGAGGCTGAAATGAAAAAGTGCAGATGATTCCCCAATCTGAGTTGATCTGAGTTGATCCGAGGTTAATTGAGATCAGCTTGGCAGTCTCGTTTAAACAACAGCCGGTGCAGGCAGATAGTTGAGCTTTTCTAGAGCCGAAATCACTTTAGCCACACTTTCCTCCAGTGTTTCCAGATCGGTGCGGCACTCGATTTCCGGATTGGCAGGGGGCTCGTAGGGATCGGAAATCCCTGTGAAGTTGGCGATCTCTCCAGATCTGGCCCGCTTGTAGAGTCCTTTCACATCCCGTTCTTCACAGACTGCCAGCGGTGCGTTCACAAAAACTTCTACGAAATCACCAATCTTAGCCCGGACTTCTTCGCGCACAGCCCGATAGGGTGAGATGGCTGAAACTAGGACAATCACACCATGACGAGTCAGCAATTGGGAAACAAACCCAATACGGCGAATATTTTCATCTCGATCTTCCTTGCTGAAGCCCAACCCTTTGGTTAAGTTCTCTCTGACAATATCGCCATCAAGGATCTCAAGCCCGTATCCCCGCGCTCTTAATTCTTGCTCAACCGCCTTCGTGATAGTTGTTTTTCCGGCACCGCTCAGACCTGTAAACCAAACTGTTACACCACGTTGTTGCATGAAATCCTCTTTTTGTTTCAACATTCATCACTTTTAGGGTTACTTAGATGTCAACTAGAAGTTCACCCGAAGCAACCCTGAATATAGCTGAATACGATTGATATAGAGTCTATCTATCGTACTCATGACTCGATCGCCGAAATAAATTCAGCCATGGGATCGATAACGGCGTTAATTGCAGCGTTAATTGCAGCGTTAATTGCAGTTATGCTTTCAACTCTTGTGCTTCAAGTTATGCTTCCACTGGAATCCGCATGGCTCGAGCCAACTCGGCTGCAACTTCAGGGCGAGAAAATTCTGGGGGCGGTAGTTCTCCGCGGCGCAGCATTTCTCGGACTTTAGTACCAGAGAGGTGAACCCGATCCTCCGCCGCACTCGGGCTGGTTTTGGTTGTGGCCATCTGCCCAGTCCGCTTGCAGTAGAAGGCATGTTCAAATCTCATGGGCTCAATTCCCAGTTCGCCCGGTGCAAATTCATCAAAGATATATTGGGCATCATAGGTGCCGTAGTAGTCACCCACTCCAGCATGATCACGACCAACAATAAAGTGGGTGCAGCCATAATTTTTCCGCACGAGGGCGTGGAAGATCGCTTCTCTCGGACCAGCGTAGCGCATGGCAGCCGGATTAATCGCCAAAATCACCCGATCCATTGGGAAATAATGCTCTAGCAGAATTTCGTAGCAACGCATCCGCACATCAGCCGGAATGTCATCTTCCTTCGTTGCACCGACCAAGGGATGGAGGAATAACCCATCTACAGTTTCCAGAGCACATTTCTGAATATATTCATGGGCTCGGTGGATGGGGTTACGGGTTTGGAAGCCGACGATCGTTTTCCACCCTTTTTCCCGGAACAGCGCACGGGATTCTCCTGGATCGATTTGATATGTTGGGAAGTAGGGATGGGGATGCCGTTGCAATAGCCAGACTTCACCTGCTAGATTGATCTCACCTTGGTTATAAACGACCTTTACACCAGGATGTTTTTCTTCATTGGTGAGATAAACCCGCAGCGCTTCATGGAGTTTATCGTAAGGATATTTTTCACTGAGGTGCAGCACACCGATAAATTCACCCTTCGGGCTATCTAATCGCACCAACGCTCCTTCTTTCAGGGGAGCGGCTTCATCAGCAGTAACCGAAAGGGTAACCGGAATCGACCAAGGCAAACCATTAGCCAGGTGCATTGTGTTCACAACCGGCTCGTAGTCTGCTTTCGACATAAAACCTGTCAACGGACTAAAGCCGCCGATCGCGATCATTTCCAGATCCGACTGGGCCCGCTCATCGAGTTGGATGCGAGGCAGGTGATCCGCCTGATCCAGAAACTCAGCTTTTTGATCGGGTGTACAGATGCGATTGATCAGGGTGCCGCCATGAGGCGCAATGTTTTCTGACTGATGGCTTGAAGTCATGTACCTCTCCGTCTAACCGCGTAATTTGAAAATAGGGGAACTTGAAAATTAGGATAATCAAGTCGAGAACAAACTTAGGCTGGCTCGCATAACCTGATTCTGTACAACCTGATTCCGCATAATTGATCCCGCAAAGATTCTACCAATCCTTGCTGCGAATTCAGGAGTTTTCTACAATTTACCGAAATTTGCTGAAGTCATCCTAGAAAAAATTGGCTATCAAGCCTAGACCGAAGCCAGAGGATTTGTCTAAGCTTCATCATTTGCCCGATCTGGTTGAAGCTAAGGCTAAGTTTTGTAACTCCACCGGATCGGGATCTACGAGGCTAGGGGGCAACCGCCAGGGCAGCAATCACCGCTTCATGACAAGCACCATTGCTCACCACCACCCCCTGATTTTGGTTCATCTTGTAATCGCTACTGAAATCCAGGGGTTGACCATGCATGTCCGTGACCTTGCCACCGGCTTCCTCAACGACGATCGAGCCAGCCGCATGATCCCAGATTTTTTCGCGATAGTCTGGCGTTTTGGGAGAAGGCAATCGCAAATAAAGCGTGGCCTGCCCATCAGAAACTACCGCATACTTGGCTTGACTATCCATTCTCAAAGAAGGGGCCGTAATGCCCACAGCTTGAGCAATCGCCTGTTGCTGCGTTTGATCGCCATGCCCCGATTCCACACTTTCAACAAAGCAGAACCGATCGGTCTGGGTGGCAGGCATCACCTGAATCGGTTGAGGTTCACCCCCTGGAGCCGCAATGGGGAGTGCCATCCGAGTTGCCCCTTCATGGCGCACCGCTACATAAAGGCTACCAGTTTGCGGATCCTGCGGGTCGATCGGCAAGGCAGGGCAGGCTAAGGCTCCCACTTTCACTTCCCCATCTTCAATCAAAGCCAGGGCTACAGCATATTGTTCGCCTCGTAAAAAGCCCTTGGTGCCATCGATCGGGTCTAATGTCCAAAATCGTTGCCCAACCTGACCATTGCCCCGGTTAATCCAATCAACCACAGCTTGATCGGTCGCGGTGGGGATCAATGCCTGAACATGCTCGGTCACTTGAGCCAGATAGCTCGCCATATCTGCCTCAACCAGAGTCGCGGCATCTTCTTCTGCAACAATCGGGTCTGCTGGAAAAGCCTCCGATAACAGTTTGCAAATCACTGCCTGGGAACCAAAATCGGCAATTGTCACGGGGCTACGATCGCGCTTTTCAATGGTTTCGGGTTTGATCGTTTGCCGAACTCGTTGACAGAGTTGAGCGGCTAGGGTCACGGCTGCGATCGCAATTTGCTTTTCTTGTTCGTAGGACATACCGTTTGATTTCTCGATCGTTTCTCCCCTGTTATACCCCATCGTGGAATCACCACTTTTGAAGATTGCTTGAAGGAACAATATTGCTTTGAGCTTGATTGCTTTGAGCTTGATTGCTTTGAATCCGGAATTTTAATCTGGTGTTATCACCAGATGCTACAGTCGCTTTTCCATCCGGTAATTGATCAACGTTTCACCTCGACAAGACACGGCTTGCGCTTGAACGATCGAGAATCCCATCCGTTCAAAAAATGGTTTTGCGGTAATACTGGCTTCAACCCACAACTGTGGGAGTAAAAGCTCACGGGCTTTCGCTTCAAGGGTTTGATAAATTTGCCGACCTACTCCGCGTCGCTGATAGTTTTTGTGGCAATAGAAACAGTCAATATGCCCGTTTTGTTCGAGCTCACCAAATCCAGCAATCACCCCAGCATGATCGGCAACATAGGTGAAACGATTCGCACAAACGGTTGCCCAGTCTCGAAAATGTAGATCATCGGGGGCCCAAGCTGATATTTGGGAGAGGGAATAATCACGACGATTGACTTCACGGACTGTTTCATGGAAAAGTCGAGCGATCGAGTCAGCATCTTGAATTTGAAATGGACGGATCTGAATCACGATTGACCTCCTAGCATTAATGCAATGGAACCGATATGGAATGAGAAATCATGCAGGCAACCACCTACGATTGGCTTGTGATTGGCAATGGCATCGCTGGAGCAGCCCTGAGCTATGAACTACAGAAGCAGGGGTTTTCAGTCCTGATCTTGGAGCAATCTGCCCACCCCCAGAATGCAACTCGCTATAGTTATGGTGGAATTGCCTCTTGGTCTGGTACGACTGATTTAACGCGGTTGCTCTGTCACGAAGGGATCACCCTGCATCGTCAGTTAGGGGTAGAACTAGAAGCGGATACTCAATTTCGCGAGCTGGATTTGTTGTTGACGGTTGCGCCCGATCGCGATCCAGCGGCTGTGGCGGCGACCTATGATGCAGTTGAAATCTTACCCATGGTATTAGAAGCGGCAGAAGCCGTTGAGCGGGAACCACGGCTGAATCGATCGGCAATTGCGGGTGCGTTACGGTTTCCCCATGGTCATGTCCAACCTGAGGCTTGCGTTGCGGCCTACAATCAGGCGTTTCTGCGGTTAGGGGGAACTATTCAAATTGCCCCAGCGATCAACTGGGTTCAGAAGACTGATCGCTTATCGGCGGTGATCACTCCTACATCAACCTATGAAGCGGCTCAAATTGCAATTTGCACTGGAGCAATGACTCGATCGATCGTAAAGACTGCCGGGATTCGCCTGCCGATTTACTTTACCCAGGCGGAGATTTTGGAAACACCTGCTCTCGATTGGCGATTACAGAGTTTGATTATGCCCGCAGAAATGCAACGATTTGCGCTGGAAGCCAAGGCTAGTGGTGCCGAACTAGCGCCGCTGTGGGATCAGGCGGAACAGGAAGTCTTGCCAGCGATCCTGGATCCGGGGGTGGTGCAATTTTTAGATGGGCGAATGCGGATAGGTCAGGTGAGTCGGGTCTGGAGTGACTTGCAACCTGCTGTGGATGCTGCTGCCAGTGAAGCTGCGTTGCGAGATGCGATCGGTCAATTGCTGCCAGATTTACAAACGGTTCCCGGTCAATGGCATCGCTGTCAAGTAGCCTTTAGTGGCGATCGACTGCCTTTGATCGGCCAGGTACCTGGATGGGAGGGGTTACATGTATTTGTCGGATTCAGTAATCCATTTGCCATTTTGCCGCCTCTGGCGCGTCGATTTGCGGCTGCTATGTCTACCCCTGATGCCACAGACTGGGTTCTACAAGCCCTTTCCCCCCAGCGCTTTGGTTCAGCCTGATCCACCAGAGGCAATTTCAGTTCAGCCCAATGTTGCGGCCTGCTGAGGAATGAGGCTGAGGAATGGTAAAGTGATCGGTAAGCTAAGCTAGATATATTCTTAATCGAAAATCTTTCAATTAGAGGCCGAGCGTCCCCATGAGTATGATTGCTGATTCGCTCAGTGTGTTTTTGCAGATCTATTCGGTGCTACTCATTATCCGAATTCTGTTGAGTTGGTTTCCCAACCTGAACCCCTACGAACCACCGCTGTCGATTCTGACTCAGATTACCGATCCCTATCTCAACATTTTTCGATCGTTCATTCCGCCATTGGGCGGCATCGATTTCTCTCCCATGTTGGCAATCTTCGCCCTGCAGATCGTTTCCAGTTTGTTTAGCTCTGCCGTGCAAGCAGCAACATTCAGCTATTAATTTGGGCTATGCAAATAATTGGCTATTCAGCAGGTTGTTGCCTCCTAATTGCTTAATTGCTGTCTCTTAATTGATCATTTGGGATCAGATGGTTGTTTGGTACTGATCACCTGGCGTTTAAGTGGCAATGTTATCCCTGCGGGCACCTCGCCCGCTCTTTTTGCCAGTGGTTGCGCTTCATGGGTTGGTTCAACTCGACCGATGGATTGAGTTGGATCGCATGGTTTTAATACTCAGTTTTAATACGCAGCCTTAAGATCTAGTCTTAAGACGCAGCTTTAGAGTACGCTTTTAGCATACTGTTTATACAGTGTAGCTTTTAATACAGTGTAGCTCGCTCGCCCGAAGCCTCAAGACAGATGACTCATAGAGGCGGTGCTCTCCGGTTCGTTTAGTCCAGGATGGGTGGGAGAAGAATGAGCAGGCAACTCGGTTACCGCATCTGGTACTGCGTTTGAATGGGTTGCAGAGGTTAACTCGCCAGGATTGAGCTTTTCAGAACTCAGCCTTTCAGCACTGAAGTCACCAGTATTTTGCAAGTGGTCTAATGTTTCCACAAAATCTCGAATGCCTTTGAACTGACGATGTACAGAGGCAAAGCGGATATAAGCGACTTCATTCAAGTTCTGTAGGTGCTTCAGAACTAGCTCACCAATTTCATTACTAGAAACCTCACGAGCCGATCGTTGCTGTAATTCTGCTTCAATTTCATCGACGACTGCCTCCAACTGAGCATGAGGAACTCCAGTTTTTTCGCAGGCTGTAACAATGCCTTGTAATAATTTAGAGCGATCGAACGATTCCCGTTCACCGCTTTTTTTTAAGACCACGACTGGCACAAATTCGATGCGTTCGTAGGTTGTAAACCGGCGGCCACATCGCAAACATTCCCTTCGACGTCTGACGCTATGCCCGGACTCAGCGGATCGCGACTCCAAAACCCGATTGTCTGGAAACTGACAAAATGGGCATCGCATAGCAAATGTCCTCCGGGGTAACTAACCTACCTGATAAAAACTGGAACATAAAAACTGAAATTGAGGCACATCAACGCCTGCCAATGTCATCATACTGCAATTAAACATGCAAAAACCTGAGCAATCCAATTAATTTAATCTGATCAAAAATTAAACATCAGATCAAAAAACTGCTCAGGCTATCTCAGTATTCAGAGATGAATTCAGCGATGAATGCAATGCTCTACAGTTTAAAAGATCCTGACAGGAAGCGGTCACCAGTCTGTGATCGACCTGCAGATCTCAGCTCACTGCATTAGTCGCGAGTGATCCGAGGCGGTTCACGGAATGCGATCGCGAAGAATAGCACGCCGATTCCCAGAGCTAAAACTAAGATGTATGCTACAGCTTCCATGGTTGTATTCCCTCCGGCAAGGATTGCCAAATGTGTTGCGAAACGATCAGAACCAATAAGTCAACCGAACTCTTATAGTCTAGCGTTCAAATCAGGGGGCAGATGCAAAATCTGGATCTGCCCCACCTGAACAGACACTAACTAGATAGGCTGCTTACGACGAGTGGTTTTGTCACCCAGTTTCTGGAAGTAACCCCATTCGACTTGCTCTTCCGATAGGTCGGGGTCAATACCGGCAAACACGTCACGGAACAGTGTTCTAGAACCGTGCCAGATATGTCCGAAGAAGAACAGCAGTGCGAAACAAGCATGACCAAAAGTAAACCAACCTCTTGGACTGGTGCGGAATACCCCATCAGAGCCTAGAGTTTCTTGATCAAACTCAAAGGGTTCGCCCAGTTGAGCTTTACGAGCATAACGCTTGACCACCGCAGGATCAGTGAAGGTTTGACCGTTCAGGGCACCACCGTAGAAACTCACGGTTACCCCTACTTGCTCAAAGCTATACTTCGATTCTGCGCGACGGAACGGAATATCAGCCCGAATGATTCCGTCAGCATCCGTGAGGACGATCGGGAAGGTTTCGAAGAAGTTCGGCATCCGACGGACAAACAATTCGCGGCCTTCTGCATCTTTGAAGACAGGATGTCCCAACCATTCTTGGGCGATCCCATCTCCATTAACCATGGCACCTGTACGGAACAGACCGCCTTTCGCAGGGTTGTTCCCAATGTAATCATAGAATGCTAGCTTATCGGGAATCGTTGCCCAAGCTTCTGCATAGGTAGCACCGTCTGCCAAGTTAGCCTGTACCCGCCGCTCCATCTCTTGCTGGTAGTAGCCGCTATCCCACTGATAACGAGTCGGGCCAAACAGCTCAACCGGCGTGGTGGCACTGCCATACCACATGGTACCTGCTACCACAAAGGCAGCAAAGAAAACAGCGGCAATACTGCTTGACAACACGGTCTCGATGTTCCCCATCCGGAGAGCCCGATAAAGCCGTTCTGGTGGACGAACGGTCAGGTGGAATAGTCCAGCAATGATACCGACAATCCCAGCCGCAATATGGTGAGCCACCACGCCACCGGGGTTGTAGGGATTGAACCCTTCCGGCCCCCAAGCAGGGGCGACCGGCTGGACACTACCCGTTAAACCATAGGGATCGGAAACCCACATACCCGGGCCAAATAGACCTGTCAGGTGGAAAGCACCGAAGCCGAAGCAGAGTAACCCAGACAAAAACAAGTGGATCCCAAACATCTTGGGCAGATCGAGCGCGGGCTCGCCAGTCCGAGGATCTCTGAATAGCTCTAGATCCCAGTAAACCCAATGCCAGCAAGCGGCTAGGAACAATAAACCGGACAGTACGATGTGAGCTGCTGCCACACCTTCAAAAGACCAGAATCCTGGATCAACACCAGTTTCACCCGTAACGCTCCAGCCAGCCCAAGAGCCAGTGACTCCTAAACGGGACATGAACGGCAAAACAAACATGCCTTGCCGCCACATGGGATTTAATACTGCATCACTTGGATCGAAAATTGCCAGCTCGTAGAGAGCCATTGAGCCAGCCCAGCCTGCCACAAGAGCAGTGTGCATGAGGTGTACAGCGATCAGTCGTCCGGGATCGTTCAGAACGACTGTGTGTACTCGATACCAGGGTAGTCCCATCGACTACGCTCCTCCTATACGTTTCAACGCTTCCTTCAGAGTTTTATTAAGGTGCTTGATACTGGTAAGCCTACCAGATCAGGGGACACCGTACAGCAGTGATCGCTTACTGTCGCCGGAGCAATGGGCAAAGAAGTGCCCGAAAGCACCCTAGCCAGTCAATCCTTAGACAGTTTGACAATAAGCTTGTAAAAATGAAAGTGTATAAAGAAGTGTAACCAGAGTGAGAGGGGATTGCAAGCGTTATGCAAACAGGCTCTGAAGGGGAAGTTGTGGCTATTTCCGAGGTTCAGCAGCAGCTTAACCCGGCAACAGGCGAGACAGTCGCGATCGATCGTAAGGCAACTGCACAGAACTCGAAGTTTATGTCAGCAAATATTAAGTTTGTTAAAGAAGATCGAGAGGTGGTGGCCGCCAGTGGGGCGAATCTGAGATTCAAGGCCCTGGAGAATGGCATCGACCTCTATACGCTGATGGGCAAAATGATGAACTGCGGGGGATATGGGCAGTGTGGCACCTGTGTGGTGGAAGTCACTGAAGGGATGGAACATCTCTCACCTCGCACAGAAGTGGAAAACCGTAAGCTCAAGAAGAAGCCAGATAACTATCGTTTGGCTTGTCAAACTTTAGTCCATGGGCCGGTCAGTATTGTTACGAAGCCCAGCAAATAAGCTGGGGTACTTCTGCGACGACCCGCAGAATCAGCGCAACTTCCAACCAAATCAGACTTGATTCCAGAAATCGGTTTGGCAGGTAAGGTGCAAGACTCGTTTTGGTTTAGCTGGCGTTGTATGCTAATCCTATAGTCTTTATAAAAGCTGTTGTTGTAGAGGCAGACCCGAATGCAAGTTAACGATCTAGGATTTGTTGCAACCATTCTTTTTGTGTTGGTTCCATCCGTTTTCCTTTTGATTCTCTATATTCAAACCGCAAGCCGCGAAGCCAAATAGGGTTGGACTTGCCATCCAGCAGCCACGCTCACTTGAGTCCTCAAGTTTTTCCAGGAAACTCAATCACTTGGCAACTCACTTGGTAACCCGCTTGGCAACTTTGATGGACGTGGATTTTAGCAGGGGGGATGTAAGTTTCCCCCTTGCTTTTTGATTTGGCGTTGTTCAGATCTTCAGATTTTCAGTTAATGCTGGTTGGCACCCAGATCGCAACTAGCGGACGAGTAACACGGGGCAATTTGCATAAACCCGCACATAATCAGACAACGATTGGCCAAGCAACCGATCCAAATCCGGAATTCCTTTGGCGATCGAAGGACGGCGATCGGGTGAGCCCAAGATCAGCAGATCAACATTCATCTCTTCAGCCAATTGGCAAATCCGTTCACCGGGTTTTCCTTCGGGTGCTGCACACTTATAGTTAATGCCTAATTTCTTAGCTTCATTGATAGCAGGCAACAACACCGGGTCTTCATTCGGATTGGCAGCGATTTCACCCGGCTTCAGCTTCAAATCTGGATTGGTGTGAACTAAAATCAACTGCCCACCTTTGATATCTCGGATGAGCCCGATCGCGAGCTTCAGACATTGTTGGGCGGATTCGGACTTATCCAAGGCCACCATCACTCGGTTAATTTTCTTGACATAAACATCATCTTTTACCAGCAGCATTGGTCGAGATGACAACTGAAACACATATTGGCTCACCGAGTTTTCCAAAATGGATTGAATTCGCTTCAGCCCGCGCGATCCCATAATGATCAGATCAGTATCACTCTGTTCGGCAATTCGACAGACGATATCTTTCGGATCTCCCTGTTGCAATATGGGGTTGACCCGACTGGGATCAAGATTGAGTCGTTGGATCGCCTCAGCCAGGGTTTTTCCCCCTTCTTCCAGTTTTTCAGTCATACCATCCGAGGTGATCTGCGGGGGCACAACATGCAAAACGGTGACAGCAGCAGGCTGAATGGCAGGAATATCCATCAGCATTTTCAACATGTCTTCAGTTTGTCCGGTACCAGAAGTCGTTAACAAAATTTTTTCTATCATGGGGACTCCTAAACTTTTCGCATTGGCTTGCACAGATTTGCAGGCGATCAAGCGCAGGATCATCAAAACGCCACAATGCCGTTCAGGATGGCAGCATGATCGCTGAACAGGTTGAAGCTCATCCTTCAGTTTAGGACAGCCGAATTATCCACAAGCAGCTTGAAAACGAATCGTTTCAATTGGCGCTTTGCACTTGCGAGAAAACTTGATTCGCCATAGATCATCTTATTGGATTTATTGATTTCTATTTATCGATTTGCCTATTTATCGATTGATTTTTACTTTTATTGTTGTGGGCTGAGCTGCGAGCTGATGGTCGTCGAGCAAGCCAAAGCGATCAAACTTCCGGTTTTAAGAGGAGGAGGGATGGGAGTGAGCCGATCGATCAATCACGAAAGAAATCGGTGCGGATTTGGCGGTTGCAAACTCAGGTAATTGCACTCCGGCTGAAGCTGAGGAAGCGGAGGCATCGATAGCGGTAGGTTCCCGTTCTGCAATTGAACAAAGGGCAGGTTGGGATTGCGCCAGGGATGGCGCGGTCGTCTGATGGGATGGAGCCGAGGTGCCAAACAATGCTGGATCGTGGGATGGATCTGCACCGATCTGAGTATTAATCTGAGCATTAATCTGGGCACCGATCTGGGCACCGATCGAAGTGGGTGGAGAACCAGCGTTCAATCTTTGCTTAGATTCCCCCCCAGACAATTGATCGGCATTGGAGAGGATGGACAACAGCAAACCTGCCACTGCGTAAATGGGCAACGGTACGGTGAAGTGCTGAAACCATTGATATAGCTCAATGATGATAAATATAACCAGCACGCAAACGGCCCACACTCTCATATTACTCCTGGCAAAGAAAATATTCTGGCTCAGGATAACGATAGAGCATGAGTGCGGTTTAGCCAACCGTCTATAAATCCATCCAGTTAGATCCATCCAGTTAGATCCATCCAGTTAGATCCATCCAGTTAGATCCATCCAGTTAGATCCATCACTCAGACCATTGATCTAACTGGATTTAAACGGTTGGCTAACTGGAAACCATCCCATGCGCAGGAACTCCGTTAGTTCACTTTGGCGGCAGGAATATCCACCTGAGTCAGGCAACCCAGATCCATGCCCAACGTATCTCCTATTTTCTCCCCATCATGATAAGCCGCCAGTAAGACTTGACTGGTTTTGCCCCAAGCAATCGAGCCGTTCGCGTCAATGCCGATCGCCCCAAAATCTCGATCGCGGCTCTGGGCTTCTTGGAAAGACTTGTCAAAAGCTGTGGACAAAGACATGCCATCGCTCACTCGAATCACAATACGGGCGGCCAGACACTCCTCGATAATATGTTCGCCAATTCCGGTACAACTGACGGCAGCATAACGATTGGCATAGTTTCCGGCGGGCATCGCCGAATCACTGACTCGCCCGATCCGCTCAAACCCTTTTCCACCTGTAGAAGTGCCTGCGGCTAATCGCCCGGCTGAATCCAGAACAACCACCCCGATCGTGCCTCGCCCTGCTTCACTGACGAGTTCCTGTTCAGCCACCACGCCTGCCATCGCTTTATCGAAATTGCCTTCTCGTTCTAGCATCCATTCTTGTAAGCGCAACTTCGTGGAAGGATCGTAATAAGGCACCTGTAATTCCCGTAGCAATTCTAAGGCCCCAATATCAGACAAGACCCGATCGTCTGAGTTTTGCAGAAAATCAGCTAACTCAATCGGATTTTTCAAGCGAGCCGCATTGATCACCCCACTAAACCGTTGCCGATCGCCATCCATCAGCGAGGCACTCATGCGGATTTGCCCGTCGGATTGTAGAACAGAGCCAGTGCCTGCATTAAAGCGAGGATCATCTTCTAAGAGTTGGCAACCTCGAATGACGGCTGTTTTTGCATCTGCCCCTTGTTGTAATAAAGGATACACCTCTTCAATCACAGCATAGAGCGATCGGCGCACCGCATCTGCTCCTTTCTGCCCTTTTAATGCACTGCCTGCACCACCATGAATAATCAGCTTCGGCTGAACCCAACCCATTTGCATCATTATTAATCCTTAATCAATCCTTGAGCAATTGTGTAGCGACTGTTTGCAGCAAAGTGCTGCCCAGATTTACAGCAGATCCAACTCTGAACCTCAGCAAGTCATCTCCGCAGGTCTCCGCAGAACTGGTCTGTTGCCGAGTGTAGACAGTGGACAGTAGATTGTAGACTCTATCGAGAAGTCAGAAAACTAGGCAACCTATCCGATTGCTCGATTGCTCTAGCCAAATGTTGAAAACGGGAAACTCCAAGCGCGAAATTCAAGTAGCCATTCCGAATCGGAACGAGAACCTCGCAAACGGTTACAATCTCAGCAAAATGAATAGATGCAGATTGAACCCAATATGACCATATCAGAAACCCATCCCATTGATGAGACTTCCTGATCCATAGAAATGACTGATTGACTAATCGACAGACCGATCGACAGACGACCCTGAACGACGGCGACGACACCGCTCTGAGCAGTATTTCACTTCATGCCAACAGTCTGCCCATTTCTTCCGCCAAGTGAACGGTCGTTGACAAACTGGGCACTGTTTGCTGGGTAAGTCAGACTTCGATCGTGCATGTCCCATAAAGATTAGGATGAATTACAAGCTTTGGCTACTGTTGGCGACTGTTGTCTACTTTGATTACTAGCTTCCATGCTACAAGACTGCTTGTGACCCGTCTGCTTGTGAGACAAAACCACTTGTGACCCGTCTACTTGTGACAAGACCGCTTGAGATCACCCACCATGTCCCTTTCACATATTCGGATCGTTTTAGTTGAACCTGCTGGGGCGTTGAATGTCGGCTCGGTGGCAAGGGTACTGAAAAACTTTGGGTTACAGCAGTGGGTTTTAGTCAATCCGCAGTGTGATCCTTGGGGGGAGGAAGCTCGTCGGATGGCGGTTCATGCCTCAGATTTACTCGAAAGAACCACGATCGTATCAACTCTGTCAGATGCCTTAGTGGGCTGTGCTCGCGTCATTGCCACGACTGGAATCGATCGCACCACGCTGAATGTGCCTTTAGAACCTCCTCGGCAAGCCCTACCCTGGCTGATCGAAGCCCAACAGCCTGTAGCTTTAATCTTTGGGCGAGAAGATCGGGGCCTAACCCGCACTGAACTGAACTATGCTCACCGTTTGGTGCAGGTTCCCACCAGTTCAGATTATGCTTCGCTCAATTTGGCTCAGGCCGTTGCAATCTGCTGTTATGAACTGGCGTGCCAAAATCAGGCGGATCACACCAGTCGTTTAGCGGCTGTTCCCACCGTAAATCTAAGCTCAATCGATCAGAGACTCACCCCCCAAATTACCCCTCAAATTACCCCTCAAATTCCCCCCCTAACCCGTGAAGCAACTGCCCCTGAAGCACTGGCTACGATCGATGTTTTAGATGCTTATTACCATCAACTAGAAACGCTGCTACTACAGATTGGTTATCTTTACCCCCATACGGCAGCCCAGCGGATGGCTAAGTTTCGGCGGCTGTTTGGGCGAGCCCAGCTCTCTCCTCAGGAAGTGGCAATGCTCCGGGGCATCCTCAGCCAGATGACATGGGCTCTACAGCACCGATCGACCCCGTCTGGAGCCGATAAGCGGGCATAACCCATTGCTCACAATCGCTGACTCGAAAATTCTTTTTCGATCAGCAAAAAATTGTTTGCCGATTTCAGCAGAATGATTAAAATTAGGCAGCTTAATCGTCGGACGATAGTTTGTTTGGGCAAAAGCCGCTTGATGGCTCGTAATGGGCGGATCGGCTGGTGAATTGCTCGACATTTGCTCAGTTGGTTTAGAACTCAGTTGGTTTAGAGGTTTGAATTGTGTTGGATTCTACCAAGCGCCCCAAAGGATCGCAGCGTCGCCTGGTTCGTCAGCGGGCTACCTCTCAGGCTCAGGCTGCCGTTTCCCCGCCGCAGTCTACTCGATCGGCTGCCGAGATGCCCCGAAGTACGCGACAAATGGTGCCGCCACCGGCTACGGTCAAGCCGCATCAGTCGGGTGAAGGAGGCTCTCCTGCCAAACCGCCAGTGCGGTCAAACCGTCGCGTTGCTCGCAATGCTTTCAACTTTTGGGAGCGTTTGCGTCACGCATTCCAGCCCAAACGACGGCGCACTGCCGGGAATCCGAGTCCGGTTTCTCGTCTGAAGGTCAGTCATCCGGCTGTCAAAGCATCAACGCAGCGCGAAACCACGACTAACAAAACCACGACTAACAAAACCACTACCAACAGTAGTCAGGTGCGGGCGCGTGGGGTACGGGAGGGAGCACCTGACACCTCTCTGGTTTCCCGCCGTAGCCAACGGAGTTCGCAAGAGGCTAGCCAATCTCCGGTTTCCCTGCGATCCCGATCGCACTCTGATTCCCATCGGAACTCCGAAAAAGCGGCTGCTTCCCGTTCAGTTCCAGTGTCTCCTCTGGTCTATCTCTTCCGGTTGCTGATTTTAGGGATCGGAGTAGGGGCGATCGCAGGCACAGTGATTTCCGTTTGGGATCCTTCAATGCGACATCCGGCAGCAGCCGACGGGACTGGCGGATCAACCCAAGTCGGGCAAGAAACGAGCAGGGCTGGCACTCAACCAGGCACTTTAGCCTCGATCTCTACGGTACGCATGGGGCGGGAGATGACCGAATTGGTGGGTAAAGTCACTCCCCTCACCCGTGATCTCACCGATCTAGGCCCAGGTGTGTTCGTAATGGATCTCGACAATGGTGATTTCTTCAGCTTCAATGGCAACACCTCTTTTTCATCGGCTAGCATGATTAAGCTGCCAATCCTGGTGGCTTTTTTCCAGGATGTGGATGCGGGCAAAATCAAACTAGATGAAAAGCTCTCGATCCAAGAGGCAGATGTGGCGGAAGGATCAGGTGACATGCAGTATGCCGAAGTCGGCACCCAATATACAGTCTTGGAAACTGCCACCTACATGATTATCACCAGCGATAATACAGCCACGAATATGATCATCCGGCGGATGGGAGGTAATGAGGCGCTGAATCGGCGATTTCAGCAATGGGGAATGCAGCAAACTATGCTCCGCAACCTCCTGCCTGACCTGGAAGGCACGAACACCACCTCGCCCAAAGAATTGGTTAGTTTGCTAGCTCTGTTGAATGAGGGCAAGCTCCTCACGATGAAGTCGCGTGATCGCCTATTTAGCATCATGCAACAGACGCAAACAGACACCTTGCTACCGAGTGTATTGGCTCCTGGGTCAACCATTGCCCACAAAACAGGAGATATTGGATCGCTCGTTGGTGATGTCGGCGTAGTAGACTTACCCACTGGACGACGCTATGCTATCGCAGCCATGGTGAAGCGACCACACAATGATCCACGCGGGCAGGAGTTAGTTCGGCAAATTGCTGCGGTAGTTTATGAGTCCTTCGGAGGACAACCGATTTTAGTGCCCAGTCCGATCGCGCCACCGGCCCAGCCCGCGCCCCAAACTACGACACCGGGAATGACCGCTCCTATGGTACCGATGCCTGCCATGCCCATGCCGACGGCCACTCCGAATCTTTCGTTGCCGCCTGGAAACCCAACAATTCCAGCTCCGATCCAACCTCAACCTGGAGCTCCTATCCCAGATGCCATGGCTCCAGCCCCGGTCTCTACTCCAGCCCCTGAGGCAGGCCAGAGTGAGCCAGAGATGGATCAAGCTGAACCCGTTGGAGAGGCTACTGAAGAAGCTACTGAAGAAGCTACCGAAATGCAAGAAGACGGCGCAGAGAGCTGGCAGAACGATACCCCAGAAGAACAAAATCTGTAGAGGCGCAAAATTGGCAGGTAGGATACTGACCGCTGCTACAGCGCTTGCAATCATGCTCAGTTACGCCTTTTGGCGGAATCAATTTCCCGATCGGTTCCATCATCTCAGTGGGGCTGGCATGATAGCCTAAACTGGTAGGCAGTCTGATAGGGCAACCCCGCCATATCATGGGCTGTCCTCCTCATCCCTTTGGCTTGCGCGTTCGTTCAGGCTCTTGGGTACTCTGAGGGGGTCATCCCTCGGTAGGTTTAGAGCACAATCAGGTAGCCTGGACTAGGAGTTATGGCTGGAGTCAAGGCTTGCATGACCAGCATCAACTTCAATCCAGAGCCTCCGGCGATTGTGGGAGTTGAGGAATTGCCAGATGCTTGTTTGTCCCCACTGTCAGTTTGAAAATCCAGATACTCATCGGTATTGTCAAGGATGTGGAACTTCGCTCGTTGAAAAGGACTGCCCAGCCTGCGGAGCTTTAGTGTTATTGAATGCAGAATACTGTTTGCAGTGTGGAACCGTGACTGGAACAATCTGGAAAGCTATCCTATCCCCAAGTCCTGAAGCGGGTGCAGTTGTATCTGAATCCGCAACTTCTGCCCGATCGATCGCACTGCCCAGTGGGAAATTTTTAGATGAGCAACAGCGCTATCAATTTCTAGAACCCTTGCCTCAGCAGATCTTATGGACAGCAGAAGCAGAGACTCGTGTACTCGATCACTTACCGTTACAGGCTCCAGTGATCGCGGCCTTGTCCATTCCGGGTTTGCCAGAAATTCCGATCCCTCCGATCGCTAAGGTTTATCTGACCTTACAGAACCGTTTTCCCTTGCTGGCCTTGCCACGCTTACATGATGCTTGGCAACAAGACCAGCTCAACATTCTGCTGCTAGAAGATCGCTCCCATCTGCCTTGCCTGAAGAATTTGCTGCAATCTGAGTCCGTGCTGCCCTTGCAAATTCTGCATTGGCTGCATGAAATGACTGAGTTTTGGCAGATCTTAGAACCCTATGGTTGTTGCAGTAGCCTCTTGCAGCCCCACAATCTGCATGTCGATGAAGACTCTCTGCTGTCTTTGCAACGGCTCTATCGGGATGGGTCGCGGATACCTCCCCTCTCAGCTCTCGGTCGGTTCTGGCAAAAACTATGCCAACAATCCCAGCAAACTCAACATGCAGAGATTGCGCGGCTATGTGCTGAGCTGGATGCTGGCACGATCGATACCCTGACTCAGCTTCGATCGCGGATTGAGTCGATTGCTGCGGGGATACAAATGGATGAACCGCTGATCTCGCTGGTACAGCCTAGCACTGCTATGCCGGTCTCTACTTCAACCTCGCTGGAAGCAGCATTACTTAGCCGATCTTCCCCCGCTGATGAGCCGACTGAGCCAACCGATCCAGACATTACGCTTGATCTATCCCAGCCAGAAGCTGCGATCGGTCGGTCGGCTGCCAGCCCATCCCTCAAGCTATCGATGCCTTCAGTTGCAGCAGATCCAATGGCAGATCCAACGGCAGATCCAACGGTAGACCCAACGGCAGATTCATTGATCGATCCAACGGCAGATTCGTTGATCGATCCAACGGCAAGTCGGCCAGGTGAGCGCTCTGGGGCTCAGTTCAATGATCGAGCTGATCGATCGGGCGATCGGTCATCTGGCTTGGTCGAGGTTGATGTAACCGGAGATGATACAGCGATCGATGACGATGACAACGAAACAGATGACTCACCAACTGTGGTGTTAGGGATGCGGCTGTTGAGTCTGGAAGATGCTGGTCAGACTGACATTGGGCGACAACGTAATCACAACGAAGACTGCTTTAGCATCCACACAGAGGTAAAGAAAATCGACAGTCCGCAAGGCCGCACACTCCATGCCAAGGGGTTGTATATCCTCTGTGATGGCATGGGAGGACATGCGAGCGGAGAAGTAGCCAGTGCGACTGCCGTTGAAACCCTTCAGCGTTATTTTGCCGAATATTGGCAAGATAGATTGCCCAATGAAGATCGGATTCGAGCCGCTGTCCAGGAAGCCAACCGCGTTATTTTTGAACTCAATCAGCAAAACGCGAGTGCGGGTAGTGGCCGGATGGGTACAACGCTGGTGGTGTTGCTGATCCATGATACTGAGGCCGCGATCGCCCATGTTGGAGACAGTCGCCTCTACCGTTTGAGCCGACGACGGGGCTTGCAACAGTTGACAACCGATCATGAGGTGGGGCAACGGGAAATCCAAAGAGGAGTCGAGCCAGCGATTGCCTATGCTCGACCTGATGCTTACCAGTTAACTCAAGCGCTGGGGCCACGCGATGCTAGCTTTATCCACCCTGACATCAAGTTTTTTGAACTGAATGAAGATAGCATTCTGCTGCTTTGCTCTGATGGACTGTCAGACAATGAATTGCTGGAAACGCACTGGCAGTCTCATCTAGAGCCTTTACTAGACGAACAGAATTCGCTAGAGGGCGGGGTAGACCAACTCATCGAACTGGCTAACCAATATAACGGTCATGACAATATTACAGCGTTGGCCGTGCGGCTGAAGGTTCGCCCTAACCTAGATCAGATGTCACGCTAGGGTTGCTCTGGCCTTATCCTGGAATCATTCGGCGTTAAATTTACTGCGGCCAGAGGCAAGGTTCATGAAATTCGGCGTGATTGTGTTTCCAGGCTCCAATTGTGATCGCGACGCGGCAATGGTAACCCGCGATCTATTGCATCAGCCCACCCGCATGGTCTGGCATGAAGATTCCGATCTATCTGACCTGGATGTGATTATTGTGCCCGGTGGGTTTAGCTATGGAGACTATCTACGCTGTGGGGCGATCGCCCGGTTCTCACCCGCGATGCAGTCCGTGGTACAACATGCAGAACAGGGCAAACTGGTGATCGGCATTTGCAATGGGTTTCAAGTATTAACTGAGGCAGGATTGCTACCCGGAGCACTGGTGCGGAACCGCGACTTACATTTTGTTTGCGATCGAGTTCAACTCCGAGTAGAGCGCACAGATTTGCCCTGGACGCAAGATTATCAGGCTGGACAGGTGATTACCTTGCCGATCGCCCATGGAGAAGGCTGTTACTATGCCGATCCGGAAACCCTGGCAGAACTGGAAGCCCACAATCAGGTACTCTTTCGCTATTGTGATGCGACCGGCAAAATTTCTAGTCCAAGTAACCCGAATGGATCGGTGAACAACATTGCGGGGATTTGCAATCGACGTGGCAATGTTGTGGGGATGATGCCCCATCCCGAACGAGCCGCCGACCCAATGTTGGGTGCAACCGACGGACTCACCCTGTTTCAAGGGCTCTTACCTGCCCTGGTAGCCGCTAGCTAACCACTGACTTCTGACTTCTGAACTGCCCACCCATAGATTACTCCCCAATTGCTCCTTACTGGATCGAAGTCTCCGAGGAGGGAGTTGATCGATCGGCGGTTTGAGGTTGCTCAGGTGCAGTCACCACCGGACGATGATCTTGGCGGGCCGAGGTATTTGAAGGATCGGAATGATCCGAAATAGCTGAAGGATCGGAAGGATTGGATACGGACGATCGTCCAATTTGGGTTCGAGGGAGTTCTGATCGGACAGGCGGTTTAGCATCAGGCGGGGCTGCGTCGGTCTGGATCGAGGATGCAGCGGTAGAAGTTGCATTTTGGTGATCGAGTTGCTGCGTTTCAAACAGCAGTTGGGTAGAGGCCAGCACTCGCGCTAACTGGGTTTCCTGCTGGAGTTCTTGGGCCGATGATACCAAGCCTCCCAACCCATTCACTAATCGTCGAATGTTTTCTCGAAAGCCTGGATCGCCGGTCAGTTCATCCAGATCGGCGGTGATTTTTTGCGCATTTTGAAAAGTGGATCGGGCTGAGTCCAGGGTTTGCTGTAATAGGAGCAGGGTTTCTGGGTTGCCTACCGCACCCGACAGGTTACGCAGGTTGTGAGAAGCTTCTGCGGCATTGGCGGACAGGGTTTCTAGATTTGCCAAAAACTCACCTTCTTCGATCGCGGGCGCTAAGGTGTTCACGATCGTGCTCACCCCCGATACTGTCTCGTTCAAATTATCCAGGGTACGAGTTAGAGTGACCCGGTTGCTGGCAATCAGAGATTCTAACTCTTGGGCAGTCCCACCCAACTGGGTTGCAGCTAGCCCGATCGAATTGGCTGAGTTGGAAGCTGAAGCCGATAGGGTGCCTAATTCACCCCGTACCGATTGGGATAATACCGTGACTTCGCTAGCCAAGGTATCGACCCCGGCCGCCGCCGAAGCAAAATTGCGTGTTAAGGTGCGGAGTTCGCCAAAAAATTCTGGGCTAGAAAAGGTATTAGTGAAGTTAATCATGGAGCTGAGGAGTTCTGTAAAGGTGACACTGGCAGTTCCTTCTAGCGCACTGCCGTTACAGATAATCAACTCTTCATTGCAATCGTTGGCTAGGGGGTGACTGGCCAAGGCCGCATCCGACAATTGGATGTTGGGTGTGATATCGATAAAAGTTTCACCAACCAGCCCCGATTGTCTGGCTTCGATCGTGACATCCCGTGGCATCACAATATCGGCTGGGGCAATCTTGACATCGACTTCAGCGTAGTTAGCATTGACACGAATGGCCGAGATTTTACCGGCTGCCACTCCGCGATATAAGACTGGTGCGCCGATCTGCATTCCTTCGACGTTGGGAAACTGAATCGTGATCAGATAGCTGCGCCGCCCCAAACTAAACCCCCGCAACCAGAGAAAAAGACCGCTAAATACAGCGAGTCCTAGCAGAATCACTAGACCTACAGAGCCTTCTCGAACGGTTCTCGATCGCATGACAATTTCTCACAATAAGTTGCGGGTTCAGACAAGTCGCGGGTTCAGACAAGTTTCAGGTTCAGACAAGTTTCAGGTTCAGACAAGTTTCAGGTTCAGACAGTACACTTCGGTCAGACACTTTGGTCAGTATATCGAGTTAGGTCACTGGGTTAGTAAGTTGTAGGCTGATTGGGGCAAGCGACTCAGACGATTCGGTCAGCCTGTCCAGACTACCGGGTCAGACAATACTGGGTCAGACAATACTGGGTCAGACAATACCGGGTCAGGCAATACCGGGTCAGGCAATACTGGGTCAGACAATACTGGGTCAGACAATACTGGGTCAGACAATACCGGGTCAGACAATACTGGGTCAGGCAATACTGGGTCAGGCAATACCGGATCAGACAATACTGGGTCAGGCAATACCGGATCAGACAATTCAGTTGTGATGTGCCGAAAGTTGATCGGATTGGGCAGATGGGATAGCCGGTTCAAACTCACCCTGTTGCTCAAACTGAGAAATTATCCAACCACTTGGATCGGCCCATCGGTTTGACCACTAAAAAATTGCCGCACCATCGGATGATCAGTGGTGTCAATTTGATCAACGGTACCTTCCCACTGGATTTTCCCATGATAGATAAAAATGATCCGGCGAGCTGTGCGGCGGATCGTACTATCTTGGTGCGTCACGATCACATAGGTGCTACAGCCTCCCTCACAATGCAAGCTGGTAATCAGGTCTTCAATCACCGTAGAGGCGATCGGATCAAGCCCAGCGGTGGGCTCATCATACAAAATCACCTCTGGATTGCTGGCTGGATTTTCCGGGTTCTCCATAATGGCACGGGCAAAGCTGACCCGTTTGCGCATCCCGCCCGAAAGGGCCGCCGGATAGAGATCCAGAATGCCAGGTAATCCGACCATGTCTAATTTTTGAGCCACCAAGTCACGAATTTTACGACGGGGCAGGCGAGAGTGCTGATATAGCAAGAAGCCAACATTTTCATCAACCGTGAGCGAATCAAACAAGGCGGTATTTTGAAACACCATCGTGATGCCGATCGGGTCTTTATTATCTTCTACAAGCCCTTCGCGCAACTGTCCTTGAACATAGATTTCACCCGAGTCAGGTGCATCTAATCCAGAGATCATCCGTAGTGTAGTGGATTTGCCCGTACCCGAAGGTCCAATAATCGCCAGTGCCTCACCTCGATAGAGAGTCAGGTCAAGACGATCGAGAATGACTCGATCATCAAAGGCTTTTGTGACTCCTTTTAGCTCAATCAACGGTTCAGCCATAATTTCTCTACGTCGTAAGACCACCCTAGATCCATCTCTGGGTCGGCCGCTAGGGGCGCTTTTCTGCTTTGTCTCAACTTGATTAACCTGATTAACCTTTACAGCCTAATGAACTTTCCATCGCTGCAAACGAACTTTATGCCTAATTTAAACAAGAGTTGCTAAAGTTACTCAGGATATCGTTTGATGCTTTTGCTTGTCCAAATCGGCGCTGGTTCGAATCTAGACTGGTTCATATCTAGGCTGGTTCATATCTAGGCTGGTTCCAAATCGATGCTGGTTCAACCCTAACCAGTTGAGCCCGATCGTTCAAGCCCGATCGTTCAAGCCCGATCGTTCAGTTCAATTCCATTGTTTAATTTCGATCGTTTAATTTCAATTGTTCAAGTTCAACCGTTCAAGTTCGACCGTTCGAATTAGCAGGCAATCGTTTCTTTGATCGATCGCCTCTTTATGATTGTAGAGCAGTCACTTCGCGAATCTGGGCAGCATCACGGTTGAGGCAGATACTCTCTTTGTCTGTGTATGTCCATGGGACTTTTTAAGCAAGCATTTCGGGTTTTGCAGCAAGAATCGCGCCATCGTACCCCTCCGCGAGTCAACCAATGGTTTAAATGGTTAGCCCCTGGACTGTTGGTCAAGCGTTGGTTGCTCATCAGTGCTGCGGGTGTGTTGTTTGTGGCCTTGGGGTTAGCAATTTGGTCAAACTTAACTCCGATTTATTACATCAGTGAATTTACCCGTGATTTTCTGCGGGAAGTCACCCGTCTGATTCCGAGCTATATCAGTGGGCCATTGGTGTTATTGAGTGGCATTCTCCTGATTCTCTGGGGGCAGTCTCGTAGTTTTGGGGCGATCACAGAGGTGCTGATGCCAGAAGGCAATAGCGAACTGGTGGATGTGCTCATGACCCATCGCCGTCTGCACCGTGGCCCCAAGATTGTGGTGTTGGGGGGTGGCACTGGGTTATCGACCTTACTACGCGGACTCAAGCTTTATAGCGCCAATATCACGGCGATCGTCACGGTTGCGGATGATGGCGGGTCTTCGGGGCGGCTGCGGCGAGAAATTGGTGTGTTGCCTCCTGGTGACATTCGCAACTGTCTGGCTGCCCTGGCCGATGAAGAAAAATTGCTGACCGAACTGTTTCAATACCGCTTTCGAGCCGGTGACGGTTTAGCGGGCCATAGTTTTGGCAACCTGTTTCTCACGGTGATGAGCGAAGTGACCGGGGATATTGAGCGAGCGATCACTGCCAGTTCGAAAGTGTTGGCGATCCGAGGACAGGTGCTGCCTTCCACCTTAAGTGATATGCGCCTGTGGGCAGAACTCACAGATGGTCGTTATATCGAAGGAGAATCGAATATCACGGAGGCGGGCGGGAAAATTGCTCGCATTGGCTGTCTACCCGCAAATCCGCCCGCATTGCCCAAAGCTTTGCAAGCGATCCAGGAGGCCGATTATTTGATCATTGGGCCAGGATCGCTCTACACCAGTATTATTCCCAATTTATTGGTGCCTGAAATTGCCGATGCGATCGCCCGCTCCCAAGCACCCCGGATTTATGTTTGTAACATCATGACCCAGCCGGGTGAAACCGATGGCTACACGGTGGCCGATCACATTCGATCGATCGATCGAGTGGCAGGACAGAAGTTGTTTGATGCTGTGCTGGTACAGAAAACTTCACCTTCTGCCCAATCGTTAATTCGTTATGCCCAAGAGCAATCCCATCCCGTGTTTTTCGATCGAGAAGATGTGATGCGGCTCGGTAGACGGACAATTGTCGCCAACGTGATGGATGAAGATACAGCGACAGGGCTGTTGCGCCATAATTCTGCCCGCTTGGCGCGGGTATTACTCCGTTGGTATAGCCGAGTTCGGAGTTGAATGGCAATCGGAACCGAAAGCTAGAGGGGCGATTGTTGCATCCCAGACCGATCGTGATAGATGAGCTGCTGTGAAATTGATCTGCGACAGATCGATCCCGGTCAAATCTGCTTGCCAGATCGGACAGTGCGACAGATCTAATCCGGTCAGATCAGCTCCCAAGGCCCGCAGAAAGTTGAGCAAATTGCCAACGGCATACCCGGTTGCAGTTGCGCTGGGAGAAGTGCGCGGCTCCTGGCGCGAGGATTGCGGGTGAGTGAGTTTCTGAGCAGATTGCCCCTGATGAAACTCTTGAATTAGCCGGATTAACCGCAGTAATTTAGCCACCCGATTGTCTGGTGAGCCAACCGGAGAGCCAACCGGATCAATCAGGGTTTGGAGGATCGGCTGGAGAATGGTCTGTCTTTGGCTAGATCGCACGGACTCAGGCGCGGTAGCTTTCAGTAAGGCAAACTGTTGCAAAGATCTAAGGCAGTCGATTAACAGATCTGGTGTATCAATGCCGATCTTGCCTTGCCGTAGAGTCAGGAGCGTGGCTAACTCGCGCCCTACTTGTTGAACCAACTGCTGGGTCAAATAGTTCATCACCACTGGTTTTGGGGTGAGTCCCATGGACTGCTTATCAATCAGTGATCGCCCATACAGAGATTCCACCGCTTGAATGAGCTGCGTTAGAGCGATCCTGGGAAACAGATCAAGCTGAAGTTCCCGCAGCGAAGTGGGGACTCGGTTGATCGTTAGCCAAGTGATAATTTGTTGCTCTAAGGGAGTGAGGCGATCGATCTGTGCTGGCAATAAGTGACCCATACAATCATGGGTCGGGCTTGCATCAGGGAGAGTATCACCTTTGAGATGGAGCACTCGCACGGGTAGATGTTCAGCTTGTAGGGCTGGAAGTTCCAACGCCCTTTCCCGACTGGTCAACACTACACAGCTTTGATGGACACTTTGTCCGAGTCGCCGTAACAGCTCACCGTAAGCTCCATAGCCTGACTGATATTGCCCAACTCCCGCCTGAGGTGCAAACACGGCTTCGAACTGATCAAGAATCAACAAGCAGCGATTTTGTTGTAAACCATACAGTAATCGATCGATGAGGGTTGCTTCTGGGGCAAACTCGCTGTGAAGATGGAGTTGCTGTAGCACGGATGATAACAGTTCACTCAGTTGAGGGGCCGCTTGCAGGGAGCGCCAAATCACCCAGTCAAACGCTGACTGTAATTGTTGAGCTAACTGGATTGCCAACGTGGATTTACCACTGCCGCCCATGCCCCAAATCAAAATTAGCCGATCGCTATGGTCAGTTACCCACTGTCGGAGCAAGAGCAGTTCGGTGGGTTGAGCCTCTGGACTCCGGCTATCAATTGTGTCAGCCCCATCAGCCCCAGTGTCAGCCCCATCAGCCCCAGTGTCAGCCCCATCAGCCCCAGTGTCAGCCCCAGTGCCAGGATCCTCTGTCGCAAAACCAGAGTCAAGAGAGCCCGTCTGATCAATCAGAATGGGGATTGAAGTAGAACGAGACTGCTGATATTGCTTCAGCCGCATGACAAAATTGTGCTTGGTGACCCGAGTGCCTAGCTGGGTGGAGAGTGCCTGCCACAGCCCCGCTCCCACCTCCTTGATATAGCCTGGGTGATATTGAAAATCTTTGGCAATCTCCTGATAAGACTTGCCATACCATGCATGTTTAAAAACGATGGTTTGCACTCTACTGAGCTGCACTGGATCGAGTAGCTCTTCGACCAGGGCTAGCCCTTCCTCAAATTTCATGCTGCCGAATCCCCAGATCAACAGGTACCTCTCCCTCAACAGGAGAGATTAAACACTGACCATTGAAACGGAAGCAATCTCAGAACTCAGTCCAGAACCAAATATATTCAGAACCACCGACAACAGGCTAACGATTCCCAGTTGGATAGGGAACCCACCTGATGGTTCTGATCAAAGCGATCGAAATCGCGAATCAGCAATATGTTGTAATTTTGCTGTGTCTCTTCTTACTTTAACCTGACTTTTAGCTGACTTAACCGAACCTGATTCAGTTTCTAGAAAGCTTAAACTGGTGTAAATCCTAACCTACCAACCACAGCCGACCCTGGGACTGTGGGGTAGTGGATGCTCCTAGATGAGAGTTCGCAAGACCCTCTTATCTGCAAAAACACGTCTGGTACAAGTAGGGTATGTTTCAAACAGCCATTCATCATGCTGCTACCCTGAAACATATCCTCTTTTCATTGTTGGCTATCAGTTTGGCTGTTATTAGTCAGCATTCCCAGACCGAGACCTTCCCTATCAGAATCTGGCCAAATTCATTGGAACCAGTTTACTTCGATCGGCAGTTTGATCGGCAGTTCGATCGGCAGTAGGTTGCAATCGGCAGTTCGATCGGCAGTAGGTTGCAATCGGCAGTTTGATCGACAGTTCGATCGGCAGTAGGTTGCAATCGGCAGTTTGATCGACAGTTCGATCGGCAGTAGGTTGCAATCGGCAGTTTGATCGGCAGTTCGATCGGCAGTAGGTTGCAATCGGCAGTTCAATCTACAGTTCGATCGACAGTAGGTTGCAATCGGCAGTTCAATCTACAGTTCGATCGGCAGTAGGTTGCAATCGGCAGTTCGATCGACAGTAAGGAATGCTGGTAGGGGGTCAGTTCGTAATCTGAATCTGCTTCACGGCTGTTGATCCAGAGACGCTATTGAGAGGCGGATTGATTGCCGCAGCATTACCTACCACTAAGGTGACAATCTGATCGGGTTTAAGATGGGTTTGAGCCACACGCTGTACATCCTCGATCGTAGTTGCCGCAACCTGCTTCTGATACTGGAAAATAAAGTCTTGGGGATATCCGTAATAGTCATACCGCATGACGCGGGACAGGGTCTGGTAGGGGGTTGCAAAGTTAAAAATGAAAGCGTTCAGCACAGAGTCTTTCGCCCGATTCAGTTCGACTGCTGTGATGGGTGCCGTCCGAATTTTTTCCAATTCGCTGAGGGTCGCTTTGATAAAGGGCACAGTGGCATCCGATCGCGTTTGTCCACCGGCAATAAATAATCCTGGATAGTCGAATTGGGGAGACCACAAAGCATAAACGCTATAGGCGAGTCCTTGGCTAGAACGCACCTGGTTCACCAACCGTCCGCCTAACCCATTGAGCACCTCATTCATGACCGACAGGGCAGCATAGTCTGGGTTATCCAGTTTGCTGCCTAAGTGACCCATCTGCACATTGCTTTGAGTGAGCTGGGGTTGATCCACTAGAAAAACTCCGCTAGGTTGCACCTGAGTGACTGTCGGTAAAGCTTTCCAGAGGTCGCGTCCAACTGGATTGGTAGTGGGTTGCCAATCGCCCAATTGGGCTTCGATCAGGGATCGCATTTGTTGAGAATCAAAATCACCGATGATGCCCAGCAGCAAATTGTTGGGATGGAAATATTGCTGGTAAAAATCGATCACTGATTGGCGCGTAATGTTATCTAAGGTGTTGTACTCGACTGTGCGAGCATAGGGACTGGCTTCACCGTAGATCAACTTTTGAAATTCTCGACTGGCGATCCCTTGCGGGTCATCATTCCGGCGAGCAATCGCTCCGCGCCACTGATTTTTGGTCAGCTCAACCCAGGGATCGGGAAATGCCGGTCGGCGCAGAACATCCGCAAATCGCTCAAACACGGGTTCTAGATCTTCTGAAAGGCTACTGAAGCTAGCACTACCAGAGGTTGTACTGATCGCAGTTTCAATGGCTGCGGCCCGTTGTTCTAAAAACTGATTCAAATCTTCAGTTGGATAAGTTTGGCTACCCCCACTGCGCATCGTTAGTCCGACAATGCTGGCTAACCCGACCTGATCGGCTGGCTCTAATCGATCGCCGGTGTAGACCGTTGCCACCCCACTGACCAAAGGCAGTTCGTGATCTTCTAAAAGATAAACCTGCATTCCGTTGTTCAGTGTGAACTGGGTATAGGGCGGAATTTTGATCGCAGGTGCAGGCGGAAATTGCAGTTCAGTATAGTGGCGCGGAGTCACGGCCAAAGCAGGAGATTTGCTGAAGCCGAGGATGATGATCAGAGCGAGAGTGATGGCTACGACTCCATAACGCAGCAATTTGCGCAAGAAACTCGGATGAAATAAGCCCTGATGGAATAGGCGTTGATGCCAAATCTGACGCGGTTGTATTGCCTTCATAACTTCTGACCGGGGGTGGTTTGCAGCGACCTACGGAATGACAAGGAGAGGGAGAGAATCGGGCGAGAATCGGGCGAAAGAAGACGAACTGATGAGGGACGGCTCAGCCTCCGGTTGGCGGTAAGAGCTTGCCGATCGTCAAATTCTCTGCTCGAAATAACTGATTGGCGACCCGCTGCACGTCGGCTGCGGTAATGGCATCGATCGTTTTGAGTTGATCAAACAAATTGCGCCAACTGCCCGTTTTCGCTTCATATTCAGGTAATAAACTGGCCATTCCCTGGTTTGATGCCAACAATTGCAGCAAGCCAGCTCGAGTTTGAGTTTTAACCTGATCAAGCTCAGCCTCAGAAATAGGTTCGGTTTTCAGTCTTTGCAGTTCTGCATCAATCGCAGTTGCGACCTCTTCAATCGTATGTCCAGGGGCTGTTTGCGCATAAACCAGCAGTAAATTGGAGTAGCGATCGCCCGGAAAGGTTGAATCAACCTGAACTCCTAAGGCAATTTGCTGCTGCTCCACCAGGGTTTGATAAAGACGAGCCGTACGCCCTCCGGTCAGCAGTGAGGCAATCATGTCGTAAACCGGATCGTCTGGATCGGTTAATCCAGGACGCTGATAGCCCTCCATATACCAGGGTTCGGCAGGCAAATTCACCACAACCGATCGGGTCTCGGTTTGAGTTGGGGGTGCAACGGTGAGATCGGCAGCGCGCGACTGGGCTTTGTAGCGCCCGAAGTAAGCTTGAGCCAGACGTTTGACCTGATCGGGGTAAACATCGCCCACAATACCCATTGTGATCCGATCAGGGGTGTAATACTGGTCAAAGAGCTGCTGAATGTCGGATCGGGTAAGATTACGGATATCCGCTTCGTAGCCGATCACGGGACGACCGTAAGGGTGATCGGGAAGGGCAACTTGTAAAAATGCTTCAATTAACTTGCCAATCGGAGAATTTTCCGATCGCATCCGTCGTTCTTCCAGAATGACATCCTTTTCCTCATAGAATTCCCGAAACACAGGTTCCAAGAACCGCTCCGATTCCAGCGACATCCAGAGTTCTAACTTGTTAGCGGGAAAGCTGTAGAAATAGCGGGTTTCATCTGCGGAAGTGGTAGCATTCAGACCCACACCTCCTGCCTGCTGAACAATCTGACCAAATTCATTTTGCTTAACATAACTAGCTGCTGCCGCTTTAACAGACTGGAATTCCTGCTGCAATTGCTCGATCGCCGGTTGATCCGCCTGGGTTTGGGCCGTCTTCAATTGGTCAGACAACTGATCTAGACGATCGAGCAAGGGGCGTTCTGCCGGATAGTTGATGGTGCCAATGCGAGGTGTGCCTTTGAAAGCCAGATGTTCTAAAAAGTGAGCCGCTCCCGTTTTCGTTTCTTGTTCGTAGGCTGACCCAACATCGACATAAGTCATGAAAGAAACTGTAGGAGACTGGTGGCGCTCCATCACAATAAATTTCATGCCGTTATCGAGCGTAAATTCACTAATCTGCTGAACGACTCGATCGATGTAAGGCTGAATCTGGTTGGGCTGCGCTAGCACTTGAGCAGATGGGCATAGCCAAACTGCTAAAAATAAGCTGATCGACAGCAACCGGCCGATCGATGGACTGGCAGACCAGATTGGGCCAGATCGGGGGGTTCCCGGCTGCAAATTTACTCTGCTGAAAAATCGACCGACAGCCCGATCGATGAAACCGATGAAGGAGGACTTCAACTGTAATACCCGAAGCTGTAATACCCGAAGCTGTAATACCCGATCGATTCTGCGGCATCGATTAAACCACTGACAGAACCTGGTTTTGAACAAGGAAGGGGGAAAATGCATGGAATCGGCTATAGGCAATACCAATATCCCAGCATAATGATTTTTGGAGGAGATGAGATGCCGCTGACCAAACTATTTTGATTTCCCATTGGATTTACCCATGCGGTGAGGCGGGTTTTTAAGGGGAGTTCTTCCAGGTTTGAAACCGATAGAACGTGTAGGTGTCAAATAGCATCCCCACCAGGCTGCCAACCAGACCGATCACTGTGAGCCCATGCCATGCGCTACCATTCCCAAAAATCTGCAAAAAATGGGCGATTTGCAGTAGTCCTGTGCTGCCAAAGGGTTCAAAGGGAGGCAGATAGCTGATCAATGCCGTTGTTGCCAGCAAAATGCTAATTAGCAGCACCGGCGCTAAAAAGCTGAAAATGCTAGTGAGCAGCAATGATCGCAGGAGATTAGGCCGGGTGCTCATAGTCAAAACGCAATTCTCCATGAGATAGCGGTACAACCGAGGTGCATGCGATTCATTCCCACCATAAAAGGCAGGAGTTCGATTCCGCTGGAACTGTGAAAAATCTTAAGTTAACCTTAAAAAGCTTTTTGAAGAGCCGTAAACCCACTCTCAGGAACGAGATCCTGATGCAGGCCTGATTCTCACTCAAACCCGCTTGATATCAAGGTTGTAGTGATTATGGGGAACTCATCTCGATCGATCCAACGATCGATTGAGTGGACAAGAAGTTGCAGATCATTGCAAATTTGACAACTTAACCCATCAACCCATTGGTAGGATGACCCATCAACTGAGGGGCGAGAGTTCGTCAAAATTCGCTATGGTTGACAGTGATCCTATGATTCAAACTGAATGCTCTATAGGCTGGATCGATCGCATTCGTCCTACGAGTGAGAAGGTTTTACGTTGAAGAAATCAGCTCAACAGTCGAGTTTAAGAATTTGGAGTCGGCGCGCCTTGTCCTCGTTGTTTCTGGGTGGGCAGGTGATCGTCCATCTCCTACAAGGCAGAATTCACCGACGTAACACCATTGACCAACTGACCGTTGTTGGCCCTGAGTCGTTGGGTATTGTCTTGCTAACCGCAGCCACGATCGGCATGGTGTTCACAGTCGAGGTTGCTGGTGAGTTTCTCCGGTTTGGCTTGGGGTCGGCTGTCGGCGGGGTGTTAGCGATCGGGTTAGGTCGTGAGATGGCTCCTTTGATCACGGCAGTGGTTCTAGCTGGTCGGGTTGGCTCGGCCTTCGCCGCAGAAATTGGCACCATGCAGGTTACTGAGCAGATTGATGCCCTCTATATGCTCAAAACTGACCCGATCGATTACTTGGTGATCCCACGGGTGATCGCTTGCTGTGTCATGACCCCCATTCTGACGGTGCTCTCCTTTGTGACAGGCATGATTGGCGGCATGATTTTGGCCGATCTGCTCTACAACATCTCAAATAACATGTTTTTAGATTCAGCCCAAACTCTGATGAGTGGGCGGGATGTGATTTGCGGTATGATCAAGGGCTTTGTGTTTGGGGGATTAATCGCTGTGATCGGCACCAGTTGGGGACTGACAACCACAGGCGGCGCGAAAGGGGTCGGACAATCGACTACAACCGCAGTGGTCACTGCCCTTCTCATGATTTTTATCAGCAATTTTTTCCTATCGTGGATGATGTTTTCGGTTTTGAAATAACTACTAATACTCGATCGATCGGGAAGTGATTGCTGTTGCTTGATTGGTGCTTCGCTGTATTCTGGATTCACTGTATTCTGGACTCACTGTGCTCTGGCTCTGGACTCACTGTATTCTGGCTCTGGACTCACTGTGCTCTGGCTCTGGACTCACTGTGCTCTGGACTATGCTTCTTGATTGTGTTTCTTGACCTGAAAACTGCGTTTGCTGAAGGGATCGGCCTAAAATTGAGAAGAATCAATTTGCAACTGCTCGAAAGCTCTTTATATTTCACATCCTTCAACAAACTGTGACTCCTTCTCCACTGAGTTCTACCCCGCCAATTTCCGCCACCGAGACGATCGAGCTAGCTCCTAGCTATGCCATTCCGGGTGTCCTAGTTTTGCTTGCATTGCCGTTGTTCCTGATCCAGATTTGGCTGGGATCGATCCTGGGCCTTTTCGGGTTGTTTTTAATGTTCCAGACTGCCACCTTGCGTCTACGCTTTACCGATACCGCACTGGATGTTTATCGAGGTGAAACGCAGATTCGTCATTTTCCCTACCAGGAGTGGCTAAACTGGCGGATCTTCTGGCCAAATCTACCGATCCTGTTCTATTTTCGGGAAGTCAAAAGCATTCATTTTCTGCCGGTGTTGTTTGATGCTACACGACTGAAAATGTGTCTGGAACAACGCTGCCCCAGGCAGTAACCAGATAGTCACAAGAGTGTTATTCTCGTTTTTCATCCTTCGTATTCTCCTGATTTACCATGAATCCAGATGAGTCCCAAACGCCGGAACCACTCAATCTGCCGCGTAGTGTTGATGAAACCGCGAATGTCAGTCAAACCGGCGGTGACTCGTTCAATTCCAATTCACTCGGCACGAGTCGCGATCGATTTACTCCCTCTGCGAATCCACCATCTAATGTGAGTGGGCGTGAACCCTTGGCGCTTGGCAATCTCGGTGGTGCAGGTGGAGTTGGGAATCCCGGCAGTGCTAGCAGTCTGAGTAGTAGTAGCAGTGGAGCAACTGACGCTGAACTGGCGAAACGAGTGACCGAACTCCAGCAGCAAGAAAAAAATCTGCGACAGGAGATTGCGGCTTTGCAGTCTTCTTACAATGCGATGTTGCAAAAACAGATTGCAGAAGCCCAGTTGGCGATCGGACAATTGGTTAAAGAAGGTCTGACGGATTTAGAACAGCGCAAGCAAACGCTGCAACTGTCGATCGAGCAGCTCGAACGGCGGCAAGAACGAATTCGCAACGAAATGAAGACTACCTTCGCCGGAAATTCCCAGGATCTGGCCTTGCGAGTTCAGGGCTTTAAGGATTATCTCGTCGGTAGTCTACAAGATTTGGCCGCCTCAGCCGAGCAACTGCAACTGACTCCGCCGCCGGAAGCTCGTCCTGCTCCAGAACGGATCGATCGAGAAATGCCCCGTTCAGAAATGATTCGTCCAGAAGCAGGTCGTCCAGAAGCAGGTCGTCCAGAA
>JALOOM010000036.1 GCA_025454395.1 Elainella sp. Prado103
ACGGTATAAGCTTACAGTCAACTGGAGGGAGTTATATTGTTTCTGAATCTTGCGTTCTAAGTATTTTTCAAGCTCTCGATCCCACTTAATATCTAATTCTTGCCTTACTCCCTTTTCTAATCGATCGCTATACACCTCCACAAAATACTTCATTCGCTCAGTCAAAGCATCTTTTGAGAAATCATAAACCCACTCATCCCGTTGAGTTGCAACACCTCTAGAAAAAAGCTGAAAAACGGCTTCCTGAGATTTTCCTGCTTTCACTTCCTTATCAATTAACGGCAAAAAGCTATCAAAATCATTATCCGTTAAATTAATCCAATTCGCCTTCTGATCTGGCGTAATGTGGTCAAACGGAATTTGCTCAAAGCGGGTATGTTCAAACCAGTCGAGCTTTTCTTCCTTGGTCTGCTCATCCTGTAGCGTAAAGTAAAAAATCTTTGCCTTACTCATGCCCACAACCGCTGAATTGGATAAGCATCAAACTTTTTATCGGTGCTAATAATAACAAGAGAATGATTGATAGCTTGTGCAATCAGAATGCGATCAAATGGATCGTTATGATGTAGCGGTAAATTTAGCAATTGGGCTGTATCTTCAAAGGTAATAGGCAGCAAAAGAATATCAGAATTTGCAACTGTTGTTCCAATGGATTCATAGCTCTGCTTGAGTGATAACTTACCAAGCTTTAATTTAATCGAAATTTCCCAAAGACTCGCAATACTGACATAAACCAAATCCGCAGCGTCAATCATTTCCCTCAAATCATCGGGAAGACTTGAAGAACCTTCAGTGAGCCAGATAAAGGTGTGAGTATCTAGAAGAAATTGGCTCATTCCATATATTCCTTAAAATCTTCGAGAGGTTCATCAAAGTCATCAGGCAGTGGCAAAACAAAAGTACCCTTCAAAATACCTGAGCGGCGTTTTTTTGGGAGTTGTTCCTCTCCGAATTTAGATTCTGAATAGTTTTCAATCAAATACTTAGCATAGTGCAAAACCTCCTGCTTTAACGGCTCTGGCATTTGAGTAATGGTCTGCAAAATCTCTGTATCGGTCGTCATCACTTTGTCTCCTTGCGCTTTCGCACTAAAAACATCACTGCAACACCTAATTTAATATCGAAAATATTTCCACTGGTATCACCAGCACGAATATCCCCACCAATGTCAACAATGTAAATATGATCAAATTCTCTTTCAACACACTTCCGAAAACCATCAAAGGCTTTAGCATCAACAAACGATCGATTAGTAATAAACGCAATAATGCCATTTTGACCTAACCTATCAGATGCCCAGCGAAAAAAGCGGGTATACATATCGTAAACAACAATTTGATTCTGAGCCGTTCCCTCCTTGATGTAGGTTTCCTTAATAGCTTTGTCGATGCCTTTGTAGAGTCGATTGGCATTGCGCTGATTAAAGTTTTCCTGATGTGCATTATAGGGAGGGTTGCCGATGATGACAGAAATCGTCTTTTCATTCTGTTGTTGAATTCGTGCTGTGTTCTGCACACTCATGGCAAACAGATCAAACTGATGTCCCTCTGTCGTGCAATGATCCAGCGTATCCACCAAGCAAATATTCTTGAATTCTTCGTATTTACCCATCTTTTGCTGATAGGTAAACTCAATATTCAAATTGGCAATGTAATAGGGCAAAATCGCTATCTCATTGCAGTGAATTTCATGTTTATATTTATGCTCTAGCTTATCCGCAGGCAAATATTCGATCAGTTCCGTCACATAAGTCCCTGTGCCCGTGCAGGGGTCAAGAATCTCCACCCCCGGATCGCTCAACAACTTGCCAAAATGCTTATGGGTCAGATAATCCGCACTCTCAATCATGAAGCGGACGATTGCATTGGGGTAGCCCTTCCCCAGCTTCTTCTCGATTTCTTCGTCGAGTTTGTCGTACTGGTCTTTGCTCTCCCACCAGCCATGTTCCAGACGGATGGCATCCTTCACCGTGCCATCGGGAAACACCGTCGTATTGAACTTGGTCTTAAAATCTAGCTCTGGAATTAACAGATAGTTGCGGGGCTTGCAGTAATCATTCAGGAGCCGCTCAAAGGCATTACGAATGCTGGTTTCCTTTTTGGAACCACCATGGCGAATAATTTTTTCAACTTCTGCTTGGTACTGCGTCACCAGCAATCTGGACATTCTGCAACTCCCGGAACCACGAAGCCTGGGTAAAGTGAGAACTAAAGCTCAGTACTCCCACTTAATCCCAATTCTGACTCATCGATAAGGTTCCGGATCTGAAACTAGGAAAGACGGTTGGACAAGTCGCTGCATTAAGGCGGGCGAGACATGCTAAGCATAGGGATCTCACCAATTCCCTTCCGGTTACGCCTCCACTGAGAACTTGCGGCATAACAGAGAGATAGTCATCAAAGGGGTGTCCCGAAATTCTGTGTCCAGTAATAGCGGTAGTTGACTGCGCCGGTGTCATTCTCCAGAAAATAGAATCCGATCCCAATCTCCTTCAGTAAAGGATGCAAAATATTCTGGCGGTGTCCAGGGCTATTCATCCAGGCTTCGACGGCTCCACTGGGCGTGGCAAAACCAGCAGCAATATTTTCTCCGATGAGGGAATAGTTATATCCAGCCGCCAGGATTCGCTCATCTGCTTGTGATCCATTCGAACCCTTGTGTCCAAAGAAATCATTGAGAGCCATGTCTTGGCTGTGGGCTTGAGCGGAAGCATTCAGGCGGGGGTTGAGCCGCACTTCCTTCAAGCCTGCCTGCCGACGCTCTTGATTGACCAGTCCTACTACCTGTTCTGCAAATGACAGCGGTTGAGTCGCAGTAGTAGGTGGGGTCGGCGTACTGGTGCTATTTTGAGCAATCTGCAACTGATAGCGCGTGTTGCCTTGTTGGCGTGCCACTTGAATATAGTAAGTACCCGGTTCTAAGCGGCGGCTAATCTGTTCGTTGCGTCGCCCTTGCCGAGCCGAACGAGCCATCGCTTTACCTTGCCCATTCATCAGAATCAGATTGGCATTGGAGCGTAGCCCCGTTAACTGAACATTGAGGCTGCTCCGCTGGGTTAGCTGAATTCGGTAGGCATGGTTAGGTTTTTGGTCACCGAGGACACCTTGATACCTGCGCTGTCCGAGCGGTAGGTTGACATTCGTTGCCGATCGAAGGGAGTTTGCCGAGCGCATAGGTTCATTTCCAGCTCCATGTTGAGGCAGAGCTAGTTTGACCCGATCCACTCCCTGGATCGCTAAGTGATTCCGTCTAAATTTAGACGATCCTTTTTAATAATTCCGTATTACCACTGCACCATTCAGTATGAAGTATTTGTAAACCCGCTGCTATTCCCAGTGTCAATTGCAAGCTTAAAGTTGGTAATCAGCCCTGGCTTTTCGTTATTAGCCCAATCATCAGATCAAAGCCAAGCCGTTATGATGAGGTTGAACCACGCTAATGGATTCATCACTCAGCTTTAAAAATAAAAACTCACATTAATTTAAAAGAGCTAATTTTAAGCCCATCGTTAAAGCATGGTTTTCTGCAAAAAAAAGCCCCCAGATTGGAGGCTCCAGAATGAGTAGTGAGGTAAAAAAGCTACATCGGTTTCAGGCGTTTAAGCAGGTAAACTCCAGGGTTCACTACCGTTGGTACCGTTATTAGCTAAGAAGAAGAGTTGTCCACCGATCGCTGCCAGGGAAGTGGGTGATGAGCTAAGGGCACCCTCTGCCAAGTTATAGGTCGATAAAGATCCTTGATTGCCACTCAGGGTCACCTTCCGCAGTTCTTCACCGTTGGTTGGATCGCTCGCCACGAAGAATAGACTATTGTTGACTACCTTCAGTTGCTTAAGTCCAGCCAAGGTCGAGAGGGAGCCTAACCCGGTCAAGCTCGAAAGTTTCACGGCACTAGCGTTATTTTCATCGGTGATCCAGAGGGCTTGTCCAGCTCCATCGTCTGCCAGGAAGACCACCCGATTGCCTAACCGCAACAGATTAGAGGGGTTGGAGTTGCCACCTGCCCGAACATCTTGCACAACTTCAGGAATCACACCGTTTTCACTCGGATCTGTCGTGAACTTGAGGCGATGCAGTTCTGTGCCATCAGTTGGATCATTCCCCACAAAGTAAAGTGTTTTTGTTTGTTCGATGTAAACCATCGGAGGTCTGCTGTTTAGTGGCAACCCATCAAAGGCGGTGCCGTTCAAGTCATACCGGGTGTAGCCAGGGTTGACCGGGTTGAATAATGCACCTGAGTTGAAGGTATCAATGCGGATCAGCTCACGACTCCGCTCTTTACCGCTTGGAATTTCGATATCAGCGGTCAAGAATAGCTTGCCACCGACATTAATGAAATCAGCCGGTTCAGAACCATCATCCCCATCTGGACGCAAGAGCATCCGTTCAAGCACAACTCCACTACTAGAAGTGATCGCTCGCCACAAATCTGTATCTCCACTGACATCACGGGCTGAGAAGTAGAGTGTGCCATCAATATTGGTCAACTCATCAAATACCGGATTTGTGGCATTCAGATCAGTACTGGTGACCTGGAAAGGAGTCGTACTCCCCTGGGTAATCCGATAAAGCTTGCGGATCCGGTTGGAACTGTTATCGAGTTCACTGGTGTAGAAGAATAGATCGTTGCCAACTACCGTCAAATCAGATGGATTAGAACTGCGAGTGCCAGGGGCTAAATCGGATACGAGTTTCGTGCCATTGGAAGTACCATCACTGGTCCATAGTTCTGCCCCAGTGGCAGCCGTTTGGGCAACAAAGTAAAGCTGCCCATTGACATTTGTGAAATTGCTCAGTACAGATGTCCCCTCGAACTCGAAGATGCGAGCGGTTCGGTTCAGCGTTCCTTCTGACTGCCACAACACATTCTTAGTGACTCCTCCATCATTCACTTTGGCAGAGAAGTAAGCCAAGCCACCGACTTCGGTGAAATTGGTCGCATCAGAACTACCCGTCCCGACCTGAATGTCTCGCACGATACTTGGATTGTCGCTTCGAGGCGAGAAGGATAACCGGAAGTTATAGGTTGATCCTTGTCCAACCGGACTATTAGCCTGTGGACGGACTCGAACAATATAGTCTGTCCCACCCGATAAAGTCCCCCCAAAGACTTCAGCGGCATTGCCCAAACTATCTGCTGACAATACATTCTGGGTAGATTGTCCTGCTTCGTATAAATCTACATCCAGGTTGCCAAACAGCGCACTGCCATCTGAAACCTTGCCCGTCAATTCAACTCGCACAAAACCACGCGAAGGTAACCGGAAGCGGTAGTAGTCTACTGGAGACTCTTTGCCACCTGACACCGCATAGTTGACTCGGCTCACTGGGGAGGCGACTGCACCAGGGGTTCCGGCGGGAGCCCCAATCACTCCTAAGTTTTGGGCCGTTGCTTCACTATTGCCAACGGCATCAGCCAAATCGAGCAAGTTGAGCGAAAAATTAGTACTGGTAACATTGCCAGCCTTACGGAAGATACGGAGCAAATACTTGCCACTATCTAGCGGTTGAATAAACCGTTCTGCCGCTGTACCTGTATTTACAGAAGAACGCAATACCGTGCTAGCATCCGCCGAAAGCAACTGAATATCGGCATCAGCACTGAGGCTAGTCAAGTTGAATTGAAAATCACCGGCTGCCACATCGATCGAGTAGCGTTTCTCCGGTTCTGCATCCGTAAGTTGCCCAGTAATGGAATTGGAAGGCAGGGGCACTACAGGAATGGGGGTTGGGCCAGGGTTGGGGTTGGGGTTGGGGTTAGGGTTGGGGTTAGGGTTGGGGTTAGGGCCAGGGCCAGGGTTGGGGCCAGGGTCAGGGTCAGGGTCAGGGCCAGGGAGCACAATTGCCTCAGTCTTAATCGTTGCAGTGTATGAAGTGCGGTTCCCCTGCTTGCGAAGGAAACGAACAAAGTAATCCCCAGACTCTAAAGTAGCGATCGTGATTTGTTCGGATCGGTTGCCAGGCTTAGTCGATTGTCCAACGAGTTGAAAATTGCCGCGTCGATCTTTTGCTTTCAATTGCCTGAAGTCAGTTTTACCAATGCTTTTCAGCACGGTTTGTACGGGGCGCAGAAAGCGGTAGAGCTGCACATCAACATTATTTTTTCGAGCGATTCGCGATAACTCTAAATTAAAGCTACTCCGCTGAGTCGTATTGAATCGAACGAGATCATCAAAGTCTTTACGGTTAAAAGAACCACTGACGCTGCTATTGCTAGATATGACTCTGGCTCCATTCAGCCGGCTATCTCGATCGCCACGTGCCGCTTTCGCCATAACTGGATTACCCCATACTTTTTGACACAGTATATTCTTCCCTGTTTTGAGGACAAAGCAAGCAAAGTGGAGAAATTTCTTTGAGCCAACAAGTTTAAGCCAACAAGTTTGAGCCAACAAGTTTGAGCCAACAAGTTTGAGCCAACAAGTTTGAGCCAACAAGTTTGAGCCAACAAGTTTGAGCCAACGAAACCGCTGATTCAAACCCTTAAATCAGCCAAGCTGTCAATGAGGCTCTATCAACGTAACTCTACCATTGGAGGGAAAGGCTGAGCCTTGAGGATCTCTCTTGGGGTGGCCACAGCGGATTGAGAAGCGAAATAGAATTCTCGTTATGAGTTTGATGCTTAGGCATTCATCCTCAGCCTTAAACGCTAGTTGTACTGGTTAATTTCTCTGTCTAGCTCGTTTTCTCTGTCTAGCTCGTTATTTTCTGCGCATATTACACCTCTGTTGATAACCTAAAGTCCTATTTGAATGTTCATTGATAGTCGGCCATCCTGATGCAGCAGCATGTCTGATGCAAGTAAATGTCTATTTTTTGCTACGGCAAATCATAGCGATCGTGCTTCAGCCGTACTTTAGCAGGAACGGCCCACATTTAAATTTGACGAAGCTTGTTAGCAGAGGTCTACGTTTACCGATCGTGGTTTTTATGACAACTCAAACGCTTACTCGTGGTCAACTTGAACGCAATCTATCTCAGCAGATCCAATCTCTTTATCGTATACAACTGGGGCACCAGCCTAGCAAAGTGACCTGTCAGTTATTTGATGAAAAGCTGGCTATCATTATTGAAAATTCCGTCACTCAACCCGAACAGCTTTTAGCAGAGGAGGGCAAACTAGAACTAGCAGAACAGGTACGAGCCGATTTAGATCAGGCGATGCGACCTCAACTCCGTTCCCTAGTTGAAACCGAACTCGGAGTGACGGTCTTAGATCTGCTGAGTGATGCCACTCTGGAAACGGGCCGTACAGGCATGATTGTGGTCTTAGAGAATTCGCCCCCTGTTCGCCAATCCAGTTCTGGACGTAAAGGTGTAAATCAGGAGAGTGATAGTGAAGTCAAAGCAAAGCAGACATAAATTTTACACAACTTGGACTCCGTATACAGCAATACCTCCATTAACAGGGCAACCCATGGCAAAGAGATAGGTAAGGATAGGAAGATGGGTGTTGAGTGATGACGCTGATGCTTCGATCGCAATATCAATGCCCATCTAAAATCAATAACATCATCTGAGCCTGTCATTTTAAGCATTTACTGAGTGATAGCGTGAATCATGGAGAAAACAAATGAGCAAGCCATCGCCGAGCAAGTTCGAGAACTCTACAGCGATCAACTTGGCAAGCAACCCTCATTCATTCTGTGTCAACAACATGAAGGGAGGCTCATTATTCTCATTGAGGACGGATTAACCCAGCCTGAACATTTATTGTTGAACCAAGGACAGGTCACATTGGTTCGTCAAATTCGGGATGGTTTACATAGCATCTTGCAATCTAAAATTCGTTTCATTATTGAAGATGTGAACCAGGTTCCGGTGCAGGATTTCTCAAGTGCGGCTCATTTAGAAACAGGTCAGATCAGCTTCGTTGCCACGTTAGCGGCTGCCTCTACTCACCCTGATTCTCATGATGTTTAGCATCCAGGGCAGATTTACCTGCCCAGTCAATGCACTTATATCATGCTAATGTCTTGCTGATGTCATGCTCCTATGTGTGCTCCCATCACCAGATAGGCGAACCATTAGCGATCGACGGGAAGGTAGCGGCTGACTAAGGTTTCCAAATCCTCAACCATATAAGGTTTACTCATATATTCAGCGAACCCTGCTGCAAGGAGTTGCTCCCGATCCTCCCACGTTGCCAGCCCAGTCACTGCAATAACTGGAATATGTGCTGTCCGCTGGTCTTGCTTCAGCAGATGAACAAAATCGATTCCATGGATATCTGGCAAAATCACATCTAGCAGGATCAGGGCAGGCTGACGCTCTTGAGCCATAACCAATGCAGCTTTACCACTTGTTTCGCCAATAAACTCACAGTTTAAAATTTCTAATGCGCAACCCAAGAGCACTAAATTATCGTAGTCATCATCGATCGCTAAAACAATGGGTGCTTGAGACGATCGCTGCATACCATCCTTATCAGCACTGTCAAAACAAGCACTGTCAAATTCCATAGAGAAAGTCGTCATCGTCGCAACTCCCTGACCTAGAGCAATGAACATTGGGTCAAGAGCAGACAAGGCATTCCTTCAGGCGGCTAAAAAGACACCTAGAGCGGATTGGCTCGCTTATCGGGTGGTTCAATTGCGCTTACTGCTTAGGTTGGCAAGGAGCAAACGACAATTGACTAATGCGATTCACCATCTAATGCGATTCACTATCTGATGATGTTGGTCTGCTTGGTGGCGGCGCTGCCTCACACCTTTTCTGGCACGGCGCTCTCATTGCACAGAGTTATGGCTGATTCAACTTGCTACTAGATCTATTCCTGAAGTAATCTCCTGAAGTAATCTCTTGAAACAACCCATTCCTAAAGGAATCAATGCCTGAACTCAAACGCCTGCAACATACTGTCTGAAACGCAATGCTTGAAATGCAATGTTTGAAACGTGATGCCTGAAACGTCATGTCTGCAACATAATGCTAGAGACAAACCGCCAAGCGCTGGATTGAGCAGGGAATGAACCATATTCAGACGAGTAACGCTCAAGCTTAGCAATAATCAGGGACTTAGTAATAATTAGAGATCAAGAGTTAACGAGGTTTACAAAGCCTTAAGCATTGCAATTAATATATCAAGCTACCCAGTGCTTGGCAACTCAACTTCATCTTTCAAGGTCATCAATGATCCATCATCGCTGTTTAATGGATTGGACAGAGCGTGCTCGGCAGTAAAGACTAGCCCGCTAGCAATGAGATGAGGCAGCTAAGCATTTGAAAACCACGATTTGAATCGATCGGATGCTTGAAAAGCTATCACTTCTACGGTTACTTTAAAAGGCGCATCTCAAAAAGGCACCTTTCAATCAGGTCTGATAGGTTGAAGCTGAAGCAGCATGGAGGAAACAGCGTTGAAGAAGCAGTGTTGAAGAAGCAGTGTTGAAGAAGCAGTGTTGAAACAGTAAATGTTGAAACAGTAAGTGTTGAAACAGTATGGGAGAGATTTAACATGGGCACTTTAGATACTGTCCAACAGGAGCAGCTAGAGGCGATCGGTACTTATTTGAGCCAAGTCCGTGAAGGACAAGCCCGATCGCTGGAAGAAATTTCTGCGAAGACTTATATTCCCATGCGGTTGTTGAAAGCGATCGAACTCGGTCAGGGCAAAACCTTACCCGAACCCGTCTTTATTCAAGGGTTTATTCGTCGATATGCAGATGCCCTAGGGTTAGATGGGATAGATTTGTCTCAGAAGTTTCCGGTCACTGTGACTCCTTTGCCGGTGATGACCGCGCCCACTCCCACTCGCTCGAATTCGCCTAAGCCCAACTCCTCCTTCAGCCGAGAACTGAAAACCAAAGAGGCAAACCAGGCGAGTTCCTTGAGTCAGCCTGAAGAGCTAGAATCCAACTCCCGATCGCGCACTCTACTGCCTTACATCGCAGCGGCAGGATTACTTGCCTTGGGGGGCATCGCTCTGGCAGTCGTTCAAAATATTTCTGCTCGCCAGCCTACCACCCCGAAACAAGCTGTGGTTCTACCCCCTCAACCTTCTCCTGTCGATACTGCAACTCCCAGTCCTGCGGCAGTGTCCTCATCTCCTGGGGTTTCACCGGCTCCTGCGACCCGCACCTCTCCCTCGCCCCAAGCGGAAGTTAATGCTGCCGCCAGCAGTACTCGCCCCAATGCTCGCCCCAATGCTACCAATCAAACCCCCAATGCCGCCAGTGCCAGCTCGCCGACTCCGTCACCGTCAAGCACTGCACCAACCCCTCAACTGTCGCGATCGACATCCAACCCTAATGCTCCTGTGAATGTTGAGCTACAGACTACGGATGAAGCTTGGGTGCAAGTCATCGTGGATGGGCAGGTCAAAACCGAAGCCGTCTTACCCAGTGGCACTCGGCAAACCTGGACTGGCAATCGGGAAGTCATCGTGATTTCAGGCAATGCTGGAGCCGTTTCCGTTATCCACAATGGCAGAAGCCCCAAGCCCTTGGGAGCCCGCGGGGCCGTGAGCGAAATGACCTTTAAGCCAGAACCAAAACCCAATTAGGGGACACTAAACCCCCTGATCATTGCCTGGATTAAACTGCTAGCGTTAATGGAATTCCATCCTGCCAACAGACTTAATGGGAGGCAAATAGCCCTGTCCCACGTAGTAAATCTAAAAAAGCAAACACGGCTGGTGGCTGTAACACGTTGGTTACGGTGGCAACTCCGATCACTCGTTCCAGCGGCACTGGCAGGGATCGTACCGTAATGCCCGCAGGAATTGGCAGGGCCGCCAGCCGAGGCAGAATTGCCGCACCCAACCCCTGCGCGACTAAGCTCACGATCGTGGAATCCTCTTTGACCTCATAGGCTACCTTTGGGGCTTGTCCCCATTGGGCCCAGTGGTTGCGAACGGCGGAAGTGCATTCCGCATAGTTGTAAAGAATAAACGAATAGGTTGACAGCTCCGACCAAGTCAGTTTTTCGGGGATCGGTTGCGGCGAGGGCGGCAACAACACCACAAACTCATCACGGGCGATTTCCCAAGTGTCGAAGTCTTCAGACGATCGCGGCAACGGCACCAAACCCATATCGACTCGCCCCTCCCGCAAGGCTTGTTCAATGCTAATCGGATCGGCTTCTGTCAAACTCACTTCAATATCGGGAAATCGTTGGCAGAAGCGGGCAATTTTGGGGGGGAGTAAATGGGTGGCAGCACTGCGAAACGAGGCGATCCTTACCCGCCCACCTTGAAGCCCTTTGGCTAGATTCACTTCATGATCGAGATGCTCGCGGGCTTGCAGGATCGTATCCACATGACGCAGCACTCGTTCGCCAATCAGGGTGGGATAAGCTCCGAACCGACCCCGCGTTAAGAGAGATACACCGAGTTCATTTTCTAGAGAGGCGATCGCCCGACTCACCGCTGATTGGGAAATATCTAGCTTCAAGGCCGCGGTTGAGAAACTCCCCTGATCCACGACCATCCGTAATATCCGCAAATGCTCGACATTCATTCATTACATCCATTCGATTTCTGCATTGATGTGAATCGTTTCGGTTTTTGATCCAATGGGATTTGAAAAGCTATGTTGAATTACATTCACTTAAGTTTTCCAAACTTTTGAAAACCCTATTATCTAATCCGAGACAGCGGCGTGACTTATGTTTGAACTGATACCGTATGAAAAGTTTCGTGATACGCCCAATGTGAGATTCTTCGACATCACGATTCCTGATTCGAATGCGAGAGATCTGGTGTTTCATGATGGCCCAGCGGTCAGTCCCAACAATAGTGCTGAGGGTTACTGGCAGTTTTATTTGCATCCTCACCAGGAAGATAACCTGTTGGCGGTCAGTGGCGGACGCACCTTTTATCTGGTCAATTTTGCCTGGACACAGCCATTTCATATTGTGCGGCTAGAGGCGAACGGGGATATTTTGCGGATTCCACCTGGCACATTTCATCGATCGGTTTCTGACCCTAACGGTTCACTGGTGCTGAATCAAGCGGTGCGATCGGCCCAAGCCACGATTGCCAGCGAGTTTCGGGTCTACAACAGTGCTGAGATCCCGAAGCTGTGGCAGGCGACCTCCAAGAGTGCTGCACCGCCCCAAATTCACGGCTTTAGTCGCAATCATCTGCGGGTTGCCTAGAAAAACACCCCAAGGAACTAGCGTTCCGTACCGGAAAGCCACTATGCTCAATGCTGAAGCAGTTATATTCTGAATCAGCATCCATGGCTCCAAGTCTTGCACCCTACGGTAGTTGGAAATCGCCCCTCACCTCTGACCTGATTGTGGCGGGTAGCATCCGCTTGGGTGAAATTCGGCTAGATGGCGGCGATCTCTACTGGAGTGAGGGTCGCCCCACAGAATCGGGCCGAAGTGTGGTCGTTCGTGCCACTTCACCGGGGCAGACGATCGATATTACGCCTGTTGCCCCATTCAACGTCCGCACCCGGGTACATGAGTATGGCGGGGGTGCCTATCAGGTGGTGGATGGAGTGGTTTATTTTGCCAACTTTGCCGATCAGCGGCTATACCGTCAAGCGGTCAACGAACCCTCACCGAGTCTTCCTGCCCCCCTGACACCTGAAGCCCCTTATCGCTATGCCGATGCGGTGATCGATCGTCAACGCCAACGCCTGATTTGCGTGCGGGAAGACCATACTACCGCAGGAGAGCCAATCAATACGATCGTCTCCCTTGATCTGACCTTAGATGGAACCTTGGGTGAACTCACGGCTGGGGAAATTTTAGTGGCTGGAGCAGACTTTTATGCTGCGCCTCGGCTCAGTCCCGACGGTCGTTTCCTGTGCTGGCTCAGTTGGAATCATCCCAATATGCCTTGGGATGGCACGACATTGGAGTTGGCAGAACTAGATGCTCAAGGTGCGCTGGGGACACCGCAAGTGATCGCCGGTGGCAACAGTGAATCAATCTTTCAACCAGAATGGTCACCCGACAATCAACTCTATTTCATTAGCGATCGAACCAATTGGTGGAACCTGTATCGCTGGGAAGCCGGCCAGTCCGTGCCCCTGTGTGAGAAGTCAGCGGAATTTGGCCTGCCCCTGTGGGTGTTTGACATGACCACCTACGGCTTTGAGTCGGCAGAATCTTTGATTTGTACCTACGTAGAACAGGGTGTGCAGCACTTAGCCAGACTCAACCTGAGTACCCTGGATCTGACAGAGATTGAAACCCCCTATTCCGCCATCAGTGGGCTAAAAGTAGCAGCCGGATCAGCCGCGTTTATTGGCGGCTCGACTACCAAACCCAGCGCGATCGTCCGACTAGATTTAGCCACAGGTGCGATCACCGAGCTACGCCAATCCAGTACCCTCACCGTCGAGCCTGGCTATCTTTCTATTCCACAGCCAATTGAGTTTCCCACCGAACAGGGTCTGACGGCTTATGGCTTCTACTACCCACCCCAAAATCAGGACTATCAGGCTCCTGCCTCCGAAAAGCCGCCCCTATTGGTGAAAAGTCATGGTGGGCCGACGGCTGCCACTTCCGCCACCTTCAATCCCAGCATTCAATATTGGACGAGTCGCGGCATTGCTGTTTTAGATGTCAACTATGGGGGCAGCACAGGCTATGGGCGAGACTATCGAGAACGCTTAAAAGGACATTGGGGCATTGTTGATGTGGATGATTGTAGCAACGGAGCCAGATATCTAGTTGAACAAGGTAAAGTGGACGGCGATCGACTCTGCATTGATGGTGGCAGTGCCGGTGGCTATACTACCTTGGCTGCTCTCACCTTCCGGAATGTGTTCAAAGCTGGGGCCAGCTATTACGGGGTGAGCGATCTAGAAGCTCTGGCCCGCGATACCCACAAGTTTGAGTCCCGATATCTCGATGGTTTGATTGGCAAATACCCTGAGGAACAGGCGATCTATCAAGCCCGATCGCCCATCACGGCCGTCCAGCAACTCGCTTGTCCCCTGATCTTTTTTCAAGGTGACGAAGACAAAATTGTCCCGCCGAATCAGGCAGAGATGATGGTCGAGGTGTTGCGTCAGAAAGGCTTACCCGTCGCCTATGTCCTGTTTGAAGGCGAACAACATGGCTTTCGGAAGGCAGAAAATATCAAACGAGCCTTGGATGGAGAGCTGTATTTCTACTCCCGCGTCTTCGGATTTGAGTTGGCCGATCCCATTGAGCCGGTTGCGATCGAGAATATTGACGGGTTTACAGCATGAAAGTTCAGCCGCGCACCCTCTACGTGGTGGCCACACCGATCGGCAATCTGGCAGACATGACCTTTCGGGCGATCGAGGTTCTCCGTCAGGTGAACTGGATCGCCGCAGAAGACACTCGCCATACGGGCAAGTTGCTGCATCATTTTCAGATTGACACCCCGCAAATCAGCTACCACGATCATAATCGCCAGAGCCGCCTCACCGATTTAATCCAGCGGTTGCAGCAGGGAAGCTCGATCGCGCTGGTCAGCGATGCTGGGATGCCCGGTATTTCCGATCCGGGCTATGAACTGGTGCAGGCTTGTATTGCGGCCGATCTGGCAGTGGTGCCGATTCCGGGTGCAAGTGCCGTGATCACTGCCCTGAGTGCGGCTGGCTTACCGACCGATCGGTTTGTGTTTGAAGGGTTTCTGCCAGCGAAAGGGGCTACCCGCCAAGAACGACTTGAGGCTTTACAGGCTGAATCGCGCACGATCGTCTTTTATGAAGCCCCCCATCGGTTGTTGTCCACGTTGCAGGATTTGCAGTCCGTGATGGGAGCCGATCGACAGGTGGTGTTGGCGCGTGAATTGACCAAACTCCATGAACAGTTTTGGCGCGGCACCTTGGCAGAGTCTCTCCAGTATCATCAGCATCACAACCCGATGGGAGAATATACGCTGCTCTTGGCAGGCGACCAATCAGCTCCGCTGCCCCTATCGGAAACCGCGCTGCTAGCTGAGTTACAAGCCCTGATCCGGCAAGGGCTGTCTCGATCGGCCGCCAGTCGGCAGTTAGCTCAACAAACTGCCTTACCGAAACGGCAAATTTACCAGTTAGCTTTGAGTATTCCTGACTTGAATAGTCTGGATCAGCCGGATTCCGATCTTCCAGTTTCCAATCAGCCAGTTTCCAATCAGCCAGTTTCCAATCAGCCAGTTTCCAATCAGCCAGTTTCCGATCAGGTCAATGCCCCAGCGCAACCGGAATCACCAGAATAGCCAGAATCACCAAACCAGCTAGACCCTAGGGAGGGCTAACCGAACTCAGCCGCCCCTTGCCAATGCCTTCACCTCCGCTTTTAGAATTAAAATTGCGAGCCTCAGCCTCAGCTTGCCCCATTAGAATGAAAGCTGATTCAAGGTTGGCAGGCTTTGAGAATAGATATTCCGGATTCTGAATAGTGCGGATTCTGGAAATTCCCTGTTCTGGATGTAAGACGTTTGTGGATGTTAGGTGGATGTAAGACGGATGATCACTCGTGCCCTTTCTATCATACTTGCCAGCTTTTTCAGTGCAATTTTTGCCTTTGCACCGATTGCACCCAGTTGGGCCGCTTCTGAGTTTCAGTCCACAACTCTGGGTGAGACTACCTCGATCGCACCAGCCCATTCCACCGGATTGATCGCCCAAGCCGCACCTCACACTAGCTTCGTGGCTTCAGCCGTCAACCGGATTGGACTGGCCGTGGTGCGAATTGACACTGAACGCACGATTACGCGCCAACCCGATCCCTTTTTTAACGATCCCTTTTTCCGGCGATTTTTTGGCGATAACATGATGCCCCAGGGCCCTTACGAAGAGCGGCTACAGGGTCAAGGTTCGGGCTTTATTGTCAATGCAGATGGCACCATTTTGACCAATGCCCATGTGGTTGAGGGAGCCGATCGGGTTACGGTAATTTTGAAAGATGGCAGACGCTTGGAAGGCACCGTGTTAGGCGTTGATGAAGTGACCGATCTGGCCGTGGTGAAAGTACGGGGCGGTGGTTTACCCGTGGCTCCCTTGGGCGATTCTGATCAGGTGCAGGTGGGAGATTGGGCGATCGCCGTTGGCAACCCGTTTGGTTTAGATAATACGGTGACTTTGGGGATTGTCAGTACCTTGAATCGATCGAGCGCGTTAGCCGGCATTCCCGATAAGCGGTTAGACTTTATTCAAACCGATGCCGCGATCAATCCTGGAAACTCCGGCGGCCCGCTGCTGAATGAAATCGGGGAAGTGATTGGCATCAATACGGCCATTCGAGCCAACGCGGCTGGGATCGGGTTTGCCATTCCGATCAATAAAGCGAAAGAGGTGATGCCGATTTTGGCTCGCGGTGAAAAAGTCACCCATCCCTACTTGGGGGTGCAGATTGCCACCTTAACCCCAGATCTCGCCAAACAGAATAACAGCGATCCCAACTCGACAGTGATGCTGCCCGAAGTTGCAGGCATCTTAGTGGTGGGCGTAGTGCCGAACTCACCGGCAGCGACCGCAGGCATTCGTCGCGGCGATGTCATCACCCAAATTGACGGGCAATCGCTCACTGATGCGGAAGCTCTGCAAAATTTGGTGGATCGCAGTGGGATTGGCAAAACGCTACGGGTCACCATTCGACGTGGCAACGCCACCCAGCAGTTGTCGGTGCGCACGGCTGAACTGGAGAACCGAAGTTAGGATTGATTCTAGGTCAATCCATTGGCAGTTGTGGGGCGGGTATAGACAGAGATTGGGGCTCTCATGCCAAACCAAATCAGGATGACAACAGGGTTCTAACAAGAAGTGTGGCAGGGATATCATCGGCTAAAGCGTTGCCGCAATCGATCGATCAACTGATCCATTTCCGGCAATCCTAACCGCATGGCCAGCAGCACAAACACACCGAGACCAGCCGCCCCTGCTACCGCCAATTGCGTCAACTGTGGTAGAAGGCCCTCTGTCCCCAATCCTAGTTCCAAGCCCCAGCGCGTCAGCCAACTGACTCCTCCGGCACAAGCACTAATAGCTGTGAGTTGAGCGATCGGTCTGCTCCAATCTCGCCAAGGCAGACCGGCAATTTTTCGATCGAGCACTAGCAGCAGCCAGATCATCGAGACAATGTTGACCCCTACCGTCGCTAACACCAACCCTGCTGCACCAAAGGGACGGATCAGCAGAAAATCCAGCAAGGCATTGAGAAAAATGTTGGCAATGCTGATCCGAAACGGTGTTTCCCCATCTCCCAGCGCGTAAAATACCCGCACTAATACATCGCGTCCCAGATAGAAAAACATCCCCACAGCGTAGGCGATCAGCACCTGGGTGACAATCAGGGAAGCCTGTTGATCGAAGGCAAACCGTTCATACACCACACGCACGATCGGAAAAGCCAACGCAATAATCAGGGCACTTAACGGCAACATGGTTAAGGCAGTCAGGAGTAAGCCCTGGCGAATTCGCTGCTTTAGATCAGTCCAATTGGCTGGATCGGCCAAACGAGATAGGATCGGCAACAACGGGACTAAAATCACATTGGAAATGATCCCCAATGGGGTTTGAACCAGTAAATTGGCATAGCCTAACGCGGCGGCGGCTTGCGGAATGAAGGAAGCGAAGAACAGATCGGTATAAACGTTGATTTGTAGCATCCCTGACGAGAAGGTAGCTGGAGTCATAATCCGCAGCACATCTCGGACTCCAGGTTGCTGAAAGTTAAACCGCAATCGAAATCGTCCTAACCCGGTTTTCCACTGGGCCGGCAACTGCACCAGCCACTGCAACACAGCCCCTGCCACCGTACTCCAGGCCAGTACCAACCCTCCCAGCAAGGCATATTCTGGAGCCGTAATTTGATCGCCCAGTTGGAATGCCAAAATGCCTAAGCCAATTAACACGGTCAGGCTAGAAAACAAGGGGCTGACGGAGGGAAGCCAATAATGATCGGCCGCATTTAGGGTGCCAAACCCGATGCCAATCAGCCCTGCCAACACGGCCATCGGAGCCATAATCCGAAACTGTTGGATAGCGATCAGCCGTGTTTCTTGCCCGATCGCCGTTCTGCCCAATCCTGGAGCTACCAGATCGATCAGCGGATCGGCAAACAGAATTAAGCCTACCGTCACGAGCAGCAACACCCCAACCACCAAAGTCGTGATCGTTTCAATCAGAGGTGCGGCTTCCTCATGCCTGCGTTTAGACAAAACACTGACGATCGCACTATGGAATGGGCCGTTGATTCCCCCCAGCAGAATCAGCAAAAACCCTGGAATCACATAGGCATAGTTGTAGGCATCGGCAGCCACCCCCACTCCAAACACTGCGGCGATCGCCTGCTGACGCAATAGCCCAAACACCTTACTGAGCAGCGTTGCAGCCGCCACAATTCCAGCAATTCCAGCAAACGATCGCGAAGATTTAGGTTCAGACACAGGCACAGAAAAGAGTTTACAAAACGTCTCAGTTGAGCAGCACTTCCCCATTTAAGCGCTAATTGGACGCGATTTAGCGACCCGGCCAAGGTAATCTTGATGCCGATGGGAAGATTGCCAAGCTGGCTCTTGTGCTGGAAACCGATGCTGTGATCGTCGCTGCCAGGGAAATGGACTAACTTCAAACCCCTGTCCTGGTTACAGCCGGAGCAAAGCCTCAACCCAGGAGAGTGCAATTTGCCCGTTAAAAAACCCGGTAGTGGTTACCGGGTCTGAATGGATTGAGTCGAGTCTCCCCGCCTCTACAAGTTCGAGGGCAATTAGCTAACCTGAGCAACTTTGAGAACTGCGCCTAATCCTGCCCCCATCTCCTCTGGCGTAATTTTGCCATCCTTATTCATATCTAGCGCATCAAACACGGCATCACTACCGAGCCATTCTTCGCGGGTAATAAAACCATCTCCATCTAAATCATAGACATGGAACATATCTTCAGTGGCATGGAGCAACGTATCGCTGCCTTCCAAGCGGGAGAGTCGAGATGCCAATAGGACTTCGAGGGTTTCGAGCGCTTTCGTAAAACCTTTAATCCCCTCATCCAACTTTTCAGATGCCATGCGATCGGCCACATGCATTTGATCGAAGGTTTCCTTGTCCATCGAGATCTTCTCAATCTCCATTGTGGTCGCTGCCGCCGGGTCAAGCTTCCGATCCAATTCACCAACGGTAGACTGCAATTCACCCAGGAGGGCAGGGGAGATCGTTAACAGATCACAACCGGCCAGTTCGATGATTTCGCCAACATTGCGGAAACTCGCTCCCATCACTTCGGTGGTGTAACCAAACTTTTTGTAGTAGTTATAGATGCGGGTAACCGACTGCACCCCCGGATCTTCAGCCCCGACATAATCGCGACCTGTATCTTTTTTATACCAGTCGAGAATCCGACCGACAAAGGGAGAAATTAAGGTGATGCCTGCTTCAGCACAGGCGATCGCTTGGTGGAGTCCAAATAACAGGGTTAAGTTACAATGAATCCCTTCTTTTTCTAAAACTTCTGCCGCCTTAATTCCTTCCCAAGTGGCCGCGATTTTGATCAGTACCCGCTCGCGATCGACACCTGCCGTTTCATATTGGGCAATTAGAGACCGAGCCTTGTTGATCGTTGCCTCCGTATCATAAGACAAGCGGGCATCCACTTCGGTAGAAACGCGCTTAGGCACAATTTCGAGGATCTTCAAGCCAAAGGCAACCGCTAGTCGATCGAAGGCGAGGGTGACAATGTCTTGATCGGAAGCACCCGATCCGGCATCTTGTTTGGCTTTTTTCAGCGTTTCATCCACAATTTCCTGATACTCAGGCATTTGCGCGGCTGCTGTGATTAACGAAGGGTTGGTGGTGGCATCGCGAGGGGTAAATTTTTCGATCGCTTGGATATCCCCGGTATCGGCGACAACGACCGTCATTTCGCGCAGTTGCTCTAACAGATTTCTTTCAGCCATCGGTTTAATCCTTCCGGTATTTGCTTTAGAGGCGAAGCGTGATTTTGGGTATCCTAAGCCCCAAAACTGAATTAAGGTTTCGATCAATCTTGTGCGATCAATCTCGATCGATTGACCTCATTAAACCGATCCAATGAGAACTGATCCAATGAGAATCGATCCAATGAGACTGAATCTGAATCCAGCCAGGCTAACCAACATGCTGAGTGTGATCCACTCAACCGTGTGATTGCACTACCCTCTTTCCCAACTTTTCTAACTACGGTTTCACTTGGTCACGGTCTTACCAGTTATGGTCTTACCAGTTATGGTCTTACCAGTTATGGTCTTACCAGTTATGGTCTTACCAGTTATGGTCTTACCAGTTATGGTCTTACCCAGTCACCCTAGTGATCCTAGCGTTGGATTGCAATGCACCTGAGCTTCTTTGCAAAGATTTCGGGATTCCAGGGGAGAAGGAGCCCGATTGGCAGCCTTGGCGATGATATCCAGCAACCTTCTGACTTCAGTCATCTTCTGAAATGCATCTCAAGCGATCGCTATGCCAAAAATTGACTCGTTGCAATAGCGAGAGCAATTCAGGCTAAGCTAATCATCGTGCTGTTCGTGATTGCCCTGAAAATAATGCGTGACCACTATGAAGTTGGTGGTAGTCTCAGACAAGATGCACCCAGTTATGTGACTCGGCAGGCTGATATCGACCTTTACAATGCCCTCCTGAATCGAGAGCTATGTTACGTTTTCAATGCTAGGCAGATGGGGAAATCTAGTCTGCGGGTGCGAATGCAAATGCAGCTAGAACAGCAGGGAATTCGTTGTGCCACCATTGATATGACTGGGCTCGGCAGCGAATATCTTACGCCGGAGCAGTGGTATAAAAGTCTCGCGGCTGATCTGTTAAATAGTTTTCATCTATGGAATCAGATTAACTTCAAACAATGGTGGCAAACGCACAACGAGGTTTCTCCTTTGCGACGGTTGAGCCTGTTGCTTGAGGAAATTTTACACATTCATTGGCAACAAGAGCACCTCTTCATTTTCATTGATGAAATTGATACGCTGTTGAGCCTTCCCTTTGCAGTTGATGATTTCTTCGCCTGGATTCGCTATTGCTATAATCAACGGGCCCGCCAGGCAGATTATCAGCGGCTCAACTGGGTATTATTGGGGGTGACGGATCCAGCGGAATTGATTCGCGATCGAACCAGAACTCCGTTTAACATTGGGCGAGCGATCGAGCTACGGGGCTTTCAACTCCATGAAGTTCAGCCCTTGATCGAAGGTTTGGTCGGGATTGTCACCGAACCAACCGTAATTATGCGAGAGATTCTGGCTTGGACAGGGGGGCAACCCTTCCTGACACAAAAGGTTTGTCGGCTCGTCTCTCAAACGGTGGAATTCAACCAAGCGGCACCATTGATGATTCCATCTGGCACAGAGGAGTTTTGGGTTGAGCAATTGGTGCGAACTCACCTGATTGAACATTGGCAAAGCCAAGATCAACCTGAACATTTGCGCACCATTCGCGATCGGCTCTTGCGCCAGGAGAAACGAGCAGGACGGCTCTTAGGCCTTTATCAGCAGATTCTTGAATCTCACGGCGTGGCGATCGATGCCAATCCTGACCAAACCGAGTTGCTGTTATCTGGAATCGTCGAAAAGAAGCAGGATCGGCTGCGTATCAAAAATCGGATTTACCAAGCAGTCTTTAACTTAGATTGGGTGCAAGAACAACTGAGTAAATTGCGTCCCTATTCTCAAACCTTTGATGCTTGGGTAGCCTCCCAACAAACCGATCCCTCACGCCTTCTGCGAGGACAGGCCCTTTTGGATGCCCAACTATGGAGTCAGGATAAGCAGCTTAGCGATCTCGACTATCGTTTTTTGGCGGCCAGTGCCCAGTCCGATCGGCAAGAAGCACAACGGGCGATCGAGGCAGAACGAGCCCAAGAGATGCAAGTCTGGTTAATCAAAGAGCGTCAAACGGCCAAACTGCAACGTCTGCTCATCGCCGGACTCAGTGCAACCCTCACGCTTGCGATCGGGATGAGTTTGCTGGCTTGGCGGCAGCATTTTGAGGCTCGTCTGAGCGAAATTGAAGCCCTTGTAGCTTCCTCGCGAGGCTTATTTGCAGCGAATCAACATCTTGATGCCATGGTCGCTGCTCTCAAGGCAGATCGACAGCAACAAAAGCTGATCAACCGGATCAAATTTCTCCAATTTATCCCTAAGCTGACCTACCTCGATCCATCCAAGACGAAACTCGCAACAGAAGTGGAAACTGTGCTCCGGCAAGCCATTTATGGATCGAATGAATTTAATCGCCTGATCGGACATCGCGGTGCGATCTTGAGTGTGGATATCAGTCCTGATGGCAAATTTTTAGCGACGGCCAGCAACGATAAAACGGTAAAAATTTGGCGACGGGATGGCTCTCTTTGGCAAACCCTCAATCATTCAGCCACCGTGCATCGAGTTGCATTTAGCCCGGAAAGCCAGCAGGTTGTTTCGGGCAGTTTAGATGGCACGCTCAGCCTCTGGAGCACCAATGGTCTGCGTTTAAAGGCAATTGATGCTCATCAAGCACCGATCTGGGGGGTGGATTTTAGTCCCAATGGTCAGCAGATTGCTTCAGCCAGTGGTGATGGGACAGTCAAACTGTGGAACCTTGACGGCACCCGATTAACCACCTTAACCGGACATACTAAATCGGTCTGGGCAGTGGCGTTTAGTCCAGATGGTCAACAGGTGGCGACCGCAGGGTTTGATACCACAGTCAAGTTATGGAGTGTTTCTGGCAAATTACTCCGAACTTTCTCAGGTCATCAGGGCCCGGTTTGGGATGTGGCTTTCTGCCCGCAAGCCAATTTGCTGATATCAGTGAGTGCTGATCGCACGGCTAAACTCTGGCAGCCGAATGGCACCCTGGTGAGAACGATCGAAGGCAGTCGCTCGATCCTGGGGGTTGATTGCAGCGCCCAAGGTGACTATATGGCGCTGAGCGGTCAAGACAATGTCGTTCAGATCTGGAAAGCCGATGGTACTTTCATCCGAGCCTTAAAACAACATGGTGCGGTGATTCGGGATGTGGCTCTGAGTATGGATGGCTTAATGGCGGCTTCCAGTAGTGATGATGGCACCGTCAAATTGTGGCAACGCAACCAATACTTGCTAAGACCGCTGTATGATCACCAGGATACGATCTGGGAGATTGCAGTCAGTCCCGATGGCCAATGGATCGCCAGTGTCAGTGCAGACAGCACGCTCAAGCTCTGGCGATCGAATGGCACCCTCTGGAAGACGATCGACGGCAATATCGCAGGATTTCGGAGCGTCCGCTTCAGTCCTGATTCCCGCTGGATGGTGACAGGAGATGTGGGTCGAACCTTAAAACTCTGGGATCTGGGCGATTCAGAAGCGGCTGAAGCGCGAGTCCGGTGGTCAGCCACTGCCCATCAAGCCAGTATCTATGCGGTGGCGATCAGTCCTGATGGTCAACGCATTGCCTCTGCTGGCGATGATAAGACCATTAAGCTCTGGACTATGGAGGGCAAGCTGCTCCATAGCTTTCTGGCTCATCAGGAAAGAATTTGGCAACTCACCTTTAGCCCCCAAGGGGATCGCTTTGCCTCTGCCAGTGAAGACGGCACTGTCAAACTCTGGTATCTAGATGGCAAACCCATTGCCACCCTACCAGCCCAAGGAGCCGTTTGGGGAGCTACCTTCACGCCCAACGGCGATCGACTCATTTCCGTCAGTCGGGACAATACCATCACCTTTTGGCAGGCAGACGGCACTTTTTTGAAAACCATCTCTGCCCAAAGCCAAGGGGTCACTCGCGTTGCCTTCAGTCCCGATGGCACCACCTTCGCCACCGGCGGCATTGACAAGACGGTGAAGCTCTGGAGTGCAACCGGCGAGTTGATCACTACACTGCCCGGACACCAAGGTATCGTTGTGAGTCTGTCCTTCAGTGCCGATGGTCAGTATTTAGTGTCTGGAAGCGATGAGGGCACTGTCATTTTGTGGGATTTGCCCGGCATTCGGGATCTAAACCCGAGAGTGTATGTCTGTGATTGGCTGCAAGATTATCTCCGAACCAATACTGAAGTGGAAGCCGCCGATCGCCAGCTCTGCGAGCGAGTGACCGAATGACTCATCCCATGAAACATCCTCCCTACTGGCAATCCCCGGTGTTTGGGTACGTTGTGCTGGTCAGTCTGAGCATCTTGCTGACCCGCTTTTTTCATTTGGTGCTGCTCAATTGGCTCACCCTCTTTTTATTGCCCTTGTTCTGGCTCCTGTTGCTCGGATTGGTTGCGATCGGGCTGATCTGGTCGATCGGTTTTTATCTGAGTGCAGCTCCCATCGGTCAACATCGCGGGGGGCGATCGGTGCCGTTGATGCTACAAATCGCGATTGTGCCGATCGCATTGGGACTACCGCTTGAGCAACTCTGGCTTACCTACAACTTCCATCGCTATCTGCCAGCTCGCCAGCAAGTCGTGGAACTGATTGAAACCAATCGACTGGGTTCAGGTATGTTTGCCTTGCCGGATGTTTATCGAGCCACCTCGATGGGCGGTCGCGAAGTTCAGGTGTTGTCTTGGCAGGGCAACTCCTATGTCCTGTTTTTTACGATGCAGATCTTTGGTGGAGCGGCTGGATTCATCTATAGCGAAAATGATATACCGCCACCTGATGCCCTATTTGCAGGCTATCAAATGGTTCAAAAACGCCCGATTCAACCCCATTGGTACTATATCCAGATTGGGGATTAAACAAGGAAATCGTAAATGTTTTTTTATCCTAAATACTTTTACTACGCCATACTCTTGTTTGTGACTGAGGTTTATATTGCTCTGTTCTTCAACGATCGCATCATTCGGCATTGGGTTGGGGATGTGCTAGTGATCCTGCTGATCTACTGTTTCCTGCGCACCTTCTGGAAAATTCGGGTCACTCCAGCGATCGTTGGCGTGTTTGGCTTTGCCTGCGGGATCGAAGTCTTGCAGGCGTTTGACCTTGTCGGGCGGTTAGGGCTGCGCCACAATCGACTGGTTGCCACCGTTTTGGGTACAACCTTTGATTGGAAAGATATTCTGGCTTATGCGCTGGGAGCGGCGATCGTGCTGGTTTGGGAACATCGTAGCGGTAGCGGCAAGGGGAATGAGCAAAGCGGCAGGCAAAACAACGTATGAGGACAGCGAACCCTATCCTTCTCCCCGGCTAGATTGGATCGGGCTAGATTGGATCGCTCCCAGTTGGTCAGCAGGCAACAGGATCCGCATCATCTGTAACCACTGATCCGGGGTGGATAGGATTTTTTGAAGTAATTCGGGAGTTAACTGCCCAGCATTCGCCTGATCCAAAAGAGTCGCATAGGGAAGGTCGTGAGCCTGTTTTTTGAAGCCATCGGCACCATATTGGGTAATCAAGTCTGCGAGCTTGGCTTCAACTTGACGAATTGCGATCGGGGCAAGGGAGAGTAAATTATTCATCCATTGCCGTTTTTGAGCCATAAAGACTGACAGATCCGAATAGGGAGCCCCCTGATACTCTTCACACATCGCCTTAATTTTGTCCCATTGGTAGCTATCCCAGGGTTTCGCTTGCATGACTGGCAATTGCCATTTCGCGATTTCTTCGCGCCAGTAATCTTTTGGCGATCGTACCTGCACGATCTCAAAACCGGGCAGAATCACGGCAGTTAAGTTCCCGCCATGGCAGGCTCCTGTGTCAATTCCGTAGATTTTTTGTGTCGTAATGAGCGGACTATCTCCCACAACATGGTGCCCCACGATGACCGGCTTGGCTCCCGTGTAGGAGTGACTCCAGTAGATTTGCCCATAGCGTCTTTCTAGGTATTTTTCATCGGCTATGCAACCGCAGAGCACTTCTTCCCGTTGTTGAGCCATGGGAATATCACTTTCGACCGCAGCATGAACCAAAATAGCTGCCTCTAGTTCATGGTAATAAGGTAAGGTGCTGACCCAGTTGAGAAATTCGTGATAGCGCTCACCAAACTGTAGCCTGACGATTTCTTGCGAATAGGAAAGGGTTTGCCGCAGGTGCTTGCGTTCATGGTTGCCCATCAGCACGATCGTGTTAGGACGATTTTTCAGCAGGTCATACACTTTGACAGAATCCGGACCGCGATCGACGATATCCCCCAAAGAAATTAAACAATCTGCTGCCGTGAGTTGCACTTTTTCCAGCAACTTGACCAGTTCTGTATAACAACCATGGATATCGCCAACGACGATTGTGCGCATTGTTCCGGCTCAACGACTTGTTTCAGCTCAACGATGCAGCTTCAGACAAGCAGAAAGTGCAACGCCAAAGCTTTAGGTTCGCTTCAGGTTTAGGGACAACGGCTAGCCAGCAAGATTGTGTTGATCCACCTAATCAGGCTCCCGTAAGAAAATGCCCATCTTAAAATCTTACAAAATTTAGGGCAAAATTTAGGGGGTGCTTTACCAGGTTCGCCTTTCAGCAAGCTTTTCTTGCGCTCCAGCTTGCGAATTGGCTTTCTCGCTAGTGATATTCGCCAGTGATATTCGCCCTATGCCTTTTTCAAGTGTTGATCGAATTCAAGTGTTGATCGAATTCAAGTGCCGATCGAAAAATTTGATCCAGCGCTGCCAAGCATCTGCCGCAGCCGCCGGATGATAATCCGATCGTTCGTCACAGAAAAAGCCATGCCCCGCATTGGGATAGATCTGCAATTGATAGTCTTTCCCCAGTGCTTGCAATCGGGCTTGAATTTGTTGGATGCGATCGAGGGGAATAAACGGATCTTGCCCACCAAAAAATAGCTGGATCGGCACCGTAATATTTGGCATTGCATCAAACCATTCATCCAGGATCATGCCGTAAAAAGCAGCCGCAGCCGTAATTTCATCAGAACAACGACAAGCGGTGAAAAAGGTTAATCCCCCGCCTAAACAGAACCCGGTCACGCCAATTCGATCCGGATCAACGGCTGGATGCGCTTTTAATTCTGCTAATGCCGATCGGAGATCATTTTCCATGGACTGATTCAAGTCTAAGCGCCACATCATCGCCATGGCCGCCTCTACTTGATCATAACCAAATCGATTATTCGGTAAATCTCGATAGTATAAATCTGGAATCAGCACCATATATCCCTGCTGGGCGATCCGAGTCGCGATCTCTTGTATATGCGATGTGACCCCAAAGGCTTCCATCAGCAGCAGGATCGCCGCCTGGTTCCCCTGTTCACCAGAGTCTGCCCTAATCGGACTGAATAGATAGGCTGGCATCTGTCCATCAGGCGTGGCAATGAGTTGTTCAGTTTGCTTCACCTGCATTGAATTTCTTCCTCAATTCTTCTGCTTTCAACCTAGAATTTGCTTTCAACCTAGAATTTGCTTTCAACCTAAAATTTGCTTTCAACCTAAAAAGTAATCTCTGGTCTATGCTAGCCTCCAGAATCAAGTTGCGTGATTCCGGCTCGATTCTAACGATTAAGCTGGCTGCGGTTATGAAGTCATCATCGCCTCTGCTTCCATCAGCCAGACAACGGCGGCGGTACCTCGATCGTTTTGCCAATTGGTCGGTAACAAGTGGCTTGACAGAGCCGGGCTAAAAATTTGAATCTGTCCCTGCATTTGCTGCACTAATTCTCGGGCGATCGACAAACCCAGTCCAGTTCCCGGAATTCCCGTTGTGGATTGCACCCCACGATAGTGACGTTCAAACAAATGGGGTAAATCTTCTGGCGGAATTCCCGGCCCCGTATCCGCAATAATCAGACATTGATAGGAAGTTGCCGGATGCGCAGGTAAGGCGGTGATTGAGGTAGGCTCACCAGTAGGCACCGGAGTTGCAATGACAGGAGACTCGATCCAACGTTGCACAGCAACATAAATGCGACCTCCCGCCGGAGTATACTTCAGAGCATTATCCAACAGATTACTCACCACTTCCCGCAAGCCCTCTCGATCCATTTGCACCGGCGCGAGCGATTCTGCGATCGAAGTTGCCAGGATTAACTGCCGATCCTGAGCGATGGCGGCGGCCGAATCCAGTAAAGGCTGTAGCACTGTAATCATCGACTCGGCTTGCAGGTGAATCGTGCGACCTAATAGCATTTTGGGCTCAGAAGCAGGAAGGGCGATCGCTGCCTGACTTTGAGGATCGACCGTATCAGCCTTCAGCAGGTGCTCTAGATCAGCAGGTTCAATGTCGATCGTGGCATCGATTTGTTTCAGCAGGTCTTGTAGGCGATCACTCTCGCGCACAATACTTTCTGCTACTGAGCGGTTGGCATCCTCCGTCCGTAGCCGTTTAATCAGTAATTTACCGAAGGTGCGTAAAGCGGTTAACGGATTGCGAAACTGGTGCAGCAAATCATCTAACAGATCATGGCGACGTTCCTCTAACAACTGCTGCTGCTGAAGATCCTGACTGAACCATTGGGCTCGCCAGTCCAGAATGCGAGCTGCTGTTAAGGTTTGGGCAACCTGCTCAATCTGTTGCTGCTCAGTTTCATTCCAGGCCCGATCGGCTCTGGCAGTAACGAGCAAACCCATCACTTGCTCTTGGTAAATCAACGGCAGCACCATCTGTTGTTGAGGTAAGAGCACATCGATGGGGTCTAGGGCTGAAGCTGCGGTTAAGGCGGTATCCCAGCTAGGGAGGCGAGGCTGATGAGCAGATTCCCGATCCACCGACTCCCATTCATAGCCAGACTGAGTCAGTAAGCGAGGTGACTTTTTGCCAACGTGAGTCAAAAAAGTCAGAATCTGTTCTTCTCCCCAATTTAGAGCCGCTTCAGGATGGGCAACGATCGGCAGCAATTGGGTATCGGCAGGATTCAAATCTTCCGTTAAATAAACAATGCTGAGGGCAGCTCCCAGTCCTTGTGTTAAGAGCGCAACTTGAGATTGGCAAAGGGTAACAAACTCGGAACTGGTGGGCATGATCGCACTGCTGGAAAACAAATTTGCTGCCGATCAACAGGCGCTGATCAAGGGAAGAAGGGCGCGTTTCTTGGCTTAGTGAGCCAGGGACTGCACAAGATTAACCCTTTTGCTTTCTGTCACAAGCTGACTGACAAGAACTGCCCTTTTACAAATTGTAATTGAGCCATCAACCCTTGAGTTGCTTCTGATCGCGCAGGCAGCTTTAACAACCCAGACACAATGAGCATGGCAAAACGAGAATGAGTACCCACTTCACTCGCTGGCTGCCCCGGCAATTCTGGGGATCGAAACACAATGAGAGGGGAGATCACGCTGACGATGGAGATAAAGTCAGACTGGGATCGCTTAACCGATGGTCTGAGAAAATTGGGTAGAACTACAGATTTGCTTTAGATTTTGTATCAATAGTTTAAAGGAAGTTGAAATTTTAATTTCAAGCCGATATACTTTGCACGGTCTCAGTATTTTTGTAACTAGGGTTACATTACCGATAGTTACAGTATCTCGTCAAGGAGCAATCAAGAGAGGAGGTAGAGAGGTTGGCAAGAAGACGTAAGCGGAAGAGTCGCCGTCGCCTTGAAGGACGCCGGATCTTGGAGTTGGTGCCCCAGTATAGCATTGAGAGTGGTGAGGACAAGCCCGTCACTGCTGCCCGTAAGTTTATTCAGGCTGAAGGTATTGCGCCACCGGCTTTGCTGTTGGTTAAGCGCAACGAGCATACCACAGACCGATACTTCTGGGCAGAGAAGGGACTCTTTGGTGCTCAATATGTAGAGGAAAATCATTTTCTGTTTCCCAGCCTGCGGTTTACAGAAGATGATGTTGAAACACTGGTGGCTGCCGGTCGCTAACTTGTGACACTCTGTAACTTGTGACACTCTGTAACTTGTGGCACTTTGTTGCAGGTTTAATGAGTAGCAGGTCAGCGAGTGGCAGGTCAATGAGTGGCAGGTCAATGAATGGAAAAGGGTTTGTGACAGAGCAATCTGTTACGTAGTCTATTCAACAGAAGGGTTTGTTCCAGGATGGTTTGTCTTAGAGGGTTTCTTCTAGGATGGTTTGTCCCCGGATGATCTGCTCCTGAATAGTCTGCCTCAGAGTTAATCTGTCTTCCAGTAGTCTGTCTAAGTAGTCTGTCTTAAAGTAGTCTACAGGTGTGCAGGTAACACCGATCGGTAGAGCATTCTCCGCAGCTTTCCGAGCATTTCTCCCAAATTATATTTCCATGAACGGAGCAGACATTTGCGAAATTTTTGGAATGGAGAGATGCAACTGAAGTACCTGCAAACCGGGTGCGGGTGTGGGGCGAGATAGCATGTAACTCTCTATGAAGACAGACTTATGAAGACAGACTTATGAAGGCAGACTATTGATTGAATCAATCGAATAGGTCATAGTGAGGCGGGGTTTTTAACTCCGCTTTCGCTTTATGGCCCATTGATGGCCAAATATGGCCATATTCTTGACAGAAATTTAAGAGAGCATTGTGCGTCCTGTCTGGGTTCCTCGTATATTAAGAATTGATACGCTAAATGAACTCGTTGGCACGGTTGAAACCCATGGTTTTGATTCAAATTCCGCAGCGCTGGCAACTACCAGAACATCAGGTTACTTCAGAAACTGCTTTTTTTAACCGACGGCGATTCCTGAAAACCCTGGTGGGCGCAGGTATTGCTGGTTCTGCCCTGCCTTTGATCGGCTGTCAAGCTCAGACGGCGACTGACTCCCCCACGGTTGGTACCCGTCCGCTGCCATTTAGCACCAACCCCTTGTTTACCCAAATCGCCGATCGGGATCTAACCAATGAGCTCGTGGCGGCCACCTACAATAATTTTTATGAGTTTGGCGGCACCAAAGGAATTTGGCGGAATGCGCAAGCTTTGCCAACAGAAGATTGGCAAGTTGAAGTGACTGGGCTCGTCAACAACCCTCGCACATTTGACCTGGATGACCTGACGAAGTCTTTTCCGTTGGAGGAACGAATTTATCGGTTCCGTTGTGTCGAGGCTTGGGCAATGGTCGTGCCGTGGCTTGGCTTTCCGATGAATGCGCTTTTGCAGGCCGTTGATCCCAAGAGTAATGCCAAATTTGTGCGATTCACATCCTTTTTCGATCGGGAGATTACAAAGGGGCCAACCTTTCCGCCTAGTCAGTTTCTGCCCTTCCCTTACACCGAATCCCTGCGGATTGATGAAATGGCCAACGATTTGGCTTTCTTTGCTGTGGGTGTTTATGGCCATACCTTACCGAAACAGCATGGAGCCCCTATTCGAGCGGTGATCCCCTGGAAGTACGGCTTTAAAGGCGCTAAGTCGATCGTCAAAATTGAATTGGTAGACACCCAACCGGCCACTTTCTGGAATACCCTGAGTCCTGGTGAATATAAATTTGAGTCGAATGTCGATCCGGCAGTGCCCCATCCGCGCTGGTCGCAGGCCAAAGAGCGATTGATTGGAGCCAATGCCGAATTTGAGTGGCAAGAGGTGCCAACCCTGAAATACAACGGCTACGGTGAATTTGTGGCCTCGCTCTACAGCTAAGCTCAAGGGATAAAGGTGCCATGACAACCGGGCTGTTTGTTGGGCTGATCACGCTTGATGTGATTTACCTCATCCCTCAGTTGCCCACTGCCAATCAAAAGCTGGTGGCGCGAGATTATACGATCGCGGCGGGTGGGCCTGCCACAAACGCTGCGATCACTTTTCAGTATCTTGAACAAAATCCCCGATCCAACTCCCGCTTGATAGGAGTCTTAGGTTGCCACGCCCTGAGTCAGATTGTATTGGCGGATTTGCAGCAGCGAGCCATTGACTTGATCGATCTCGATCCAGATTCTGCTGATCCTATACCGACCTCCTCCATTCTAGTGACCGAAGCAACTGGCGATCGAGCAGTGGTTTCACTGAATGCAATGCGCAGCCAAATTCCTGCCGATCGACTCGACCCCTACCCACTCGATACTCTGCTTCAGGGCATTGAGGTCGTTTTAATCGATGGACATCAAATGGCCATCAGCCACAAGATTGCTCAACAAGCCCGGGCTCAACGGATTCCGGTGGTCATTGATGCAGGGAGTTGGAAGCCTGGGTTTGAAACCGTTTTACCCCTGGCGGATTATGTCATTTGCTCAGCTAATTTCTATCCCCCTCACTGTACAACCCAGGCAGATCTATTTGCCTATTTACAGCAACTGGGGGTGCCTCACATCGCCGTGACCCATGGAGCAGCACCGATCGAGTTTTGCTGTTCTGCTCAACCCAATTCAATTGAACGAGGACAAGTTCCTGTTCCCCAGCATTCTGTGATCGATACGGTGGGCGCAGGCGACATTTTTCACGGTGCATTCTGCCATTTCAGACGACAAGCTGACTTTCCCACCGCATTACACCAAGCGGCACAGGTTGCAGCCTACTCTTGCCGATCGTTTGGCACCCGTGCCTGGATGTCTAAGGGGTAATCAATTGGGGCTAGGGCGATGGTGGAGGCGTTTGCTGCGTCGAATGCTGAGAGGCATGTCTAGCTAGCCGATCGCGAATACTGGACAACTGATCATGGCTATCGACCGGCGAGCGAGGAAAGGGCAAATCTGTATTGGGCCAAGTGGGCAGATCAAAGCAAGGGCAAGCATTCGATTGAATCCCCAAGCTAATCATCGGTACTGGCATCCCACAACGCGCACAATCACTGATATCCCAATCAGAATCGAGTAACTCATGCATGGACTGAGTCATACCATCTAGATAACATTGCTTGCCTTCCGCAGATAAAACCCGCTGCCAGCAAGCTTCAAATGCGGGGCTGTAGTGGCTGCTTTCCATCACAGGCTGTGGCAAAACCACCTCATGCGGAAAGAGCAAGGGCTTTCCCAACTGAAACCAATATGCGAGGTAGCGCTTTACTTGTTCAGACGTTGCCATAACCTAGGTGCTCTATCAATGAAGTGGAAGGGGCATGAGACAAAAGAACGCAGTCAAATGAACAGAAATAATTGACAGACTCAAGGTTTGACACCGGAAACTGCTTGACATGGATAGATTCACTTTAATTCCATGCTATCGAGTTCCACCTATATCTCTTGGATTAAAATCTAGAGCAAAGCTTAAGGTTCGATCGAGAGGTGGCAAAAAGCTGGTCTTGGAATAAGGCAAGGATGCTACTGATCTTCTGACGACTCTGAGGGTGAAAATGCACCGAGTTGCCCTGGTAGAGGCTGGCCAATTTGCCTCAAATTGATGGCATATCCTGCTGTCACCAAGTAAACCGCATCAGCGATCTGGCCAATCTTGCGAGTTGCTTGCCCTAATCGATCGCGGAACAATCGTCCTGATGGATAGGCAGGCACCACCCCCCAACCTGTTTCCTCGGAGACAATAATGATCTGAGACTGGCGATGTTGGAGCTGATGGAGGAGTTGATTGAGGATCTGTTGCCAGTCTGATTCACTTTGATCCAATAAATTTGCCAACCAGGTGCCAAGGGAGTCAATTAACCAGCAGTCTGGAGCAGGGACTGAGTTGAACACTACAGCTAAATCGATCGGTACATGTAGGGTTTGCCAAGTGGAGGGACGACGTTGCTGATGCTGGAGAATCCGCGCCTGCCATTCCGGATCGTCAGGGTTAGTTTGGGCAGTCGCAACATAGGTAACCGAAGGGTGACCCGTAACCGAAGGGTGACCCGTAACCGAAGGGTGACCTGTGACTGATGGCTGGTCTGTAATCAGGGGCTTGCCTAGATGAGATTGCGCTGCCAGATATTCTGCCCATTCACTTTTGCCCGATCGGGCTGGGCCAGTAACCAAAATCAGCGGAGGTGTCACAGTCTGAAAGTATCACAGTCTGAAAGGGGATGCAGATATCCTAACAGACCCGCATCTTTATCAGCTTGACCTGACCTGACCTTGCAACCCTGATTGCCTGATTGACTGACAAATCTTTTCCCCTCATCCCTAAATCCCTTCTCCCACTAGGGGCGAAGGGACTTCCCATCAAATCCTGGTTTGAAAGCCCCTCGCCCGCTCTGGGAGAGGGGTTGGGGTGTCGCTTGCTTCTGCGTAGCAGTGGGTAGTTTGAGTTTTGTCAGTCAATCAGCCTTGCAACCTCAATCGAGATTATCGAGATTAAGGTCACTTTGCCAATACGTCACCAAAAGTCACAATTAGAACGAAGAATTTATCGTAAAAGCAACTAGAATATGCAAATTGAGATTATTGTTGGGAAAAATTAGACAAAATTTAGATTCTGATGCTTGCAAGTAAGTTATGTAGACGATAGGGCAGGAGTTACTTTCTGCTTTCCTCTCTTCTCTTTCCTACCTGGGAGGGATGCTCAGATTGAGGATCTGTTCGAGTGATTGTGAAGCGATTGTAACTAGGTATAACCAGACATTCCAGTTTGGCTCAGTGACTGGATACTGATCAATTTTGAGTAGCAATCTCTTCAGAATTTTGCTAGCGTTCTACTTGGTGTTCTACCCGACATTTTCACCGGCGACAGTGTAGACTCGCAATCCTTGCTAGGGAATGAGGCTGTTATGAAATCAGGACTAAAGCGCATTGAGGCAACGCTTGATCAACTGCGTCCACAGGACGAAAAAGCAGGAGTGATGGAGTCGGGTACTCAGGAACCAGATTCTTCAGATCCGAAAGCACCCTCTCGCCCAGTCTCCTCTAAGAGCAGCTTAGAAAAAAAAGAGATTGAGAAAAAGGATCTTGCAGGAAAACCTGCTAAAACAATTCAGCCTTTTCCCATCCCCAAAACTCCACCGATCGCCACATCATCCACCGCTCAATCCCAGATAACTCCAGCGCTGGTGAGCCCCTCTCAGTCCACTTCAGGCTCTCCTTCCCCTGCAACCGCAGCGATCGGTCGCGCCCAGCCTCTAGCGGCAGCGCAGCCTCGCCCATCTGGAATGCGGTTGGCAGATGTTGCCCCCGATCTGGCATCCGATCCTTCTTTCCCGTCCGTTCCAGTTGCTCAATCTTTGGCGCTACCGAAATCGAAGCCGCCCAGTTTCAGTAAGCACCGTCATGCGGTCAATCCCGAGCTGGCGATTGGGTTGCTGAAGGAGATCGAAACGGTTGTGGTGAATTGGCAACTCAGCTTAGAGCAAACGGTACTGGAAATTCAGGCGCTTTACCTGGACGGCCCGATCGTCGATGGCTGGTTGGAGTCACATCCCTATGGCTCACCGCAGGTGATGCAGCCGATCGGCACTGCTACCCTCCGTCATGCTGAGATTGATCGATTAATGGATTATGTCGAAGAAATCTGCCGGGTTCCGCCTGCTCCTGAAACCGGCGAGCTACCCCGCACCGGCTATCGGCTCTGTGGGTTAGATGCCGATGGTCAGCTTTGGTCTCGCCCTTGTCCAGCGCAGCAGGTTCCCTATGTTAGCTTAGCGATCGCTCGATATCAGAAACTGCGAATTCTGCTGGCCAAAAAGCAAGCTCTGGAAAATCGCTTAAATCAACTCATCCAGAACCTGACCCGCCTCCACGGGCAAATTCAAGAGCCGCTATGCTAAGAGGCCGCTATGCTAAGAGGCCGCTATGCTAAGAGGTAGTATCTAAAAGTCCTCTTTGCATGAATTCGATCGCCCCTGAGCAAGATACCAGCCCAATCGCTTGTCACCCTAACGATCACTTTGCAATCACTTTTGCGCCTCTCTCGATCGAGCAAGTTTATCAGCTTGCGGATGATGCGGCGAATGGGGCGATTGTGCTGATGAGCGGCATGGTACGCAACAATACCGATGGCAAAGCAGTGATTGCCCTGGAATATCAAGCCTACGAACCGATGGCGATCCAAATTTTCCGCCAAATTGCCGCTGAAATTCGTCAGTGCTGGCGCGAGGTCACCCATGTTGTGATCCACCACCGCACTGGTAAGTTAGCGATCGGAGAAATTAGTGTGCTGGTGGCAGTGGGTTGTCCCCATCGATCGGAGTCCTTTGCCGCTTGCCAATACGCCATTGATACACTCAAACACCAGGCTCCCATTTGGAAGAAAGAGTGGTACAGCGCCCAAGATGGTACCCTCTCCAGCAGTTGGGTAAGCATTGGAGCCTGTGAACAATCTGGAGAGGACTGCTAACCACTGAACGGAGGAAAAGCCCTGACTTGCTAATTGACAGGAGTTGGTTTAGATGGGTCAGAAACAGCATTAGAGATGGGCTCAGACAAAATGCTGAGTCGGATCGCCTGATTATTTTTGAGCACTCCACTGCTTCGGACAATAAAGCTTTCACCTGCCTTCAGACCCGATCGAATTTCTACTTGACCATTGCGAGTTTCACCGACCTGAACCGATCGAGTCACGGCCTTAGGTTGTTCGCCTGTCTGTTCCACCACAAACAAAGTCGTCGGTTGCTCCGGATCAACAAACGCGCTCTCTGGCACGATGACCTGCTGAGTGGCTGGAGATTGAAACTGCACCCTGGCTAGCAGACCACTGCCCAATTGTCCGCCCGGATTGGGTAAGGTGATCTCAATGGGTATGAGCCGAGCCGTGGGATCGGCAGCAGGGGATATGCGAGCAATTTGGCCATTCAACACTCGATCCGGAAAGGCATCAAGTTTCACTTGGGCGGCTTGTCCCACCTGGAGCGTATTCAACTGAAGCTCAGACACTTGCACAGTCACTTTCAAGTTACTGAAGTCGCCGATTTGCAGAACTTCATCTCCTGGCTGCACCAAATCCCCTGGTTCGGCGGTTTTTGCCAATACCGCCCCCGATATAGGAGCGGTTAATAGGGAGAACGCTTTGCGCGTTTGCACCTCTGCTAGGGTCGCCTGTTGAGCTGCAACCCGCCGTTGATTGGCAATTACCCGCTGCTGCTGAGTTCGCACCTGCTCTTGCGCCGATCGCACCACCTGTTCTGCGGTTCGGACTGCGGTGACTGCCCGTTCTGCCTCCTGAGCAGTGATTGCCCCCTGAAGAGACAATGATTGGAATCTTGCTGCATCTGCTTGGGCTTGTTCTAACTCCACGCGGGCTTGCTCTACACGAGCCTGGGCATCACTCACTTCAGCCTCAGCCTGCACCACCTCCGATTCCAAGGCCGCTAACTCAGAGCGCTCCTGGTTAACGAGGGCATCTAAAAGACGACTATCGACCTGCCCAACCGGGGCACCCTGGTTAATCCGATCGCCCACATCAAAATTGAGTTCAAGCAGTCGCCCTTCCGTTTGTGCCCGTAAAGAAACCGTTCGCACTGGAGCCGTGGTTCCGGTGTATTCAATCGCAGTTTCTAGTGTGCCTGTTGCGGCGATCGCAGTCTCCACAGCAACTGGAGCCCCCTCTTCCCTGGCTCCTCCCGGAGGAGAACCGGACTGAGGTTGAGCCGCACTGCGGGACAGACTACAGCTTGAAAGGGCAATGCAGCCAACCCCAAGGAAGAACCCAACCACCGTAGCCGATCGAGTTAGATATCGAGTTGGATACAAACGGGACAAGAGCAGCATGGAATTTCACGCTTGGGATTGAGACGGTGCTCTTATTATTACTTTTGTTGAAGCTTCTTGTCGTGCTTCGATCGCTAGAGAGCGACGAGAAAGTGGCTAGAGATTGTGGCTAGAGATTAAGGTTGAACCGGGAGTTCAAACCTTGGGTTCAACCGATCGATACAGACTCTAGTCTAGTTTGAGGGCATTCACCGGTACTTCTTCCCAAGATTCGACTTGACGCATTCGGGCGATCCATCCTTGCTGTTTCTGCTCTGGGGTCAAATTGGTTTCAAAGGAGTCATGGCATTCCTGAGCCTGGGCTTCATCCCGGCAAGCGATACAGGCACGGATGATGCCGCAGGGATCAATTTGCTCATTTACCCAAATCGTCACAATAAAATTCCTCCAAACACTTGAGTCACCCGCCCCGAAATACCGGGACTCCATTAAGGTTTTACCGGAGTTATCTGCCAAACGCAAGCCGGGTCAGCGATTCTATCCATCCAGTCATCCCTGCGCTCCTCCGCCCCGATTAATTCAGACTGGAGTGTTTACAGCCGCCGCTCTGGGAGAGGGGTTGGGGTGTCGCTTGCTTCTGCGTAGCAGTGGCTAGTTTGAGTTTTGTCAGTCAATCAGGAGCGAACCTGAGCGGAGCACATTGGATAGAGACAAATTGAGGACGAGCCAACTGCCATGCTGCTAATTTAAGCAGAGCGATCGTCCACTGCGCTTCTCTCAACGGGGTTAATCTGAGTGCAGCAAATTTGAATGCAGCTAACTTAACAGAAACCAGTCTGAGCCGAGCTAAGTTGGCTGGAGCAAAACTGACTTTAGCCGTGCTGCAAGGGGAAAATTTGAAGGGCGTAGATCTGCCGCAGCCCTACTTGCTGTAAGGATAACTCAGCTCAAGAAGCGAGTTCTGCTAATTCTAGCCAGCGCTCTGTATTCAGTTCGATCGATCGTTCTAGTTCTGCTAGCCGCTCGGTTAGCTTTTGCATTTCAGAAAAGTTTTGAGTCGAATTCTCGTAGAGTCTTTTTTCGATTTCTTGTTTTTCTTGCTCTAGCTCCGGAATCTGATTTTCTAACTGTTCCAACTCTCGTTTTTCCTTGTAGGAAAGTTTGCGAGGTTTATTATTAGCAGTAACTTTTGCAGTTACCTCTGAGTTAACATCAGCGTTGGTGTTATTAGTCGTTTTATTGTTAGGCTGGCTATTCTGAGACTGGCTATTCTGAGACTGGCTATTCTGAGACTGGCTATTCTGAGACTGACTATTCTGAGACTGACCATTCTGAGACTGACTGTCACCTCGCGTTGCTTTCTGATCGGTTGGTGCTGTGGTAGTTTGCTGGTACTCTAAATACACCGAATAGTTGCCAGGGTACTGCCGAATCTTGCCACCTGGTTCCAGGGCAAAAATGGTCTCTACTGTGCGATCGAGAAAATAGCGATCGTGCGAAACCACAATAACGCAGCCGTTGAAATCTTCTAGATACTCTTCCAGTACCGCCAGTGTTTGCACATCAAGATCGTTTGTGGGTTCGTCTAGAATTAGCACATTGGGCGCACTCATGAGCACCCGCAGCAGGAAGAGCCGCCGTTTTTCACCCCCTGATAGTTTGTGAATGGGAGCATATTGCTGATTGGGTGGAAACAAGAAGCGCTCCAGCATTTGTGAAGCAGTAATCACCGAGCCATCTGCCGTTTTCACCAGCTCGGCCACATCCTTGAGGTATTCAATCACCCGTTGATTGGGGTTTAGCATCAGATCATCGGAATGCTGATCAAAATAGCCAATCTGGATCGTGCTGCCAATTTCCACCGTGCCGCGATCGGGCTGAACTTTCCCCGTGATGATATTCATCAACGTCGTTTTACCTGCACCATTGCCGCCAATAATCCCAACCCGATCCTCTGGGTTGAACTCGTAGGTAAAATCCTGGATGAGTGTGCGATCTTCGTAGGACTTGGTGATACCGTTTAGCTCGATCACCTTTTTGCCGATCCGCCGTCCTGCCGTGGCGATTTCCACCTTGCCCTGGGTCTGCCGGAATTCCTTGGTCTGCATGTCATGGATGCGATCGATCCGGGCTTTCTGCTTGGTACTGCGAGCTTTTGGGCCACGCTTGAGCCATTCCAATTCCCGACGTAGCACCCCCCGATGTTTGCGCTGTGAGCTGGCTTCCGCCTCTTCGGCTAACGCTTTCTTTTCCAGATAGTAAGAATAATTGCCATCGAAGCTGTACAGTTCGCCCCGATCCAGCTCCAGGATGCGATTGGTGACGCGATCGAGAAAATAGCGATCATGGGTAATCAGCAGTAGGGCTCCGCGATACCGATTCAGATAATTCTGTAACCATTCCACCGACAGGGCATCCAGATGGTTGGTCGGCTCATCCATCAGTAACACATCTGGCTCAGACAGTAAGGCCGTCGCCAAAGCAATCCGTTTGCGGTAGCCACCTGACAGATCGCCCACCCGAACGCTAAAATCTTCGATCCCCAGCATCGACAGGACAATCTTGGCCTGGGTTTCGAGTTCCCAAGCAGCCAATGCATCCATCTGCTGGGTGATCTGAGACAGACGTGCCATCAACTGATCGTGATTGCCGACTCCGTGGGCTAGCTGATCTGAAATTTCCTCATACTGCCGCACCAATCTCATCCGATCGCCACTATCGGCAAACACCTGTTCCAGGACGGTGCGATTTTCATCGACTTCTGGCTGTTGAGGCAAATAAACAATCCGCACGCCAGAATTCACTAAGCGCTCTCCAGCATCGATCGGTTCTAGCCCGGCAATCATTTTCAGCAGCGTCGATTTGCCTGATCCATTCGTGCCAATCAATCCGACCTTATCGGTTGAACCCAGGCTGAAATTCGCGTCTTTGAGGATTTCTTTAATGCCAAAATCCTTTTTTACTCCCTGTAGTGTAAAGATGCTCATGGTTCGGCCTGCTCGATCGATCTACCATCAGCACCTTAGCATAAGCCCCATTTCAAAGGAGAAGGCAAACTTTGAATTCCAGGAGATTGAGGAGGACTGCTGATGTAATGTCAGCTTCACCGAGCTTCCAACATTTCCTCAAGCGTTAAACCAATATCGATCGCGATCTGCCTGAGCAATCTAGGCGATATGTCCCGACCTTTGTGAAATGGAATTGTTGTGACTCAACCAATAGTACGCACAACTGACCTTCCATCCAGCGCAACGCTGAATCAATGATTTGCCTGACTGGGGAATTGCAAGTTTGAATGCAAAAAGCGCCCCCCGAAGGAGACGCTTTCATTCAATTCATCAATGAGCTAATCAGTGAGTCGCAACTCAGCCGATGATTAACCGTTGATTGCAGGCG
>JALOOM010000117.1 GCA_025454395.1 Elainella sp. Prado103
GCATTACGAATGCTGGTTTCCTTTTTGGAACCGCCATAACGAATGATTTTTTCGACCTCCGCCTGGTACTGCGTCACCAGCAATCTGGACATTCTGTAACTCCCGGAACCATGAAACTTGGGTAAAGTGAGGACTAAAGCTCAGTACTCCCGCTTAATCTCAATTCTGACTCATCGACAAGGTTCCGGATCTGAAACTGGGAAAGACGGTTGGACAAGTCGCTGCATTAAGGCGGGCGATCGCATCTCACCAATTACCTTCCGGTTACGCTCCCGCCGAGGACTTGCGGCATAACAACGAGGTGAAAAGGAAGCTGCAGAAATGAAGACGTTGCTGGAGGAACAGCGCGATCGGATTCTCAAGCAGTTTGACCAGTATGAAACCCAGCAGTTATCGCTATTCAACCCAGACGAGCGGCGACAGATAGATAGCGATCGACGGCACTGGGAAAAGCGAGTTACCGAGCTAGAAATAGAAATTCTGAGTGAGCCAGAGCGAATTCAGCAAACGTATCAAGTCAAGGCAGAACGGGTAGAGCCGGTGGGTGTGGTTTACCTGTGGCCGATGTCAAGTTAAGGGACAAGATTATGGCAACCGATCTAGACATCCTCCGGCATAAAGAATGGCTTGGGCTACTTCAACCCATCGGTTCTCGAATGGGGTGATTTACCGAATGCTGGATAAGCTGCTGGTGCTAGATGGGGAGCGGTTGTCCTATCGTGCCCTGGATGTGGAGCAGATTGGCTCAGTCTATGAGGCGATCATGGGCTATGAGGTGGAGATTGCCCACGGACGATCGATCGCGGTTCGTCCGAAAGATGTGGTGGAGGATGTAGACAAGCTTTTGGCAGCAAAGCCAGCCGATCGCGCCAAGCTGCTCAAAGATGCAGACTGTGAGCTGACAGGAAAAGCCTTGAAGGAGTTGAAGGAGGCAAAAACCGCCGAAGACATTGCTGCTGCGATCGGTCGGCGAGTTTCGCCCCGAACCCCGAATTTGTTGGCGGCAGGCAGTTTGTTTTTGCAGCCCGGAGAGGAACGGCGGCGATCGGGGTCTCACTACACGCCTCGGAAGTTGACGCAGCCGATCGTGGAGAAGACGCTGGAGCCTGTGCTGAAGAATTTAGGGGAGCATCCCACACCAGAGCAGTTCTCCCATTGAGGATGAGGGGAACCGGAGTGGATTGGCTCCCTTCGCCCCTAGTGGGCTACTGTGTACACACAAGTTGACCTTGGGGTAGAATCGGGCATCCAAGCGAGGAGACCAACGTGAACAATCCGATTCTGATTCACGCCCAACAGTATCCAGGAAGTGCTTTTGGCGACCCACGATTAGTCAAAAGGGGGCTGCATTATACGAGTCGTTGTGGCAGCATCAATCGGTGAATATCCGGGCTATCAGCCGGAACCGAGCCGAACAAGTTGGGTATTACCGATTCTTGGAGAATGAGAACGTGAGTGTGTCAGAGTTGGTTCGCAGTGTGTCAGAGGCGTGCCAGCAGCAGGTGGAAGGCTTACATGTGCTGGCGATCAGTGACAGCAGCGAGATCAACTTGCAAGCGCATGTGGGACGGCTCAACCCAAACGGCTTGGGCGTGGTGGGAAACAATCAGGACAAGGGATTTTTCATTCATCCGACCTTGGTGGTGAATGCGGAAACAGGGTTGCCGTTAGGTCTGAGCACCATTCAACTGTGGCATCGGGAGGTGGCTCATCTTGATAAGCATCAACGGCGTTATCCCAACCTGCCGATTGAGCAGAAGGAATCGTACAAATGGTTGCTCTCGGCTGAACGCTCTGAACCTTGTTTGCAGGCAGGAGGGGTGCGACAAGTGACCCATGTTGGGGACCGTGAGAGCGACCTATACGAAGAATGGGCGCGGGTGCCTAGTGTTCACCGGCATGTTTTAGTGCGAGTTTGCCGAGACCGTCGCCTTTGGGGAACCCAGCAATCTCTGTATGAGCGGTTGAGTGAGCAACCCTGTGCAGGCACTTACTCGGTGCAGGTGTTAGCAGACCCTCGCAGCGGGCGAACTGCGAGAGAGGCTTGGCTGGCGGTGCGAATGACCCCCGTGCAGATTCAACGACCGAAAAAGGTGAGTGCCAAGGAGTATCCCGACCAGGTGCCGTTGTCTGCTGTCGAAGCCAAGGAAATCAATCCACCCCAAGGACAGGAGCCGATTCACTGGCGATTACTCACCACTCATGCCGTCACCAGTCTTGAACAAGCGCTGCAAGTGATTGAGTGGTATCGCTGGCGGTGGCGGATTGAGCAACTTTTTGCCATCCTCAAGCAAACTGGCTTGGATCTAGAATCCACCCAGTTAGAGTCCGTTGATGCCATTGAGCGACTGACGATTCTAGCGTTGTCAGTTGCCCTCCGAATTCTCCAACTCCTCGTCAGTCGAGATGACCCAACGGTGCCTGCTCAGGTGGCGTTTAGTCCTCAAGAGCAACAATGCTTGATGCATTTAGCGCCCTCATTACAAGGACGGACGCAGAAGCAACAAAACCCGCATCCCTCTGCTTCACTCCCTTGGGCAACCTGGCTCATTGCTTCGGGGATGGAAACTGGCACAATCCCCACTTGTGTGTACACAGTAGCCCACAAGGGGCGAAGGGACTTCGAACAATATTATTAATTGGATCGGAAGCTCCTCGCCCGCTCTGGGAGAGGGGTTGGGGTGAGGGCGATTTGAGTTCTGTTAGTCAATCAGATCAAGTGCCCCAGTTACCATCTAGAGATCTTCTCCATGTCTCAAGCTACATCGGCTGAAATCCGCGCCACCCTGGTTGATGCGCTACAAATCGATTTAGTCGGACCTAAACCAGACGATACAGAACATGCTGAGGAAATCCTGACTCAAGCCCCCTCGAAATGGTATCTCACCGGATTCCTGGCTCCCTTTGGATCCAAACCAGACGATCGATCGGACGATGAAGCAGATGTGGAGCCACAAGAGCTAGGCGATGGCGCAACCAGCGAAGATAGTCAGTCTCCATTTCTTCCGGGAGTGACTCAGGGGAAGTCTACCCTCGAACTGTCCTATGACTCCAGAAGACCAAGCGCAACTGCAACAGAGCATTGATACCATTGCCGAGATTCTGTATCGCAACACGTCTGCCGAGCAGTTGCAAACATTGGAAGGAATTGAGCAAGCCATTCGTCAGCAAACGCAAGAATTAGTATTGCCTCAACTGGGTGTTTTTTTATTGCAACAAAGACTGCAACAACCCAAGAATACAAGCGAACGTTAAAAAGCATTTTAGGCACGCTAGACCTGGGCAGCGAGCAAGCTAAACGCTTACAAGTCAAAGCAGGCAGCCAAATCAGCCCCATGTTGGAAAGATGTTGTTTACGAGTGAGTGCCAATGTGTCGTATCAGTGTGCGGCTGAGGACATTGAGCTGTTGACTGGGATGCGGGTGAGTGCGAAAACCCAACAACGACTGGTGCAGCGACAGTCGTTTGAAACTCCAGCGTTAGAAGAACCAGTCAAGGAAGTGGGCATTGACGGTGGCACCGTGCGATTAATCGTAGAACCAGGGGAACCGCCGCAATGGAAGCAGTACAAAGCCGTGCATCTGGAGACTGGGAAGGTGCATGGGGCATGGCTAGACGACAATCCTGCCTGATTGGAGTGGCTCAATGACCAATCCTTTGCAGCAGTCGTCACCTGTTTAGGGGATGGGCATGATGGCATTTGGAATCTATTTGACCAAATGCGGGGCGAGGTCAAGCGACGTGAAATTCTCGATTGGTATCACTTGATGGAAAACCTGGAGAAAGTTGGAGGCTCACTCAAGCGATTGGCGCAAGCTCGCTCCTTGCTCTGGCAGGGCAAATTAGACGAAACCCAGGCATTGTTTGAAGACTGTCAACGTCACCAAGCTCACTGTTTCTGTCAGTATTTACGAAAGCATCACCATCGCATCATCAACTATGCTTATTTGCAAGCGGAAGGCATTTGCTCGATTGGCTCTGGAGCCGTTGAGTCAATGGTCAAACAAAGTGATCGTCGGCTCAAAAGTTCAGGGGCAAGATGGAAGCCGGAACATGTTCCAACCGTTTTAGCTCATCGTTGTGCTTATCTCAATCGCCAGTTGTAATCTATTTTTCTCTGGAGGATGTGACACGCACCCGATCTAGCTTTTATGATCGCTCCTTCATGCCCGTCTCTGCTAAAACGTAAATTGGATCTCAAAAATATCCATTTCATATCCGCTAATAAGATCGTTGTCCCGTCACCGCCTGTCATCGAGCCTCCTGCTGATAATATTGTTAACATTAATAATGCAACGAAAGACTCGATAGTCGCTGCCATAAAAGGAACAGGTATTAAAGGAACAACAGTTGATAAGTTAATAAATCTGAGAAGTCGTAAGCCGTACAAAAATATAGATGAACTTGCTTCTGACTTAAAATTAACTTTAAAAGTCAAGGAGAAACTCCAAAAGAAAATTGAAGATGGGAAAATTCGCTTTCTCTAAAATGAGGATAAGCAGCTTAGTTTGTCGATCAATTTTGCGAACTAGCTTGAATCCTTCCTCTGCGACTACTTGATTGATTCTCATCCGATCGACCCAGCCAACTCTTTTTCCATCCTCGATTTTTACCATCTCATGAGCTGCTTGATTTCTTGCTTGTCTCCAGTGGTCAAGCTCCCCTAGAACTAACTGCCTTAAGGCATTATCTGTTTCATACGTTTCAATTGCTCTTTTAAGATCACCCAAAGTCTTAAAGCTAAAATCAGTGCCCCTAAGCCATGTCAGGTAACTTTCTAAACGATCAGTAATTAGACTTTCTTCAAGACTGATCGCTTCCAGATAGAAACCCTCACTGATCGATTTAGTAATCCACTCAAATGCAGCTTTGTATAGCTCGTAGCGTTCTTGACCAACATTATTATCTGATGTTCTAACTGCTCGTTTTCTAGATTTAGCCATACCGATCAGAAGAGACTGAAATTTTAACAAATATCTAGATGACCAATCTACTATACTAACCCTTTCCCTTGGTCGCGCCAATTTTAGGCAAGATGATTTCTTGCCTAAACCACTTGTATAGGAGCGAGCAACTCATTCTACTCATGATTTCGCTTCAAGGATCCGGCTTGGGCGGATGCCACCAGTCCTCTTGAGCCAATCCTAATCGGGCTGCTATCGCCAACGCAATCACTGGAATGGTGACATACATTAAAAACCGGAGTGCGATGGCATAGGCGATCATCTGGTCGATCGGCACTTGGTAGAGGTTCAGTGAAAAGCGAATCCCCGCTTCAAAGGCACCCACATAACCTGGAGTTGAAGGCAGTACGATCGCTAATGCCGTCAGACTCTGAGTCAGCAGCGCTCCTAGCAATCCGGGCGCGGTAATCCCCAAAGCTAACAAACCAGCCCAATAGGTGATCGCATTGAATCCCCAAATCCCGATCGTTTGTAGGAGCGCAATGCCAGTCTGTTGGGGCCGACGCAGAGCCGCTAACCCAGCCAGAAAGTGGGTCAGACTCGCCGTAATAGGAGATCGCCAACGGCGCAAACCCCAGCGGCAACAGAGCCGATTGACCTGTTGAATGACCCAGGCTGGATGGCTAGCGGCTGCGACCAAAATGAGCCAGATCAGTAGAATTGCCCCTCCCAACCAGCCCAATGGCAAATGGTGAGCTTTGGCAGGTAAGGCTCCCCACCAAACCGGAATGAGCAAAAATAAAAAGACCACGCCCAGATCTAAAATACGTTCAGCAAAAATGCTACCGAAGGCGGCTGCAAACGGGATGCGATCGAGCCGAGCCGGAATAATCGCCCGAATTACCTCTGCCCCGTAGCCTGGTAAGATGCTACCTGCTCCAAAGCCAATAAAGATAGCAGCTAAGTAAGTCTGGAAGCGACCTTGCTGTCCCAGTAGGGTTTGCCAGCGCATGGCTCGCACAACGTAGCAGGCGAGATAGGCCAACCAACCTAAGATCAGCCAGCCCCACTGGGCGCGTTGTAAGGCTTGTCCAACTGCCACGAGGGAAACACCCTGGAAAGCCCAAGCCAACAAAATCAGCGTGATCGCCGTTCCGAATCCCAAATAGCCCCACTTACGCCATTTTGCCACTGAGTTAGCCGGATCTGGCGGAGTTACGATCGCCATGTCACCTCCGGAGTCAAGCGAGGGCGAGGTTTGAGCAAGGGAAGGCGTTTCGTTTCTGCGACGGTGCGAGCATGTTGCCCTACTGGCACGACCGCAAACTGACGACAGAGCAGATCGATCGCCTCACCTAAAATGACCAATTTTTGATCACTCAAAAGGCTCATGCCCGGAAAAAATGCCAGTTGAGGCACATCTTCACGTCCCAGAAAGTCAAGTGGATGCAGGAGGAGAGAGGGTTGCGTGCAGGTTAATCGGCAAAGCCACAGGGCCAGGCGAAAATAGAGCAATGCTAATGCAGGCGAGAACACGCTGAGATAAAGCACATAGCTAAAGTGGATCGGTACTTTGAAGATAGGTAGGGTAGTCACTGGAATTTCTACCAGTTGTGGTTCTGAACCCTGGTGGATTCGCTCTCCTAAGCTCCAGCGATAAGGCTTTAAGGGCTGAAAGCCGTCTTGAAAGCTACCAAACAGCGCCTTGCGTTTTTGTCGTTCAGCTCGACTGAGGTTACTGGTCATGAAGTAGTAGGCCCGGGCGATCGGGCCCAAAAAAGTCGGAAAGGTAGAGGCATCGTAATAGTAACCGCGTTGAGCCAGCACGCGCAAAACTGCCGCTGAAAAGCTATACCCTGGGCCACGAAAACCGATTGGTCGTTGCCCCGTCACCTGGTAAATTTGTTCTTCCGCTTGGCGGATTTCCTGCTCAATATCTGCCTCCGCGTAGAGGTGTAGCCAGGATTCATGGTGGAAAGAGTGATTGCCAATTTCATGACCAGCAGTGGCGATCGAACGGATCGCGGCCTGATTTTTAGCTAGAGCGGCATCTTGTCCAACAATGAAAAAGGTAATTGTGAGTTGCCGTTGTGCCAGAAAGTCAAGCACCCGCGGAATGACCAAGTCGAGATATGATGGAAACGTTTCCCAGCCTGGATCGCCATGAATTTTCATGTAAGACCACTGGTTATCCAAATCTAAGGAAAGGCTAGCGATCGGTTTGCGGTACTTCGATTTACCATTGACCATAATTTGGTTCTCAGACTTTCACTAGAATGCTCTAACTGACCGATCAATCATATTTTGGTCAACACTCACATTGATTTTCTATTGATGCAATTGGAAGCCATTGATCGCATTAACACTTCTGAAATAGCATCCAGATCAAATCTTCAGCGGGATAGGGGATATTCAACCGATCGGGTAGGCGATCCACTAGAGGAGAAATCACCGAGCCGAAGGGTAGATCGTGCAGTTTATAGTGCAGTAAGGATTTAGCATGGGCACCGCTGATCCATTTAGTAGGGCGACCTTGAGCGATCGGCACTAATCCAAACTGTGCCATCAGTTGTCGTAATCCAGCAGGAGAAAACCAGTGCAAAACGCTGGGTGGACTATATTCATGCCAATGTTTTCCTAACAATCGAGCGGTAATACTTTCACGATTCCAAGTTTCGATCAACCAAAATCCACCCGATCGGGTATGATTACTGGCAATTCGCAGCGCTTGCCGGAGATTGAAAAAGTGCGGAATCACCTGGATTAAGGTAATCAAATCATAGCGATCGGTGGTTTGAAAATGTTCTAGGGCAGTTGTCTGTACTGGTAATCCTAGCTGACTACAAGCATAAGCGGCCATCTGAGGATTCGGTTCAATACCATCTCCTTGCCAACCAGAATCCGCAAACCCCCGCAAGATGAAACCGGCGGCTGCTCCGACATCTAACATTCGTCCGGGTTGCCCATAGCCGGATAGTAATCTGGCATAGCGACGGCCCTGTTGACGTAGCAACTCCGCTTCCGCAAGATAATCGGGATAGCCTGCTCCCCCACCCTGGAAATACCGATCGTCATAAACTGTGGTGATATGGCGGGGTGAAGGCAGCATTTCCACAAAGCGATGACGACAAGTATTACATTCTCGAATCCAGTAATCATATTTGCAAAATCGTCGCCGACTCGATCGATCGCACAAAGGACACTGGAGCATCCGCATCCCGACCGGCGGCGATTGGGGTTGGGACTGACTCATAACTTGACCTCTGTAGTAGCACTGCTTGAGTAGGCGGGGATCAATTGCTGGGATCGCTGTAACAAAATGGGCACCACATTTTCCGCCAACTGTACAGTTTCATTCACATTTAAAGTGCCATTGGTGATGTGTGCAGAATTGACGATAGAAACACCTGGTAAAGAAGTGTGGATATCCGGCAATCTTTGAGAATAGTTTAATGTTGAAATTGCTAATACATATTTTACACGAGAAATCTGGAAGCTTAAGATATCCTTCGGATCAAAATCGGGATACATAATTTGTAAGGCCGAAATAAAAGTTTTTTTCAAATCAGGATCCGACCAATTAAAGACTGGATCATCTGGAGCAACATATTTTGGTAAATACACCAAAAAGCGGCCACCGAACTCCTGAGGATCGACCAAAGTTGTCATTTCAATCACACCAGTGAAGGGCACCCAAGTATCAGTAATATTCGTGACGTAAAATCGAGATAAGGGGCGCTTCAACAGAATCGAGGCGCAGATAATTCCCTGGTACTGAATCTGTTGGAGTCGATCTTGTTCGGCAAGACTCAAGTCGGGACAGAGCCGAGTTGCCACTGGGGCAGGAGTCGTCAGCACCACCTGATCAAACTGCATGGAGGCACGATCGCTGAACAGAATCTCGACCTGTCCTGGCTGTAGATTACGCAAGCTCGATCGTACCTGCTCCACCCGATGCCCTAACCGCAAATCCACCCCTTCTTCCTGTAAAACGGTGGCAAATCGAGCCAGCAAGCGGGCATAGCCTCCTGGTAAATACCCGAACAATTCTTTTTTTAAGCCTGTTCGTCGCGCAGCATAGAGTCGGGCAATAATCGCCCAAATGAAAGCGGCCGAAGCCTGATGATAGTTTTCTCCTAACTTAGAGCGTAGCAGGGGGAGCCAGAATTTTTGGAACGTGCGCCGCCCAGACCAGCGCATGAGCCACTCGGATACCGAAATTTGCTCTAATCGTCGCCAGTCCCGAATTTTGGATGCATAGAGAATCGTCCAACCCAAACGCAACTTATCGATCCAGCCCAAGGGGGGAAACTGGAGAAACTCGATCGCATTGGATACTGAATAGAGCCTGCCATTACTGTAGCAGCCGGTCTTCGTTTCTACCCATCGCATCTCTTGCTCTAAGCCCAACTCCTGCAGGAGAGACCGTAAGTGGAAGTCAGAGAGTAGAGTGACATGGTAATGACGATCCCAAACCAAATCAGCTAATGTCCAAGCACTGGCAAGCCCACCCAGTTCTGGCGCGGACTCCAGAAGAGTCACCTGCTGACCTTGCTGCACTAAACGATGGGCTAAGACCATACCCAAAATGCCTCCCCCAACGATCGCCCAATGTTTTACAGCAGGTTGTACCATAATTCCTCTCTTATGACTCTGGTGGTGTTAACTCTATAACTACTTGGTTGCGCACCGTATATTTCAAACGGCAACTTGAACAGGTTAGCTCTGCATCAAATTCTGACTCTGTTGGAAATCGCATCAGTAACTGCCCACAACGGCAAACACAGCCAACTGATCGAGCGGGATTGCCGATCGCCAAATGAAAGTCTGGGATTGATCGCGTCACCACCGATCCCATACCAATCATGGCGAATCGTCCGATCGTCAGATCATTGCTAATCGTGCAACTGGCTCCGATCGTGGCTCCGACCTGCACCAGAGTTGGTAATGTATGTTCGTCAGGATCTGAGGAGCGCAGATATTTGAGATCCGGAGTGGTTGCTCGTGGGAAACGATCATTGGTAAAAATAGTGCCTGCACTGATCATCACGCCATCTTCGATCGTGACTGCATTGCAGATGTAAACGAATGCGTTAATTTTGACACGATGACCGATGTGAACTCCATAGGCAATATAAGTTTTCTCACCAATAATGCAGGATTCGCCAATTTGAGTAGAGTGGCGAATGTGAACATTATCCCAGATCGAAGTCCCATCACCAATTTGCACCTTAGGCTCGATGATTGCCGTGGGGTGAATCCGAACTGCCATGAATCAACTCCTAGGAAACTCTCTGAAACTCTCTGAAACTTTCTGAACATTCAGATGTTTCCCTAAAACTCTATACTTTTGCTCATACATAAGCGCCATCTTTTTGAAACTTTTTGAATTTTTTGGAATAAATGATTGAAGCTAGAAATGATACACATCTGATCCATACCCCAATTCCGTTAGGCAACTATTGGAATCATAGAGTTATTACTATTACGATCTAAGACGATAGGAGTCCAGGTACTGTGATGGAGAGCCCGATAGGCAGCTTCGATCGCTTCTACCGAGGCAATTCCATCTTCCGCTGTAATGAGCAGTGCTTCCTCTTGTCGGATCGCTTTTGAGAAGTTTTCAATTTGGCTACGGAAGGCTTGAACTTTGTTGTAACCATTGCCGAACGGAATCCACTCCGAACTGGATGCTTGGCGATATTTAGATTCTTTCCAACCCACTGAAATCGTACCTTGCGAGCCGTAAATCCGAATATAGTAGTCCAATTCCTTATTGATGCTCCAGGAGAGATCGATGTTGCCCATAATGCCACTGGTACTTTTAGCAAAAATCCGCACCGTATCTTCCACCGGCAGTCCTTGAATGCGTTTTCCTTCCACCACTTGCACTTCTGCCAGTGCCCCTAAAAAGTAACGCATAATATCTAGCGAATGGGTACCGTTGTCGATCAGCACTCCCCCGCCACTCATTGCAGGGTCAGCATTCCAGCGGTTTGACATATCTACCCGTGCCGTAAAGGCATTTTCAAACAGCACCACCTCCCCTAAAATGCCAGATGTCACGATTTGTTTCGCCTTGACCACATCATCGACATACCGAAACTTGGAAGCCATGGTGAGAATCGTCCCCGATCGCTGAGCTGCTGCCCGCATTGCCAGGGCACTTTTCAGGTCAACGCTGAGCGGCTTTTCACACAAGACATGAATTCCCTGTTCCAGACACTCAATACAGAGGTCAGGGTGACTTGCAGGAGGAGTACAGACAATCACCGCATCTAATTCGATCGCATCAACCATGGCAGTATGGGAGCCAAAGCTACGACAGTTCGCTTGCTCAGCCATTGCTGCGGCTATATCCGCTCGCAGATCAGCGATCCCGACTAATTCTGCCATGTCACTGGTTTGAAAAGCTTGTAGGTAAGATTGGGCAATCCCGCCTGCGCCAACTAAACCAAACCGGGCTTTAGGATAAGTCATCATGATCAAGTTGAGTAAAGTAAAAGAATCAAGTGAGGTCAATGAATGACCCGTTTTGAGAATTTAAGTTGAATAAGATGCACCCACTAGATATCTCGGCTCCTTGAGCATTTCGCTTGTGGAAAAGAGAATTGTTTTAGGAAGAGAATTGTTTTAGGAAAGTGAGCTGACTAATATGCTAAGCTTCGAACCGCCTGTTGAACTGCCTCGGCAATGTAGTCGATGTGCTGATCGGTATAGGCTTCATTCCAAGGTAAGACCAAAACCTCCTCTAGTCCGGTGAATGTTCCTGGAAACAAGTTTGGATTGTAATCTACCGCTGCTGGTTGAGCCAGTGTGAAAGGAAAATGGGAATTGCCAAAGGTACGTTGCTGAGCAAAGATCTCGCACTGGAATGCTGGTTTTTGAATATAACGAGGAGCTGAGAAAATCCCTTTTTCTGCCTTCAGTTTTCTCGCCAACCCTACTGCTCCTTCTGCGATCAAACTAGCATCAACTCGGAGACAATATTTCCAATAGACATGCAGGTTCCGTGGATCTAGCTGAGGAGTGGCAATACCCGGTAGTCCCTGCAATTTGGCTGTTAGTTTCGCGGCTGCTGCCCGTCTCCGATCAACCACACCTTGCAGTTTTGGTAATTGGGCTAATGCCACTGCTCCCTGCAACTCATTCATCCGATAATTGAGAGCAATAAAATAGTGGTCAGGATTGGGATCGCCGTAGCCAAATGCTTTATTGATATACAGGAACATGCGTCGAGCGAGGGCATCATCGTTGGTGGTCACCAATCCGCCTTCCCCCGTTGTAATATGCTTTCCTTGTTGCAAACTAAAACAACCCACTGCTCCCATTGCACCCGTATATTGACCATCATGCTGAGCCAAAAAGGCTTGGGCACTGTCTTCGATCACGGGAATCCCATGGGTATTTGCCACTGCTAAGATCTCGGTCATATTGCAGGGATTACCAAATAAATGGGTGACAATAATTGCTTTTGTTCGATCGTTAATACAGCGTTCAATGGTTTTAGCCGTCACATTCCAGGTGACTGGATCCACATCGGCAAAGCGAGGAATCGCTCCTTGATAAAGAATTGGGGTTAAAGCTCCCATGTCAGTGATAGAAGTTGTGATAATTTCATCACCTGGTTCAGGATCGATCGCTGCAATGGCGGTGTGAACTGCGGCGGAACCTGAAGAACAGGCGTAAGCGTATTTAACTCCTAATAGATCGGCGAACTGTTTTTCTAATGCTTTAACAAAAGTTCCCTTTGTACTGGTGAGGGTGCCACTTTGAATTGCTTCAGTCAACAGAGCGATTTCTTCCGCCCCAAGTGTCCGTCCTGATGCATCTTGATCGGAAGGCAATTTCATCAAAGGGGCTGTTGTTTGCTGGATGGGCATTGTATTAACCACGAGAAATTCTCTCCTAGAAGCAATAAAGTTAGTCAATGTCAACAAGATTTCAGACCGTGAATTGCAGTCTGATATAGGGCTGAGGAACATACAGAGGAAGATGGATCGAGCTATCGACTGATCTGAGTCAATCGACTTAATGGATATCTCACTTCCATGATCGAGCCCTGAGCCTGATTCTAAATCAGATCATGATCGCAATAAGACCATTAATCGCAATAAGACTATTAATGAAATGACGATGAGATCATGAAGATCTGGCAAATCAGTAGGCACCCTAAAGTAGGGCTCAGGCTGGGCAAAGCAGCTATACAGTGTAAAGCTATACAGCGTAACCTTATCGGATCAGAACACCATTATTTTCGTTGAGGTAAGTTCGATCGATAGATGGCGCTTCCGAGATAAAAAATCTCTTCAAAATATCGCTTACTTTGCACAGCCAAAATCCCAAGACTAAAAAGCTGGATGGATAGCATCAACAACATGCCGCCAATCATAAAAGTATGAGGAGCTTGCTGAAAAGCATTGGCAACAGCAATAGTTGGATCGGGGAATGGAATGGTTTGGGCTAAGATTTGATAGTTTGTCCAGCAATGAATCAACATCCATATAATGCAATAGAGTGAAAGCAAAAAGCAAAACAAACTTGGAATGATAAAAAACATGACCGGACGAAATACAAAGCCATAGTATAAAATTGCCCATGTGTGCTTGAGGATTTTCATACTCGACTGACGACGAGGCTTTTGAGATCCGATCGATGGAGTCGCTTGAGAGGGAGGCTCCTGAGCTGAAGTACGCCAGTGCAGATGGGCTGGAATCTCCTCAATTCTCTCTTCTAACAGCATCGTTTTATGGATAATTTCCGGGTTGATTTCCATACCGGCAGAACGCGGGTTTAAGCCAGCTAAAAATCGCGCGTCATAGACCCGTACCATGCCTGTCAAGGTGGCAACATTCCGCTTCGCTGCGATCGATAGAAATCGATTGGCCCAAATGCTCAGAAATTTCCGTAATCTTGGCACGTTGGAAACCTTTCCGCCCTGCATATAGGGCGAGGTCACTACAATTCGGGCCTTCGTGGTTCGAATTTTATCCAAGAGTCGCTCAATATGTTCGGGTGCATAGCTCAGATCGAGATCCAGAGTCACGATGTAATCACCCTGGCAATGGGCAAAGCCAGTCTTCAGAGCCTGTCCCATTCCCATATTAACGGGATGATGGATGACAAATACATTCTCGTACCTTCTAGCAGACATTTCTGCCAGTTGTCCGGTTCGATCGCGACTCCCATCATTAATCACAAATAATTCCCAATCATATTCAGTTTCTAGTTGATGCATATAAGTACAGAGAATATCCAAATTGGTTTCTAGCACTAATTCCTCGTTATAGGCAGGAATCACAATTGAAACCAATGGACGAACTGCCTGGGTGGATTGCATGGCAGTTGGCCGCATCGTTGATGGATGGGCAGCAAATGGTGGGGAGAGGGAAGGAGTAAGATCGAATCCTGCCATTTTAGGTTGATTCGACAAAGGATCAGAATCTAAAGCCATCTGTTAAATCCTTACTCAGGAATAGGAGAAATTGCTTCAGATCTAGCCGATCTAGCCAATTTTCCGGTTGCTAATCCTCAAGCAGGGGTAGATGCGCGGGTCTTAGGTAGGAGTGCTCAAATGCGATCACAGCCCAATTGAAAAGAAATTGCTCAACAGCAATAGACTGAAAACACTGAAAATGAGGATGTCGGAACAACACTAACGGGAACAAAAAGAATCAATTCGGGGATCAGGTATGCAAAGTATAAATATATACTCCAGGGGCGGGGAACATCACACATGACCTGATACTTAGGTTTTTAGCGCAAACTGCAATGAAATTTGCGAAAGGTAGATTCACCTTCATAGAATCTTGAACAAGGGAACCCAGAGAGTGGCTAATCTATGAAGGAACAATGAAGTTCGCCTATTAACCTAGCAACAAACTTCAGTAAGATCAAGTAGGGCGATCACAAGCGACTGTCATCGCCAATTTTGCCCTAATGGACGCTGAGACAAGGCTTTTCGGCTCCCGATCGCAGGGGCTTTACTGCAATCGATCGCCCCTCAAATCCAGACATCTCCAGCATTACCTCAGTAATTTCCCGCTCGTCAGATTTCCGCCTCACCTTGTATAAAGCCACAGGCATACATTTTGTTTGGTATCAAATATCACTCCAGCTAACATCAGAATTAACTACTTTTTAGATATCAATTTTGCCATCGCTGCCGACTCAACTGTGAAGATGGCAGCGTAAATCACGGATCATCCTGAATTTTGATCAAGATTATGCCAGTGATCTTGATCATTACAGCTATGAGGATGTAAGTTATAATCAGGGGATTTCAGCCCTGTTTAATTCCAGTCTTTGCAATGTTCTCCCGATCATACCTGCCGCCACAACAAGGGTAAGCCTATGATTCGTGCTGCCGTCTTAATCTTGCAGATGAATCTATGATCAATTCACTGATCAGTTCACTTTCCGGGAAACGAGCAAATCCTGGAATTAGAATTACAAATTTACGACTTATTGAACTGAACAGATACATCAGGGATGATGGTATTCATGCCAGTGACGAGCAATGTCGATCCGCCGACAAAGCCAAACGCGATCGTGTTGCTGCACATAATCGAGAAATCGCCCCAACGCTGCGGCTCGTCCTGGTCGTCCGACTAAGCGACAATGTAGCCCTACACTCATCATTTTGGGGTGTGTTTCGCCCTCAGCATAAAGCACATCAAAGGCATCCCGCAGGTAAGCAAAAAACTGATCGCCTGAATTAAACCCTTGGGATGTGGCGAATCGCATGTCGTTGTTGTCTAACGTGTAGGGGATGACGAGGTGGGGTTTGCCATAGTCATGATTCCAGTAAGGCAAGTCATCAGCATAGCTATCAGCGTCATAGAGAAAGCCGCCTTCCTCAACCACTAACTTACGAGTATGTTCACTGGTACGTCCAGTATACCAGCCCAACGGGCGACTCCCGGTTACTCGAGTATGGATCTCGATCGCAGTTTGCAAATGTTCGCGCTCTTCTACTTCACTAAAATCCCGATATTCGATCCAGCGATAGCCATGGCTGGCAATTTCCCAATCGGCTTCTAGCATGGCTGCAACCACATCTGGATTCCGCTCAAGTGCCATTGCAATTCCATAAATTGTGACTGGAATGCCACGCTGAGTAAACATCCGATGTAGCCGCCAAAACCCGGCTCGGCTGCCATATTCATACATTGATTCAATATTCATATGTCGCAGCCCTGGCCAAGGCGATGCACCCACCACTTCTGACAGAAATGCTTCTGAGGCTGGGTCACCATGTAAAATGCAGTTTTCCCCGCCTTCTTCGTAGTTGATCACAAACTGAACTGCAACACGGGCTTGATTGGGCCACTTGGGATCGGGAGTATAGCGCCCATAGCCCACCATATCTCTGGGGTAACGATCGGATTGAGTCATGCTGATTGGTAAACATCACAAATGATGCTAGTTTACCGGATTAGTCCCCTGTTGCAAGTTCAATGCAGTCTCGGAATAGAAATCACAGGGTCAGTCAGGAGATGTCCACGTCGCAAAACTGATTGTTGTTTTCACCTTTGTAGATCTCCCGCCTTGTTCATCATTTGTGCTCGTTGTGTTACCTGGATCCATTCTCATGCATCCATAAAGCCTTTTAGTAATGCCACTAAAGATCCAACTGTAATGCTTGCTTTCCAAGCCTTTCATCGCCTTCCATGCCAGAGTAACGGAATATTGTCATCAAAAATGACTCAGGCAATGATACCTGCCTTCATATTGAACCTTGGTTTATATTGAGCTCCGAGGTTTAGATGCCTATGACTCCCCTTTAAGCTCCACTGTTCTCTGTTTGGTTCAGTCACCAAATCTGCCGCATCGATCGCGTCTAACAATTCTCGCCATTGGGTTTCCACCGTCGGATTTTGCGGATCGGTGAGTCGTTGTTGCGCCACCTGATTGAGCGCCATAATATGATCAGTCTAGTAAGAAATTTGTGTAGGAGGGGCTAGTGAACGTCAGCATAGAGTTACCTTCTGATCTGGAAACTGAACTCTCGGCTGAGGCATCTCAGCTTAAGTTGCCTCTGGCAGAGTATATTCTGCGCGTTCTCTCCTTTCGCCCCTTGTTGCAAAACCCTCCCAAAACAGGGCTGGATCTTGTTGCCTATTGGGAAAGCATTGGGGTAATCAACTCTCGACCTGATATTGCTGACAGCCAAGAGCATGCCCGCCGGTTGCGCGACCAAGCTGAGTACCGTGAGCGGGCTTAGGTTGCGAATGTACCTTGTCGATACCGATGTCCTGATCGACATTCAGCGCGGTTATGAGCCAGCACTAGCTTGGTTTGCCTCTCTCTCAGAACTGCCCAGTATTCCTGGTTTTGGGGTGATGGAGTTGATTCAGGATGCTCAGAACAAGCAACAAGTGCGAAAAGTTTTACAACTTGTAGTGCCGTTGCCCATCGTTTGGCCTACTGAAACTGACTGCGCCCGTGCCCTATCTGACTTTACGGCTTATCACCTGTCTCACAAGGTCGGTCTAATTGATGCCTTGATTGCTGCTTGTGCCATTGGGTGTAATGCAACCCTTTGCACTTTCAATGTGAAGCACTACCGCGTCATTCCAGGTTTAAACATCAAGCAGCCTTATAGCCGTTGAACCTGCCTAACAACGAGTGGAGCCGATGGTAAAAGCCTCTGGGCTTCGTGAGGATTGCGGCAGAGGAACTGAGCAGCGGCCCTAGCTCAGTCATCAGCGAGAACTTGACGGTTCGATCAACGGTTCGATCAGCAGTTGGGCTGCTCCCCCATTGGGTTTCCACCGTTGGATTTTGCGGATCGGTGAGTCGTTGTTGCGCCACTTGATCGAGTGCATCATACCAGAGGGCAGGATCCGCCGAGTCGAGTTGGCGTTGGCGATCGGGCGTGAGGGGAACGCGCTGCACCCAGCCATCAACCTGTACCATGGCAGGATTTGCAGTCGGTGAAGTTGGGGCGATCGGGCAGGTGAGTCGGAAATACCAGTGATAGAACACCTCTGGTTCCAAGGCATATTCCGGTAGATCGGGCAGGGTAATACTGATCAGTCCGGGTTGATCAGGCAAGCTGACTTGGGCTCGATAGAGGCGACTGGTTTCGTTGAGCCCCACCAAGACCGAGAATTCGCTCGCACTCACCTGCTCAGCCCCATAGGGTAAATAAAACCAGAACGTGGGATGGCTACGAGTGGTTAACACCGGGTTTTCCACCGGCACCAAAGCCCGGAGCGATCGATCACCAGCAGTACACACCGCCTGATTGCCTAAGGATCCTCCCGATCGGGTGCGGTTCGGCGGGGGAGTGGAGGGCGGAGCTGGACGACGCTGTTTCAGTTGAGGAGCGGCGATCGTTGGATCCGTGGGTTCGCCGGTTGGTTGGGCTAATGCCGATTGAGCAGCCGTTGCGAGGGTCAGCACCAGGATGATTAATGCCACTCGACAATGACTCATTCTATGATTCAATCCTCTCTTATTGATGTTCATTGAAATGTTTCCCTGATCATTTTTTAACTTTTATTGAAACGTTCTATTGTAGACCTCGATCGAGATATCGATCGAAATTGTTGAGGAAACTGAGTTTTTCTAACGATCTGAATTGCCCCGATCGTTCCCGCTAGCCCACCGGCCGCTGGAATCAGTGGGAGCCAACCGCCACGCAAGAAAGCCTGCCAACAGAGTTGATAGAGTAAAAACAGGAGAACGAAGCCCCCGATCCATTGCTGTGTAGTCGATCGCAACCCGTAACCGATCCCGATTCCTGCACTGATCCATCCCAGGATCCATAAAGCATCTGCCCAGATTGGCAAGGCCCAAATTTGGGGGCGATCGTTCAACACGGTACTCAGTAAATGGCTGACCTGATGGGCATGAATCCAAATGCCTGCCTGCTGACCGAAAGGGGTCTGAAAATAATCACGGGCGATCGGGGCAGTTGTGCCAATCAGGACGATCCGATCTTCAACAAAGTTGCGCCCCACCTGACCTTGCAACACCTGGTTTAAGGTCACTCGCTGGCCCGGTAGGGCTTGACGATAGTTGAGCATAATTTGGCTACTCAGTCCATCCAGCGATTGATAGCCCCCAAATCGGCTTGGCAATTTCTCAAATGCCACAGCGCCAAACTGCCAGTTGCCAGCGGCATTCACCGTTAATGGTTGGATGCCTGCCTCGTAGAGAAATTGGAAGGCTAACTGAAAACTGAAGCTGTAGGGAGTTGCGCAGTCGGGGGGAGAATGGGCCACTTTCGGATCATAGGAGAGGATTTGTCGTCGCACAATACCGCCTGACGCTTCAGATGGGGCCGGATCGGTTTGGGCTGGATCGGTTTGGGCTCGATCAGGATTGACAAGGCTGACATTCCTGCCCCCATCCAACAGTAAATCGCTAAAGCCCACCTGATTTAGCCGCTGAGTTTCTGAAAATTCCGGTGGGGGCGCAAAGTTTTGATCGGTGGAAGCAGACCAGCAAACGGTCAATAAATTTTCATGCTGCTGAAATTGTCGGATTAATTCCGATCGCCCGCCTCCTCTGGGCTGATAGCGATGCATGTCTACCCCGATCGCCCGTGGGCCCAGGTTGGCGATCTGTTCAATGGCTTGGGCCAGGGTTTTGTCTTCTAAGGGGTAGCCATATTGGTTAGTGTCATCCTGAGTGACTTCGACGACTAATATACGCGAGTCGGCTACCTCTGCCGGTCGCCAGCGCATCATCTGATCATAAGCAGCCAATTCTAAGCTTTCCCAGCCTCCAAGCCACCGCATCCCTAAAATAGAGCCGGTAATGGTCAGCCCGATCAGCAGCGCTTGTTTGAGAGTAATGAATCGTGACTGATTGGGATTAGAAGAAGAAACGATCTGGTGTGTCGTTCCTGTAATATAACTAATATCATTAACTGGATTGTTAATAGGATTGTTTTCTGCTTTCCCCACTAAGCCTGACCAGTCGATCGATACTTCTGCTGGATTCTGACAAATGACGGGAAGCAAAGTTGCGCCTGGAAAGTCGGTTTCTAAGCCCTGAAGTTGTTCTCTAGCTTGCCGCACAGCTCGATAAAACGACTGTCCGCTGGCAAATCCAGCCAGGAAATTCTGCAAAAAGGTTTGTGCGACGCGATCGGGCACAGGCTCTCGCATCACAATCAGTTGGGGAATATTCAGGTCAGCCATGGCTCTGGCCAACCCTAACCCATCGCAGGAGTTGAGAATGGCAATCTGTAAGCCGCGCTGAATCGCCGCATTCAGGGCATGTTTGAGTTGGGCGATCGATAGCTTTTCCTGGGGATTGATCGCCAATTCACCTTGGCTGGCATCGGCCGAACTGACACTGTGCCCAGCGAAAAATAAGATATCCCAACCTTGAGATTGCCAGAGGTGCCGATCCAACTCTACCCGCGTCGGTTCTACCAAAAAAACAGGTTCGGCATCGGGTAGAGTCGCTAACAATGCTTGATCATGTGCTACATCAATGCCCTGACTGTTCCCCAACACCGCCAGAATTCGGACTTTTCCGGCAACTCGACTCGATCGACTAACCTGCCCATATTCTGGGCTACTCAAGCCTATCTCTGCGAAGGGATAGTCTTCAAGAAAACTCCAGAGCTGCCAGGGAAATCGCCGCAGCCAAGGGTCTGCCGTTTCGATAATCAGTCGAATTTCATCAGTAGTGGACAAATAGGTGCGGAGTCGTCGTTCCACCTTGCGAAATGAGTCGGACTCCAGCCAGCGATCCAAACTGAGTTTGAGTTGGGTGGTCAATTCTGTGAATGCGAGCGGAGACGCATGGGTGACTCCTTCTGATTCGATCTCAATCCGCCGCAGAGATCGCCGTTGACTCAAGATGCCATATAGCTCGCGCCATTGGCGATATTGGGCAGCCAATTCTGGAGCCGCAGGCAAACCACCGCTTAACTGGGTGGGTACGATCGGCGATCCGGACTGGGTGGGATCCGCCGTCACTACCTGCGCGATCACCGTCGGGAAGCCCTGCTGCCAGTTGCCTTGCCCCAGCTTCAAAACCACTAATTTTGAACCGCTTTGCCCCCGCATAATCAGGCTCAATAGGATAGCTAAAGTACAAGATGGCTAAAGTACAAATTGTTCGATGACTTGATCCCTATCTAACTCGACTGCAACCTGAAACGCCGTTCCCAACGGAGCCCGAAATCGGCGCAGTTGAATCAAACTATCTTGAGAACCTGCCTCCACGGTTTGTAACACTTCTCCCGTTTCATCCAGCAAACTGAGCCGCAATCCCGCCGGTACGATCGCTTGATCCATCGGGTAAACCTGCACCACGACGGCAATTCGCTCCTCGGCTTCTGGCGTAAGCTGGATGGCTAAGGCAACGGTTTGATTCTCTTGATTACCCAGGGAAATTGACTTGGCTTGCGGCGCGATCGGTGCTGATTCAGATGATGTACTCGGTAATGTATCTGAATATGGACTAGGTGACGAATCAATCGATCGTAAACCCCAGCCCCACTCTGGACGACCCAACACACTCTCCAGACTCTGCCAACCTTCACTGACCCGTTGTTGGAGCCATTCACCTAAATTAACCCGGTCTGGACTGAGCCCAGCCAGCCCCTGAGTCCGAAAGCGATAAAGCTGTTGCCTCCAGGTGGGATGTTGCAGCAGTGCCCCCCACCGATCGAATGGGATCGACAGCCGGGGAAAGGGCTGATCCGCCAACCGTTGTAGTAAGCGATCGGCATCCGCATTGGTTAAAGCTGGTAAAGCCGCAACTTGGGGCGGTTCAATTGGACAATATTGCAGGGTTACCCACAAAGCACTCCAATCGCGAGTTAAAGCCGTAGCATCGACATTGTAGGTGCGATCGGTCGGGTCATAGGGACTCGATTTGACGATTTGATAGGGCGCATAGCCCCAAACTCGGATCCAGGTTGCTGATTCTTCCTCATTGAAGGTGGCTGGATCAGATGCTGGGTTAGATGGGGAATACCGTTCCAGATCACGTTCGGAGGCATGTTCCAAGCTGGGTTCTCGATCGATCTGTACGGCTAGATAGTAATCAGCCGCCCAGTCCGGAATATCGACCCACTCCTGGGGAACCGCTAACTCAGCATCATCGATCGCTTCTGTCGGAATAATCGCCAGACGGATCCCCTCCCACTCAATCACCGAACCGTTCACGACCTCCCAGATGGCAGCTCGATCCGTCAGCCCAGCCGTCGCTTGGGGCGCTTGCTCCGATCGGAGCCAACTTAATAGTGCTTCCAGACAAACTTGGTTAATATAGCCGTTCCAGTGATTGGCTGCACTGCTGTAGGAAGCAAATCGCCAGGCAGTGGCTTGGAGGTCGGCCGATACTTCCAGCCATAATTCAACCGGATCGGCAAAAGTAAACATAGACAGCATCCTCAACGGGGTTGGGTTTGGGGTTCGCTTGGAGCCAGCTCAGGTGGGTTGAATGCCGCTGACTGAAGCTGATCAAACCGTTTGGTAACGGCTGACTAGCCACTCATCCAAAACGGTACTCATTTCTTTTATTCGATCGGGGGTGAGGGAAATATTCAGGTGTTGGGCCCATTGCCCGATCGCCCGTAGTAGAGATTCACGCGCCTTGCTCAATCGGCGGGACACTGAAGCCTGACTCATCGCCATTTCGCGCATAATTTGCTGTTGGGTGAGATGCTGCTGATAGTAGAGCTTGAGGATCGCCTGGGACTGGGAATCAAGCTGGGTGAGGGCAGAACTAAGCACTTCGCCAAGCTGTTGCTGTTGCTGGCTCCGATCGGTCGCTTCTTCCTGGGAGACTAAGTCGTTGAGGAGGGAATCCGTCGCCAAATCGGCCAGGTTGTCTTGCAGTTCCTGAGTATCTTCCCCAAATTGGGGGGTGTTTAGCGATCCAACTGCTGGATAAAGAAAGGATCGTACCCAGCGGGCCATTTGCGTCAACCAGCGTTCAGCCGCTCCAGCCGTGAGTGGGGTTCCAGCGGTGCCGAGTTGATTGAGGCGTTCTGCGTTATAGAGTTGGGCGATCCCATCCCACAATACTGAATTCGGCGGTGGCAATTTGCCGGTGGGCAGGCTAGGGACATAAAGCTGCTTAAAACAAATCCACAACCACAGATATTGCTCAGTTTCTTTCGAGTCCAGCCCAGTTTGATGCAGCACCTCTGAGAGCCGCTTTTTGCTGACTCGGCGCAACAGAGCCCAATCGCTGGATAGATCGACAATTTGCCGCTGGCGCAAGGCATCCCGCAGGGTACTGGAAAAGGCCATACTGGCATAGGTTTTGAGGCTGGCTCCGCGATCGGGATTAAATCCTTTCAGTACCGTCAACACTTCGGCGATGGCAATCTGAAAACAGTCGGGTAGGCGATATTGCAGGTCACTGAACTTACGAACTGTTTGGTGGGCAGCCCAATAGCAAGGCTCTTGCAGGTAGGCCGAAAGGTGGAGTTGGGTGTGATGACGAGCTGGCAGTTCGGACTGCTGCCCAAGGTAAGACCAATGACGATACCAATAAAGCGCCCAAAATTTTTCTGAGCTGAGTTCTTGCTCTGCGGCAGTTGCCTGCCCCTGGGTGAGCTGTTGCATCTGTCGCCGCAACTGGGGATCGGCTACCCAACGATCGCCAAAATCTCCTTCAAACTGCAAAAAGGTGGAAAACAGCTCGATGATTTTCTGCCGAGGGCGCATAGAACAAAGATGACCTGCTAGAAGAATAGGGGCATGGGAGCGGAGAAGTGAGCCTGGAAGCGAGATTGCAAGTGAAACTGAGAAATGGCATTCGATCGCAAGCAACCTCCGACCTAAAAAGCCTCACTTTGAGTGACTCCCAGTCAATTCATTACACCAGAACTCAGCCCGTTTCCGGATTTTCAACACCGCCATTCTACTGGTAATGGGGGTGGTAATGGGAGACTGGCAGATGAAGTCAGTATATGGAATGCTGGCTTAAATACTGTAAACAGTTCGTTTGTAAACAGTTCGTTACTGTATCGCCTGCAAAGGTTGTAAGGTGAGGGATTTTCTCATAAAGCTTTTCAACTCAAAAGAATTTTGATCAGCCAGACTTCTTTTCAACCCAAGGTTGCAAGATGAATTTCCCGATCGCCCGATCTCAGAAGAGATGAGGATTATGTATCTAAATGAAACAATTTGACTTTTTTGCTAATAAATGTTGCAAGTACTTGATCCCGTTGCTAGGGTGTGAGGGTACAGTTTTCGGATTACACCTCTGGAGGTGCTATCGATGCTTGACATAGTGCTTGATGCTTTACGCACTTGTTGATGCGCAATAAATGATGCGCAATAAATGATGCGCAATAAATGATGCGTAATAGGCGGGTAGGCATTCGATGACTGTCCGTGCATTCATAAATTGCGAGCATGATCGATCTGAAAATTGTTGGATGCTGTTGAATGAACGGTTTAACTCGGTTGAATTGCCCGATCGAGGTTAGTATCACAACAGGAAACACAACCTATTTTGAGCGCTGATCATGGTTTCCTGGAGGACAATGATCGAGTCTGTGTCTATACTGTGCCCTCGGTGTACCTGTTGCACATTGAAATAATTTTGCCTTTTGAGTTAGCCCAAATCGTAAATTGTGGAAGCGTATTGAATGCAAACCCATTTGCAGCTACGCCCCTAATGAATGCTGATTGTTTGTAGCTGATTGTTTGTAGCTGATTGTTTGTAATATTTGTCTCACGCTGCGCTATCGATACACCATCTATCCCATGGATGCGAAATTAGTACTTAATTGGCACTTAATTAGTACTTAATTAGTACCTGCCTAATACACAATTAATACAAAATTGATACGAGATTAGTACGCAATTAGTATTCAATTGGGACAGGATTGTGGTACAGGATTGCTGTCATCCGGATTAGACCGATCCGCCTGTAATTTCGACGAAGAGATGTCGATTCAACTCAGGCAGCCTCAACCGATCGCGATCCCTTTTGACAGTTGAGCATGGGCTCAATCATTCACCCGATGGCGAGCCGTGAGACTTCAGAACTGGAGGTAGCTTATGAATGTTCAAGGAAAGACAGTGCTGATTACCGGAGCTTCTCGTGGAATTGGACGAGCGATCGCGTTAGAGTTTGCTCAGCAAGGGGTGAAGCGTCTGTTACTGGTGGCGCGTGATCCCCAACGCTTGGCAGCCGTGGTCGATGAAATTCATCAACTCGGTGTTGAGGCGATTCCCTTGTCGATCGATCTTAGCCAACCCGTTGCTGTCAGCATTACTGTTGCTCAGGCTTGGCGCGATTATGGCCCCATTCAGATTCTGGTGAATTGTGCTGGAGTCGCTCATCAAACCCCTTTTCTACAAGCCCGCCTGCCTCAGGTTCAGGAAGAGATCGCGATCAACCTAATTGGCATGTACGCGATCACTCGCTTGATTGCCCGTCGCATGGTGGTTCAACGGGAAGGAACGATCGTGAATGTCTCTAGCCTGATGGGCAAATTAGCAGCGCCTACCATGGCCACCTATTCCGCCACTAAATTTGCCATTCTAGGTTTTTCGCAAGCGTTACGGGGTGAACTCGCAACTCACAACATCAAAGTAATAACGGTGTTGCCCACCCTGACCGATACTGATATGGCTCGGAATCTGCAATGGTTTCGGTGGATTATGCCGGTTTCCGCTCAGCAAGTTGCTCAAGCCTTGGTGACCGGGTTGACCCAAGGCTCTCATGAGATTCTGGTAGGCTGGCAAAGCCATCTGGCGGTTTGGTGCAATTGGGCTGCGCCTTGGCTGATGGAGCGGATTTTGAGATGGGCTGCTCCCTTACCTCGCAACTCACAAAAATTGTACCCCACCCTGCGACAAGCAAATGCTGCTGCTTCTCGTTAAACCAGACTCTTAAACTGCTCGGTTGAGCGGCAGGCATTGGAATAAACTCCTCGATTTTGGCGGCTTTTATAGATTTTGGCTGCCAGGGTGAATAAACTCGATCGGCTCTCCCTATAGAGCATCAGGGTTAAGCCCCTAAAACCTGACTCAAATTTAAGGAGAAAATCCAATGCCTGCAACCAATTTCAACGACACCATTTTTGGCACCGCAGCTTCTGAAACGATCGATGCTTTGGCAGGCGACGATACCGTATTCGGTGCAGGTGGAGATGATACCATTCTGGGCAACTTAGGCAATGACGTATTACTCTACGGCGACTATGGCAACGACTGGATCGATGGCGGTGCCGGTAATGACAATGTCGTTGGAAGCTGGGGGAATGATTCCCTTTATGGAGGGGATGGAAACGATGTTCTGGGTTTTGAAAGCTATCATGATGAAATTGGCAATGACTATTTAAGTGGTGGCAATGGGAACGATCGTATTTATGCTGGAACAGGCAATGATGTTGCCAATGGTGGGGATGGTTTTGACCAAATTTACGGCGGTGAGGGTGACGATTCACTCTACGGCGGCTGGGATGCAACAGCTTCAAACTGGATGTATGGCCAAGCTGGTAATGATTATATGGTGGGGGGATATGCCTATGACTATATGGATGGGGGATCGGAGAATGATACTTTGTATGGATTAGGTGGTGGAGACACGCTAGTAGGTGGATTTGGTAACGACAGTTTGCATGGTGGCGATGGGAATGACTATCTGAACGGCTATGGATCTACCATCAACAATGTTTCCCAATTCGATAACCTGACGGGAGGTGCGGGTAAAGATACTTTTGTGCTGGGACTTTCTACAGGAGTTCTTTACAATGAACCGGGTGACGGCTACGCAGTGATTAAAGATTTCTACTGGGTTGACGACAAAATTCAGGTGAAAGGTAACGCTAGCCAATACTCCCTGGAGTTCAAGAGTGTCGCTGGCATTGGTTCTGCTAGCCAAGATACGGAGATCTATTACATCAATGGTGGCTCTAAGGAGCGAATCGGCATCGTTCAAGATAATACAAACGTGATTATCGCCGCAGACTTTAAGTTTGTTTAGGAGTTGCCAAACTCTTATACCAGGCAAGCATTCTACGCAACATCTTATGAATGCTTGCTCTCAAGACAGCAGGGAATGCAGGTATGTCAGGTTTAAACATCAGTTTAGACAAAGCCATACCTGCTTTTTTGCGGCTCCTTTTTGGCGTGTTACAGGAAATTAACTGGGCAATTGCTCTACTGTACTAAAATGTCTCGATGCGTCAAAGACAAACCACTCGACAGCTTCGCAAATTGAATTTGACGACTACCTCCCAGTCCGTCTGCATCGAAGAATAATGCCCCAGTTCCTTTGTGGTAAATAAATCGATCGGTCTGATCCGATGCGGTTTTACCCATCTGAAATTGGTTCTTTTGAATCACGCGCCCTGCTTTTAATTTGCCTTTGAACCCTTTGGCTGAAACCACGATCGTGTCAAGCAGCACAGAAAAATCGCTAATCGTATCAATGCCATCTTTCGGTTTACTGAAGTAGAACCGATCGCGCCCTTCACCACCTGTGAGTTGATCGCGCCCACGACCTCCCACTAATTCATCATCACCAGCGTTCCCGATGATGCGATCGTTGCCGCCGCCGCCATTCAAGCGATCATTCACACTGTCACCCGTTAGTTGATCGCTGCCAGCCGTACCTGTAAGATTCAGGGGCTTCGCGGGTTGGGGCTGGGTTCCTCCTTGGGTTGGGGGCTGGGTTCCTCCTTGGGTTGGTGGTGTGATCGGGGGGGTAATTGGGGGATTAATCGGCGGGTTAATCGGCGGGTTAATCGGGGGATTGGTTGGGGGATTGGCAGCGGCTGACAGCACCAACGTGTAGCTGCCTTGGCTCCCATTCGCAGCTCCCACTCCTGTGAAGGGATCATAATTGCCTGCTTCAGCACTGGCTCCATTGACTCCAATGTAGTATGTTGTGCCCGCAGTCACAGATACCTGGACAAGACTCCCTCTCGTGCTGCTATTTTCGTTATTATTCGCAGCAATTTGAGTCCCACTTGCGTCAAAAAATCGTAGGAAAGTATCTGCACTGTAGGATTCAAAAGATTGGGCTCGAATATTGATCAAACCGCTACTTGTCGGCGTAAATCGATAGAGATCAATGTCATCTGCACCGATTACAAATCCATTGTCTTCGCCAACGTAGGCAGGCACTACAGAATTCACTGCAACATCCTGAATTGCTCCGCTATCAATCACATCATTGGATAAAACAATCGCCTGTGAGAGTGGTAGTAGGCGGCTCTTAAACAAGTACTCACCCGTTTCACCGGGAGAACCACTGCCTAATTGGAATGGATCGAAATTATCATTGCCATATCCCGCCACTGCAACAAAATAATCCGTATTTGCCTCAATTTGATATTGCAACAGTGGATCAAGGGAATCATTACTGTCGTCATTGGTGGCCAGCAGGTTCCCACTGGCATCAAAAATCAGCAACACAGAATCAACCGGGCTATCAATCGTATCAGCATCGTAGGAATCCACATCAATTTCTAAAATGCCAGCAGTCGGGGAGTTAATTTTGACAAAATCGATATCTCGATCGCCCACTTCCACGAGCTGTCCTGTCCGCAGATTCGTATCGATGCCGATCGTTCCGGGCTGATTCACCACAGGCAAAGGAACCACAGAGCTATCTAGCGCTTGGGTAATACTGCCATTTTGGTCATTATTGATAAAGGTGACAAACAGGTTGTAAAGTCCACCCGTGCCCCCTGTTGCCCGATTCGTCAAATTATTCGGATTATAGTCCTGGTTAAAATAATCAGAAACGCCGATGTAGTAGACATCGCCCTGTTCAACTGTGCCAGCAATAAAGCTATCAGTGGTATGACCTTGATAGAAAGTGCGATCGGTAGGATCTTCAAACACTAAATCTGGAAACTGAGTGTCGGTAAATTCGAGCGGATTGCTCGCTTCATCCGTCGCCAACTCATCATCACTGCTGCGTAATTCATTCCCCTCTGCATCAAACACCCGCAAGAAGGAATCGACAAACTCATCCTCTTCAAAGGGGGTATCAATGTCAATAAATAAGGTGCCATTGTCTGGAACACGAATCTCAAACAAATCGACATCCGAAACGCCCACTGGGTTGCCATAATCTGCCCCAATGCTGCCTTCTCGTAGCACCGGTTCTTGATCGTTACTGAAGGTGATGGGTACCGCGCCGCTGATTAATCCATTCGGATCGGCATTATTTAAGCTGAATTGGATCGCATAATTGCCAGTTGCTGCTGCGACACCACTGCCCGCAACTGTTGGATTATAGCCACTGTTATTGAAGCCGCTCACACCGGCATAGTAAACTCCTGGACTGAGATTCGCAATAATTTTTGAGAATGCATTGACGTTGGTTTGAATATCATCATTCGCTGCCAATTGCTGCCCATTCGCATCAAACAGGCGTAAGTAAGTATCAAAATCGGCCGGATTATTAGGGTTAGTCTTGAGCTCGATCGTAACTTGACCTGGTGACAGAACTTCGAATTTGAAGATGTCAACATCTTTATTTCCAACGTTGGTTGTGCCGCCATCAGTACCGATCGTCCCTAAGATTGGATCAACGGTTGCTCCATTTAAGCGTGGCCCAATAAAGGCTCCCTGAATGGTGCCATTGGGATCCCCCGTCGGCGCAATTTGCTGAAATCGTCGCTGAATTTCAGAGACCGCATTGTAAATATTCAAGCGAGGATAGCTGATATTAGTGTTGGTGACGTTATCGTTTTCATCATCCCCATCAAAAATAGAATCGGCAGTCGATCGAATAATTTCAACCACTTCATCAGGAGTTAATCGCCGCCCGCCAAACTGTTGAGCCGCTTCCTGCATCAATGCTACTGCCCCAGCCACGATCGGAGCAGCCATACTGGTGCCACCAAGTTGAGCTGTCCCCCCGCCTGGGATCGTACTGTTGATCAACGCACCTGGAGCAAAAATAGTGTTGGGTGCCGCAAGACGTTGACTCATGCTGGCTAACCGATCCGCTCCTGTCGTTATATCAGTTGCACCACTACGCCATTGAAAGTTCTGCCTTGCACCATCTTGCCAGACTGCCCCGACTGAAAGAGTACTGACAATGCCAGG
>JALOOM010000118.1 GCA_025454395.1 Elainella sp. Prado103
ATGCTGCCAAGGCTTTGTTAGGACAGGATATTCCTGCTGAGACATTGATTAGTGTATTAGTAATTCACAAGGATACGCTTTAACAAAATTAAATAATACGTTTCAGAATATGTTTCAGTTCTGTAAAAGAGCCAGTTGATAAAAGATAGAGGTATTCACCCTGGTTAGGATAGGAGTGGCTACAAGGATAGTTGATTATGAGCGATCGGCTATGAGCGATCAACCATGAGCGTGAGCGATCGACTATGAGCGTGAGCGATCGACTATGAGCGATCAACCATGAGTGTGAGCGATCGACTATGAGCGTGAGCGATCGACTATGAGCGTGAGCGATCGACTATGAGCGATCAACCATGAGTGTGAGCGATCGGCTATGAGTGTGAGCGATCAACCATGAGTGTGAGCGATCGGCTATGAGTGTGAGCGATCGGCTATGAGTGTGAGCGATCGACTATGAGCGATCAAGTATGGATGATATGGATCTATAAGCGCTAGATGTAGCGCTTTTTTCATATTTTTCTGGAAACCTGAAGCAAAACCCTTTGCAGAATAGTACATTTGATCTACAATGACTGCAAAGCAGAAACAATGCAAACTTGCCTAATCTCCCCTGAAGTTCTAATTATCTTTCTTCGATCGTGCTTCTTCGATCGCGCTTCAGGGAGGTCGTGGATCAGTTTGGATTGATTTCCTGCTGTGGTTTTTATGCCCCTTGCCTCTGGTTTGTGCTATGACTCATGCCTATCCTGCTCCCTCGCCCCAATCTGCGGTGCCCAAACGCCGTAAACCCAAGAAAACCCAGAAAGAGAAAAAGCTCGTTCGCCGTCCCTCTTTGACAGCAGAACTCCTCCGTTGGGTCAGCTTAGCTTTGTTGATTGCGGCTGGTAGCCGTATGTTAGCTCCCAATCAGTCTCGCCCCGAAGCATATAGGACTGACCCAGCCGCATCATGGACAGCCCCGCCTGCCCAGCCAGCTCTGGAAGAGAATCCGCTGCAAAAGCTACCCCAATTTGCCGACTCATTGATTCGTCCGCCTCGCGATCCTGACTTGCCGCCCGATACGCCTGAACCGATCGCCGACGCTAATCGATCGGTGGTGATGCTGAAGAGCGCCAGTTCGGTCGGCTCTGGTATTATTCTTTCTCCAGATGGCTTAGTGTTGACTAATAGCCATGTGATTCAAGGCGGCGGCGGCGCAGGCTGGCGAGTGCGGCTATCTGACTCTCAAGAATTGGCTGCAACCGTCGTGAATCCGGGAGTCGGCTCTGGTGAAATCTTTCAGGACTTAGCCCTCGTCCAAATCAAAAATGTTCAGGATCTACCCGTTGCCAGGCTCGCCGGATCCCAACCTCAAGCTGGTGAACCTGTTTGGGCGATCGGAGCCCCCTATGCTCGTCCCGAAGTCGTCACGCAAGGGGTTTTACGCCGGTTAACCCAAGACGGCATTATTTTTACCACGGCTGAGGTGCATCCGGGCAACTCTGGGGGCCCCTTGCTAAATCAACAAGGCGAAGTGGTTGGCATTAACACTGCCGTTAACCCTCAACTTCCCGACGATGCCAAAACTGTTGCCATCTCCATCGCACTGGTGCAAAAGAACCTGGCTGCTTTAGCCTCTGGTGCGTCTGTAGCAGAAATGCCTGATCGATCTCCTCTTCTACCTCCCGGAATGGCGGCTGGACAACCCGGTGATTGGTCAGGTCTGCCACCGGGAATGTCGGCTCCCCCTCCGATCAACCGATCGGGTATGGCTCCGGAAATAGCAGGACAACCCATGGTGCCCTTTGCCCAGCCGAGTATTGGCAATATGGGTGGATTAGGTTCAGGTCGAGTAGGAATCAACCCCTGCCCGTAACCAGGGCGTTCGATCGAATCAGATTAACCTGAAGACAGGGAAATCAAGCCAATACAGGATCGATCGGCAAGGGCGGGTTACTCCGATTACCCAGTACAAACGCCTTCCAAACCCGCCCCTACCCTGACAATCGCTCAAGCTGCAAAAACCCCTATCCGCGAACTGTTGCTAAACCATCAGTAAACTGTCAGCAAACTGTAGTCCTTAAACTGTCACTAAACTGTAGTCCGTCGTGTCATTAGACCCCAGATGAAAATAGCGACCATCGCACCGATAATGGCAATAATCAAGCCAGGAATGCTAAGTCCAGCCGCTGTAAGCTGAAGAGTACCTGTGGTTAGCAACGAGTAGAGGCTGCCCCCAACAAATGCACCAATAATGCCTAAAATCATCGTTGCCAGGATGCCACCACCTTGATGTCCAGGATAAATTGCTTTAGCGATCGCCCCCGCCAGTAGACCTAAAATAATCCATGCAATGATGTTCATCTGTTTAATCTCTTCTTGTTTCAACAACACTTTCACTGTATCAACTGGAAAGTTTGGACTCTTCTACCGCAGGAGGTAACTGTAACCATTGAATAGACCGTCTAAAGGGCAATGAGTGCTTTAGCAACTTGCACCTCAATCCTCGACAAGCGCTAGCGTTGAAAACCGCCTGTCGCTTTAGGTTTAGTTTTCTTCTTGGATTTATCTTTGCTGACCTCTAAAACTGCTTCTTGGAAAAGGTTATGGAGGTGTAAAGGCACGCTAGCAATCTCAGGTAGTTCGGTCTCCAACGATCGCCCAGAGTCTTGCAGTAATTGATCAAGCTGGGACTGAAGCTGAAAATCTGGCTGATTGAGTCCGATCCGCAAGAGCGCTTGCAACCGTTCTGGATACCGCTCAGCCAGACGATACCAGACAAAAGCAGGCACATCAGGCGCAAGGTGTTTCTGAATAATTGGCGTAATGACATCTGCCTCTGGTAGCTCGGCTGCCTCCAGATGGGCAATCAATTGACTGTAGTGTGGTAAAAAAGCTTGTCCCCACCGAGGATGAGTTAACACAGTAACTGCTTCGGCTTGCTTGAGATGGGCAGGCAGTTCTACGGCAGGAGCCATCATCTTGGGCGGTTGTCCAGTATTCATCATTTGGCTCACAACTTTAGTATCTGCACCCAAGGCTGCGGCAGCATCGGCAATTTCCTCTGGAGAGACACCGGACTCGATCGCCATTTCTTGAATTGACTTGGAGCGATCGATTCCTGCCGCTTCCATTTGTCGATCAAGCAAAGCCTGTTGAAATTCTGTTAGTTTTTTATTCAGTTGATAACCTGGTAAGGTCACTTCTTCGTTACCAAAAAAGTCAATAAAGTTTTGGTGATAGCGTTCTACAGAGCGCCAAGCTTCGGCTAACAGTTCGGGTGCATCGCTATACAAATGTTCTTTGTAATTTTCTTTGAAGTTACCGATCGCCACTGCCAGCTTTGGTTTTCCGAGCTTACCCATCATGACCCATGATCCCATCACCATCCAGTCAGTCAGGGGTCGATCGTCCAAGATGTCCAGTGGCGCGATTTGAACCAAAATAATCTCTCCTGGCTTTAGCTTTGCTGCCATTACTTGTTCAGATGCCGTAAGTTGAATCGGGTAATGTTTAGCCGTCGTCCAGTTCATGATTACCATGCCACTGGGTAAGCACTGTTGAACGGCAAATAATCCCACAAAGCTTTGTCGCCAACCTCGCAAAAGTTGCTGATCGATCGCAGTCAAATCGGGATGAGCTTCAATAAAACAATCAATTGCAGTGGCAGAACCGACTCGCCCTTCCACCAAAAAGCGATCGACCACAAACATCCGCCGATGTAAGTCTGTATGGTGCGATCGAGATAGCTTCGCTGCACTGAAGCTCTCCAGCGCAGTGGCTAAATCATCTTCCGAATCCATCACAAAATCAAGCAATTGTTGTTTTAGGGCTTTTGCTCGTTCTAAGTGATCAATGGTTGCATGGGTACTCGGTTCAATCATTCCCTTCACTCCGTGATGCGAAACCGACCATGATGCGAAACCGACCATGATCGAAACTAGACTGGCTGAAACTACTGGCTGACCGGATCTGTACTGACCGGATCTGTACTGACCGGATCTGTACTGACCGGATCTGTACTGACCGAAACTACACTTACAGAAACGGTACTGACCGGATCTGTACTGACAGAAACGGTACTGGCAGAAACTACACTTACAGAAACTGAGTACCCAGATCGGATACTCAGATCAATCTCCATTGCGGACTCGGAAAAGCTCAACTGCTTCGTACAAGCTGCCTAAACTTCAGTGCGAATTTTGGCATCCGGGTTGCGCTCGGCAAAGTAGCGACTTAAGGCGGTATTGACCAAACTCAGGATCACCGGCCCCAACAAAAAGGCTGCTACACCCTTGACGAAAAATCCAGGCACTAACACTGCGGCCAACCAAAAACAGAAACCATTGATAACGAAAGAGAATAAACCCAGTGTGACAAAGTTCAAGGGCAAAGAAAGCGTTGAAATGATTGGCTTAACTGAAGAGTTAATTAGTCCGATCGCTAAAGCCGCGATCATAGCCGCTGGAAAGTTCGCCAGATCAACCCCTGGAACAACCAGGTCAACAATCAATAAACTTAATGCAGTTGCGACAGTTGTTAAAAAGAATCCAATCATTGTTTTTGCCTCTATTTTTGCCTCTATTCTGGTCACTACTCCCCCCATTTCTCTCAACCAGCCAATCCGAGGGGTAGCTTTACAGCGTCGTTAAATTATGCTTTCAGCTTACGAATGACTGACTCTGCTCTACATCTGTCATCTGGAAGATTATCGAAAGCTTAAATTTTCCGGTTTCTCTGCTCTACCACTCAAAATGCTCATCGCTCTTAATGTTGTGATTACCTGGCTTTAACTAAAAATCGATACGTTTTGTAATGTGTGCGGAGGCTTATATCCAATTGATATATCCAATTGATGGGTCTGTGCTGCCAAGCGACAGTTTTAAACAACGTTAAAGATTCTTGAGAGTAGAGCAAATTCTATGGCGGTTAAGCGCAGAAATTTCTTGATGTTTTTAGGCGCAGGTGCCGGTTCACTTGCCCTACAGCCCGTCTTACGCGGAGGACGGAGTGGACAGCCGATCGCGACAACTCTGCAAGGTGAAGCGGTCTATGCCCAAGCCAGTGGGTTACCTTTTAACCCAATTAAAGGCCCGATGCCCCTTACTACCGATGGGATCGATCGCCTGAAGCAGGTCAGTGACTATAGCCAATTTGCAGTTCAAGACGATATCGTTTTACCGGAAGGTTATACCTACGATGTGATTGCCTCTTGGGGCGATCGGATTGGTCAGAACGACCATTTTGGCTTCAACAACGACTATGTTTCCTTCATTGAAACTGCACCCAACGAAGGCTTTTTAGTCGTTAATCATGAGTATGTCAGTGCAAAACCTTGGCGGCAAGGCTATCAGCAAGTTGTGAAGCGGTCTTTACCCTTCGACCAAGTGATTGCAGCGGTGAACGCGGCGGCTGATGGAGAAATTGATGCTTTTTCCTTACCGGATGGTGATCCGCTGAAAGCCCAGATTTATGAAGTCTGTAAGGCGGCCCAGTATGACGCTGGACTGTCTGTTCTTTCGATTCGCCGCAAAGCGGATGGCAGTTGGGAGCGCACCTATTCCAATGCTGATCGCCGCATTTCAGGCATCTCTGGCTTAGAAGATGGCAAATACCTGAAGGCAACTGGCCCAGCGACTATCATTCTGCGCAAAACCAGCGGTCAAGGCTATTTCGATGGCTTGGGTGAAAAAATCATCGGTACTCACCAAAACTGCGCGGGCGGCACCTCACCTTGGGGCACTGTTTTCAGTGCTGAAGAAAACTTCCAGGGTGAAGTCGCTGAGCCGGTTTATGCTGATGGCACAGCTTTCCCGCCTAGCACAACACCGTTTGTTTGGGTGACCGCAGAAGGCGAAATTGAAGATGTGGCCGGACAGGGCAATGTCCTGGGGTATCAGGGCAACAAGTATGGCTGGATGGTAGAAGTGGATCCAGCCAACCCAAATGACTATGGCACCAAGCACACCTGGCTAGGGCGGTTCCGGCACGAAGCCGTCGCGATCCGCGCTGAGTCCGGGAAAAAGCTCGCAGTCTATTCTGGATGTGATCGCCGCAGTGGGCACCTGTATAAGTTTGTCAGTGCGGGCACCGTCAGCGATCCCAAATCCAAAGCCAATTCTGGCTTGCTGCAAGACGGGATGCTCTATGCGGCCAAATTCAATCCGGATGGTACCGGCTCCTGGATCGCGTTACGAGCAGACACACCCGTGAATCCGGATCTACCAAGCGCCCATGCGGGTGGCATGATTACCCTTCCCAATCCCGATCGATCGGCTGGTGGGAGTGTCAAAGTGGAAGATGATGCCGCGATCACTGCATTCAAACAGCAATTCAAAACCCTGGGCGATCTGTATGTGGGGAACGATGCTGAGAAACAAGGTGTGATCCTGGTGGATGCCCATCTTGCCGCTAATGCAGCCGGAGCAACTTGCGGGGCACGTCCAGAAGATACCGATCTGGCAGCAGATGGTTCGCTGTTTATTGCCTATACCTCTGGTTCTCCCAGCAGCAGCGATGGTAGCCCCAACAAAGCAATTTTCAACGGTCCTAACGGGGAATCTCCCTACGAACATGGTTGGATCATGCATTTGACCGAAGATGCGAATAATCCTGCGGCCATGACTTTCCGCTGGGAGACCTTTGCGACCGGCGGCGAACCGGCAGAAGGCGGGTTGGGCTTCTCGAACCCAGATAACCTGCTGTTTGACTCCAAAGGGAACGTGTGGATGGTGACTGACATGTCCACCGATAAGCACAATAAGGCGATCCCCAGCCGGGTAGATGCAGAAGGTAAAGCGGTGAGTCAGTCTAACTTGCGCGGCTTATTCGGCAATAACTCCATGTGGTTCATTCCGACCTCAGGGCCGAATGCAGGAGAAGCTTTCTTGTTTGCCTATGGCCCAATGGACTGTGAAATCTGTGGTCCTTACCTGACTTCAGATGAAAAAACGCTGTTCATCGCACCGCAGCACCCAGGTGAGTTTGGTGGCATTCGACAAAATATGCAATCTGAGATGCGTCAATTCGCGATGAAAACCATTGACGGTCAGGAATTTGTCCAAAACCGGGAAGTGCCGATCGGGTCTAACTGGCCGAATAAAACCGTGAATGCTCCAGCGAAGCCCAGCGTTGTGGCAGTCCGACGGTTGGATGGAGGTTCAGTAGTTGGCTAGGGCTTAGTTGGCGTTGCTTCAAGAATAAGAACATTGTTCCAAGAAAGTTGGTTTCCTGGTCTGTGTCTGTAAAGATATGGGCGAGGAAACTTTTTTACGACCAGCTTGATCAGGCTGGTGCCAGTTGGAAATCGGACAAATCAAGGTTCTCAAAAAGCAAAAAGCTTGCCTTTCCGCCAAATTAGGACAAAAAAGCAAGCTTCAGATGATTAATGAACCAAGGTTAATTGGTTAGTCTCCTGATTGACTGACAAATCTTTTCCCCTCATCCCTAAATCCCTTCTCCCACTAGGGGCGAAGGGACTTGCAATCAAATCCTGGTTCGAAAGCCCCTCGTTGAGTTTTGTCAGTCAATCAGGGTTAGTCTCTCACTGTTGACACCGCGCCAATCCGCCTAGGGCTGATGCCTGATTCCACCTCAATGGATAGAGCTTGATGGCTCAGTGCAGTCAGGTAAAATTAGCCGAATCGACCACTCACATAATCTTGGGTTGATTTTTCCTTAGGAGCATTGAAAATATGCTCAGTTTTGTCATATTCCACCAGGTAGCCAAAGCGGCTGCCCGTTTCTCCCGCTTCAGCATTAAAGAATGCCGTGTAATCTGCGACCCGCGAGGCTTGCTGCATGTTGTGCGTCACGATGATGATCGTAAACCGCTGTTTCAGGTCGTGGATTAGGTCTTCAACGCGCAAGGTTGAAATGGGGTCAAGTGCCGAGCAAGGCTCGTCCATCAAAATCACTTCGGGTTCAATCGCGACCGTCCGAGCAATACACAACCGCTGCTGCTGACCACCGGATAGCGACAGTCCGCTTTCCTTCAGCTTATCTTTCACTTCGTCCCAGAGAGCGGCACTTCGTAACGATCGCTCTACCAGTTCATCCATATCACCCTTATAACCGTTGATCCGCGCCCCAAACGCAATATTTTCGTAGATCGATTTCGGGAAAGGGTTGGGCCGTTGAAATACCATACCAATCCGCCGCCGTACTTCAACCGGATCGACTTTGGGATCATAAAGATCAATATTTTGGTAAGTGATCTTTCCTTCTACACGAGCCCCTGGAATTAAATCATTGAGCCGGTTATAGCAACGCAATAAGGTACTTTTACCGCAACCAGACGGCCCGATGAAAGCAACCACTTTATTTTTAGGAATATCTAAAAAGACATTGCGAACAGCCTGAAAATTACCATAAAAGATGGAAACATTTTCAGTCCGAATGACCGGATGACCAGCCGCCGAGTTATCGATCGCGTCAGAATAGGTTGAGGAATTCATCATACAGGATTAAGGATTGAACAACAGTGGATCGGACTTGGGAGGAACATCAGCGAACGGTAGCCTGAATGCTCTAACTTGAATGCTTTAACTTGAATGTTTAACCTGAATGCTTTAGCCTGAATACTTTTGCTTTAACTCTAAAAGGATGACTGGGCGACTCGCTTCCTACCGATGGGTTAGGCTAATAGCAGGACGATCGCTGGTTCAGAGGAGCGGGTATTCATCTTGCCCAGCAGGCTGCAAGCTCAGTAAACTTTACGACTGGTGAGCGTTCGAGCCAAAATGCTGACTGACAAAATCATCAGCACCACAATTAAGGCGGCTGCCCAAGCCAGTTCGTTCTGATTCTTGTAAGGTGCGATCGCATAGTTGTAGATCAACACCGATAGGGTTGCCGTGGGCTCCCTCAAACTGCGGGCATCAAATTGGTTAAAGAGGGCAGTAAACAGCAATGGAGCCGTTTCGCCGGCCGCTCGCGCCAAGGCCAACGTGACCCCAGTTGCGACAAAGGGGAGCGCTGCGGGTAGAATCACACTAAACACACCCTGAAAGTTGGTAGCACCAATCCCGACTAATCCCTGGCGTACTTCTCGCGGAATCGATTTGAGTCCTTCTTCGGTCGTTCGAATAATGATGGGCAGCATCAATACAGAGAGCGCAACCCCCCCGGCAATCGCTGAGAAAGTACCCATGGCAAGCACCACAATGCCATAGGCAAACAACCCGGCAATAATTGAGGGAACTCCGCTCAATACATTGGTGCAAAACCGCACAAATTGGGAGAGGCGGTTGCCTTGCCCGAACTCAACGGTATAGATTGCCGTTAACACCCCAAAGGGCACACTAATCAACGCCCCAATGAAACAGGTGACCAGCGTTCCAATGATTGCGTTTCGAAAACCACCACCATCAACCAGGGGTGGGGGCGGCAACTCAGTAAAAACAGATGGGAAATCAGTAAACAAGCGGCTCAACCCGTTCGTGAGCAGCATAAACAGAATAGAACCCAGCGGCAGCAAAGCCAGGGCCACACAGAAAAGTACCAACCCGGTCATGACATTGCCGAAGACTTTGCGACCTTGAGCAACGGAATAATTGATTTCACTGGAGGCAAAGTCACCAGGATTGAGATCAGGCTGATTGGGAGAACTCATGACAGCTTGCTTTGAGAGGATAGAAACAATTCGATCGATTACTCAACTTGCTGGAAGCGACTGACAATAAACTCAGCCAGCATATTAACCACCAGCGTTAAAATCATCAGGATGAGGGCCAAATAAAACAGCGACGACCGCTGTAGTCCGCTTGCTTCTCCAAACTGGTTGGCAATCAGTGCTGAAATGGTAGAAGCGGGTGCAAACAACGAAATATTTACCCGGTTAGCATTACCAATCAACATGGCAGCCGCCATCGTTTCACCCAAGGCCCGCCCCAATGCCAGCATGATCGACCCAATGATGCCCGATAAAGCAGCGGGTACTAATACCTGCGTGATGGCTTCCCAGCGGGTAGCTCCCAAACCGTAAGCACCTTGACGCAACTGGGGAGGGACTGAAATTAAAGCATCACGGGAAATAGCAATAATGGTCGGCAGAATCATGATGGCCAGCACCATCGCCGTTGCAAACATTTGCCGAGTTGATGGACTGGTCGAGAAGAGGGGAATCCAACCGAACCACTGGTGAATCAGTTGTAATAGCGGCAGAATAAATGGGATGAAGACAAAAATACCCCACATCCCATAAACCACACTGGGAATGGCGGCCAACAGTTCCACCAGAAAAGCGATCGGTGTTAGCACTTTACTGGGCAGAAAGTTTTCACTCAGAAAAATAGCCACCCCCACCCCTAGCGGGATCGCAAACAATAGGGCAATGATCGAGCTGACGATCGTGCCGTAGATTTGCGGTAATGCACCATATAACTCCTGTACCGGGTTCCAAACCTGGGTAAACAGAAAGCCAATATTAAATTGGGCAATGGCAGGAAAGGCAATGGAAAGGAGCGAATAGGTAATCCAGAGCAGAATTACCCCAACTCCCACTGCCAGTAGCACCGTTAACCAGTAGAACAGGCGGTTAATCAAGCGTGGCAGATTGAACTTCTGCGAAGACTGAATCAGGGTCTCTTCGGGAGCAATGGTTTGCAAAGTCATGATGGCTATAGGGCAAAGAGCTATAGATATCGCAACAAGTCGGATCAATGAGCTTGTTGCGTCAATGGCGACAATCTGGATGGGATATCTGGACTGGGATATCTGGACTGGGAGGTCTGGACTGGGAGGTCTGGACTAGGATACCTGAACCGCAATATCTGAACCGCAATATCTGCGCTGTGGTATCGGTACTGGGATACCAAATCTATTCAAACAGAACGGCTAACTGAACAGGTTAGGGGTTATCCATCGGATGTTTCTTAAAATGCCGCAACCGATTGGAATAACTCCGCACCACTTCAATCGCAAACATAGGGGTTTCTTGAACAACGTAAAGAAACCGTTCTTGGTCAATATAGGCAAGCTGGCACTCAGTTTTGGCGATCGCTGTTGAAACCCGTTGACCATCAGGATGCACTAGCGCACCAACCCCAAAGACATCACCTGAGTAGATGGTCTCTTTCAGCACACCATCAACAAATTCTTCAACTTCACCGCTGATTAAGCCATACATATAATCCCCAGGCTGACCCGCTTCAAAAATCACCTCGCCCGCAGCAACCACTTTAAGGTTAGGCTGACGTTGGAAAATCTGAACGGTAGTCGCAGGTTGCAAAGGTTGGGATAAGGGCATTGTTCCTCAATCAAATTTGACTTAGGGATCGTGAATCAATCTAATTTCTGGGCCAAGACCAGGGTAAGGCTAATGCTAGGCAATGCTCTGTGGAGTCGCTCATCTATACTCAGGAAAACTGAACTCAGGGAGACTGAGCGATCCGCCGCTTGCGGGGGTAAGGGGGGCAAAACAAACCGACGCAGATCAATTACGAAGATCAATCCTTCACACAGAGCGCCCTATCGCTCGACAAATTCTATCCGGATGGGTGACAACCCCGAAGTTACAAAATCATTATTATTTGATCGTTCTATAGCTTTAGCCTACCTTGAAACGGTTCAGACTGGAGCATGAAACGGTTCAGACTGGAGATAACAGACAAGGGGGAAAGGCCATTTCGCTACCCTTTCCCCCATGCCAGTCTTACTTGATCTTGCCTAGTTCAGCTTCAACTTTAGTCACAAGCTCTGATTCCACAGGTAAATAGCCTAGATCAGAAGCTGCCGTCTTACCATCATTCAACGCCCACTTCAGCACGCTTACTAGGGTGTCTTTCTTCGCTGCATCCTGGTACTCAGGATAGAGCAACATCCAAGTCAGAGTCGAAATTGGGTAAGCATTGGCATCAGTTGGATCGGGCACCAGTAAAGCAAAGTCTGCGGGCACAGTTTCACCCTTGAAGGCGAGTGCGCCTGCCTCAGGAGTCGGTTCAATGATGTTGCCGCTCTTGTTTTCCAGAGATGCCATCTTCAAGCCGTTCTCCTTGGCATAGGAAAACTCAGTGTAGCCGATCGCACCTGGGGTTTGCTGAATCTGTGCAGTTACACCTTCATTGCCTTTTGCCCCGGTACCGGTCGGCCACTCAACGGACTTGTCTGCACCTGCTGTCCAATTCGGGCAGGCTGCCTTCAGGTGATTGGTGAAGGCAAAGGTGGTACCGCTACCATCAGAACGATGGACGAACTGAATATTGCTATCTGGCAAAGTAACGCCAGAGTTTTCTGCCGCAATCGCCGGATCATTCCACTGAGTGATTTCTCCAGCCACAATGCCACAGTAAGCTTCGCGAGATAGCTGCAGCCCATCAACCCCATCCAAGTTATAGGCCATAACAACGCTACCGCCAGTCATCGGAACTTGAATCGGAGCTGCGCCAAATTTTGCTTGAAATGCTTCTTTCTCCTTGTCTTTGAGCGGGGCATCGCTGGCTCCAAAATCAACTGTTCCAGCCAAGAACTGTTCAACACCAGCGCCACTACCGACAGACTGATAACTAATTTGAGCATTCGGATTCTGTTTGTTGTATTCCGCAAACCAGCGCTGGTAGAGCGGAGCCGGGAAGGTCGCACCTGCACCACTCAGACTGACAGTATCTCCGCCACCAGAGGTACCAGTTGGGGCATTTGCAGAAGGAGCGGGCGCATCCGTGCTGCTAGGGGCACAAGCAACAGCCAACCCTAGAGAAGCAACGGTCAGCGTTGTCAGTAAAGCTCGACGTTTGAAGCGTGTTAGGGATGTCATGCAATCTACCCAATTTTTGCGATTTTACAGAGTATGTCGCAAGCATCCTACAGTTTGATTATGAAGAGAACATCCGTGAAAAGGTTAAGGGAAGTTTATCTTTTTGCCGAGAGAAAAACCTTAAGCCTTTGTTTAGAAAGTCAACGATCGGGTAGAAGCCCTGAAAAGCCTGGAATTCCTGGCAATTTTTCACGAAAATCGCCCTGATCAGCACTGAGATAATTTGCAAAAATCCTTAACATTAAAAATGAGACCGATCGCCCTGCAGCGAGGTCAGACTCTCCCCTTATTTCGCCCAATAAGAGCGCTTGAATGATGTATCACGTTATTTACGACGGAAACTGTAATCTGTGTGTCAATTTGGTCAGGTTACTAGAGCAGCTCGATCGAGGAGAGCGGTTTCGGTACACTCCCATGCAAAATCAGGTGGTGTTGGAGCAACTGCAAATTGCCCCTGCCGACTGTGAATTGGGCATGATCCTGATCAATGCTGAGGACCCGGAACAGCGATGGCAAGGGAGTGCTGCTGCCGAAGAGATTGGTCGGCTATTGCCCGGAGGGCAGGCTTTTGTAGCGCTGTATCGATCGATTCCTGGGGTGAAACCTGTGGGCGATCGGTTCTATGAGCAAGTCCGTGACAACCGCTATCAGCTTTTTGGCCAACGTCAGTCTACCTATTACTCAAATTACCCTAGTGGTATGAGTAGTGCCTCTGATGCCGCTAATCCCCCTGAGGACACTAATCCCCCTGATGCCGCTAATCCCCCTGATACCCCTGATACCAAGCGTTGCCAGGATTTCAATCTTTCTGGCTTAGAAGCCGATTCAGCCTGTAGCAATTGTCATCTTTAAGGCAGGGTTGCCGGGTTAAAGCAGGAAGCCAATTTGCATTGCCGTTCGGCTTTACGCTAAAGGGGCCGATGTTTCTGTATGATAATAAAGCTTATTTTTTAAACAAACTTGCTTGCTGGAGGTGCCCGTATGTTGACCCTCAAAATCGTTGTCAATATTGTTGTCTTATTTTTCGTAGCACTGTTTGTGTTTGGTTTCCTATCCAATGACCCATCGCGGAACCCGAATCGTCGCGATCTAGAGTAGAACTTCCCTACTGCTTGTCTATCGCTTTTAGTTGCTCAGTAGGCTGAGAGATCACAGGTTTATGAGCTTCTCATGACCGATCGCGGTCGAGCAAGAAATCAATTTGGCTGCCTATTGGGGCTGATTCGTCACTACCCGCTAGGTATGGTTTCGAGTGGACGATCGCAGTAAGCAAAGTTGTTACTCAAGCAAAGTTATTGCCTAAGCGAGGAACCTACACGCCAACCAGGAGTCTCATGAGCCTGTGTCACGGACGGTCAGCGTTCCAACAGGAAACTTTCCGTCTCCTTTGTTGCGATTAGAGTATGCCCTATCCGGTTCTACCGCCATCTCCACCGCCGGTTATCGCAGTTGCGCCGTCTGAGGAGGGCGTTCATGCTGCATTTCCTGAAATCATTCCACCCCCTGAGGATTCCATTGCGGCAACTGATCCCTCGATCGATGCAGCGACTGATGAGTCGGCTGATGCATTGGCTGAGCACCCTACGGCGATTGCAGATGAGCCGATCGAGCCTGACCGTTCGGAGATCCAATCCACGACTGAACTGGCTGATCGATCGCCGGAATGGGTTGAATCAGTTGAGCCTGAATTAATTGAATCTGAATCAGTTGAACCTGAATCGGTTGAGTCTGGATCGGTTGAGCCTGAATCGGTTGAGTCTGGCTCAGTTGAGCCTGAATTAATTGAATCTGAATCAGTTGAGCCTGAATCAGTTGAGTCTGGATCGGCTGCGTTTGAATTAATCGAATCTGAATTAATCGAATCTGGATCTATCGAGTCTGAATCAGTTGAAAGGTCTAATGCATGGATCGATCAACCATCCGATCCAACTCTTCAGCCTGTTCCAGAGACACCGTCAGATCTGGAAGTTGCGGACTCCACGGCGGCTGCCCTGCTGGGTGAGCCTCTTTCCATTCGTGAAAGTTGGGGGCTGCGAGATCGCCCAACTGGGTTGCAGCCTCACCCTGTCACGGTACATCCTGCTGCTGAGTCAACGGCTCCTTCACTGCGTGGGGCTTCGGAGCGTTCTGCTGGAAATGGGGACGCTAACCCTGGTGATGATCAGGCGACTGATTCAACAGATGCGGCTCTCCAGTCTGTTTTCTGGATCGGCTTGCCTGAATTAGATCGGCTGATCGAGCAGCAATCAGCAACAACCACTGGATTGATCGATCGACGAGATTCGATCCGGCTCGATTTGCCGACAACTGAATCGACAACTGAATCGATCGAGCCAAATCCGGATCCGGAGTTACCGGAAGTGGAGGCACCGGAAGCAGAGCCAGGATTGGGGGAAGGTCAGCTATCACAGCCTGAATTAGAGGATCCAACTCGGGGTGAAGTGTTGGTGATCCCGACGACTCCACCGACTGAAACGGCTCCCTCAACCCCTCCGTCGGCCGCTCCCGCCACGCCTCCGAATGCACCCGTGTTACCGATCGATCCAGTGCAACAGGGTGAAGTCTTAGAAGTAACAGCCGATCGACAAGAGTTGGATGAACGGCGGCAAGTCTTCCGGGCGGATGGCGATGTAGTGGTGCGATTTCGTCAAGCTGTCTTGTCGGGAGATCGGGTGCGAGTCAATCTACCCAATCGGGTAGCAGTGGCAGAGGGGGATGCCTTGCTCACTCGGGGCGATCAGGTTTTGGGGGGCGATCGGTTTGAATATAGCTTTGGGTTGAATCAAGGGAATATTCAAGGGGCGCGTGGGCAACTATTAATTCCCGCCACCGAGCGCGATTTTAACACCGATCCCTTGACCGATTTCCCGGCTCCAGGATTACAACGACCCGTCACGGAACGGGTATCCGATGCCCAACCTTTACAGGTCACAGGTGGTTTGCCAGGCTTAGTCTTCGGAGTAGGCGACAACCGCGCCCAAGATGGCCCAGGTATTAATCGACTGCGATTTGAGGCGGAGCGAGTCAACTTCGATGGCGGCAATCTCGTCGGTCAAAATGTGCGGATTACAAACGATCCCTTTTCTCCCCCTGAGCTGGAGCTGCGATCGAGCCATGTCACCTATACCAGACTGTCACCCTTTACAGCAGAGATTCGAGCCAGAAATCCGCGCCTGGTTTTCGATCAGGGGTTTTCATTACCGTTGTTGGTCAATCGGATTGTGTTGGATCAACGCCAACGAGATTCAGGGCTGCTGACCTTCGGTTTTGATGAGCGCGATCGAGATGGCTTTTTCATTGAGCGAACTTTTAACCTATATTCTTCGCCGCAAGTCGCCTTCAGTTTAACCCCTCAAATTTTGGTGCAACGGGCGATCGAAGATGGCAGTTTTCCCAGTGCCGATCAGTTTGGCTTAATCGCCAACGCCGACTTTACCTTTACTCCCACCACCACCGGGCGAGCAGTAGCCAGTTTTAGCAGCCTCGATACCAGCGAAATTGAGGATAACCTGCGGGCTAGCTTCCGGGCTCAACAACTGGTTCTAGGTCATACGGTGTCCGCCGAATATAGTTACCGCGATCGGTTGTTTAATGGTTCATTAGGCTTTCAGGATATCCAGAGTAGTTTGGGACTGGTCGTGAGCTCTCCTACCTATACTTTGGGGGATTCTCTCATCACTTTGCGATATCAAGCCGGGGTGCAGTATGTCAATGCTCAAACCGATCAAATCGACCTTTACAACTTCCTTGATCCCGATCGAGATCGGAGTTGCATTAAACCGGAGGATCGGGATAGTTCTGGTAACGGTTGTGTCGATCTGACTCGCTATCAGGCCGCAGCAACCCTGGGGCGATTTTTTTTGCTGTGGTCAGGAACGGCCTTGCCTCCTACTCCGACCGAAGGGCTTCGTTATACACCTACCCCGATCGTGCCCTACCTGGGCGTTTATTTAGAAGCGAGAGGGGTTTACAGCGGCTACAGTAATGGCGATCATCAGGCGACTTTGCGCGGTGGTGTGAGTTTACTCGGCCAGTTTGGTCACTTCTCGCGACCATTTCTGGATTACACTGCTTTTAACGTCGGCTATTTCAATACACTGCAAGACGGCGAATCCCCTTTTTTGTTTGATCGGGTTGCGGATGATGAGTTTGTCATCCTGGGGTTAACGCAGCAAATTTACGGCCCGTTTCGGGCGGGGGTTCAGTTTGCCTATAACCTCCGTAACAACGACGAAATTGACACAACCTATTCCCTGGAATACAGCCGTCGCACCTATTCTATTAGTGCCACCTACAGTACGGGGCGAGAATCAGGAGCACTAACGTTGCGGTTATATGATTTCAACTGGACAGGCGATCCAGGCCCATTTTCGGGGCTGGGCAGCAGTACGGTGGATGGCGGCGTGGTGCAGGACGCTTTCTAGTTTCTAGATTATGACCTTGTGCTAATTGACCCGAAACAATGAATTTTCGTGCAAATCCGATCCATCTGGTCAATTTCCCGATTAAAGTTTGTTAAGAACCCTCTTGACGAGCGATCGGCATGATTGACCCGGTAACCAGTGCAACTGCTGTCCGCATCGCTGAGCTGATGGCAACCTATAGTTTTGATTCAGATGGCTATGAGCTAAATACCTGGATCGAACACTGGTTAATGCGTTATCCAGTCACCTGGCTCTATAGTGCAGTTATCGAAGCGCTCTATCAGGGACGCTATAAGGCAATCTCAATTGGGCAAATTCTAGCGCTGTGGCGGCGACGCGGCAAGCCGGTGCATCATTTCAGCCGAGATTTTGAACGGATGATTGCCGGCCGATCGATTCCCCTATTGTTCAGAGAGCTTGGCTCGTCTGATCTGGTCACAGTGTATGAACCAGGTACAGTGTATGAACCAGGTACAGTGTATGAACCGGGTACAGGAGCTGAAGATCGGGTGCTGGTTACGGTAGAGCCCGGTCAACCGTTTGGGCTGAATGGCAGAGCTTTCTCTGGGGAGGCTCCCGCCCAAGATTTATCCAGCCAACGAGCAGCCGATCGTTATCAGACGCGCTCCCGGCTCCACGCCCGATCTGACCATCCGGATCAGGAAAGCGATGGGGTCACCGCAACTGCCACCTCTGATTGGCGACCCGAAGCAGTTCCTTGGAACGTTTGGATGGCCGATCATCAGACTGAGTCCAGATCTCAGATTGAGTCCAGCTCGCAGTACTACTCTGATGCCAATGCTCCTGAAGACCAGGATGAGGGCAAAGAGAATGACTCCTTGATCGATCTCTCCCTTCTCTCAATCATGACAGAGCCCCGATCGGCAATTCCACCCTTCCGCCCGGATCCAGGCTCGCAGTTACCATTCCCAGTGAATCAACGCCACCACGTCACACCCTCCCCCATTCGTCAATTTGTGCCGAATCGCCATGCTTTGTCGGATGCAAAATTACAAGCGATGGCCCGATCGTTGCAAGCCGCCAACATCGAAGCAGTCATGCAAAGACTGCGGCAGGCTAAACAAGCCGGGGGCACTGAGCAATTTCACCTGACTGAACCAGCTAGCCAACCCGCCACTCCCAGCTCGGAGCAAAGCAATGGGGATGAAACAGATTCCTCCAGGTCAGATTCCCCATAGGATGAGTTTTGTTTTTGGGAATGACCGCTCAAGTCGGTTCTTGATTGGGAGGTGTCGTAACGGCGTTTTTCGCTTTCTCTCGCTCTTCTTTTTTCTTGCGATCGGCTTTCAGCATATCCTCTAAGACAATCTGAGCCTGAGCAATTTTGTCCAAATTGCCGCGATAGAGTTCTAGATCTTTTTGCACCTTGTCTGTTGATAAGGAGAGGGCTTCACTCAGAGTTTTGAGCGCTTGCTCACGTCGCGCTTCTTCCTTGACCAAACTCGCATCCATGGTTTCCAGGAGCGTATACAAACCGATCGCAAATAAACGGCTGTACTTAAATTTGGAGCCGTCTTTCACCGATCGCAAGGTGTCAAACAGCATCCCCACTGGGGCACTGGATACATCTTGAATCTGGACTAAAAAGCTGTCTGCACTGATGGAGGCAGCTTCAGCTTTGAGCTGTTCAGCATTCTGGCGATACTGCTGTGGATCGTTCTCCAAGGCACGACAGACGGCATCAAAAATCGATCCTTTATCCGCTTCAGGACGGTAGCCCTGCATGAAGCGATCAAATGCTGTCACTACACCCAGCCCATAGATCGGGTCATAGCGAAAGTCCGCATTGACCGAGAGCAGATGCATCTCTACCAAAAGCTCATCCACAACCCGGCGATAGATGGAGTTGATCGGGCGGGTGTGGAAATTGTAAAAGGCTCTCTTTGAGTCGGAAACTGTGCGGACGGTACTACTCACTGCTAAATCTGAAAGATAGTTTGATCTCTATTATTCCACACTTATTCCACACTGTTGCCCGGATCGGTTGTTGCCCAGATCAGTTGTTGCCCAGATCAGTTGTTGCCCAGATCAGTTGTTGCCCTTTGATTAGGGCTGCGAATGGTCTAATCCAAGAGCCTGGTCTAATCCCAATCACCTGTCGCTCGTTGACGGCTCGTTTTGCCCTTCATCAGCAGGTATGGTTCGCTGAGCCAACAAACGGTTGAGCCAACAAACAGTCTGGAAGTTCCACCGGTGTCTAATCCCGATCGATGACTCATGCCCCCTGATTGACTGACAAAACTCAAACTGCCCACTGCTGCGCAGAAGCAAGCGACACCCCAGCCCTTCTCCCAGAGCGGACGACCGGCTTTCGAACCAGGATTGGATTGGAAGTCCCTTCGCCCCTAGTGAGCTACCTTGTACACACAAGTCGTTCCGATCCTCCCTAACCCTCTTTAACCAGGAGGGAACCGAACCCAAAGTCTTCAAAATCCCCCTTTTTAAGGGGGATTTAGGGGGATCAATCAGCGATTTAGCAGCAACTCAGCGATGTGTGTACACAGTAGCCCTTAGTGAGAGAAGGGATTGAGGGATGAGGGGAAAAGATTTGTCAGTCAATCAGCTCATGTCCCTCAGGGCAAAACCCGCTTGGAAGCCATCAATCCCATCATCAATCCCATCGGTTAGGCTGGGGTGAGATGAATCGCTTTTCTGCCTCCATGAACATTCAGCGCTGGATCGCCCGCCGTGAAAAAAGCTGGCAACAGTTAGATACATTGCTCAATCGGGCTGAGAAGCAAGGATTGAAATCGCTGGAGGCAACTGAAATTCAGATGCTAGCCAGTCTTTATCGATCGGTAGCAGCAGATCTCTCCAGAGCCCGCACCCATCAGGTTGGACAACGGCTAGAACAAAACTTACAGATGCTAGCCAGTCGGGCGTATGCCCAAATTTATCAAGGATCAAGACGGCAAGAATGGCAGGCGGTGAAAATCTTTTATCGATGGGGATTTCCAGCGGCTGTGCAACAGTCAAGTGGCTATATTGCGCTGGCAGTGGCTCTCTTTGGGGCAGCGGCGATCGGCAGTTGGTGGCTAGCTTGGCGCGATCCAGCTTTTATGGGGCTGATTGTTCCAGAAAGCTTGATTGAGCAAGTCCGCGATCGACAAGAATTGTGGATCGGGCAAATTGTCGGCATTGAACCGTTTGCTTCGAGCAACATCATGATTAACAACATTCGCGTCTCATTTGTAGCGGTTGCCGGTGGAATCACCGCAGGCTTACTAACCCTGTATCTGGTGCTGATCAATGGTGTTTTGTTAGGTTCAGTGGGGGCATTAGTGGGGCAAAATAACTTGGCTTACCCGTTTTGGGCTTTCGTCTTTCCCCATGGATCGCTGGAACTACCAGCCATCTTTTTCGCAGTGGCGGCTGGTTTTTTGATTGCCCAAGCGTTGCTATTTCCAGGCTCCTACCGTCGGATAGATGCCTTAAAACACAACAGTCAACAGGCTGCTCAACTGGTTTTTGGCATTGTGCCACTATTGACGATCGCTGGCATCATTGAGGGGTTTTTCTCACCCAATCCAGCGATTCCTGCTGTGGTTAAATATGCAACTGGCACTGTCTTGTTTATTGGATTAGTGTATTATCTCAGTCGCACTCAGAAAGTCTAAAAACTTCTCGCCAGAGGTTCAATTTGGACTGAAAACCTTCTAAAATCGATCGCCTAACTCATTGCTCAACTAATCGCCCAACTCATTGTTCAATTAATTGCTCAACTCATTACCACTCAACTCATTACCACTTAACAATGATTTTGACCGTCCATCCTTGAGGTAGATGATATTTTCTTAAGAAAACCTTAAATTGAGATTGTTCCTGATTCAATTGATCCCTATCAAGAATTCATCGTTTTAAACTGTTATTTGGGTCAGAATAGTAAATAGATCAAATTAAAAATGCCGGTTTTGAGTTGATAGTTCAAATTGATGGGTTAGATCGAGCAGTGAGCTAAAACCTCTAGTGAATTGACAAATTTTTTCCTTCTAGAGATCTAGCTGGAGACTGGCTGAGGGCAGCTTGATTTCTAAGCTCTTCTTTCAGACTCCTGGCGTTAGTTTCAGTTGGGAAAAGTTCATTGTCGCGATGGTCAAGGTATTCGATCGCCCTCATTTTTCGCGTTTATTTTTGATCATTCCGTTCGCACTTGTTTTTTAAAAATGTCTAAAATGTCTAATTTTTCAGGAGTTTTTGAGATGCCAATGGTAGAAGCCCAGATGTCAGCCGACCTCCCAGTTTCAGCTCAAAATATTAATCTCGATATTGAGATTCAGATTGTGCGCTGTCCGAACTGTGGTAGTCCTGCCGAACGTTGCTACTCGGCAAGTCAGCAGCAGGTCTACACCCAATGTCATCAGTGCGATTATTTATTAGCGACTTGCTCAGAGACGGGACGGGTTTTAGAATCCTATGCACCGGGAATCCCTTTTTCCTGTCTGGGCTCAATGCTGGCAGGCAACTCGACCAAAGAGATTGACCGGAAGTGAACGGGTTTCCGTCGGGGTGGATTGCTTGGAAACCAGAGGAATGAGCATTAGATAGCTGGCGAAATCCAATATTCTGTACAGGCCCAGCATGGACTCCAGCCATTTCGGCAGTGATATTTAATTCATTCCTTGTTTCTCAGCGGGAGGACGAGTTTCTCAGCGGGAGGACGATCGAGAAGCTCGTAACTGTCCGCAAGCAGCATCGGCCGCTAATCCTCTGGAGCGACGTACACTCACAGCAATATTCTGCTGCTTTAATGCTTGCACAAAGGCTTGAATGCGCTGTTCATCAGGCCGCTTATAGTCCACTTCTTGGATGGGGTTATAAGGGATCAGGTTGACATGACTTTGAAAGCCTCGTAGATGAGCTGCCAACTCCAGCGCATGAGTGGGGCAATCGTTAAGACCGGCTAGCAGAATATATTCAAAGGTGACGCGCCGCCCGGTCACTTGAACATAGTCTCGACACTCAGCCAGTAACGCTTCTAAGGGATATTGGCGAGCAGTGGGAATGAGTTGTTCCCGCAAGGCTTGATTAGAGGCATGAAGGCTCACTGCTAAGGTGGTTTGCAGGCGGTGTTCAGCTAAGCGGCGAATCCGACCGGGAATTCCCACCGTGGAAATGGTCATTTGCCGTTGTCCGATCCCAACATCTTGGTTGAGCGATCGAACCGCCGTGAGCAGATGATCGACATTGAGCAACGGTTCCCCCATGCCCATAAACACAATATTACTCACCCGCAATCCAAAGTCTTCCTGTACCGTCAGTACCTGATCGACAATTTCATGGGCAGCCAAATTTCGCTGAAAGCCGCCTTTGCCAGTCGCGCAGAAATCGCAAGCCATCGGACAGCCAACCTGGGAAGAGACGCAAACGGTCAATCGATCGAGCTGGGAAAAATCGACCCCGGCTCCAGCTTTAAATGAGGGGATGCCAACCGTTTCGACAATTTGCCCATCGGACAACCGCAACAAAAACTTGACAGTACCATCGGATGCCGCCGATCGATAATGCAGGCTGGAACGCCCGATCGGATAATCTGCTAGCTCAGTGCGCCAGGCTTTGGGGAAAACTGAAATCTCAGTTAACGATCGCGCCCCTTGCTGATAAAGCCATTGATGGAGCTGTTTACCCCGGTAGGCAGGCTGTCCTTGTTGTTGCACCCAGGCTGTCAACTCAGCGAGCGATTGCCCTAATAAAGGGATTTGCACCCCTGAGACAGCACTATTCTCTGGGGGTTGGAGAGGATCAGCCGGCGGGTAGATAGGCGGGTAGATAGAAGGATCAGCAGGAGAAGAAGCTAGCATAAGGGCGATCGATTGTCTTGCCTCTCTATCTTAAGAGAATCCTGGTGAGAATCTCTGCACGAATTGGGTCTTGTAGAATCCAAGCTCCTGATCGGTCAGTATCTTCATAAATGCTGGAGCATCTGGCGGGCTCGGCGATTCGCCACCTGATCGAAGGTAAAATCTGCTGCTCTTTGCCAACTGGCGTAACCTAATTTCAGTCGTCGATCGGGAAATGTGGCTAAGAGGCGAATGGCTTCCACCCAGCTCTCAATATCGTAAGGCTGTAAAACCAGACCTTCAATACCATCTCGTACAATTTCTCCAGCTCCCATGGGTGACACTAACATGGGTAATCCATGGGCCATTGCTTCATAGCTGACTAGCGGACTGCCCTCTTCCAGGCTCGGAAAGGCAAACACATCGGCTTGACGGTAGAATGCGGTGATGTTTGAGGTGTAAGGCTGGTGGATGATATTGGGACTTGCCAACCAATCTTTGCAAGCTTCGGCAATCACTGGTTCCATTTCGCCACACAAAATTAACCTGCCCCTGACCTTTGATTTAACAAATGCTTCAATGAGCAAATGGGCCCCTTTTCGGACACAGACTCGACCCACAAAGACGATGGTAAAGGGTCGATCGATCGGCGAGGAAGACGCAGGAGGCTGGTCTTGCAAACCCGGAAATCGCTGAGTAGACCATCCATAACTTGCTAAAAGTAACTTTTCGGCTGGAATGTTTGCTTCCAGAAAACTATCTTTAACCAACGGGCTAGGACAAAAGATAAAATCAGCCAGGTGAGCCTGCTCCAGTTCTGTCTGAATCATTTCCGCAGTAATGGGATACTGCTGCACCACATTCAAACGAGCATGGGCCGTATCCAGGATCCGCTTTGCTGTTCCAGTAAAACAGTTAATTCGTTCTAAAAAAATGGGCTTATCTCTCGCTTTGGCTTTTTGCATTACATCCACAGAGACATCAGGCCAGATGTAAGCAGCGTCAAACCTTTTAATTTCCTGGTTATATCGCCACTCTGTCACCTGTTGGCTTTTTCTGAGTCGATAGACTAACGGCTTTAAAGGGGCTGGGATCGCTTTAATTAGATTAGTTTGATCATAGGCGCGATCACAACTTGGAATAACACCAGATATCTTGATTGGAGCTTCTAACTGAGGAGGACAAAGTGAAAGAAAAATGTGCGTAATCGCTTGACCTGAGAAATGAAGCGGGTAAGTTGCCAGGACATGAGCCATAATACCCTCTAATTCAGTAAGTTGTTATAGCGCAAGAAAATATCTTGCTGATTTCCTTTGCAGCCAATGTGCTTAAAACAAGCAGGAGCTACAAACCAGCAGGAGTAACAAAAAATCAGCAACTGCAAACCAGCAGTAACAGAAAATTAAGCCCCTACCAATAACTAACCGTTGAAAATAATTAATCGTTGGAGCCGTTGGATAATGTCAATAACTGTGAGTAGCCTACTAGAACAACCAACTGAAGCCACCAATCGCGATCGAATCCGATCATGAAATACTGAAACGTAGACAATGCAAATCATCAGAAAGTGATCAGACAGTCATGACAGGGTATAAATCTATTCAGATTCATCCATATATCTGTCTATGAGTCAGCCAGAGGAAGCAAACCCATTTTTGACACCAACCCGGACTTCTCAGACATCCTCCAAGCAGCCCAAGTATTACAATTTTTTCTTATGAATCTTCTTTCTGAAGAGCCCTACTGAAGAGCCCTACTGAAGAGCCCTAACAAGGTAAAGCTTAAGCCCAATTGAACCAATAACTGGCAAGCACCGTTCCAAATTTAATTCTTCGCAATCAATTCAAACAGCATTCATTTGAGATGAACGATCGAATTGATCAATGTACTGAACAGGGATCTTAGCTCGTAGATCTGCACCAAGCATTTTCTACACCTATTATTACTGACCTTCTCACAACAACGTCAAGGGACGTATGGTTATCGTTCGCTGACATAGAATGTGAGTATTTTCTCAAATCTGCAATGATCGCGTCCCCTATCAGGCTTGCGTTCCCTATCAGGCCGATCGATCGCTTTTCGTTGGAGGGAGGCGAAGAGATTGCCGGAAACAAGATAGGAAATCTGAGCAGAGATTTGATCAAAGATTTGACTAGGGATCTGATCGCCTATTCATTTCCTTCAATGGCTGCCCTAGAGGGATCAATCCCTTCGTTGCTAAATATTTCAACAACTGTAAAGCACTTTAAACATCAGCTTTTGTGTCGCTGGGTTGTGAGACGATAAAAAACGTCAACAATCAACAAACTTTCATAACAAAATGGCACAGGATCAAAAACCAACGGTTGTGATCACAGGCACTTCTTCCGGGGTGGGATTGTATGCAGCAAAAGCAATGGTTAAACGGGGTTGGCATGTAGTCATGGCTTGTCGAGATATCCCGAAAACTGAACGAGCCGCACAATCAGTGGGAATCCCGAAAGACAGCTATACCATTTTGCCCGTTGATTTGGCTTCGTTGGCAAGTGTGCGCCAGTTTGTCGCAGCGTTTCGGGCGTTGGGCCGATCGCTTGATGCTTTTGTTGGCAATGCAGCGATCTACATGCCCTTGCTAAAAGAACCGCTGTGGAGTCCAGAAAACTATGAATTGACCATGGCCACCAACCATCTGGGTCATTTTCTGATGGCCAACTTACTGCTGGAAGATTTGAAACAGTCATCCTATCGCGATCGGCGGATGGTGATTTTGGGAACCGTGACCCACAACCCGGATGAATTAGGCGGCAAAATTCCCCCCCGTCCTGATCTCGGCAACTTCGAAGGATTTGCATCCGGCTTTAAAAAACCAATCACCATGGCTAATGGTAAAAAGTTTGAGCCCGTTAAAGCCTACAAAGACAGTAAAGTCTGTAATGTATTGACCATTCGGGAGATGCACCGTCGCCTTCATGATTCCACGGGGATCACGTTCACTTCCCTCTATCCAGGTTGTGTGGCGGATACGCCGCTATTCCGCAATCACTATCCCCTGTTTCAGAAGATCTTCCCCTGGTTTCAGAAGAACATCACCGGTGGCTATGTGACGCAAGAATTAGCAGGAGAGCGGGTGGCAGCCGTGGTCGCCGATCCCGAATATCGTCAGTCCGGAGCCTATTGGAGCTGGGGCAACCGTCAGAAGAAGAATGGTAAATCTTTTGTGCAGCAGGTTTCTCCGCAAGCTCGCGACGATGAAAAAGGTAAGCGCATGTGGGATTTGACTGAAAAGCTGGTTGGTTTAGTCTAGCTAGATTTCCAGTCCGTCCTGGTTTGTTAGCTGTTGATGGTTCAATAGCAATCAAATAGCAGTCAAATAGCAATCAAATAGCAATCAAATAGCAATTACGAGCAGTTGATGTTCAGATTTCCTGTTATGCAGGACGATCGTGGCCTCAACTGCTTTTGCTTTACTTGCTTTACTTGCTTGATTTATTTGAGCCCTGACTTTCTTCGTTGCGCTTTCCTCCTGAAGTTCACTCTGATTCGATCGATTTGAGAACTCTGCCGCCAGACACAGGCTTTGTAACGAGAAGCGGTCTAACCTGATCGATGAAAGATCCGTTGATTCAGGAGAAGACCGATGTTTTTTCATAAAAAAGAAACCATTCAAACCGTGAATATTGGTGAGGCAAATCCCAAGTTTGCCCAGCTCCTTCTGGAGCAATTTGGCGGCGCTACTGGAGAATTAACGGCCGCATTACAATATTGGGTGCAATCTTTTCATGTGGAGCATCCTGGCATTCGCGATATGCTGCAAGATATTGCGATCGAAGAGTTTAGCCACCTAGAAATGGTGGGTCGATTGATCGAAGCTCATACCAAGGATACCGATCAAACCGAAGCTTTCAAAAGCTCACTGTTTGCAGTACGGGGCATTGGGCCCCATTTCCTCGATAGCCAGGGCTCTGCCTGGACGGCAAATTACATCAACGAAGGAGGAGATGTTGTCCGAGATCTGCGTGCGAACATTGCGGCTGAAGCAGGTGCACGTCAAACCTACGAAGCATTAATCAAGTTGGCAGCAGATGAGGGTACGAAGAAAACATTGGTACACCTACTCAGCCGGGAAATCTCTCATACCAAGATGTTTATGAAGGCCTTGGATTCGTTGGGTAAACTAGACGATCCATTTTTTGGCAATGTACAACCGGATGAAACTGTGGATATCTACTACAATTTGTCATCCGATGGCGAAGCCGATCAACGAGGGCCATGGAATTCCGACCAGGATTTTGAGTATGTGGCTCAACCGATCCCACAAGGTCAACCCACCCCAGTGCGTCAATAGTCCTGATCTCAAGACCAGTGTGAAGATAAAGGTTTTGCCGGAATAACAGGGCGGGAAGCAGATGCTTGTTGAGTTGAATGAATTCCTGGTTGAATAAGTTTCGATTAGAACTGCTGATTGACTGACAAAACTCAAACTACCCTCACCCCAACCCCTCTCCCAGAGCGGGCGAGGGGCTTTCGAACCAGGATTTGATTGCAAGTCCCTTCGC
>JALOOM010000037.1 GCA_025454395.1 Elainella sp. Prado103
AACATCGTCTGCCCCCGATCGCTCTGCACCATGATCGATCCACCCAGTCGTTCAACCAACTTTTTCACTAGGGCCAACCCTAATCCTGTCCCTCCATGCTTCCAGGGATCAGTTGTAGAGATACGATAGAACTTTTCAAAAATTCGCTCTGCTTCACTGGGAGGAATTTCAACGCCAGAATTGATCACACTCAGGCGCAGGGTCTGGCAAGGCAGAAGTTTCGATCGCAAACGATCTGCTCTATTCATGTCAACTTCCTCTATACAAAGTTTGTTTACATTCGAACCAATATTCGTACTCACTATTAATCGATCATCTACATTTAATCGATCATCTACATTCACATCAACATCCAGATTTACTGTCAAATCAAAGTTTTCATGATCATCATCAGAAGTACAGGTCTTGCAGGAATCAGGAGACCGATCAGAACGGTGGAAGTTAGTGGCACCCATCTGAGACTCCGATCGATGATCAGATAGCAGGTTCACCAAGACCATGATTTTTTCACCCGCAGGTGTGTATTTACAGGCATTATTGAGCAATTCCGTCACAACTCGCTCCAAACCAGCGGCATCTGTGCTGAGGATGGGCAGTTGGGAAGGCAGTTCTAAACTGAATTGCTGTCCCTGGGTCGCCGATCGCTCCATAAAAGGTTGCAGGATCGGGGGTAACCATTGATGCAAATCTAGACGGGTGATCTCATTGGGTTCCATACCAGCCTCTAGTCGTGAGAGATCCAGCAGGTTATTAATTAAAACGATTTCACGCTGACCTTCAGATTGAAGAATCTGCAAATAACGTTTTGCTGCATCTAGAATGTCAACCGCAATGTCAACCGCGAATGTATCCTGGCTCGCTTGATTCTGGGTTACTTGATTCTGGCTCGCTTGATTCTGGGTTACTTGATTCTGGGTTACTTGATTCTGGCTCGCTTGATTCTGGCTCGCTTGATTCTGGCTCGCTTGATTCTGGCTCGCTTGATTCTGGGTTACTTGATTCTGGTTCAGCTTATTCTGATTCGTTGCTCCATCCTGATTCGATAATTCCTGACTCGATAATTCCTGACTCGATAATTGATGAGACAACCGTTCAAATTGCATTTCCAACAACTGGGTTGCCATCTTGATATTTGACATGGGGGTGCGCAGCTCGTGGGAAACCGTGCTGAGAAAATCATCCTTGACACGATGAAGCCGCTCCAACTCTTCCACTTGCGACTGAGCCATTTGGTAAAGCCGAGACTGGCGCAGGGCGATCGCACATTGATTCGCCACCTGCTGAACTAACTGGGTTTCCGCCACACTGAAGGGAGACTGATGCGGTTTGAACAACCACAGATCACCCAAAACACCCTGATCATCGCAAATGGCGCAGGCCAAACAGGTCGAGTGGGCATTGACTTGGCGCACCGCTCCAGGTAGGGGTTGAATCCAGCAAAATTGCAGCGGGACTGCTTGCCGCAACTGCTGATAGAGTTCCGGAAAGCTGGCAAAAGCAATTGTTTCACCGGGTGGCAAAGAAGGTAAATCACAAAGATGCTCATACAAAATGGTCGCTGTTTGCCGTTGCCCATCATAAAGTGCCACATTACAACCCTGAACCGCTAGACCGATCGCTAACTCTCGCACCACGGTTTGCAGAATCTGAGCCTCATCCAAGCTATCGCGCACTTTTTGATTGATCCGGCAGAGCAAATCCGCAAAGGTGAGCGCCTGTTGCAGTTGTAAGGTGCGTTCTTGAATTTGTTTTTCGAGGGCAGCGTTGGTGGCTTCAATCTGCTGAAACGAATGCTCTAGCCGCGTCGCCATTTGGTTGAACGAACAGGCCGCAATCTGAAGTTCCTGGATCGGCAGTTTCCCAATCAGACCTTGGGGTCGATCGCCCGCAGCCATCGCCTGACTGGTTTGACTCAACTGTCGGATGGATTTCGCGATCCAATGCGTCACCATCGCTCCTAACGCCAAAGCACTCGTTGCCGCCAGCCCACAGAGCACAATGGTATTACGTTGAAAAGGATAGATTTGAGCCACTAAATCAGCATGGGGCACCACGATCACCGTCAGCCAGTCGAGTCCGGCCGCATCCTGATAGGGAACAACTCGCACATAGGTCAACTGATTTTGGTGCCAGATTCCCAGTTGGCGCGGTTGTGTGATGGTGTCGAACGATTGGTTGCGGCTGAATTGATCCTGTAAAGCCATTGCCGCCTGACGAATCACGGGATGATCGCTCTGATTCGCTGCAATTTGAGTGAGCTGGGGTTGCCCGTTTTCTGGGACAGTGTGATAGGCAGGAGTTTCTACCGAAGTGCCGATCAGCCGACCTTGCCGATCCATCACAAACACAAACCCGGAGGGAGTTACCTCCATTTGATCTAAAAACTGATCGATCACCGACAACACCACCCCTGCAGAAGCGACTCCCACCAGTTCACCCGTTTGCGGATCGAGCAGCGGTGCATTGATATTGAGGGATAAATCCCGTTGATCAGGAGTTTGAAAAATGCTGCTCCAGGAAGTTTTTCCGGTCTGAGCGGCAGCTTGATACCAGGGCGTTTTGCGGAGGGGTTGACGGATGAACGTGTTTAAATAGTGCTGCATCTGCCCCACAGTATCCAGGCGATACTCATAAACCGATCGGGGATCACCAGGTTCACGTTTCATCAGATGTAACCCACCCCGTCGATTCACAGCCCGCATCAGCCCTGATTCTGTGCCAATTAAAACGCCACTTATTGACTCAAACTGTTGCAGTTGCTGGAACAGATGCTGCTCCAGAATAGCTGGATCATTCAGCTCAATTTGGTTTAACTGCACAGCAGATTGGTTGACTTGTACGATCAGTCGTGGCGTAGCGAGATAACTTTCAATCTGGAGCTGCACCCGATCGCTGATTTCCTGCTGAAGTTGGGCAGCATATTGCTCGGAAGCCTGTTGCCAATACCACCAGGATAATCCACTGGTGAATGCCATCAGCAATCCGATTTGAATCAGATTGGGAACCGCTAACCAGGTGCGAATCGGCAACGGTTTCGACCCGATCGACAGTCGTTTAGACCAGGATCGAACCAAAGCGAATCGTGAACGATCAGCAGGATCGGAGGAATGCCACATAGGGGCAAAGAAAGAAATCTTAAAAACCTTAAAAATCACAGGCTCCTAACCAGGCGAAAAGCAGTGCAGAGAACCTATATCTTCCTCACACATCTTCCTCACAACATGAAGCACAATTGCAAGCTCATCGGGGAAATTCATCGGGGAAATTCATCGAGGATGGGATCGAGCCAGAAATGACACACCTGAGTCTTTCAATTTCCCAAAGTATGATGGGAAAGTGAAGAACTGGGGCAGGTTGGTTCTATCTCCGCTCGATCGATCGCCGGATGTCATCCCAAATCTGCGCTCTACATCCCACTCAAAACTCTGCATCAAATCAGCGAGGTGAATCATGGCCAGGCTGAAGCAACGCCGCCCAGAAAACATGGCTGGCAATTTTTATGTCGATCAAACTTGTATTGATTGCGATACTTGCCGCTGGATGGCTCCTGAAGTTTTCAGCCAAATCGGTGATCAGTCGGCCGTCTATCATCAGCCTGACAGCCCAGAAGAAACCCAGCGGGCGATGCAGGCGTTGCTCTCCTGTCCCACCGCTTCGATCGGCACAGTTCAGCCGCCTGATGGCATTCAACAGGTTCATGCCAGCCTACCCATTCCGATCGCCGAGTCAGTGTATCACTGTGGCTATCATGCCGAGAGTTCCTACGGTGCCGCCAGTTATCTGATTGTGAGATCGGAAGGCAATATACTGGTGGATTCACCTCGGTTTGTGACACCGCTGGTCAAAAACCTGGAAGCCATGGGCGGCATTCGCTATCTCTATCTCACCCATCGAGATGATGTGGCCGATCACCATCAGTTTCACCAGCATTTTGGGTGCGATCGAATTTTGCATCAAGATGACCTCAGCCGCGATACACAAGAGATCGAAATTCCTTTGCAGGGCACTGCACCGATCGAGTTTGCCCCCGATTTGCTCATTTTGCCGGTGCCAGGTCACACCAAAGGTCATACTGTTTTGCTGTACCACCAACAGTTTCTGTTTACGGGCGATCATTTAGCCTGGTCGGAGCAGCTTCAGCACCTGTATGCCTTCCGGAACGCCTGCTGGTATTCCTGGGCCGAACTGAAACGATCGATGGAGAAACTGGCCGCTTATCCATTTGAGTGGGTGTTACCAGGGCATGGCAGACGGTTTCATGCCGATCGAGCCACGATGCAGCAGCAAATGCAGCGATGCCTAGAGTGGATGGGCTGATCTAAGCCCTGAGACTTAAGCACTTAAACTAAATAGAGTAGTTCGCCCTCAAGGAGTCTCGACCTGTGAATATCAGCGGCACCTGGCTCGGCACTTACTGGCAAAAGGGACAACCCACCCGCTTTGAAGCCACTTTTGTGCAGGGCAACAACGCCCTCAGCGGCAGCATCCTCGACGAGAACAACTTGGGGGAAGCCCAACTCAGTGGTGAGGTGATCGGGCGCAGCATTCGCTTTACGAAACGCTATCTCACAAGTTCGCCGATCCCGATCGACTATGGTGGCAGCATCAACGACGAGGAAAATTTCATGTCGGGCACTTGGCAGCTCGAATTACCCGCCAAGGAAGGCGGCCGCCCGCGCAAACTCTCTGGCACCTGGGAAGCCCATCGATCGGATCAGGATTTGATGGCGGATCTGAAAAATCGACTGACGCAGCAGATCCCGGTTGGTGCTAATAGTTAAGACTGATAGTAAAAACTAATAGTTAAGACTAATAGTGCAAACTAACCGTTAAACCACTTGCTCGATCAGAGCAACATTCAGCCGATCGATCAGCATCAACCCGGAGGGAAGCCATCGTGTATTTGTTAATTCCTGCCGCCGGATCGGGTCGTCGCATGGGCAGCGATCGCAATAAGTTATTGTTGCCGTTGCTGGGAGAACCTGTATTGGCATGGACCCTAAAGGCCGCTCAGCAAGCCAGCTCGATCGCATGGATCGGCATTGTCGGGCAGCCCTACGACTGGCAAGATTTCAAAGCCATTGTCTCCAATCTGGGTCTGCTCGATCGGGTGCAGTTTATTCAGGGCGGAGCGACGCGACAGGAATCGGTTTATCGCGGCTTACAGGGCTTGCCGGAGGCGGCCGATCGGGTGCTGATCCATGATGGAGCCAGATGTTTAGCCACGCCCGCTCTGTTCGATCGCTGTGCCGCTGCCTTGCAAACTTGTGCCGGTCTCATCGCAGCGATTCCGGTGAAAGACACGATCAAAGTCGTCGATGCCGCAACGCAGATCATCGCCAGCACGCCCGATCGCAGCAATCTCTGGGCGGCTCAAACCCCCCAAGGCTTCGAGGTAGCGACGCTGCGCCAGTGCCATGAGATCGGGATCCAGCAGGGCTGGGAAGTGACGGACGATGCCGCCTTGTATGAACAATGTCAGCTCCCGGTGCAGATCGTACCTGGTGAAGAAACCAACCTGAAGGTAACCACGCCCGTGGATTTGGCGATCGCAGAATTTATTTTGAAGCAGCGGTAAGCACCCCGGTTCGCAGCAAGCCTCACAGCAAGCCTCATAGCAATCATGACAACGATGCTGGAAAATTATCGTCCTGCCAGAATTTGGGCTGCGCTGATGGTCAACTCACCCAACTGCGGCGAAACGATCGGTCGATCGCCGGTATAGCACTGCTCCTCATACAGCCCATCGACCCATTCCAATAGGGTGAGGCACTGTTGCATGGGATCGACAATCCAATATTCAGCGATCCCTCTGGCAGCATACTCAGAACGCTTATAGCGATAGTCTCGGTTCTCCTGCCCTGGGCTGACCACCTCAACGACCAGCAAGGGCGGCGGCATCTCCATCATCACGGTCGATCGGCTGGCTCCTTCCAATGCCAGTGCCAGTTCCTCCGAAAGTACCAGCAAATCAGGTAGGCGGGCGGTGGCACTGGATCCCAGCACCACAATCTCAGTGCCAATTCTCAGCCGATAGAAGGGAATGCCCTGCTGGAGGAAAAAGGCAAACAGCAAGGAAGCAATCCGCTGATTGATATCACTCTCCGGTGGCATAGGAACTCGCTGTCCATCCACTAGCTCATGAGGCTGCTCACTGCCATCATCATCAGCCAAATAATCTGCTAAGGTCAGCTTTTGCGTGCCGATCGCTACCATCCTTGCCTCGCACAACATCACCCTATACAAACATCCCGCCCAGAAACAATTGGTTGAATAACAATTGGTTGGATCCGAGCGACACTCTCCATTTTAAGGCAGGCGATTTTAAGGCAGGCGATTTTAAGGCAGACGGTTTTAAGGCAGACGGTTTTAAGGCAGACAATTGATGCAGCAGGCACGCCGGTTAAGGCTTCGGCTGATAGGTGGAAGCAATCTGCAACTCTTTCAGTTGCTTGGCATCTACCGTCGAAGGGGCATTCGTCAGCAAACAGCGGGCCTGCTGGGTTTTGGGGAAGGCGATCGCATCCCGGATCGACTCTTCGCCGGCCAACAGCATCACCAGCCGATCGAGTCCGTAGGCAATACCGCCGTGGGGTGGGGTGCCATACTCAAACGCTTCCAGCAAAAAGCCAAACTTATTCTGAGCTTCTTCTCTGGAAAGGCCGATCGTTTCAAACACAGTTTGCTGCAAATCGGGCTGGTAGATCCGCAAACTGCCACCGCCCACTTCAAAGCCGTTCAACACCAAATCATAGGCCTGCGCTCTGGCGGTTTTCAAATCCTGGCTATCTTCCGGATAGGGGGCGGTGAATGGGTGGTGTAATGCTTCCAGCCGCTTTTCATCGGCATTCCACTCAAACATCGGGAACTCCACCACCCACAGTAAATTGATTTTGCTGGGATCGATCAAGTTCAGCTCCCGCGCCACCACCTGCCGCAATCGATCCAGCGTTTTGTTCACCGTAGCTGTATCGCCTGCCCCAAACAGCAACAAATGACCGGGTTGAGCCCCGGTGCGTTCCAGCAGCTCCTGTTTTTGCGCTTCGGAAAGGTTATTTTTGATCGCGCCGATCGTGTCAATTTCGCCGTTGTCGCGCACCCGAATATAGGCCAGCCCTTTTGCACCCATGCTGGTGGCCTCGTTAAACAGATCGCCCTCCGGCTTAATCCGCACGTTCGAAATCGCCTCATTGCCGCCTGGGATCGGCAACACCTTCACCACGCCGCCTGATGCCACCGCACCCGAAAATACCTTAAATTCCGAATCTTTAACCAGATCCGACACATTCACCAGCTCTAGCCCATAGCGCGTGTCCGGCTTATCGCAGCCATAGCGATCCATCGCCTCGGCATAGGTGAGCCGGGGAAACGGCCGAGGAATTTCTAGCCCCTGCACCTGCTGGAAAATATGGCAAACCAGCTTCTCGTTTAGATCGAGGATTTCCTCCAGCGACATGAAACTCATTTCCATATCGAGCTGGGTGAATTCCGGCTGGCGATCGGCCCGCAGATCTTCATCGCGAAAACAGCGAGCGATCTGATAGTAGCGATCGAAGCCCGACACCATCAGCAATTGCTTGAATAGCTGGGGCGATTGGGGCAGGGCAAAAAACTCACCCGGATTCACCCGGCTGGGCACCAGATAGTCGCGGGCCCCTTCCGGAGTCGATCGGGTCAAGACCGGGGTTTCCACTTCCATAAAGCCTTCTTGATCTTCCAGAAAGCGGCGGATCGACTTGACGACCTGATGGCGCAACTGCAAATTTCGGCTCATCCGCTCCCGCCGCAAATCGAGATAGCGATACTTCAGGCGCAGATCTTCCCGCACCGGCTCTGGTTCCGCCGTAGACACCTGAAACGGCAACTGTTTCCGCACCGCATTCAACAATTCAATTTGATCGGCATAAATTTCGATCTCACCCGTGGGAATGCGCGGGTTCAAAGATTCTGGCGGTCGTTGCGTCACCCGCCCAGTAATCTTCACCACATACTCGTTGCGCAACCCATCTGCTGCGTCATAGGACTTGGGCGTGCGCTCTGGATCGCTGACAATCTGAGCAATGCCGGTGCGATCCCGCAAATCCACAAAAATCACCCCCCCATGATCGCGGCGACGATCAACCCATCCAAACAGGGTAACCGTCTCTCCAACATGCTCGGCTCGTAACTGACCGCAATAATGGGTACGCATGGCTTAACTAAATAACTTAAGAGTGCTAGAGGTAATTTCAACAAAACTTTTCTATTATCTAGCATTCCGGCACCCTTTCGAGGGCAAATTCCCGGTTTTCACCGCAGGAGGCTCAAGGCAGCCAACTGCATCCAATCCAAAACACAACAAAAACGCAGCAAAAGCACAACAAAAACGCACCACCGAAATCATCGATCGTGCGCTTTTGAAAATTCATTGCTTGCGATGCTTTTCACCCATTAATCGGGTCATTAATCGGGCTTCGGATCATCAATTGGGCGCTCGATCGGGATCAAATCAGCTCTAGCCCAACTGCCCCACACCCATGTCCTGCTCAAGCTTCAGCAGATTTTGAATCCGAGCTTCGGTCGAGGGATGGGTCGCAAACAGGTTGCTGAGAAACTGTCCCGAAAAGGGATTGATGATCAGCAGCGGCTCAAAGGACGGATTCGCCTGCATGGGCATTTGACGTGCTCCGGCTTCTAAGCGCTGTAGGGCACGGGCTAGGGCACGCGGATTGCCAGTGAGGCGGGCAGCTCCCGCATCGGCTTCAAATTCGCGGGTTCTAGAAATCGCCATCTGAATCACGGTAGCCGCCAACGGAGCCAGGACAATCGTCAGCAACATGCCGATCGGGTTTCCCCCTTGTCGATCGCGCGACATGCCCCCGAACATCAGACCAAATTGCAGCATTTGGGCCAGATAGGAAATGCCCCCTGCCACCGTTGCCGCTACCGCCTGGGTTAAGGTATCGCGATTCCGAATATGGCTCAGCTCATGGGCAATCACCGCTTCCAGCTCATCGGCGGGCAACAAATTAACGATCCCCTGAGTGACGGCTACCGCTGCATGGTTAGGATCGCGCCCGGTGGCAAAGGCATTTGCGCCTGGACTCGGCACCACAAATAATCTGGGCATGGGCAGATCAGCCCGCTGGCAGAGGCGCTCCACCATGGCATAGAGTTCTGGAGCCTGCTGAGGACTCAAGGGCTGAGCCCGGTAGGCAGCCAGGGCAATTTTGTCAGACGAATACCAGGAAAATAGGTTGGTGACTGCGGCAATGATCAGCCCGATCAAAGCCCCGCCCGAACCCCCAATTCCATAGCCGATCGCCACCAGCAACCCGCTAAGCAAACCAAGCAGAGCCACTGTTTTAAACTGATTCATACTGTACTCCCTTACTCAGGCTGCAAGGCGATCGGACTGCTGAATCGATTCGCCAATACAACTCGGAATATTATCGATACTCAAAATTCTATCAAGCCTTCAATGCAGCCCGTAACGTGGATTATTCCACCGAAAAGGTAGGGTTGTCCACATCAGACTCTATCGCTCAGGGCGGTTCATTGTCCGTTGGCAGCATCACACCTGGGAGATCGATCGAGTAACTGACATCATTAGCAGCATGGCTTCGTGACCCTTCGCCAACCTAAACGGGCTCAATGTATTGGCTATCTAGCAAAAATGCGCCCTTGCTGAATCGCACTCCCCAAAACCCACCCGGACGACGATCGAGCACAACCCCTTCTTCACCCACCTGGATCAAACTCGGCGGCCGCAGCATCGGCATGGGTTCAGCCGTCTTTAAATAAGGAGGCAGGGCAATCACCCGCACGCGATCGCCTACATTAAACTGCTTGAGGTCAGACATCGATCAACCCGCCAGAGCAGAATTTACAGTCTTACCTTCATGATCCCATAAAACTTTACCGCCTCTGACCCCATCTTCTGACCCGATCCGACCCGATCTGACCCCATCCTCTGCCCCCACAGGCGCAGCGTTTGATCCGTCCCGTTACGGCAACCTACATGCCCCATTTAGCGGGCGATCGCTCAGAAAGCTTCACGGGTGCAGCCGGGCTAACCTGAGTGTGAGGAGTAGGATCAGCCTGATCAGACAGCATTCGTGCCACCACTGGAACCGCACCAAATAGGGCGATCGTACCCACGGCGGAGACTGAGAACAGGCCAACTGCCAGCAACTTTGCCTTAATCGCTTCAAGACTCATTGATGCAATCCTCCCTAAAATCTCAATACCTAGCAAGTGTACCTGTTTGTTAAGTTTTTTGTAAAAAGATGTCCGGAATTGATCACATCCTTAAGGTATGCCCCAGGATGCAGACAGATCCGCTGCAAAAATGTTCCACTGATTGCTAAGTGGGTTGCCAGAATTTGCTAAGTTGGTTGGCACAGTCTTGAACATCCCCCGATTTATGATTCGGATGATGATTCGGAGCAGCTAGCGATCCGGATTGGTTTTCCGAGTTAAATCTTGCGGGTTAATCTCGCGAGCGCATTTTGAGCCAGTCAATTCGAGCCAGTCAATTTGAGCCAGTCAATTTGAGCCAGTCAATTTGAGCCAGTTAATTTGAGCCAGTTAATTTGAGCCAGTTAATTCATGGACACTTCTTTATTTGTCAGAACGTTTGTCGCCGTGTTTGTTCTGGCAGATGCGCTAGGCAATGCACCAATTTTCCTGGTGCTCACCAAAGGGATGGAGACGACCGATCGCAATCGAGTGATTGACCGCGCTGCCCTGATCGCAACTGGGGTGCTGATCACCTTTACCTTTGTTGGGCAGCCTATCTTAAATTATTTGCACATCAGCATGGCTTCGCTGGAGGTGGCAGGGGGTTTACTGTTGCTGCTGATCGCGCTGGATATGCTCAATGGCAAGCTGGATACACCGATCGTGGAACAGGATCGGGATATTGCCATTACGCCGCTGGCCCTACCGCTGCTGGCGGGCCCAGGCACCCTGACCACCGTCATGTTACTCGTCTCGGATGGATCGCTCGCCTATGTGAGTGTAGTGGCTGGGATCATTGCCGCGATGGGAGTCACCTGGTTCATCATGCGGCAATCTACCTTCGTCGATCGCTGGATCGGGGCAGAGGGCGCAATTATTGCCACCAAGCTGTTGGGGTTTCTGTTGGCGGCTCTGGCGATCGAAATTGGCATCGGTGGATTGAAAGAGTTGCTATTGGCTTCCGGCCCGATGGGTTGGGCTTAAGCGAGGCTCATCTTGCCACGATCAATCCTCCGGAGCTACCTGGCTCAAATGTCGAATCCGGCCAAAACCTGGCACACTGGATCAGGATTGAGATTGACATTTTAGAAAGTGAGCGGCCAGAGCCATGCTGAGAGCTGGAATTGTGGGATTACCCAATGTCGGAAAATCAACGCTGTTTAATGCTGTGGTGGCGAATGCCAAAGCCCAAGCTGCGAATTTCCCCTTCTGCACGATCGAGCCCAATGTGGGAGTCGTGGCAGTTCCGGATGAACGGCTCAAGGCGCTCGCCAACATTTCTGAATCGGCAGAGATCGTTCCAGCCCGAGTAGAATTTGTCGATATTGCCGGATTGGTGAAGGGAGCCAGCCAGGGAGAAGGGTTGGGCAACCAGTTTCTCGCGAACATCCGGGAAGTGGATGCGATTCTGCAAGTGGTGCGCTGTTTCGAAAACGATGACATTATCCATGTAGCTGGATCGGTCGATCCAGTCCGCGATATCGAAATTATCAATCTAGAGCTGGGATTAGCCGATCTGTCGCAAATTGACAAACGGATCGATCGGGCCCGTAAACAAGCCAAAACCAGCAAAGAATCGCAGGCTGAAGTGGTCGTGTTGGAAAAATTGCAAGCCGCCTTAAATGAAGGCAAACAAGCCCGTCAAGTCAGCCTCACTGAAGAAGAGGAAGTCTTGGTTAAACCCTTGGGCTTGCTGACTCGCAAACCAATCATTTATGCCGCCAATGTCTCTGAAGATGATTTAGCTAGCGGCAATGAATGGGTCGAAGCAGTGCGCGGAGTGGCCGCCCAGGAGAATGCTCAAGTCGTCATTGTGTCGGCCCAAGTCGAGTCGGAGTTAGTCGATCTGTCCGAAGCCGATCGGGCTGAGTTTCTGGAGTCGCTGGGTGTGGAAGAAGGGGGGCTGAAATCCCTCATTCGCGCTACTTACGAACTGCTGGGGCTGCGCACCTACTTCACGACGGGGCCAAAGGAAACCCGCGCCTGGACAATCCGAGCTGGAATGCTGGCTCCCCAGGCGGCTGGAGTGATTCACTCTGACTTCGAGCGGGGCTTCATCCGGGCAGAGACGATCGCCTATCAGGATCTGGTCACGGCTGGATCGATGAACGCTGCGAAGGAAAAGGGTTTAGTTCGCAGTGAGGGCAAAGATTACACGGTTCAGGAAGGCGACGTGATGTTGTTCCGGTTCAACGTGTAGTCCTCACATGCCTTTTGATAATGTCTGTAAAACGTTGGCAGAAACCTATCCCAGCAACTTTGCTCGCTGGCTATTGGGCGATCGAGGCGACTGTCCTGGATCTGACCCTATACAGGTACTCAAGACAGAGCTGAGCCTGGAGCCGATCCGGGCCGATGCCGTTACCTTTCTGCAATCAGGCGATCGAATCTTGCATCTGGAGTTTCAAACGACCCCAGAGTCAAATCCTCCTTTGCCGTTTCGCATTCTCGACTATTGGGTACGGCTACATCGCCAGTACCGTTGCCCGATCACACAAGTCATCCTGTTTTTGAAACCGATCGACTCTGAAGCAACCCAGATCGATCGATTCGAAGCAGAAAACACCCAGCATCGGTACAAAGTTGTGCGGCTATGGGAACAAGATCCCACCCCCCTACTAGCCGATCCCGGACTTCTCCCCTTGGCTGTTTTAGCCCGCACAGACTCTCCAGAAAAGCTGCTGACCCAAGTCGCAGAGCAAGTGCAGCAGGTTGGACAGATCGATCAGCAGAATAACCTATTGGCTTATGCTCAACTGCTAGCTGGCGTAAAATTTGAGAAAGAGCTAATTCGGCAAATTTTCCGTAGGAGTGCTATGCGAGAGTCTGTCATCTATCAAGAGATTTTTCAGGAAGGCAAAGAAAAAGGGCGGCAAGAAGGGCGGCAAGAAGGGCGGCAAGAAGGGCGGCAAGAAGGACGGCAAGAAGGACGACAAGAAGGACGACAAGAAGGGCGGCAAGAAGGACGACAAGAAGGGCGGCAAGAAGGCGAGAGATTCTTGATCTTGCGCTGGCTGACTCACCGCTTTGGTGCGCTGGCTGAACAGTTCCAAACTCAAATTCAGACGCTGTCCTTACCTCAACTGGAAGAATTGGGTGAAGCCCTATTGGATTTTGAAACGATCGCCGATCTCCAAGATTGGCTCCAGTCGAACCCATCGGAGGATCGGAGCTGAAATCGATTTAGTTGCCGGCCATTGCCTGTTGCTGAATGTATTGCAAAATGCCGCGAGCGATCGCGATCGCCATCTGATTCCGGAAGTTGGGATCAGACAGTCGGGGCGCATCTTCACTGCCGGTCACATAGCCGGTTTCCACCAGCACTGCTGGCATAGAAGTTCTCCGCAGCACATAAAAGCGGGCTTGCCGCACTCCTCGATCGTTCGTCCCGACCGCACTGACAATATTGCTCTGGATCACTTCAGCCAATCCTTCACCGCTGGAGTAATAGTAGGTTTCAGTGCCGTTGACTTCCGGTCGCTCCATCCCAACAGAATTTGCATGAATGCTAACAAACAGATCGGCTTGAGCCTGTTCCGCCATTTGCACCCGTGGTTCTAGATCCACTTCAATATCACTACTGCGGGTTAGAATCGCCTGGATACCTTGGCGCTCCAGCAGAGCAGCGACCTGTTGCGCGATCGGAAACACAACATCGGCTTCATGAAGGTTGCCAATGCCTACAGCACCAGGATCCGCACCACCATGGCCCGGATCGATCGCCACCACCAGACGACCATTGGGGATCAGATTGGGCAGTGAATTGGGCAGTGAACTCGCAGCAGGCGCAGTCGATCGAGCCGTTGCAGTCGGTCGCTGCATTTCTAGCGCTAGCATCTGAGGCGTAATTAAATTAAGCGATCCGAATTGGATGCCAGTCGCAGGCTGGATGGAAATTGCCACCGTTTGCTCATCCACCTGACGTAATCTCACACGCCGCAGAGGATCGGCCGGGGTTAACTGTGGCCCTTTCACCTGTTCAGCTAATCGGGCCGGTGAAAGTGAAACCACATACATGCCACCTTGCCATTGGGCTTGGTGAGCCACAGGACGATCGGTCTGGATGAGAAGTTGATTACCGCTCAGATCCAGATCAATTCCTTCTACCGTGGCCAGTTGAATCCGAGGCACCGACTCCGAGAGAGCGGGCAATCGAGCTGGAGAGGGCTGTTCGGCTACTGTCGCCGCAGAGCCGGTCGGCGCGGATCCGGTTGGAGCAATCACAGCACTGACTCGCAGATTGGTAGGCGGTTCTGGGTCAGCAGACTTTTCAGAAGCCACAGTTGCTGCTTCTGGACGCAGTAACACTTCGCCTCGATCACTCAACTGCACTTGCCAATCTGGACTATGTCGATCAACATCCAGGCTAATTTCGACCGTATTGTCTTCCTGATCAATCTCCAGATCATCCACACCATGGCGATCGATCTCGCGCTCACGGCGACCGAACCGATCGGCTAATCGGGCATTTGTCAGTTGTACTGTGATCGATCGACCGCTGCGGCTGCGTTCCAAGCTCACTTCGGGTTTACTGCCAGTCGTTTCGAGCAACAACCCTTCATTGGTGACTTGGAGGCGATTGATTTGAGTAGGCGCAGGTTGGGCTGCCGTGGATTGCTCTGCGGATCGATCGGAACGGCGAACTGAGTTTTGCTGAGAACTGGCTAAGCCAGTAGCGGCAGTTGCAGAGGAAGCAGACGCACGCCTAGCCGAGGTTGAAGGCGGATCTGAAGATTCGGGCTGTGCTGTGCTGCGACTAGGATCCGGTGAATTGACAGCAGAATTTGTGGCCGAGCTGGTGGTGCGGTCAGTGGTACGTCCCGTCACGCTGGCAGTCGTAGAGTCTGCCGATCGCTGCGGTTGGGGGAGCTGCACCGTCCATTGAGTGGGCGACAAGCCGCGAAACCTCACCTGCTGCGGATCCAACATATAACCAGGAGCCAGTTCCACCACAATTCGGGTGGTTTGGGCATCAAACTGCCCAATCCGGATCTGCTGAATTGCCCCGCCAATAAACTGGGTCACCGGCGACTCAGCCACTTGAGTCCCTGGCAGATCAATCACCAGCCTGGTCGGATCAAAAACCAACTGAGCCCGAGGTTGGACATCTGCATCGGTTGAAAACTCTAGGCGATTTTGGTCGGCATCAAATTTCCAGGTCGCCAGTTGTCCCGCCTTAGCCGGAGCAGTTAAACAGAGAACAATCAAACTTGAGAAAAGCCAGTGCAGTTTCAAAGCGATTCACCCGTGCATTAGACCTGTGCAATTGATTGAGCACCCCTCCCTAACCCGCTTCGATCGCTGATAACCTGGACAGTCCAGCCATTAGAACCGGATAGGCATTTTTCCTTTCCACACCGAAAAAATTCTAGCCATTAACTTTAGCGAAAATTTGCCAACCTGCAACTGCTTTCTGCACTCATTTTCTGCATTCATCTCTTGCATTCATTTTTGTAGGGAGTTTGCCGCTGAAGCTTGTGCTGAAACCCGGCACTGGAGGCTGAAACCCGACCCTGCAATCCGGCACTGCAATCCGACCCGGCAATCCGACCCGGCAATCCGACCCGGCTCCCAGCTAGTCATCCCATCCATTTCTCCTCTCTGATTCCCCTCTCTGAGCAGTTACTCTATCAACGTCATAAGATCTCACGCTTCGTTGCAACTCTTAACGTTATTGGCTTTAAGCCAGTCCCAGAGCTTGGTAGACTAAAAAGCGTAAAATGAGTAAAAGTTCGCGATCGGACTAGGCAAGCTGATCATTTTAAGACCTTAAATCCAGGTTGATTTGCTTTTACCCCAGTCGCTGAGCTGAGTAAATGTTTTTATCGTTAATTTAAAAATTTGGGGATTCGCCCCATCACTGAAGCGAGAGAAACGGTACACATGGTAGATTCCCTCAAAAGACCTGACGTTGAAGAACTGCGCCCCGGCATTAAGCGCCCTGCGCAGGACACCATCCTCACTCCTCGGTTCTACACCACAGACTTTGAGGAAATGGCGCAGATGGATATCTCTGCCAACGAGGACGAATTGCGGGCTATTCTCGAAGAGTTTCGGGTAGACTACAATCGCCACCACTTCGTTCGCACCGAGGAGTTCAAGCAATCCTGGGATCACATTGATGGTGAAACTCGGCAATTGTTTGTGGAGTTTCTGGAGCGATCCTGCACGGCTGAGTTCTCTGGCTTCCTGCTTTATAAAGAACTGTCTCGCAAACTGAAGAATCGTAGCCCAGTCCTGGCCGAATGTTTTGAGTTAATGTCACGGGATGAAGCTCGCCATGCGGGTTTTCTGAACAAGGCAATGGGCGATTTTGGTCTCCAGCTCGATCTGGGCTTCTTGACTGAAAGCAAGAGCTATACCTTCTTTAAACCCAAATTTATCTTTTACGCCACTTATCTATCTGAAAAGATTGGCTACTGGCGCTACATCACGATCTATCGCCATCTGGAAGCTCATCCAGAGCATCGCCTCTATCCAATCTTCCGGTTCTTCGAAAACTGGTGTCAGGATGAAAACCGTCATGGTGACTTCTTCGACGCGATCATGAAGGCGCAGCCGAGCATCCTTGACGATTGGAAAGCCCGCCTCTGGAGCCGGTTCTTCCTGCTCTCGGTGTTTGCCACGATGTATCTGAACGACATTCAGCGATCGGGCTTCTATGCCTCTTTAGGACTGGATGCTCGCGACTACGACATTCATGTCATCCGCAAAACCAACGAAACCGCCGGTCGGGTCTTCCCATTGATCCTAAATGTCGATCATCCGAAGTTCTTTGAATTGATGGATGAGTCAGCCGCAGAGAACCTGAAGGTTAGCGCAATTAGCCGTTCAGAAGCACCCAAGCTGGTCAAAACTCTGAAAAAAGTCCCCCACATCCTCAAGATTGGGGTCAACATGGTGCGGCTCTATCTGATGAAACCGATCGATACGGCTACTCTGGAAGGATCAGTCCGTTAATGATCAGTCCATTAATGATCAGTCCATAGATCCATTCGTTCCTGATTCATTAATTTTCCAGGAGGCGGTTTCTGAAGTAACAGAGCCGCCTTTTGCATTACGGGTGGATCTTGAGTAGCGTCTGCTATGGCAGGCAGATTAATTCAGATCTGGATTCGACCATTAGAAAAACGATGCTACACCTTACCCGCCGATCACCAACTCTCACAACCTATTCCGTCTCGATCGCCATCAAACCGATGGGGATCCGGGGATTGCACGGCAAAGTTACGGTGCGGAACATCTGCACAATCTAAATCGGGCGGGGGCGGCGCAATACAAACCGTAGGATAGGCAGGGTGGCAATTACCTTGGGCTTGGCTGGCGGTTAACCAAACTGCTGAGAGGCTGAGCGTGCCAACCAGGGAACCGATCGCGAACACATATTTCATAAGTGGGCTTAACAACTGGGTTTGATGAGAGGTTCACTGGTAATATCCCATTGCCTCCAGCCGAATCCGCATAATTTCAGCCATCTTGCCAAAAAGTTTACTGAAAAGGGTTCCTTGGGGTTGTCAGTTGAGCGAATTGGTCGCTATACTGAACAAGTCGAAAACATCGCGGGGTAGAGCAGCCTGGTAGCTCGTCGGGCTCATAACCCGAAGGTCAGTGGTTCAAATCCGCTCCCCGCCACCAAATCTCAAAAGAGTCTTGTACTTCAAAATAAGGTGCAAGACTCTTTTAAGTTTTTCAGCTTGATACCTGATCGAGCAGCTTCCTGGATCGAAAGACCAAACCGATCCTGAGCTGAGATCTAACCCAGGATCGATCGCCTCACTTCGCCCCAATTTGTAAATCGTTGGTAGATTTACAGATCTTCTGGATAAACCCACTGAGGTGGAGCCGTCATTTTTTTACGCAGCGCCTCCTCCGCGATCGCCAGCATTTGATCAAGGGAAGTCTCCTGAATAAACTTTGAGGCCTGCTCCCGGTACTCTTGGTTAGGGCACTGCTCACCCAAAACACAGCCATTCACACAGGCTTCTGCACAGTTAATCTCAGCAGAATTTCCAGTTGGATTTTCAGCAGCATTCATTGATTGTGTGCTCCTCTTCATTGCAAAGCCACGACAAACCTGGATCGGCAAGACTCGTTGGCAAAACTCACGGGGCTCTATCCGCATTAGCCATTGAAAAATCTATGGCCGACGGCAGATCCACCTGGTCTTTGATCACTGTACAATTCTTGCGTTAGAAAGCGCTAGTTGAGATCTTCCTCTAGCCACATGCTTGCCAAATTGGCTTGCCTAAATTGGCTTGCTTAAATTGGCAGTCTCAAACCATTAAATTAACCTTGGCTTCTGTCGAAATTAATGGTTTCCCTTGATAATCTAACTATCTGATTCCGAATGTGGAGATAAATTATGGGTTGGCTCAGTAGACTATTCCCCGGTAGCAAAAAGCCAGAAGCATCTGCAAGCACTCCAGCCGCGCCGGCCCCAGCCGATGCCTCCGTTCCCGCTGCGAAGGTAGGGCTAAATGGTGAATTTGACGAAAGCGGATTAGCCAAGCGGGTTGCACTCGCTTTTGATGAAGATCCCGATTTAGATGATATTGATACCCTGTGGGTTGCTCAACTGAGCAGTAAAGTGGTGCTCAAAGGTAAAGTGCCAACCCAAGCAGCACTCGACAAAATGGTATCCGTCGCCATGGGTGTCAACGGAGCGACCGAAGTTGACACGAGCGCAGTTACAGTGGGTTAACGAATTCATGTCCTCGAACTAGATATCCTGCTACGTTTGAGGAAACCCATGGTCAACGATCAAAAAATCATGATGGATCACGTTAATTAGTCATGATTGTGTAAAAGACGGGCGATCGGTCGATACGGTTTAACCCGTCTTTATTAATACACTTTTTCGGCATCATTTCGATCGCACTTCGATCGCACTACTCTAACTTTCGTCTAGTCGCTGCGATCATGCTGTTGCTCCTCGTCTAATTCAGCACTCAATTCAAAACCGTTGAAACCAGAAATATGGGACTTTTTGAACAAATCCTCAGTGCGGTCAACAATCCCAATCAGCAGTCCAGCCCCGATCAACTCGGTAGCCTTCTGAACACCGTACAGCAGCTTTCTGGACGATCAGGACTTGATCCCAACACCACCCAAACAGCGATTTCAGTAGTCGGGAGCTATGTGCGATCGGCCTTACAGCAACAGCGAGCCGCCGGTGGAGCCGCTCAGGCTGAAGCGATCGTTAACCAGTTTGGCGGAGCTAGCCCCAATCCCAACGCTTTATCTTCTCTGTTTAGCCCCAGCCAGCAGCAGCAAGTCGCAGAAGCTGTGGCGCAACGGACAGGAATTAGCCGCGATCAAATGATGGCGCTTTTGCCGATTTTGGTGCCGATCGTGCTGGGCTTATTAAAGCAAGGATCCAGTACTCAAAATTCACCTGCAGGCAACACGGCTAATTCCACCGCCAGTTCTAATCCTGTCCTCAACAGCTTCCTAGATGCCGATGGGGATGGCGATGTCGATATGGGAGATGCGATGTCGATGGCAGGGCGTTTTCTCAACCAGCGTTAAGCCAGACGATCTGGGTGATTCAGGTTTGCTTGGGCATTGCGGCGGAGCATTTCCGGTTTAATTCGCCGCAGGGCTGAGGCCGGAAACCGGCGATCCCAATCTTGATCGGAGAGTGTGGCCAACTCGCCTAAGGTGGGAGCCACATTCCAGGCATAGGGGTGAAATTCAGTCACATCAGTGGGTTGGGCAAAGCGCTGATTCCAGGGGCAAACATCCTGACAGATATCGCACCCAGCCACCCAACCTTGGAGATTGGCGGCGATCTCTGGCGGCAGTTCTGGAGCGCGATTTTCGATCGTGTGGTAAGCAATGCAGCGATTGGCATCCACCACAAACGGTTGGGTAATTGCCTGAGTGGGACAAGCATCCAAGCAACGGGTGCAGGTGCCGCAATGCTGAGTGTGGGGGCGATCGGGCTCCAGATCCAGGTTGATCAACACCTCACCCAAAAATATCCAGGAGCCATATTCACGAGTAATCAAGTTGCTATTTTTGGCAATCCAGCCTAGTCCAGCTCGCTCCGCCCAAACTTTATCCTGAATCGGCCCGGTATCGGCATAATAGCGCGTCTCAATCCCAGGTTGCTGTGCTGCCAGCCAGAGGGCAAAAGCCTTGAGTTTTTTGTGCAGGATGCGATGATAGTCCCGTCCCCAACCATAGCGAGAAATTTTGGCATACTCTGAACCTTCAGGGCGCTGATCGGGTGCGTAGTAATTCAATGCTAAGCAAATCACCGATCGCACCGAGGGCATTAGCGATCGAATATCTTGCCGCTTGGGGTTGGCCATCCATGCCATATCAGCCTGATAGCCTTGGGCTAACCAGTTTTGCAAATGCCGAACCGTTGATTGGGGAGTCAGTGCTGAATTTGATCTGACAGCGGCTGATCGATCGGTGGCAGGATCGGATTGCCAATCAGCTACTCTGGCGATCCCAACTTTGTGAAATCCTAGCGTGAAGGCCTGCTGCTGAAGGGTTTGACGATCAAGACGATCGATAGGTTGACGATCGATAGGTTGGCGATCCATCGAAGACATACCACACCACCAGAACGAAACAAAATTGATCTGATCGCTACTCTGAGGACAATATTTTTCCTTTGAGTTGGCTTAGCACCTCTTCTACTTCTTGCTGTGGAGATTGATCAACATATAGCCGCTCGATCACGTAATTCGCGAGTGTCAATTCACGAAGGTTAATAAAGTAGATCTTACCCTTGCTGTTTACATTCAAGTTATTCTCCGTATACCCATCATCTTTAAAAGCAACCCCAATCGCCAACCTCCAAAGTACCTATCCTGAAACCTGACGAGTACCCTTTAAGCCGCTACTCTACCTGACTAACCGAAGCAAGATAAAATAAGGTCAATCTGCAATGCTATTGTCACTTCATCTCTCGATCGGATCATCTCGGCCAGATCACCCCTCCATCAGATAGGATCGATGCTGCGCATCAAACCCCACTTTCAGAATTTCGAGGAGTATCTGTCCTACGACGATGGGACAGACTATCTCTACGAGCTGTTCAATGGAGAGTTGATCGAAGTGCCACCCGAATCGGGATTGAATGTGAGTATTGCTGGATTTCTGTTTGTTCAGTTTGCCTTGATGCTAGGACATCAGCGAGTACGCGGCCATGGATTAGAGCTAGAAGTGCGCGGCGAACCCAGAAACCGCTTTCCCGACCTGACGATCATTCGCGAAACGCATGTTCAGCAACTCAGCCATCGCAACACGATCCGCCTATCCATGGAGCCGCCCATCCTGCTTGTTGAGGTGGTCAGTCCGGGTGAAGTGCAGCACCAGCGCGACTATGTAGCCAAACGGCAGCAATATCAAGACGCGGGTGTACCTGAATATTGGCTGATCGATCCAGAATTGCAGACGATTACGGTATTAGAACTTCAAAACGATCAATACGTTGAGGTTGGCAGGTTTCGATCGAACGATCGAATTCTTTCTCCAGGTTTCCCATCTCTCAACTTAACTGCTGAACAAGTGCTGAGTGCCGGAGCTTGAACTGCATGATTAGGCTGGAGACTGCTCAGAAGGATCAACTGAACAAAAGGATCAACTGAACAAATTGCTACAGCAAGTCGAGCACCGCCTGCGCTTCCTGATCGCGGTTTTGTTGTCGCAATAGATCTGCCAACAATCGATAGTCGTCTGCAATGCTGTTAGTGTAGGCTTGCTGGTCTGCCTGCGGTAAGCCACGCAGGTCAGCGCGAATTGCTTCACGCACTTCTACTGATTTTTGCAATTGCTGGATCGCCGACACGGGGCTATTCTGCATCCTATAGAGCCGACCAATATTTGCCAGTAAAAGCCCTTCACTAGCCCGATCGCCCACCTCGCGTAAGAGCGGCAACGCTTGCTGATAGTAGTCGATCGCTTGCTGATATTGACTCAAGTGACTATAGGCAATGCCGAGATTGGTTAATGCCTTGGCTGCACCGTTGCGATCACTCAACTGGCGATAGATGGGCAGCGCTTGCTGCTGATAGTTAATCACCTGCTGGTATTGCTCTAAGCCCAAGTAAGCTTCGCCTAAGTTCATCAACGCCTTGGCTTCACCGTTGCGATCACCGACCTCCCGAAAGATCGGCAAGGCTTGTTCGTAGTAATTGATCGCGTCTCGATCTTGTTTCAAACCTCTGTAGGCAATGCCGAGATTGTTCAGTGCTTTGGCCTCCCCCCCCCGATCCTCCATCTCCCGAAAGATGGGGAAAGCTTGCTCGTAATACTCGATCGCGACTTGAAACTGACCGAGGGCACTGTACGCCAGTCCCAGATTGTTCAGCGCACTCGCCTCACCATCACGAGCACCGACCTCCCGAAACAGGGGTAAGGACTGTTCTAGAGCATCGATCGCGGTCTGATATTGACTTAAGGAAAAATAAGCAGTCGCTAAATTGTTGAGCGCCCACGCTTCTCCACCGAGGCTGGCCTGCGGATAGGCTTGGCGGACATTGGCATCCCGGCAAATCTCCAAAACCTGTTGCCATGACTGGATTGCCTCGCGATAACGACTCATATTAAATTGCTGAATACCCTGTTCTAAGAACTGAGCAGCTTCAGCAAGCTGGGCTTGAGCAGACTGAGCGACCGCCCTCGGCAAAAGCGGTTGAGTGGTTGGCACAGCAGGCATCAAAATCGGCATCAAATTACACCCTAGAACGATCGCCGTGACCCAGCCCAACCGAAATACCATAGAACTCACCCCAGCCCGACAGAAGATTTTTCCTACTGTTTCAATTACTGTTTCAATAGCATGGACTGAATGCGACTTATGCCGCAAGTGCGATTGGAAGGCTAGGGAATCTTGTCCAGTCGTGGTTTTTCGTAAAAGGTGATTTTTCGTAAAAGGTGATTTTTCGTAAAAGGTAGAGAAAAATGTCGATTCTGGCTATTCTATAGGGCAATTCCCTTAGAACTCGCGATGATTCTCCGTCCTTTCACAAATTTGACAAATAGTGACAAATAGGATTCCCGCTTTGCCTATTTCATTTTCTTTTTCCTGGTGCTGCTTACAATCTTCTGCATCCCCTCTGCGATCCTAGGATTTTGCCATGGAATCATTGCGACGATTGATCAATCACTGGTTCAGCGCTGAGAGTAACGAACAGTTCTTAGGCAACATCAAATTAGTGGAAGCTATCGTGGCTAAAGTGCTATCCATCATTATGCTCGGAGTGTTATTGATTGGGTTAGTTGATCTCTGTCTCTTACTCTACCGAGATTTATTTTTATCTGAGCCTTACGGCTTTTTTTCAACCACCCTGATCGAGATTCTGGGCAATTTTCTCAATATTTTGATCGCCCTAGAAGTTTTGGAGAATATCACCGCTTATCTGCGTGGTAGAGGCATTCGCATTGAATTAGTGATCGTTACTGCGCTGACCGCCGTCGCCCGCAAGATTGTCATCTTTGACTTCACTAAGTTGTCAGGATTAGAACTGATCGGCTTAGCCGCCGCAATTTTTACCCTTTCGATCAGTTTTTGGCTCGTCCGCCGCACCAATCGTCTCTATAACGAGGTTTGATTCCGTGATCCGGTCTACAGCGCTACCTGCAACTCCATGACGAATGCGATAGACTGTCAATTCATGATTTAAAAGGTGAAGACATCGAGAATGACAAACCAATCGATCGCGGCTGCAACGGAAACTAACCCATCAGTCGAATCCTCTGCCGGATTGGCTAGCAGTTCACCCTCTAGCGCCCATCTGGCTGAGCCGAAATTGTCAGAGCCACAGAAGTCGGCTGGGCAAAAACGGCGCTGGACGATCGAAGATAGCGAAGATCTTTATCGCATTAACGGTTGGGGCGAACCCTACTTTTCCATCAACGCCGCCGGTCACATCACCGTGTCTCCCCAGGGCGATCGGGGTGGATCATTAGATCTCTATGAGTTGGTCAGAGCACTGAAGCTGCGCAACTTAGCCCTCCCGCTGCTGATCCGGTTCTCCGATATTTTAGAAGATCGGATTGAGCGACTGAATGCCTGTTTTGCCAAAGCGATCGCCCGCTACAACTATCCAGGAGTCTATCGCGGCGTTTTTCCAACTAAATGTAATCAGCAGCGCCATTTGATCGAAGACCTAGTGCGCTTCGGTAAACCCCACCAATTTGGACTAGAAGCGGGTTCCAAGCCAGAATTGATGATTGCGCTAGCCACGCTCGATACACCAGGCGCACTACTAATCTGCAACGGCTACAAAGATCGAGAGTACATTGAAACGGCAACGCTAGCCCAACGGTTGGGACATACCCCCATTGTGGTGGTGGAACAGGCAGAAGAGGTTGATCTGGCGATCGAGGCTTGGAGAAAGCTCGGAGTTAAACCCATCCTGGGGATTCGGGCCAAATTGAGTGCGAAGGGAATTGGTCGCTGGGGCACTTCGGCGGGCGATCGGGCCAAGTTTGGGCTCACCGTGCCGGAAATGATTCGGGCTGTCGATCAGCTCCGATCGGCCGACATGCTGGATTGTCTACAACTCTTGCACTATCACATTGGCTCCCAAATTTCAGCCATTAACGTCGTTAAAGAAGCAATCCGAGAAGCCAGTCAGATTTACGTTGAGCTAGCCCGCTTAGGTGCCAACATGAAGTACCTCGATGTAGGGGGGGGGTTGGGTGTCGATTATGACGGTTCTAAGACCAATTTCTATGCCTCCAAAAACTACAGTATGCAAAACTACGCCAACGATGTGGTTGCTGAGGTGAAGGAAACTTGCGAAGAGCGGGGGCTCCCCGTACCCACCCTAGTGAGTGAGAGTGGGCGGGCAATTGCCTCCCATCAGTCGGTTTTGGTGTTTGATGTGTTGGGCACCAGTGATGTGCGGCCCCATCTCCCCGAACCCCCTCAGGATAAAGATCCACTGGTCATTCGCAATCTCTACGAAACCTACCAGTCGATTACGGTAGACAACTACCAGGAAGCCTATCACGATGCAGCTCAATTTAAGGAAGAGGCCGTTAGCATGTTTGGCTTTGGCTATCTCAGCCTCACCGATCGAGCCAGAGCCGAGCAGTTCTATTGGGCTTGCAATGCCAAAATTTTAGAAATTGCCCGCCAGCAAGAATATGTGCCAGATGATCTCGAAGATCTAGAAAAGATCATGGCTTCAATCTACTACGTCAACCTGTCGGTGTTTCAATCTGCCCCTGATAGTTGGGCGATCGATCAGTTATTTCCGCTGATGCCGATCCATCGCTTAGATGAGGAGCCAACCCAACGGGGCACCTTGGCGGATTTAACCTGTGATAGCGATGGCAAAATTGATCAGTTCATTGATTTGCGCGATGTGAAATATGTGTTAGAACTGCACTCACTCAAGCGCTCCGAAGGAGACTCACCCCATAGCCACGAGCCCTACTATCTAGGCATGTTCCTCAACGGAGCCTACCAGGAAATTATGGGCAATTTGCACAACTTGTTTGGCGATACTAACGCGGTTCACATCAAGCTGACTCCGAAAGGCTATCAGATTGAGCATGTAGTGAAGGGCGACACCATGACGGAAGTGCTGGGATATGTGCAGTATGATTCTGAGGATCTGATTGAAAATATCCGTCAACGAACCGAGCAAGCCTTGCAGGAGAATCAAATCACCCTCCAGGAAGCGCAGCTATTGCTCGAAAACTATGAGCGCAGCCTCAGTCGTTATACCTATCTGTCGGCTTAACCTAGCCCATTCATCTCTGCGGACTCCCTGAACCGGCATCCATCTAGCCTCAGGGAGTAACTTGCACCGTTTGCCGATCCGCCGTTTGGGTTAGAGTGCGATAGATCTGGCTAGGAGTCAAGGTCGGATTGGCACTTAGCATCAGAGCAACCACACCCGCTACATGGGGCGTTGCCATTGAGGTACCATCAAATGTGGCGTACTGGTTGTTGGGAATGGTGGAAAGAATGCTGACACCGGGAGCTACCACAAATCGTCCTGGAGCACGGCCAGCCGGATTAGAAAACAGCGCCATTTTGCGAGTTCGATCGATCGCACCGACCGCAATCCCCAAATTGTTGAGCATGGCTCGATAGCCCAACTCAAACGGCTGGATCATACCTTCATCTTGACGACCATTCCCAGAAGCGATCACCACAGTGACACCAGCCTGGTTAGCTCGTTGCAACGCCGCTCCCAACTCAAAGTCATAGCGTATCCCTTTGCGCAGACTTAAGTTGATCACTTTGGCACCATTTTGCACTGCGTAATCGATCCCCTGCACCAACCTGGCGTTATAAACCGCATCGGAACTAAAATTATCGATCACTCGAATCGGCATGATTTTAGTATCCGGGGCCACACCTGTGACTCCAACCCCATCTCGGACTGCCGCGATCGTACCAGCGACATGAGTGCCATGCCCATCTGACGGTAAATCATTGGGATCATTATCACTATCAACGAAGTCCCAACCTCTAATATCGTCAACATAGCCATTTTGGTCATCATCAATATTGTTTCCTGGCACCTCTTTAGTATTCACCCAAACATTATTTTGCAAATCGGAGTGAGTATAGTCTACGCCGGTATCAATCACAGCTACAGTCACATCTTTGCCTGTCCAACCTTGCGCCCAAACCGTCGGAGCTTTGACCAGATCACGCCCCCATTCTTCGCCCCCTAGTGGCAAACCCTCTGGGATCAAGCTCTGACCGATCGCTTCACCCACCGCAGCGGCTGCATCGACTAAGCCGGAACCATAGAAAAAATTAAAACTCTGGGAGGGATTCCGAAAAACCCGATACCGGATCGTATACTGCCCTTGCTCGCGAGGTTGGGTGGTGGTAGCCCGCAAAAAGTAGCGAACCTTGGGCTTAACCGTAAAAATCAACCGAGAATTGGTACTAAATCGTTCTGTCCCATCAGTGAAGCGCGTATCTAGCCCGATCGTCAGAGGTTTGCCCTTCTTAGTGCTTCCGGTCGCCAAATAGAGGTAGGCATCAAACTGACGCGCAGTTAAGGTGACTTCAACTAATTGCCCTGGTTTAACCGTTCGCGGCAACTGCCAATCTTCGTAGTAGTAGCGCGATCGGTAGTTCGGATCAAACGGATCAGAGCGATCAAGTCGCCCTTGCCCAGTAAATCGATCAAATGTCAAATTGGTCTGACGAGTACGGATCGGTTTTTGAACATCCCCTTTGTCAGCAGCTCCCCTGAATCGCGGTTGCCCCTGCGAGAACCATCGCTGGGCAGACTCAGCCGCCAGAGGATTAGAAAAATGAGCAGCGATCGTTTGATTGACTCGCGAATTGGGATTAGAGTAGCGCATAACCAGTTACCTGGATCCAACCTTAAAACTGACGAAGTTCAAGTACGTACTTTTACGCTAACAAACTTGATTTGATAAACACATCCGGAAACCCATCAGAGTTGTTCAGCCTAAGTAATGTTTTAGGAGCGACTCGCATAGGTTATGCGGCGATCCACGCCAATAACAGGGCCACCCTGAACCCACTACAGCTTGCCATTCTCAAGAATTCCCGATCACGACACCAGAATGTCCTTTATGCTGAGTTTGACCCTCTTCATCCCTGCTGGACGCTGTGCGCTTCGATATCATTACGCTTTTCCCTGATTTTTTTACCTCGCCCCTTCAATCCGGCTTGCTCGGTAAAGCATTAGCCAGGCAGATTGCGGCCGTTCACTTTACCAATCCGCGCGACTTTACGACGGATAAGCATCACAAGGTCGATGATGAGCCCTATGGGGGAGGGGTGGGCATGTTACTGAAGCCTGAACCGATCTTCGCAGCAGTGGAGTCACTGCCAGTGCTCGATCGCCGTGTCGTGTTGATGATGACTCCACAAGGACAACCCATGGATCAGTCCCTTTTTCAACATCTGGCCACTCAGGTCGAGCAAGTCGCGATCATCTGCGGTCACTATGAAGGAGTCGATGAGCGGGTCTTGAATCTAGTGACTCAAGAAATTTCCTTAGGCGATTTTGTCTTGACCTGTGGCGAAATCCCGGCGCTAGCGTTGCTCAATGGGGTGATCCGTTTACTGCCTGGTACCGTTGGCAAGGCAGAATCCCTCAAACTCGAAAGTTTTGAAGCTGGGTTACTGGACTATCCACAATATACCCGTCCCGCTGAGTTTCGGGGTTGGCAGGTGCCAGAAGTTTTGCTATCTGGCAACCATCAGGCCATTGCGGCATGGCGCAAACAGCAGCAAATTGAACGGACTCGCCAGCGTCGGCCGGATCTCTGGCAGGCTTGGCTCGATCGACAATCCCTTGCACCTGAGCCGACAAGACAACCCCTGGTCGATCCAGAGAGTTTTGATAGAACTCACTAAAACTCACTAAAACTCACTAGAACCAAGCGAAAGCCAACTAGAGCCAGCTAGAGCCGAACCACCGGCATGGGTTTGCACAAGTTTGAACAAAACTGATTTCCTTAATAACGGTTTTCTATCACTCTGACCATCGTCCCCGATTCTCTATAATGTAAAAAACAGGTAACATTGACTGAGTCAACCATTTTTGAGCGGCAGCTATTGTGTTTGTTCTCAACGGTTACGAATACTTTCTGGTTTTTCTGATTGTCTGTAGCCTGGTCGCTGGAGCAGCCCTGGTTTTATCCACCGTCCTTGCGCCCCGTCGTCAGGGCGTTGAGCGGGGTCTCACCTATGAATCAGGGATGGAGCCGATTGGCGGAGCCTGGATTCAATTCAACATCCGCTACTACATGTTTGCTCTGGTTTTCGTCGTTTTTGATGTAGAAACCGTCTTTCTATATCCCTGGGCGGTGGCATTCCATCAGCTTGGCTTGTTGGCATTCGTCGAAGCCTTGATTTTTGTTGCGATCCTCGTGGTTGCCCTTGTTTACGCATGGCGCAAAGGAGCCCTTGAATGGTCATGAATCCTCCCCCTTCAGATTCGATCCAGCAACTGCTGAACCCGATCGGGCGACCAGAAGTTACGAAAGAACTTTCTGAGAACGTCATTCTAACCACGGTCGATGATCTCCATAACTGGGCACGCTTATCCAGCCTTTGGCCTTTACTCTACGGTACGGCCTGTTGCTTCATTGAGTTTGCCGCCTTGATTGGATCCAGATTTGACTTCGATCGGTTTGGCTTACTGCCTCGTTGTAGCCCTCGCCAAGCTGATCTGATCATCACTGCGGGCACAATTACCATGAAAATGGCTCCAGCACTGGTTCGCCTCTATGAGCAAATGCCTGATCCTAAATATGTGATCGCCATGGGGGCCTGCACCATTACCGGCGGCATGTTCAGTATGGATTCTCCTTCCGCCGTTCGAGGAGTGGATAAGTTGATTCCAGTCGATGTCTACATTCCAGGCTGCCCCCCCCGTCCGGAAGCAATCATTGACGCGATCGTTAAACTGCGCAAAAAGATTTCCAACGAATCGCTAGTTGAACGGGGTCAAGTCGCGCAGACCCATCGCTACTACACAACAACCCACGCAATGCAACCCGTGCCCTTGATCCACGATGGCAAATATCTGCAACTGGCAGAGCGCCAAGCCCCACCGAAGGAGTTAATGGAAGCCATGGGAATGCCGATGACTCCTGCTCTAGAAGAATCGCAGAAGGAGGAAGTTCGTGGCTGAAGAAACACAAGCTCCTGAGTCAGGTCAAATTGTTGAAGCAGGCAAAGTCTCCCGCTGGCTGACCGAGAATGGGTTTGAGCATGAGAGTATGGAGCCCGATCATCTCAGCGTGGAAGTGGTGAAGGTCGATCGAGAGTTCCTATTGCCTTTTTGCACTGCCCTCTATGCCTATGGCTTCAACTATCTTCAGTGCCAATGTGCCTATGACACTGGCCCGGGGGGAGATCTGGTCAGCACCTATCATCTCATTAAGGTCAGTGATAACGCCGATCGTCCAGAAGAACTACGGGTCAAGGTTTTTCTACCGCGTCATGATGCTCGCGTACCATCGGTTTACTGGATTTGGAAAACCGCAGACTGGCAAGAGCGAGAAAGCTACGATATGTATGGCATTGTCTATGAAGGACACCCCAATCTGAAACGAATTCTGATGCCGGAAGACTGGGTTGGATATCCGCTACGCAAAGATTATATTTCGCCAGACTTCTTTGAACTGCAAGATGCTTATTAAGCATTAATCTACAACCTTGTTTGAGTCATTGAGCTTGCTCGACTTCGTTAGGGTGGTCGAGTTGGTATAGAGGTCAATCGGTTTTTTCATCCCTATCTTTGACTACATTCTGGTGTAGGCTGAAGATAGGGATCTTGTTTGATAGATTGGTTTGAAAACAGCTTAAACAGTATGAAAGAGATTTGGCTGCCTGGCGTTTACCTGAGCATTCTTGTTGTTTTGCTAGGCGCAGCAGGCTGGTTTATTTTTCGGCAAATTTTGCGAACTCGTCGTACCGAAACAACCCTTTCACGGCTGCAAAGTAAGCTCAGTCAAGAAAAGGGAACTGCTAAAGAATATTATGAGTTGGGCGGCATTCTGCTAGATAAGCGACTGTATAGTCAGGCGATCACGCAGTTCCAAAAAGCTCTGAAAGCCAAGGATGAAGAAGCAGAGGAAAATTTAGCCCTGATTTACAATGCCTTAGGATTTTCTTATGCTGCCCAAGAGCAATTTGATTTAGCGATCCGACAATACAAAGAAGCGATCGAGCGCCTGCCAGAATACCCGACTGCTCTCAATAATTTAGGCTTTGCCTATGAGAAGAAGCAGTTGATCACGCAAGCGCTAGAGGCTTATGAGGAGGCTTTACGCCTGGATCCCAAAAACTCGACTGCTAAACGCCGCTCAGAGTCATTACGCAAGCGATTCGTGCCCTCCTCCTGAAAATGCCTCTCGCCCAATCCTCGCAAGCTGACCGGCTGGAAAGAGAGGCAGATTCATCGACAGGCTAGGGAAGAAAGCTGATCGTCGGCCAATTCAATTCTCGATCGTAATGGGTCATATCCTCGAACTTTCGTAGGTCAGCTCGATGAACCCAAATTTCTTGGGCTCCGGCTTCCAGCCACCATTCATTCAGATGCACGAGCTGATGGCCCAATTGCGATCGATCGATCGTAGCAGCCGGTTCACCAAAATAGCCCAGGGTAATATGGGCGGTGAAATTGTATTGCTGTTCAATGCCCAACGCAATCAGATCAGGGTTTTGATAGAGCACCCGTCGTAGCTCAACCACCCGATTATAAGAATCTTCATCTTTGGGCACTAAGCACACCCCGATCGCTCGAGTGCGCAGAAACACCCCAATCACTTGCCAATAAATCGGTTTTTCGAGCTGAATGCTGGATAGAGCTTTTTGAAAACTTTCAGACACCCGCGTTTGCAACCGTTGCTCAAAGCCAGAGGATTCGATGGCATCTCGATAGGCGCTGGCCCAAATTAAGTCTGCCAGGGTAAAGTGAAAGCTTTTGGCTGGGACAGGTATCACCAACCCTGGTGCCAGTTGCTCCAAAACCCGCTGCTGATAGCTTTCTAAATGTTGATAAAAGTCATGATTATTTGAATCATCGATCCAGGGCGGAGAAATGATCGTGTAGCCCGGAAAATTAGCGGGTTGAATCACTCCGTTTGCATCAGCCTGATACTTGGGAGAGGGTTGAATGTACTGCACCTGAGAATGATAAGCCTCTGGTAAGGTCATTCTTGCCACTCGATTGATATAAACCTGATATGTATCGTCCAACCTTGCTCGCCTCTTGTTCGTAACGAATCAAATCTCGCCAGAGTTTTACAGTGTATTGCGATCGAACCAGTCGTTATTTACCCAATTGTTCATTTACCCAATTGTGCAAATGGTTTGAAGGGATAGTGGATCCCTAGCGGACAATCATCTGCAAAATTCTATTGAGCAACCTCCCCTAATTTAACGGGAATCGGAGTCAAAAAGAGATCCCAACCGAGAAAGTTTTGATCATGAGATTACTCAAATTTTAATCGACTTGCACTGGCTGCTTAATTTTTGCTCAAACACTTTAATCGCAAAGCGATTCATCTTTCACTTCAGGTCAAATCAATTGCTAACCCAGTCAGGCCGCTGCTGCCAAGCAATCTTAGTCTCTAATTGCGCTGCCAATGCTAGCAGGGTGGCTTCATCGGCCGGACGACCCACCATCTGAATACCGATCGGCAAACCAGCACTCAAGCCGGTCGGTAGGTGAATCGCAGGCTGTCCACTGGCATTAAATGGAGGACAGGGGGCAATCCACGCGATAATCCGCTGGAGCGTTTCTGCGGGGGATAAATCAGCCCATTCCCCGATCCGAATTGCTGGGTGCAGATAGGTCGGCAAAACCAGGGCATCATACTGTTCAAAAAAGCGGACGATCCGTCTTGCTACCTGTTGAACAGCCCAAACCGCCTTCAGATAATCCCCACTGGTATCGGATTGTGCTAATAACCATTGGTTAAATGGACTGAGATAGTTCGAGGGCACTTCTACTGTGCCCACTGCAGCTCGCCAGAGTACCACAAAAGGGTCAACCAGACCTGTACAGTCAGGACAACCGGGTTCGAGCTGATGCCCCAACTCCATGAGGTGCGCCACAACATCCATCACAGCTTGTGCCGCGCTCGGATCAGCTTGACCAATAGGCATAATCTCCGTGCTGTAAGCAATCCGGAGGGAACGATTCAAGCCGCGCTGAGCCGTTTCCACAAATGGCAGTTCTGGATCGGGCAACCAGTAAGGATCGCCAGGGACGTAGCCTGACATCACATCCAGCAAAGCCGCTGCATCAGCAATGGTTCGAGCCAAGACACCATGGGTCGCAATTCCACTTTGGTGATCTCCGACTGGTGCAAAGGAAATTCGACCCCGCGCTGCCTTTAACCCCACCACACCACAACAAAAGGCTGGTCCCCTGACTGACCCGCCCCCATCCGAACCATGGGCGATCGGTATCAATCCAGCGGCCACCGCAGCGGCTGACCCACCGCTGGAGCCACCGGGCGTATGGTTTAAGTTCCAGGGATTGCGAGCTATGGGAAGCTGGCTGGGCTCGGTGTAGGGCAACGATCCAAATTCAGAAACTGACGTTTTACCTAAGATAATGAAACCTGCCTGCCGGATGCGTGATACCACGGCATCGTCATCAGGAGGCATATACTCAGCCATGACAGGGCTACCATAGGTGCAACGAACATTCTGCACCGCAGTTAAATCTTTAATGGCGATCGGCACGCCCCAGAAGGGAGGCAAATCGGCTGGATCACTCGCCCAACGTCTCACCAAACTTTCTGCTTTCTGCTTCGCTTCTGCCAGTGCTTGCTCTGCCATCACCGTGACGTAGCTACCGAGCTGCTGATCGAAATTTTGAATTCGGGATAAGTACAGCTCTACCAGGTCAACTGGAGATAGGGTGCCGTTCCGAATGAGCTGAGCCTGTTCTAGCACTGAGGTAAAAGCCAGATCGATCGAGTTCATACATGACCCTATATGACACTGGTAATATGACACTGGTATAGAGCAAGCGCGGTAGAAGTTTTAGCCGAAGTTTTAGCCGATCGGTTGTCCAACAGGGCGGGGATTAGTAGGCTGAGCAGGTTGAGGCGGCCGCTGGGGCATTCCTTGCGGGACTCTAGATTGGGAAGCAGCAGGGTGCATCGCCTGTTGAGGGACGGATTGACTATTTTCGCAAGGGCGTTTCGGGAATGCACATTCTACCGTTACCTTAATGTTACACTGCATCGTTCCGGCGGCGATATAGGGTACCCCACCGGAGCCACTCACATTCACTCCGAATTCTAAAGAAACTTTTTCAACTTCTGCTAAGGCAGCATCCTTAAAGGCATTCAGCGTATATTTAGTATAGGTTTTAATGGTATTTTCGATCGCTCGAAAGCTTTGCGTGACTTGAGTTTCTACCACCTGGGATGTTTGTTCCCATCCCTTAGAACCGCTTCGTCGGGTCTCTTCACCAGTTTCCACTGTCGCTGTGGCTACGGGCACCAGCGTATTTTCTGTCGCCTCTACATAAATAGTAGTATTTTCGTCAATCTGGATAGCTTGCAGCTTGCTCATCGTGAAACACCCTTGCTTAATATTCAATCCATGCGCTTTATAGGGACAACAAATTTACCAGTATATAAAGGCACTTTTCGAAGATAAGCGAGTCTCTGATGAAGCGAATACGGAGTCTGACCCCCTAGCAGCTTCTAACGGCGACTAAACCACTCTCGCAGCCTGACCCGACTCGCGATGTAAATGGGCAATTGATAATGTTCCGCCAATAACCAACCCACCATCAGCAGATGGATGCCCAAAGTGCAACCTAACCACACTCCCGGAAACCATGCCCATATGCTTCCTGGCAATGGAGGAAAAATGTAAGCCATTAACCAAACCAGTCCAGCGGGTAATAGAACCAAAACAAGGCTGGCAATCCAGATAATTGCACTGAGACTGGGATCGTCTTGATGGGTTGATCGCCAACCGCGTCCATTCCAACGCCAAGTCAGGGGTTGCGCACTATCAACCACTTGCACTGTTTGAGCCTGCAAATTAGCTGCAAAAATATGTCGGCAGAAATTGCAGGCAAAGGCATCTGTCAAAATTAATTCAGTGATTTGCCCATGCCGACACACAGGGCAAAGATAAGAGTCCTGCAAGCTTAAGCTGCGTGTTCGCGGATCCGAACGCTGGCTGACCGCCGGATCCGGATGCTCTGGCTTGGCAGGAGGGGCATTCATCAGACGATCGGAGTCTGGGATAGGTTGGGTCATAGTACTCCCTATTGCAAGCCGTAATTGCCAGCCATATTACAAGCTGTGATTAGTATCACCTGTCAAACAGCTTAACCGACCTGCCATCGAACAGCTAGAGGACTCCGCCAAATCCACTCCTCGAACCAATCGATCGAACAATCTCACGACCGGATTGCTCTAAAATCACAGTTGGTTCCATCCCCATTTCAACCCGCTTGACTAATACTTGACTATTTCCCAACCGTTCTCCAACCGTCACATATCGGCTTGTCGCCTCCTCAGGCAGCTTCACAATCACGTTCGTCTCGCCTGCAATTTGAATCACGCCACTGATTTCAATCCTCTCTGCTAGAGGTAGTGGATTGACTTTCGCAGGTGCAGGCACGGGATTCACAGGCACAGGAGCAAGAACAGGTGGAACGGCTACGGAGGGCATTACCGTCGGCAAGGGAGGGGGTTGAACTGGCTCGGCAGAGAGCACCACAGGAGGTGCCACTGTGACTGGCAGTGCAGATGTGACTGGCTGTGCAGATGTGACTGGCTGTGCAGATGTGACTGGCTGTGCAGATGTGACTGGCTTAGCTTGCACCCTGGGAACCATACTGAGGGTGGCAAAAGGATCAGATCTGCCAGTTTCTACTTGGGGTATCCGCTCAGAGGAAGTTGTCGGCGGAATTAAATGCGGCACCGGCACTGGCGCTAGTTGAACGGCACTAGAAACGATCGTCGGCTTTGGGAAAAAATCTTGTGAGGTTAATGGCTGCCCAGGTCGTTGATTTGCGATTTTTTCAGGTACATCAACTATCGCAGACTGAACTGGCTCAGACTGGGGCGGATGAGTCGAAACTTGATGGCTACAGCCAACGAGAGAGAGGATGATAGCGCTACCGATCCACCACAGCTTTTGGATCATCGTTTTCTCCTCGAATTTTCTTCCCTCACTTAATAATAGTGACTCCAGTTCAAAGTGAATCATTATTTTTGAGAAGAAAATTATTCTTCGCCGGCTCAATTAAAATAACTCATCCCTCGCTTCATCTTTCGGGTTGGTATGACGGCTGGGGGTTTCTCGATTGAATCGCAGATGTACCGATCGGGATTGCTCTCCATCTTCTGCAATTGCCAAGATGGGGAAGTCAAGCATTCCATCTTGGAAGGACAGGTGTAATCGAAAGGTTCCATCCGGATTGAGTTGAACTGGGTATCCAGCGATCGTCACCTTGGCTCCGGGTTCAGTGGCACCATAGACAATCAGTTCGGCATCAGCAAGCAACCAAAACTGGCGCGATCGAAGTGGTGGCATAGAAGCAGCCAACCCAATGCCAGACATAGAATACATGCCGACACCAGACATTCCTAACATTCCAACCCCGGACATTGAGTACATTCCGACACCGGACATCATCCCCATCCCAGAGCCCAAGCCGATTCCTGAGAAGGTGGGTACTGCTGGGACGGTCATACCCACTCCTGACATCGAGTACAGTCCTACACCCGACATTCCTGAGATACCCACTCCTGACATCGAGTACAACCCCACACCCGACATTCCTGAAATACCCACTCCTGACATCATGCCAATTCCTGACATTATGCCCACACCAGACTCAGTACGAGTGACCAGTCCAGCTCCCGATCCCAGTCCAAAAGAACTGAGGCTTGCGGACGGAATTTGATGTTGCGACCCAAATAAAGATCCTGCCAGATGAGCCAATTGAGTTGAGTTAGACAGATCCAATATTCGCTCAGCCAGCCTATCTGCTGACTGCTGACCCAGTGGTGTCAGTTCCACTAAGCTGTCATGAGTCAACTCTTTGTCCCAGCTAACGGTCAGAAATTGCGCTTCAGACCAATCAGAGGGTTGAAGCGGTGGTGTGCAGATGGCATTGGAACGAGCTAGCATTAACCAGTGTCCGTCACTCGTCACATAGCCAATTTCGACGATATAGTCCCGATCGCTCACTGGAATTGGGAGATACCAGTCGCGGGCGATTTCGTCGCATTCATACTGCTGCAAGCTGTGGGGGTTCTGCTCTTTCAGATCGATCGCCGTGACATCATAAAAGCGCAACGCAAGTCGCTGTCCCCCATGTTGACGTAGTCTCTGTTTATCCGCTTCGGGCGTATTCCAATATGTATAGGCCCAGTATGGATCTCTGGCAAGCAGTGTGATCCAGCTTCCATCGTAGCCACTCGGCAGTTCAGCCAGTCCTTCATCAATGGCTGCTAGAGCAAGATCTTCATCGGTAGAACCTAGATCAAAACGGCTTGCTTCCACCGCTGCTTGGATCGCTTCTCCAACAGGTGGGTTTTGTAAAGCCTCTGTGAGAGCCCCTGTACTAGCAATGAGTGACGTACCACCCATCAACAGAGCCCTGCTATCACTATCGCCACCTGAAACATCCGACGACAGGAGATTCGATGCAACATCTGGACTATTGCTAGGTTGTCGCTCAGGAGCTTCTAGGTCAGGCGTAGACAGCTCAGAATGCAGTTCGGCGGTGGATGCTGCGGGTGAAACTTGCAATGCAGAATCACTTGCTTCAGGCAATTGATCTGATAAAGGAGCACTATCACCTGGACTGTCAACTGAAGCTGATCGAGCTGGCTGATTCCTGTCAAGCGGCTCCGGTAAGCCAGCCACATATACTGGAGTTGATCGAGCCAATAATAGCCATTGCTGATTTGCAGTCAGATAGCCCAGTTCAGCTACATATTCACGGTTGGCGATCGGCAATGCGACAAATGCATCCCGATCAGGTTCAGCACAGGGATATTGTTGGCTATAGGGAGGCTGGTCGGTAGATAGATCAATGTCCGTCGTGTCTAGAATTCTCAGGGTGAGCTGTTCACCCCCTTGCTGTTTCAATCTTGCCCTTTCAGCTTCCGGCACTTCCCAGTAAGCATAGCCTTGCGTAGAAGTTCTCGGGGTTAGAATAATCTGACTCCTATGTCCAGCTTCAGAGGTGGCGAGTCTTGCTCCAATTCCGCCTGCCAATGCCGCAGCACCCACCCCCACTGACATAGCACGACCTGCATCGATCGCAGAGGTTGGGGTCACAGAAGCTGAAGGTTCAACTGAAGGTTCAACAGTTGAGCGATCGGCACTGATCGCTGATTCTGGTAATGGCTCTTCTGGTAATGGCTCCTCTGGTAATGGCTCTATTGAAACCGATGCAGTCTGATCCATCGAATTTGCAGAACGTTCCAGTGAGGTGGATTGATCACCGGTAATCACCGTTCCTGATCGTTCCGCCAAGCTAGATGTCGCAGTAGCCGTAGCAACAGATGAGTCACTGCCAGATAAAGGAATCGTAGATTCTCTACGTCGATTTAATCCCCATAAAAGCAAACCACCCACACCCGCCAGAGGTAAGAGCAACCAGGGGAGCCAACCCACATCTTGTCTGCTAGGTTGCGCAGCGGGGGTGATTGAGGTAGCTGGAGTTGGAGAAAGTGTTGACCCTTCGGGAGCAATCGGGGTAGCCAGCGTCTCAGAAATTGGGCTAGGAGAAACAGGCGTAGGAGAAACAGGTTGAACAGCCGTAGCTTCTGCCTGTCTTGCTTCAGCAATGGCCTGTTGCCCGATCGGGGAAGCTATCAATCCTAAGAACGATCGAACTGCTGGGTTCGTTTCCCGGTAAACATAGTTGCGCGGCTGTGAGTAAGGATAACGGGGATCATCGGGCAATGTATCGTGCATCGGCAGAATGCGGATATCACTGCGATTCAGAACTTGACTAACAATGCCATAACTAATTCCATCTTGTCCTAGCTGCGAAACGATAGCCGCTGTATCATCGCTCGGCAACTGCACTGCACTTGCACCGACCTGAAAAGGAGCCGATTGGAATACACTGTAGCGACTGAGCGACTGACGGGTATCACTGGTTTCTGGTCGATCAATAAACCGAATGGGGGCTGCTGCCCCACCTAATTCAGCCCAGTTAACAATTTCTCCCCGAAAAATTCCGGCAAACTGTTCAAATGTTAGATTTTCCTGAAACGGATTGTCAGCACCCACGAAAATAGCAATCTTTTCTCGACTCACTGGGGCTTCAACTAAACCTTGCGCTCGTTCAGCTTCCGTTAATGGACGACCAATCGCAGCCAGATCGATCGAACCAGCCAAAACAGCTTGGATGGCTACATCTGTGCCCCGAGTCGCCAGCTCAACTATTGAGCCTTCATACTGCTGTTCAAATCGTTGTTTGAGGGACTGATTAATCCCTACCATGCTTTCAGAACCATCTACTCGAACAATTGTTCCAGGAGAAACAGATGGTATTAATGGGAATCCGTCTTGCGTAGCCGGTTGAGCTTTAGCGGGATAAACCTGAAGAAATAGTGGTCTCGAGACAGTCGAGAGCAGTACTGCTAACAAAAGAACAAGAATTGAAGGCTTTTTTTCGCGTCGCATCATGTCAACCGTAAATCCCATTAACCCAGGCAAGGTTAATTTTTGCAAAAGACTAGCAAATTATATAGCCCCTCTCTAGATAGACTTTAATTCATCACAAATTTTTATTTCAGAATCAAGAAGCTCCTGAGGGATTGTACCTCAAGAGCTTCGAGAATATAGACCTGGCACTGAGCTATTTTTGCG
>JALOOM010000119.1 GCA_025454395.1 Elainella sp. Prado103
TGATAATTTTCTCACGTAGATCAAGGGAGTAGGGCTTCATCACTATCCAAACTGACATCTTTTACTATTGTGCCAGATTGTTGCGCAAACCGCTGTATACTACTAATCCTCGACAAACTGCTCTAAAAGCCCTCCTCACCCACTACCCCACCCATCCAAAAACGATCGACCTCCTACACGATCGAGCTATCAATGACCCCGACGAACAACTACGAGAATGGGCACAGCAGCAGCTTAAAATAATGCAGCAGGATCATTAGGAGGAGAAGCCAGGCAAAAGCATGCCCAGGAAAGTTCGAGAGTTAAAAGCCCAGATTGCCCGCGAGGGTTTCGTTTTCTTACCCAAACGAGGCAAAGGAAGTCATGAGCGATGGCGGCACCCTCTCTTGCAAAAGACCTTAACCATTCCAGGCAAAGATGGGGATGATGCGCCCCCTTACCTGGAGAAACAGTTGGCAAAATTGTTAATAGAGCTGGAAAAGTTGAGGGAGAATTCATGAATCGATACAGCATGATCATCCAATGGTCCGATGAAGATCAGCTCTTTCTCGTCACTATTCCAGAATTTAGCGATCGCGTTGTGATGCCCTGCACTCATGGCAGAACCCGCGAGGAAGCAATTCATAATGGCGAAGAGGTGATCGAAATGTATTTAGAAGCTTGGCAGGTAGAGGGAGAACCAATTCCTGCGCCGAGCGTGCTTCTTGTTTGAGCCTTCTGCTTCACCCACGATTCCACCCAAAGATGATCGCCCTCCTACACGTTCACGTCGTGTCTCGTAGAGAATCGCGCCAACAATGACCCCGACGAACAACTACGAGAATAGGCACAGCAGCAGCTTGAGACATGGGAAAATAAGGGTTGAGATAGTTGATTATGCTAGCTTGAGGTAATAAGTAGGAGATTGGCAAGTGGCAACCAAGGATCTAATTCTGCAAAACCTTGACCAGCTTCCAGAAGACCTTTGGCGGGAAGTTTTGGATTTTGTGCTGTTTTTGCGCCATAAGCAAGAGCAAATTGAGGCGATCGAAGATGCGGAAGATCTGGCAGATGCGGAGGCGGCACTGGCAGAAGAGGGCTTTATTTCTCTCGCTGAAGTCAAACAAGAACTGGGGCTTTAACCGATGCCCTACACGGTTGGCTTTAAGCCTGCGGCATTGCGGCAGCTTCGCAAGCTCACCCCGGAAAATTCAGTGTTGATTGAAGCGATCGAGGCTCTGGCGGATAATCCTCGTCCTGAGGGCTGCAAAAAGCTGAAAGGTGAATTGAATCTGTATCGCATTTGGGTGGCGAATACTTACCGCGTTGTTTACGAGGTGCAAGACAGGCAGCTTGTGATTACCGTCGTTAAAGTTGGGCATCGGCGGGATGTGTATCGCTAGAAACTGCAAGGATCTTGAAGAATTTTGATCGCTGGTGTCTTTGGGCGATCGCCTGTGCTTAATTGGGAAGGTTGGCAACGGCTACGATAGGGCAAAATGGCGAAATCTGGATCTATCTCCAGCAGATACATGTAGTCTTTCTCGAGAATAGACTCGCAGACGATGCAAATTGGCCGAGTCGAAACTTTGACACTGAAAAACTTGTGGATGTTTTTGCTAGTGCCGGTGTTAGTTATCTTTCTTGCAGGCTGGACAAACCGACTATAGCTCTCCATAAAACAGCACGGGCAGATGATGAGGTTCCTCATACCCGTGCTACAGCAAGGTTCTCTACAGCTTCAACAATTTGTCGTAGTAGTATGACAAACTGACAACTTTTGTGCGACGAGTGTCACTTTTTGTAGGATCCAACAAAAGCTTAGATATCCAGATCCGTTAAGTTCAGGCGTGGCCCGTAGGTTTCGATAAACTCACGGCGCGGGGCAACTCGATCGCCCATCAGAACAGTAAAAATTCATCCCAAAGTTGCTGCGGCATCATTTCACCTAACCCTTTGAACCGCTGAATATCATACTTGGCGTTGTCCGGGAAACCCGCAATAATTTGATCTCGTTCTCGATCGCTGTAGCAATAGTGGGCATTGCGACCCCGCTCAATCTTATAGAGAGGAGGGCAGGCAATATAGACATAACCCTGATCAACAATTTCTCGCTGGTAGCGATAGAAGAAGGTTAGCAGCAGCGTGCGAATATGAGCCCCATCGACATCCGCATCGGTCATAATCACGATCCGGTGGTAGCGGAGTTGGGAGGCATTGAACTCTTCTCCTTTAATACCCAGCCCTAATGCCGTAATCAACGCTTGAATCTCAGTGTTTTTGTAGATTTTGGCATCATCGGTTTTCTCAATGTTGAGAATTTTACCCCGGAGAGGCAGGATGGCCTGAAAGCGTCGATCGCGGCCTTGCTTGGCTGAACCACCTGCAGAATCCCCTTCTACAATAAAAATCTCCGACTCGCTGGGATCGCGAGAACTACAATCCGCCAGCTTACCGGGCAGAGTCGAAGATTCTAGCACCGACTTACGGCGAACCAGCTCACGGGCGCGACGGGCTGCTTCGGCGGCATTAAACGCTTGGATCGCCTTTTCGAGAATGGAATCGGCCACACCAGGACGAAATTCCAAATACTCTGTCAGGGCTTCGCCCACCAGCGTATCGACGATGCCGCGCACTTCCGTGTTGCCCAGCTTGGTTTTCGTTTGACCTTCAAATTCCGGATCAGGAACTTTGACGGAAATCACGCCAGTCAGCCCCTCCCGGACGTTTTCGCCGGCCAGATTGGACTCATTTTCCTTCAGCTTATTTCGCTTGCGGGCGATCGCGTTCATGGTGCGGGTCAACACGGCTTTCAAGCCTTCCAAGTGTGTTCCCCCATCGATCGTGCGGATGTTGTTGGCAAAGCCTAGCAAATTGTCGGTATAGGCATCGACGCACCACTGGAGCGAAACTTCAACCTGCACATTATTGCGCTCGCCTTGGACAAAGATGATCTCTTCATGGAGAGGTTGCTTATCTTTGTTCATGTAAGCGACGTATTCTCGGATGCCACCGGCATAGTGGTAGGTTTCCGACTTGGGTTGATCGCTCTTCAGCAACTCTAACCGAGCATCAGTAAAAGTGATTTCCACCCCGGCATTCAGGTAGGCCAACTCGCGCAGTCGTCCCGCCAAGGTGGCGTAATCAAACTCAGTCCCCGTCGTAAAAATCTCAACATCCGGCTTAAACACAACCGAGGTACCTGTGCGATTACCTTTGAGGGGACTGGCCACTAAATCGGCTTTGGGAACACCCCGCTCGTAACGTTGAGTATGAATCTTCTGCTCCCGGTAAACGGTCACCTCTACCCATTCTGAAAGCGCATTGACAACGGAGATGCCGACCCCGTGCAATCCACCCGATACTTTGTAGCCACCCCCACCAAATTTGCCGCCTGCATGGAGCACAGTCATCACCGTTTCCAGGGCAGATTTGCCGGTGCTGGGGTGAATGCCAGTGGGAATGCCCCGCCCATCATCGCTGACGGAAACTGATCCATCCGGGTTGAGTGTCACCTGAATGTGTTTACAGTAGCCTGCCAAGGCTTCATCGACCGAATTATCAACCACCTCGTACACTAGGTGATGGAGTCCGCGAGGCCCAGTGCTGCCAATGTACATCCCGGGTCGCTTCCGGACAGGTTCTAACCCCTCCAGGACTTGAATTTGCTCAGCACCGTAATTTGTCGTCATGAATGAAGCGCTCCTAAATGTGATTTGAAGCCGTCTCTGACCTCAGAACACCAAAATATATCAAAATTCTAGCACAAAAGGCTTATTGGCGATTTTGTCAGGGTCTGGGAGACTTTTTTCTGAGGAGATGGATCGAATCAGCCCATTAAAGAATGTTAATGATTTGGATGGATCGATCGTGCATTTTAGTGATACATTTGTACCAAATCCTGCTTCTCCTATTCTAATCGTGATTTGCGGCGCGACCGCATCTGGTAAGTCAGGTTTAGCGTTGCAATTGTCCCAACGCATACCCGCCGTCATTTTAAGCGCAGATTCGCGCCAGGTGTATCGTGAATTTGATATTGGGACGGCCAAGCCCACGGTTCAGGAGCGGCAGCAGGTGCCTCACACCTTGATCGACATTTGCGATCCCACTGAAACCCTGACCTTGGCAGACTATCAGCAGCAAGCGCAAACCTTGATCGCTCAGATCCATCGGGGGCAGTTTCACCCGCAGCCAACCCCCGAACCTCAGATCGCCCCTACTGCATCGCCCTTAGCGTTTCCCCTTTTGGTTGGTGGCACTGGGCTCTACATTAAATCGATCGTGCAGGGCCTGCGAATTCCCAGAGTGTCCCCCCAGCCGCTCCTGAGAGCCCAATTGGCTGCTCAAGGACAAACCCTCTGTTATGCCCTACTACAACAGGTTGACCCGATCGCCGCTCGCAAAATTCACAGTAACGATCAGGTGCGCACTTTACGAGCCTTGGAAGTGTTTTATGTCAGCGGTCAACCGATTTCTGCCCAACAAGGAGAACAACCCCCAACCTATCCGATCCTACAAATTGGGCTGGATGCAGCACCTGATCAGTTAGCTCGCAGAATTGAACAGCGCACCGCTGAAATGATCGCGACCGGCTTGGTTACAGAAGTAGAACACCTTTGCCAAACCTACGGGGCTGATTTGCCCTTGCTCAACACTTTGGGTTATCAGGAAATCAAACAATATTTAGCAGGCGACTGTTCCTTGGCAGAGGCTGAAGTGGCGATCGGGCTACATACTCGTCAGTTTGCCAAACAGCAACGCACCTGGTTTCGAGCTGATCCCAGGATTGTTTGGTTTGATGCCGCTGCCCCCGATTTAGTCGATCAGGTTTGGCAAACCCTTCAGGAATTTTTGCTGAGGGCAGTTGTTCGTTCGGAAATGATCGCGTCAGAATGAGGAAAAGTGTTCCACGGTCGATCGGAGCCGGTGGACAAATCACGAGTTTCACTGCTTTCCCGCCCTTTGTCTCTAGCCATGCCCTTGCTTCAGCAGGTTCGATCAATTTTGGCTCTTCCGGGGTTTAGCTATTGGATGCCGATCCTAGTTTTGGTCTGTTTTCTAGTCAGCTTCCGGCATTGGCTTCATGCAAAATGGTACGCGGCCGGAGCCATTTATGCTTTGTCCCTGTTCACCTATGCAGTCATCAAAACGGTGACTCAACAGCCGGATTGGTCAGCCCTGTGGGGGGGAATTCTGGCTCCAGCGTTTTATAGTTTTTTGTTTGTCTGTGGTGGGATCATTCGGGTACTGCGATCCCCCTATGGGTTTCGGATGACTGCGGTGCCTCGATCGACCCCATTAACAGGTCTGGCTCGCTTGCTCCGAGGGGCGATCGGTGGCTGTGTCGGCGGTATTACTGGATCGACCTTGGGAGCAGTGTTCAGCTTTTTACTGCTACTTCTGTTTCCACTCCCCTCCTCCGGTTTTAGTTTATCCTGGCAGGTAGTACAGACCTTTGATTCATTAGTGCGAAGTAGTGTGCTCTTTTGCGGCACTGTGGGTATTAGTTTGGGGTTATTGATCGGCTGGGGGTACTTGAATCAGAAACAATTGGGCGATCGATTCCTGGTTTATCTAACCATTCAATGGTTTTTAGTGACAAGATTGCTCAAACACCTTTTTTGTCGTAAGTCATAGCGAGCTTGCTCAAACCTCATCAAGCCAGCCTTATCCATACCATCCAAATCAGTCTAAATCAGCCAAAATCAGCCAAAATCAGTCCGATTGAGCTAGAGCAAAGCCAGCCGCAAGTCCTCGTAAACCCGGTTCAAGTCAGCCAGTTGATAGTGGGCATTGAGTCCGCTGGGGTTGGGTAAAATCCAGAGCTGAGCTTGTCCCAAGGTATGGGCTTGCAATCCCACTTGCGCCTTAGGTCGCATAAAAGCAGTACGGTACGCTGAAACGCCTAAAATAGCCAAAACTTGCGGCTGATACTGCTCAATTTTAGCGAGCAAAGCCTGCCGACCCTGCAAAAGCTCGGTTTCAGCTAATTCGTCTGCTCTTGCCGTAGCCCGATCGACTAAATTTGTGATGCCATAGCCCAGTTGCAGCAGCGATCGATCTTCAGCAGGATGATAGAGGCGATCGGTAAAGCCAGCCCCATAAAGGGTTTTCCAAAACCGATTACCAGGACGGGCAAAGTGATGACCCACCACAGCACTGTATAAACTGGGATTGATCCCACAAAACAAAATGGTCAGGTTGGGGGCAATGATATCGGGAACAGTACTATTAACAGCGGCCTGAATTTCAGCTTTGGTGGGCTTTTGGAAAGGTTGCATAACAGGTTTCAGTTCGAATTAGCCAAAAGTCATGGAAGAGGGGCAGCGAGATCGCAATTTCAGGCAGGGGTGATCGCAGTTGCCTGTTTTTTCCTCTACAATTGCTGCATCCAGTTCAATCTCCTGTCCATCGAAGGACGGCCATTTGCGATTGAGCAATTAAATTGGAGACTATCGACGGCAATTGATAGCAATTGCTAGATGGTGATGCTGTGTTGATTGGTCTACAGTTATGGTGAACCCATCTTCCAACCCCAATTCGAAGACTGCAATTGAGCCAGTCACCCTGCACCCCAGTAAGCATTCTCTCCAATCAGCGCAGCAAGTCATGCTAGAACAGACGCAGTTGCGGGATGTCAGATTGCTGTTGGAATCTTTGTTTGATCGCGAAGAATCGACCGTCAAGCTCATTTTGAACCATTTGTATGATATTGGCTCGGTTAATTTAATCAACCAGCGCGTGCAATCTCATACCTTCAATCGGTTGGCAAAATGGATTGCCCGCCTCTCCAAACCCGTATTTCGGATCGTGGCGCTGCGCTGGTTTAAGCGTAACTGCCCTCAGTTGATTACCAATTGGCTGCATACTCAAGTCAAATTTCAGCCCCGGCAAATTGCTGAAGCTGTGCAAGCCGCTGAAACGGCTGCCTCCCTACCTGCCCGATCCCAAGAGCTAGAGCGTTACCGGCGGGAAGTGCGCCTCCTCCATTCCCGCGTTCAGCTTCTCACGACACTGCTGATCAGTCTAACTTGTACCTTGGGAGGCAGCTTGCTCTGGATGCTATGGCGAGAGCAGGCCCAGACTGCCCAAACCGATCGCGCTGTTCCCGTCGAGTTCACCCAGCAACAAGTTCGATGTCAACCTGAAATTACAGTCTGTTACTAGCTCATTAGTCTTTACTCGCTCATAGTCTTTACTCGCTCATCAGTCTGTTACTCGCTCATGAGTAGATGCGGCAAGCAGGACGTTGATCTGGGTAAGTCAATCAATCAGCTCAATCGACTGACGCGATAGCCAATGACCTCAAGCTCTGTCCTGATTGGCAGATGAGCTGACAGGAGATGAATTGACCGACGAACCAGCCGGGGTCGAGCCAGTGGTATTCTTGATTGGTTGAGTGGCCGTCGATCGTCCGATCGCCTCTCGTTTTGCCTCATAAAACTGTTGCGCGACATAGCCCAGGGAATAGAGCAATGCCGCGTTGCTGGCGATCCCAACCCCTGTACCGATCAGCGGAATCGCTTCAACCAAACTCAGCCCAGTTTTAAGCATCCCCGAACCGCCCATAGATAGCCCCCAAAGCGCCAGCACTTCTCCGCGTCGAGTGGGTTCATGCACTGAAAAACCATAAACTGCCGCGATCCGATACACCATTGCTGCCTGTAACGCCGTAACCGCAGCGATATCGATCGCCAATAAAGTCACTGCTAAGGGTGGCACGATGTTAGTAATCAACCCTGCTCCTGCCGCCTTCAAGGCAGTATCAGCAATAATCCGTTGAGCGAGTTGAGCGGTAGTCTCCAAAGGATATTGCTGTCGTAAGATCGCCACATCCTGTTCAACTTTTTCCACATTTACCTGCCCTAGAGCCGCCATGAACCAGCGCAAACCCGGCACACGAGTGGCAAACTGGGTAATGGGATGTTCTGCGATCGGAGTAACCACCTGACCCACAGTTTCAGTGCCCCGCTCCAACAGTTCCTGAAGCCCCAAGATCAACGGGCGAGTAGCGGTATTCAACGTTTCAGCGACCTGCTCATTGAGTTGCTCAAAGGGTGACTTGGCGGACGATCGGTTCTCGAACGGTGATTTGTCAGACATGGTGGTGATATATCCGGAACAACAGCGATTCAGCGAGGCGAGCGAAAAATCGAGGGCAAACAAAACTGCAAACAAAACTGCGAACAAAGCTGCGAACAAGGCAAAGCCACTGAGCCACCTCAGCAAACTATCCAAAAGTTGAATCCAGTCATTGAGCGGCTTTCCACCTCAAAAATGTACCGAGAATTCAGGTCAGTCCACATCCCCCAGTTTGGTTTACCCGATCGAGGGATAGAGCAGACTAAACAACCTAAACTTTAACTTTGAAGCCTTTAACTTTGGAGCCTTTAACTTTGGAGCCTCGACCTTTTGGAATATTGCCTTGTTGATGGCTAAGGCTGGCTTCTAAGTTTTGCCGACAACATCCTACCTCAACTTAAATCATGCCTATCCTAATAAAGACAACTGTTAGGAAGCGTCTATCCGCAGATAGTTTAGTGGTCAGGGGTAGATGAGTCGATCGATTAGGGCGTAGCAGCAAGTTGCTGGCAGATCAATCCAGATTGGAGCTGGTTAATTTGCTGCGTAATGTGTTCGGACACCTGCTGATTACCGATCGGATTGAGATGGATCGTGTCATGGTAAATTGCTGCGGGAGCGTCCAATGCCTGAAATAGAGGCAGGAAGTCAATAAAATTAATTTGCTGCGATTGTACAAATTCATTCAGCCGCTGGCGGGCCTTTCGTTCATAGTCGCGTGATCCAGATGGATCCACTTCGCGTTTTAAGGGTGTCATTGCCAAAATAAACTGGGCATGATGGGCTTGCGCAAAGGTGTGAATCTGCTGAATGGCTGCCAAGTTCGCCCCTACCCGATCGCCAGGTTCGGACTGGATGTTTACCAACTCTGGAATCGCCGGTGGTTTGAGTAGTTTCAACTTTAGTGAATAGTAGTAAAGTGCTTCTGCCAATGCCGATGGCGGCTTGCGATCAGGATAGTTCGGTGCTCGACCGACCACCACTGAATAGGGCGCAGTGCCAAACAAATCGTCTGTGTTAATGACCAGGACGATCGCTTGTGCTTCAAAACTGCCAAAGCGCTTGAGATAGGCGAGTTGATTACGGGGTGACCATGAGTTTGCTGAAGCGTTCAAGACTTCAATTTGGGGATCGCAGTTGGGATCGCAGTTGGGATCGAACGACCGCTGAAGCTGTTGCTGAACCAAACTGGGAATGGTTTCGCGTTGATCAGTCCACCCCCCTCCATTGATAATCGAGTCACCGATCATCAAAATGCGAAGTGTTTCAGCCGGACGACTTGCGGAAATCGTGGAATTCCGCATGGAATATTGATTAATGGTGATCTGTTTGCCAAACCGACGGATCTGTTGATTGGGGGCAATCAAATAGCCTAGCTCCGGATCGGCCAGATAAAGCAGGGGATGACCGAAACCAACCAACTGTAAGAGCAATTCTAAGAGTCCGATGACAGTGGCTAATCCTAGGCTGATCCAGAGATAATTCATGATTAGAAGACAAGATAATGTCAGGCTTTACTTACTAATTCCATTGGGTTTCTCTTGTCAGTAAGCCCGATTTACAGACAAAAGTGCAGTACTTTCGAAAAAAAATCTTAAGGTGCCGTAGGTCACGTTTGTTTTGTCAAGTCCCTGGCTAGAATGGGGGTGGCAAACTGGGAGTCGATCGAATGGATCGAATTTGCTGATCGAACTTGCTGGGTATTTAGAACGGGTGATGTCCAAGACTGGTTATGATGATGTCCGATCGAATTGAATCTGGCTGAGTTTTGGCCTTTTCATCAGAGGAAGATGTTTTTATGACAGACCTAAACCGAGGAATTATGAAATTTAAAGAGGCAGACAGTCTACCGCTGGTTGCCCTCTCTGGTGCTTTAATTTTAGGTGCGATTGGGTTCCTGATTCTCTGGGCGCTTGAGTCTGCCTATGCTCTGGGTTAAAGGTAAATGAATGGGGTAGCCCATGGCGTGATGCATCGGCGGAATTCATCTGAGGCGTGATTCAGCTCGCGAATCAACTCAATTGCCTCAATTGCGGGGAATGCCATGCAATCTTCAAATCTAGGGACAATGGTTTGAATAATTGTCTGAATATTGGTTTTCCTGAATGAGCAGCAGTTGCTGCTTTTTTATTGCTTTTTTATGACTTTTTTATGACTAATGTTTGAGAATGCCATTCGCTTCAATCGATCCCGATCTTGTCACATACTACATTTGTGTTACAATGCTAATCTCAGACGTGATGTTGAGTGAAGCAATGATCGATCGAGCTGTGTTTAAAACGGTTCAGATTGTCAAATCTATCCAGGCTGTCACCATTATTTAAGTTGTCAAAACCGATCACCTGTCAAAACCGATCACCTGTCAAAACTGATCAAGACTGTGTTGTAAAGAGCAGGGCAAGACTAAGTTCTGTCGCCCGCTATCCACAAACCACTAGATTCTGAATTTAATCCTTGGGTCACCATTGAGGAGGCAATATTTTGAAGGGCAATGCTTTAAAGAGCGATCCTTCAATCACATTGTCCTGATTATTTTATCGTACCGAATGTTTGTAACACGAGATTGAACATTGATAGTTCTTGCTTCAGTGCTTGCAGCAAGGTAATTTCTGTATCTCCACTTGTTCACATATTCTATTTTGATGAGTCAGGAGGATATCTGTGGCCAATCTCCAAGACGTAGTTCACTATTACCGATCCTACTGGAGGTTATCGATTTTCAGTATTTCAGCCAGTAGTTTATTTGAAGTCATCGATCTGGTGGTTCCCTATACCATTGGGCAACTGCTGAATGGCTTATCTAATCAACCTCTTGATGCACCTTTACAACGGTTGATTGACCAGATTGCAACCACAATAGGACAGGATAGTAGTCGATCGTTCGGTCTTTTCTTACTGCTGAGTTTGATTTTTGTTGTAACTGTGGTTCGCGCTCCTATTCAACCCTGGTTGGGCGGATGGTTTCACTGGGATATTGCCTTTCAGGCGCGGCGCGATCACACCATTGAAGCCACTCGTAAAATTTTAACGTTACCGTTAGAGTTTTATGACGAGAATAATCCTGGAAGAATTGCTGGACGTGTAGCGCGTGGATTATCCAACCATACCTGGACTTATCCAGAGATCGCAGGACAAATGATTCCTAAATCGGTTCGCGTTCTGGGTATCTTTGTGATGATTTCCCTGATTGAGTGGCGGATCGCGGTGCTATTTCTAATTTCGTTTATCTTTATCCTCAGTTTCACGGTCAAGAATTTGACTCGCTTGATGAAAAAAGAGGCAATGCTAGATAAATACGAAGAAAATACCGAAAGTCGAGCATCAGAAATCGTCACTAACATCAAAACTGTCAAAGCCTTTGCAACTGAATCAGAGGAACTAAAGCGTCAGTCTCAACGGATTCAGCGGGAGTTTAAACTGCTTGACTACCGCATTCACAAAGGATATACCCAACTGTTCTCCTGGCAGCGGCTGGTGATTGAAGCTTCCGTATTCACAGTCTTGGTTTTGACCTTATGGGCTACAGCACGTGGTCAAATTTCACTCGGACATTTTGTTACCACACTGACGGTATCTAGTATGGCCTATGCTGAACTGGAACCGATCAGTCAATTGGCAGAGGTGTTTGCCCGTCGTTATGCTTCCATGAAGTCGCTGCATGAATTTCTAGAGTTGCCGACTGGAACCGATGCCGCCAGTCTCGATCACCCGGATGCAGTTCGACATTACCAATTTACTGGCAAGGTGCATTTTGAAAATCTTAGCTTTGGCTATCAAGCCGATCGACCCGTGCTGCAAAATATCAACCTGCTGATCGAGCCCAATCAAACTGTGGCCTTAGTGGGGCGATCGGGATCGGGGAAATCCACCTTAGTGAAACTATTGTTCCGTTATTTTGACCCTTCCAGTGGTCGGATTCTGATCGATGGACAAGATATCCGTCAACTTGATGTGACGGGTTATCGGAAGCGGCTGGCGATCGTGCATCAAGAGGTGGATGTATTTAACGGTACGGTGCTGGATAACCTGATGTATGGCAATCCGCAAGTGTCGATGGCAGAAGTAGAATCAGCCTGTGATATTGCTAGGGTGACGGAGTTCATTCGACTGTTACCTCAAGGTTATAAAACGATCGTGGGGGAACGAGGGGTGCGGCTGTCGGGTGGACAACGGCAACGGCTCGGCATTGCTCGTGCCTTACTGATGCACCCGGATGTGTTGGTGTTCGATGAGGCTACTTCTAGCCTTGACTATGAATCAGAGCGATCGATCCAGTTGGCGATGCGGAGTATTCTTGGCACCCGAACAACTTTGATCATTGCTCACCGTCTGAGTACGGTACGGGAGGCTGATCAGATCGTGGTACTAGATCAAGGGCAAATTCTGGAGATTGGTAGCCACAGTGAACTGCTTCATCAGGGCGGCATCTACCACCGACTCCACACTTTGCAGGAAACGGGTGAGCTGCTGGCATAGGTACCCAGATTGACGGAGATGGGGGGACATAGAGATCGTGCCCGCGACAAATTGGGGTCTAGATCAATCCTCGTAATAATGCTTGTAGCTTTAGTTTGACCTCGGCTAGTTCCCGGTCGGGGTCTGACCCAGCTACAATCCCTGCCCCCGCGTAGAGCCTGGCCCGATCGCCATCTAAGAGGGCGGAACGAATCCCGACAATAAATTCAGCGTTACCCCGCGCATCTACCCAACCCAAGGGAGCAGCATAGAGCGATCGATCAAACTGTTCGTAGTGCAGAATTTGCTCGCAAGCCGTTTGTCGTGGCATTCCAGCAACCGCAGGGGTAGGGTGGAGGGCGGCCACGAGTTCTAAGGGATGGAGCTGATGCGGGAGAACCGCTTGGATCGGGGTATGTAGATGCTGGATATTAGCCAGTTGCAAGAGCGTGGGTTCCTGTCCATAGTGGGGCTGTAACCCAAGTTGAATTAACTGTTGGGTAATAAACTCAACCACCAGTTGGTGTTCGCGACGCTCTTTTTCGCTCTCCATCAGACGTTGAGCAGCAGCGGCATCTTCCGGAACCGTATGACCACGCGGCGCAGAACCAGCCAGGGCATCGGTGATCAACTTATGATTCCGAATGCTGAGTAGCCGCTCTGGACTGGCTCCAATGAAGTTTTGCCCCTGACCATTGCCGATCGAAAACACATGACAATCGGGATGAAGCTGGCGTAGATGATGGAGGGAGCGTCCCCACTGGAACGGCAAGTTTGCAGAGACATCGATCGCATGGGCTAAAACTAACTTTTCATAATCTTGTTTCTGGATAGCAGCCAGTGCAGAACTAACGGTTAATTTGAAATCATGAATATCGGTAATTTGCCAGCGATTCAGACGATTTTTGTGATTGTCAGTCCAGGCAAATAAATCATACTGGGCCAGTTGCAATTTTTGCAGTTGATTCCAGATGAGCTGAGTGATTTCGCCAATTTTAGAATGGGCATCAATCACCCAATTAATCACCACAAAACTGGCTTGTTGCCAGCGGACAATTTGCCAACGCGGCAGAAAAAGTAGAGCGGCTGGAAAAGGCGATCCAGGGGAATGATGCTCAAAAAAGGTGAAGCTACTAAATAAACAGGGAGCAGCTCCGGGGGGCTGAACCGCAGGCATCGGCGGGGTATTCGGCAGTAGGCGCTCAAAGCAATCTTGCATAAAAGCTTGAGCCAAGACAAACCGATCGGAACCTGAAATCGCTTGGGAAACAGCGGTATCAAATGCCGCAATCGCTTGATGTTTATCCCGGTTTTCAAAGTAGAAATGGAGTTGCGTTGGCTGGAGTAATTTGTAGAGTGCAACTAAGGGATCGATTAAGGGGATCTCCAGAGAAATGCTGGCAATTTTGAATGACTGCGCTGCCACAGATTGCTGTTGGCAAAAGTCAAGAAATTGATAT
>JALOOM010000038.1 GCA_025454395.1 Elainella sp. Prado103
ATCATCACCTCGATTGAAGATTCCAGATATCACCGCAATTCATCTACAATTCACCTACAATTCACCAAATAACTCCTGAACTTTCATCCAAGCATCTGCCGCTGCTTCTGCTTGATAACTAGCTCGTTGATCACAGAAAAATCCATGATCGGCTTCAGGATAGCGAAAGATTTTGTGATCGATCCCATATTTTTGTAATGCCGCTGTGATCTGATCAATATGCTCAGGCGGAATACTAGCATCCTTCATGCCAAAGAAAGCATAGAGTTTTGCTTGAATCTGGGCAGTGTACTCAATCGTGGGACGATCGCTCCCCGGACACCAAGTTGGAATGCCCGCTCCATAAAACGAGGCCGCTGCTTTAATCTCCGGCAAAGTCGCTGCTAAATAGGTGACCAACCCTCCAAAGCAAAACCCAATACAGCCGATCGCGCCAGTTTTTACCTGGGGCAAATGATTCAGGTAAGCTGTGGTCGCTTGTACATCACTCAATAATTCACCGACTTTCGTTTGTTCTTTATACTGCCGTCCTAACTGAACATCTTCAGCCCTATAGCCAGTTGCAAATCCGGGAGCTAGACGCTGGTAGATGGCTGGCGCAATCGCCACATAGCCTAATTGGGCAAACCGCTCTGTTACCGATCGAATATGATCATTCACGCCAAAAATTTCCTGAATCACGATGATGGCAGGACGAGATTTGGCATCGAGCGGCACTGGATCGAGCGGAGTGGCCAAATGAGCAGCAATGTGCAACTCACCATTGGGAATTTCCACCGTTTGAGTCTGAATTTCAGCAGAGGGGGCAACCGGCATCATCACTCTCCAAAATGCAATGTTCAGATTTTACCGAGATTTGCAGGGTCATTTGGATGGCAATTGGATGGCAATTGGATGGCAATCTGCAAAGCCATCTGATCCCCCTTACCATCATCGCCCCGATCAATCTCCCTGGAAAATAGGCAAAATAGTCTGTAGAGAATATATAGCCGCAGCATTTAGCATCATTTAGCAGCACTTTAAACGCCTGAGCATTCTGGAGGCTCCATGGTTCGATTTCACATTCAACCCGATAGCGATATTCCTGCCTCAGAGCAACTCTACAACCAAATTCGGTTTGCGATCGCTTCTCGTCAGTTTCCGCCTGGGCATCGACTTCCCAGCACTCGTCAACTGGCGATGGAAACTGGGCTCCACCGCAACACAATCAGCAAAGTGTATCGCAAGCTAGAAGAAGATGGCATTGTAGATGCTCAGGCAGGCTCTGGAATTTATGTGCGGGCTCAAGGCGATGAAGGCGGCAATGCTAAATTGCACTCCCCCATGATGGAGCAATATCCCCAGGCCCATCGACTCGTACAAAAAAGTTTAGATGAATTGCTTGGGCAGGGCTGTTCTCTCACCCAAGCCAGAGAGTTATTTCTGGCAGAAATCGACTGGCGGTTGCGGTGTAGCGCCCGGGTGTTGGTGACCGCCCCCAGCCAGGATATTGGCGCAGGTGAGTTGATGGTGCAAGAGTTAGAGCAGGCTTTGCAAATTCCTGTGCAGTTAGTGCCCATGGAGGAGCTAGGTCAGGTGTTGGAGCAAACCCGATCGGGCACGGTTGTAACCAGTCGCTACTTCATTGGCGATGCTGAAGCAATTGCTGCTCCCCAGTCTGTGCGAGTGATCCCAGTCGATATTTACGATTATGCCCAGGAAATTCAAAAGCTATTTACCCTGCCCAAAGATAGCCGATTGGGCTTAGTGAGCTTGAGTTCCGGCATTTTGCGGGCTTCGGAAGTGATCGTGCATAGCTTGCGTGGCGAAGATTTACTCGTGATGACGGCTCAGCTCAAAGACACCTACCGGCTCAAATCGATCGTCAATAACGCCCACACCATTTTTAGCTTTGATCAAGCGAGCTGTGAAGCCGTGAAAGCGGCGGTTGCGGACGCTCGAGAGGAGTTAATTCGCCCGCCCCAACTCGTTTGTTGCCAAAACTATATTGGAACCAAATCCATTCACCTGTTAAAACGAGAATTAGGGTTAGAGTAGTTTCTCTCGATCGGTCAGGCGATCCCCGGATAGATTGAGCTAGACTATCAAAAACCCATCCATCAAAAACCCATCCATCAAAAACCAGATCACCCTGCTGTCTCAGCCTCATTTCGCTGCATCCGTGAAGGAGTTCACCATGTGTATTTGTGTGAATTGTCATTACGTCGATCGCTGCAATACCTATCATGCGGTCGAGTATCAACACCAACAGCCCCATTTGACTGAAACACCTGACTTTGAAGCCGTTGAGCCCACCATTAATGTCAACATTCGCAATCAGGGCGATGTGATCGAAATGGAATGGGATGTGGTAGGCTGCCTCAGCTATACTGCCGATATGGGGAAATGGGCCAGGCTGCGTCCGGGTGAGCTAGTGCCGACCTGAGAGTGCCGACCTGAGGTAAGAATTCATTATTTCGCATGACGGTTTGCCTGAATCCAGTTTGTCCCCATCCTGCCAATCCTGATCAGGCATTTTACTGTCAGGCTTGTGGTTCTCCACTCTACCTGGACGATCGCTATCGAGCCATACGACTGATTGGGCAAGGTGGATTTGGCAGAACATTTTTGGCCGTGGATCAGGGTCTGGATCAGGGTCTGGATTTAGCTTTGGATCGAAGTTCCGGTTCTAGCCTGGGTCAATCTTCCGATCAAAACCCTGATCAAAGCTGCGATCCCAGCCCGGATCCCAGCCTGGCTCAAAGCCTCAGTTCAGATCAGGATTCAGTTTCCGATCGAGCTTTAGCTCATTCAGCCGATCCAGTCCTAAAGTCGGCAGCCTTCGAGACAGGTCAACTCCGGGCAAGTCAGCTCCGGGCAGGTCAGCTCCGGGCAGGTCAGCCTAGCTCCCACTCCAATCTCGATCGAACCCACTCCAAACCCTACTGCGTCATCAAACAACTTTTGCCCCGCACCGATGCGATCGATCGCTTCCAGCTCGAAGTCGATCGCCTAGCTCAATTAGGGCAACATCCTCAAATTCCCCGCTTGTTGGCAGCTTCGACTACACCGATCGGGCAATTTTTAGTGCAGGAATGGATCGATGGCGATAATCTGGAAACCCGGTTGGCGGCGGCAGGTTGCTTTAGTGAGGTACAGGTACGCCAACTGCTAGCCGATATTCTGCCCGTGTTACGGTTTGTGCATCAGCACCAAGTTATCCATCGGGATCTCAAACCCGCTAACCTGATTTGGCAGCAGCAAACCCAACGGTATGTTTTAGTCGATTTTGGATCCGCCAAAACAATTCGTCCTTCAACCGAGGTCGATAGCCCAGCCGGATCAGCGCAACCCGGCCTCACCCAAACCGGTACGACGATCGGCAGCGCAGGCTATGTGGCTCCAGAGCAAGCCATGGGCAAAGCCACCTTTGCTAGCGATCTCTATAGCTTAGGAGTCACCTGCATTCATCTGCTCACCGGGTTGCATCCCTTCGATCTCTATTCCGTTAGCGACGATCGCTGGGTTTGGCGACAGTATTTAACCCAGCCCGTGAGTTTAGAACTGCGGAAAGTCTTGGATACCCTGTTGCAGCGAGCCACTAACCAGCGCTATGCCACGGCCACAGAGGTTTTGCAAGCTCTTCGCCTCGAACCTGCTCCTGCCTACTCCGCCCGTTCCTCTGCCCAACCCTTACCCGACTCTGCCCCACAGCCCACCGCAGTTAGCAGCCGTTCCCCTTCGCCCCCGCAATCAGGCTTACCTCTTCAGTCGCCAACTCATTTCAACCCCCTCCCTTCAATTGAGCCCGCTGCCGATCGCCCCGATCCAGAAGATTGGTATTGTCATCACACGATCGTTGCCCATCAGTCAGAAGTCAGTGCTTTAGCTGTGAGTGCGGATGGTCAGTTGCTGGCGAGCGGTGGTGCAGATAAAACCATTCAGGTTTGGCATCTAGATTCAGGCGAGCTGCTTTATCGGTGGACTGGACGCACCTTTTTATCACCAGTGGGGCATGAGGATCGCATCACTGCTCTCACGTTCAGCCCCCACAACCGGGTGTTGATCAGCGCCAGCACCGACGGCACGATTCAACAGTGGGATCTACAAACCGGCGATCGATTTAGCAATCTACCGGGGCAGGGTTGGGGAATTGCCGCTCTGGCCCTGAGCCCCCATGAACCTCTGTTGGCCAGCGGTGGTACAGATGGGCTGATTCAGCTCTGGGATCTAGAAGCCGAGACCCTGATTACTAACTTGGTGCAACTGGCCCAACCGATCACTGCCCTGCAAATTGATCCCGCTGGTCGATCGCTCTGGAGTAGCGGCGGTAAGCCCATCTGTCAGTGGGATCTGCGTACCGATCGCTTAATTACGACCCTGAAAGGTCATGTCACTGGGGTTACGGCCATTGCCTTGGCTCCCCAGCACTGCACCCTGATTAGCAGCGGCACCGATCGACTGATCAAGCTCTGGAATTTGAATACCCAGCAGCAGCAAAAATTGATCGCCGCCCATAAAACGCGCATTCAGGCTCTAGCGGTTCATCCCCATCAACCCTGTTTTGCCAGTGCGAGCGAGGACGGCTCGATCAAACTCTGGAACCTTTGGACAGGCGATCGATTAACCACCCTTCGTCATGCTTGGGGCATTAATGCCATTCAGTTTGTGGCTTCAAAAAACTGGCTGATTAGCGGCAGTGTTGATGGCACGCTGCAATTTTGGCAACCGGGGAGGGAAAACACAGAGGCATCCATGTCCATGAAGAGGACAGGGGGTTGAGGCTGCAATTCCACCCAAAGTGAGAAGAGGAATCAGTCGATCGCGATCTAAGTTAGGAACAAGAATTCCTCAAAATCGCGCCGGCAATGGGTCGGGGCACACCATACTCTGTCTGTACAGAGTCTTGAATTTCGCAACTCAATCGGGGTCTAAAGTCGGTGCAAATGATGCAGCATCCTATGGTTCAAGTCATATTGCTCTTGTTTTTGCTATTACTGTTGGTTGCTCCCTTTGCGGCTCTGGCAGGCTTAATGGCGATCGGTTCAGGTGCGCTGATCTATCGGCTGGTTTTGCTGCTGGTCGCGATCGGGTTAGGGGGCGATCGATCTGCAAAGCCATCATCAGATGCTGAATCCTATAGACGATCGTGAAACCTGCTCAAATTCTTTTACGGCTGATCCTTGTCTACCAACATCGCCGCATTGATCAGGGGCATCAGGGCACCCGCTTGTTCTTGTCCATTCACGGCAAGGTCAGAATGACAGAGATAAACTCGTTCACCCGCCCGACTGAGCAAATCCTGAATTTCTAACTCCAGATATTTTTGCTGGAGATTTAGGGTATCCATGGCTGTCCAGACTCGATTGAATCGATCGCGCCAAAATAGGGGAGCCCCAAATAACTGAGTGCCACTGCCAGTTAACCAGAATGGCGATCCGGCATCCAGCCAAAACTGCCAGCGGTGGTAGCATCGCTCAATCCGATATTGGTAAATTGTGGCTAGCGTGATGGCTTGAGCTGCTTTACCCATCGGGCGGATCGGAAATGGATTGGCTGTAATCGTGCCGACTCGCAACATCTGAATAAATTGCCCCACACTGGTGGTCAACCCTCGATCGGCAACGGGCAGCCTGGTTTGAACGTTCCAATAATGCTGGGCCGTTTCCATCAATTCCCGCAGGATCGTCATCTGATCATAGGGTAGAGTACTGCCGCCCTGGAGAAATTGCTGAATCGCTCGATCGATCACAGCTACTGGGTTTGACATCAAATAATGCTGAGCAGGTGCCAGTTGGTTTTCAATCCATCCTAGGATTTCACGGTAGGCTTGAGTCGCGTTGTAACCCAGGCGATCCCAGCGAGCAAAATGGGTAGCTGGCAACAGACGGGGTAGTGTGGGATCGGGCACAAAACAATAGTCGGTTAGCAATCCAGCCCGCACCGGATCAATTCGCGGTTTTGAGGCAATGAATTGATGGGGTGAAGCTGAGTTGGGATGAAGCGGGTTAGGACGAGGCGGGTTAGGACGAGAAGATCCGGGCAGACTCACCTCGATCGCTGCTTCAACTTCAGATGAGGTCAACGCTGCTGGTGCCAACTCAGAAGGAATGAGAGTAGGAGCCTGGCTCAAGACCACTAACATTTCAGCGATCCCTTCTCGATCGACCCAACGCCCCAAATTGGGATAGAGCAATGCCAGTAAATTTAACAATGCTCGCACGATCGGTGAACTGATTAAGGGCTGTTGGCTATTCAGAAGATGTACGGCAATGCCCTGGTTTCCTAAAATCGATTGCAGCGTGTAGCGGGTGATCGCATCCACTCCAGGTGCAATAATGGCGATCTCTTCGGGAGCAATGTGTCCAGCCTGAATTTCTGTGGCAATCAAAGCCGCAGTCTGCCGCAACAGTTGCGCTTTAGATACGGTCTGGATCACCTGAATTGCATCTGGCAGTTGCAGTAATTGCAGCGGTGCTTGGATGCAATCCACCACTAAATTTCCCCAGTCACTGCCCAGATTGGATCCAGGTGGCGGTAAAGTTTCGACCTGGCAGCGATCGGCTAGCTTGGCCACATGTTCCGGATCAGCCCCCAATCCCCAGCGGGTTGAGCCAATCGGGTTAAAGGTAAAACAGCCTGGAATGCCTTGATCGAGAAAAAACTCAAACAGTAACCGCATCACCGCAGGATATTCATCCACATCATCGGCCAATACGGCTCGATAGCGCTGGCATAATTGCGGCTGGTAAACCGAATGGGGTAACAAATATCGCCAGTAGAGTTCAGTGATCATACCGTAGGTCAGCAGTCCGCGATCGAGACACCATTGCCACCAGCGTTGAATCTGTTCCCCCATACATTGCCATAGCTCGGGCGATCCCTCCGTTTCACTGAATCCCTGCTGCAACAGATCAGCAATCTGTTCATGAGGGGTCACACTCACAGCGGCTAACTGCATGAGGTCGAGCGTACGCCGCACCATAAAATAATCGCTGACCCCCTTTTGCCGTAATCGGCCGGACTCTAGTTCAGCTTGCCAGAGCCGAGTGGCTAACTCCTGCTCGGTTTCTGGCCGTAATCGCATTGGGAAAGGGGTGCTCAAATTAAGCTGCTGGCTCAATAGCGGCCAATACAGCATCACTTCCTGTTCAAAAAAGCTGAGGGGTGTCGCTGAATCAAAGGGATACCGTCCTTCGGTCGCAGTTTGAATGCGATCGACTAAACTCAGACGGTTGTCTCCCAGAGCGGCAAACACAAGGCAGGGCGGCTGCTCCCAATTGGGTACTGACCACTGTTGCAGTTTTTGAATTAACCCAGTGGTTTTACCGCTGCCAGTGACTCCCACCATCCAAATGGGATCAACGGACAACGTCTCGACTTGGAAGGATTTATAATCATGCTGCATAATCCCATTCTAGAGGGATCGACTTGGCTGATGTCTAAACCACGGTGCTTGAAGTTCCAGTGAAAAATGCACTTTCCTGGTATCAAAGTTTAACCGACTATTCCCTTAACCCCGTAACAAGGAATTGCCTCACCCGATCTTCAGTGTCTCAACCCGTCTCTCAACCCTCTACAACCTCCGCCTTAGTTGCCTCATCCCATCTTTGACTGGTATCTGACTGGTATTTACTGGTATTTAACTGGTATCTGACTGGTTCTAACGGGCACCTGGCTGGCATCTGACTGGCATCTGACTGGCATCTGACTGGCATCTGACTGGCATCTCAGTTCGGGGTAGAGCAGATTTTGCAGCTAAACTTTCATGATTTTTAACAGGCAATGCAAACTTCCCTTTTAAGTTCGATCTTTAGTTCCCTCCAAGCTGCGAATCGCTGGTTATTGAGAACGCCAGAACGAGCGCTCAATGAAGCCTATGAAGCCGCTCTGCGAATCAAAGGCTTGGAGGATGCTCACTTTGGCGGCAATCGGATTTCAATTCACGCGAGCAACTATAGCAAAAGTGCTCAGAACTACTTTCAAAGCGAGCTGAAGAAATATCTCGATATCATCAAAATTCGCTTGATCGAATTTCGGGCGAGCCGATCGATCGTGCGGTTGTCTAATCAGCCGATCACCGAAATTCAAGTCGATGAAACCACGACCGATCTTCAGACAATCAGTGTGATCGATCAGCCAGCGCTGATTCTAAAGAAGCTACGATTGATCGATGAAGTGGTAGCACGCTATGAAACCCCTGAACCGCGCGCCCCTCTGGTGATCATCACCGAACCCAACCGCGATCAGCCGCTCAGTCTGCGATCGGAAGCGGTGAACCCCAATCACCTAGACCCCGAACCGGCTGCTAAACGGGATATGAAGTCCTTCACCGATAAGACAGGAGTGCTGCCGCGCTCGATCTTAGAAACGGTCGATCGGATCAGGCGGGAACTCGATCCTGAAGCTGAGCAGCAAGTGATGCAAGACTTTCGGGTTTCCAAACTCCGCACTGTCGTCTCTCTGCGGCTGATTTTGTTGCTGATCATTATTCCGCTGTTGACGCAACAAATTTCTAAGAATTTTATTGTCGGGCCGATCATCGATCGCACCAGAGAGAGGGATCAGATCAGTACCTTTTTAAACTATGAGATGGAGGAAGAGGCATTAGACGAGCTGCAACGCTATGAACAACGCTTGCGGTTTGAAAGCCTGATTGGTCAATCTCCGCCGTTGGAAGATGAAGAAATTGTCGAGCGGGTGCGAGAAAAAGCTGCCGAAATTGAGTCGGAATATTTTCGGATGGGTTCAGATGCGATCAAAAATGTGTTTTCTGACCTGCTAGCCCTGATGGCTTTCGCGATCGTGATATTCATCAGTAAGCGTGAGATCGCCGTCTTGAAAGCATTTCTCGATCAGCTCATTTACGGTCTGAGTGATAGCGCCAAAGCGTTTATTATCATCCTATTTACAGATATTTTCGTCGGTTTTCACTCACCCCACGGCTGGGAAGTTCTGTTAGAAGGCATTTCACGCCATCTCGGCTTACCGGCCAGTCGAGATTTTATCTTCCTGTTTATCGCAACGTTTCCAGTCATTCTAGACACGATCTTCAAATATTGGATATTCCGCTACCTGAATCGGGTGTCTCCTTCGGCGGTGGCAACTTACCGCAATATGAATGAGTAAGTGATCGATGGATTGATCCACTGAGTAAATTCATCTATTGAGCCGGTGTCCAAACCTTTTACCCCCCCTAAACCCTCACTTCAGGCTGCTGCTACAACCAGCCTCTGGAAACAAATTATCCAGCGGTTCCGATCCATGATCGGCACTGGAATTTTCGTCGGCATTGGGCTAGCGGCCGGAGCAAGTCCGGGATTGGTGATTGCGATCGGATTAGCAGCCTTGGTGGCTTGGATTAACAGCATGGGCGAGGCTCAGCTTGCGACCCCTGAGGAAAGCTTTGAGTCACTGATGCATCCGAGCTGGCTCCAATTTGCCGCAGACTGGATTTTGTTTCTGGCTAAGCTGACCTCAGCGGCCACGGCCACCCTGGGCTTGAGTGGATATTTATTAGGTAACTTACATCCATCTGCGCCTTTCTGGCTCGTTCCAACTGCGCTCTTAGTGCTCTGGATCATCTCTGGGATCGGGATGCGACGGCGGCTCAGCGGGCGATTCGTCATTCTGACCATGCCCATGGCGGTTGTCGCGCTGGTGGGTTTGATTCTGGCTGGCCTGCCTGCTCTGAGGCTCCCTGTGCTTGGGCAGAGCCTACCAGAATTGCTGTCTGGCAACCTCTTACAGGCTACTGCTCTCCTCACGGTGGCCTATGCCGGTTATGAGGGATTGGTACCCCAGACGACTTTACAACTCAGCCGTCAGGGTTTGCGGGCAACCCAGTGGGCGATCGGGCTCGCCTGGTTGCTGTATAGCGGAGTGGCCGTGATTATTGTTGAATTGATGGGAACCCTGGTGCTGAATAGTGTCACCCAAGCTACCCTGTCACCTTTGATTGTAGTGATGCAGCTTCTCAGTGTTCCCGTTGGAGGAGCGGTGATCCGTCTGGGTGGAATCGCCGGATTAGCCGGTATCGTCGGTCTCTTATTACCCAAACTCACCGATCGACTTTTACTGATTACCCAACCCTTAGATGGCTCCGAAACCTGGCAGTTGCGCTCAACCAGCTTAAACTTCTCGCCGCAGATGTCCTGGGTTTTAATCACGATCGCAATCAGTTGTATTCTATTGATTGGCGATATCCAGCCGATTTGGAGTTTTAGCTGCGTGGCTTTTTTACTGCGTTATGCGCTAGTCCATCTCCAAGCTTTACAACAAAGTCAGTTTCGATTGTATTGGCGAGGGTGGAATGGCTTAGGCGTAGGAATTTGCTTGGTGCTAGCCCTCTGGATAGATTGGAGCATGTGGTTAGTTTGTTTAGGGCTGATGTCACTGGGCTTGATCTGGCGCGGGATGACGCAATGGTCACAGGAGGAATAGCCACACCATGCAAACTAAAGAATCGCAGATCACCGGCACTCAACTGATTCAAGGGTTAACGGGTGTTCTAGCGAGTTGTCTCATCTGGCTATCCGGCTGCACCACGCTCCTGAGTCCGATCATTGGCGAATCAAACCCGCATTTACTCTTAGGCAAACCCAGCCCAGCCACCAGCTTCAATGCCAAGGATTATTTGGTGCTGCGACCACAATATGCCCTTTCCTACAACCGGGATAAAGGGACTGCCAATTGGGCAAGCTGGCAATTAAACGAGACTTGGCTTGGCAATTTACCTCGGTCAGAATTTACAACCGATGGATCGCTCCCCCAGGGATGGTATCAAGTTTCCCCTGGCGACTACACTGGCAGCGGTTTCGATCGAGGACATTTAGTGCCAGCGGCTGATCGTAACCAAACAGCGGCAGATAGCCAGGCCGTATTTTTGATGACGAATATTCTGCCTCAAGCTCCTGACAATAATCAGGGCCCCTGGGAACGTTTGGAAAGCCACTGTCGCGAACTGGTGCGTCAAGGTAAAGAGCTTTATATTATTGCAGGTCGAGTCGGCGCGGGGGGCAATGGCTTGAAGGGCAGTCAGGCGGTGATTGGCAAGGGCAGAATTTCCGTTCCGGCTCAGCTATGGAAGATCGTGGTTATTCTCGATCGCCCTGGACTAGGGATCGGTGATATTACCGAGGATACTCCTGTGATCGCGGTGATGATGCCCAATCGGCAAGGCATCAAAGGAATGAATTGGCGCAACTATCAAACAACAATCGATCAAATCGAGCAACAAACTGGGTATGACTTCCTTGCCAATGTACCCGACCCGATTCAATCGAAGTTGGAATCCAAATCAGGTCTATCCACGATGCTTCGATCGATAGACCAGCTTGAACAGAAAGCAGAATGAACAGAAATAGGAATATACCGGTACTTTAAGAGGCGCGCTCAATTTCAGGTCTTGTTCTCAGTTCAGGCAACCCTGTACTCAGCACAAATCCTGCGGCGATCGTAGGTTGAGGTTCTGCCTCGGTGACTTGCCAGCCTTTGATTTCAGCTAATTTTTCCCAGGTAGACGCGAAAGGCGCGATGGCTAGGGAGCAGGATTTCCAGCCGCCTTGCACTGGAACCTCAAGCTGTCGGCAAAACCCGCCCCGTCGCCCTTCGGAGCGATAAAACTGGCAGTGGCGACAGGTTGAAATTGCATCATTTACAGATTTCATAAATTGGGGTTTCCTACAGAGCAAATCTTCAAATGTATTTTTAACTTGTTGACCGATCCCAAACCGGGGGATCAATCTCCTAAAAGCAAGATGAGCACTGATTCAAGCGATCCCAAAATAAAGACAACCATTTAGATTATCTTTAGATGCTATTAAGCAATGGATACATTTCTCAGCCTTACTTCATCCATTCACTTTTTCTGTAACCTGGCAGGGTTTTATTAAAACCCTCAGGGGATCACAGAAAACCCTATTGAAAATCTATTGTCGAACCTAAATCTCTCAACCCCATTAAAAATTAAGAAACTCATAAGAATTAAAATCCGGTGGTTTTGTAAAAGAAAAGACATTGTCTTATTTCAGTTTTTGAAGAGATGTTAAATAGGATCACTGTATTCACAGCAGTATTAACTTTAGTGTTGAGCATCCCACTGTCTTGTTTCTACGCAATTGCTGGAATCGTGAAAACCGTAATTCTTCGGGTCTGCTGCCTTGAGTTCCCTTTCTTTGCAAAGAGGATTTTGAGTTTTGTATTTTTTGCAGAATCGCAAGAAATATTTTGCAGAATATCGATATATAACGTTTTGTTCGCGATCCCAGGTCGGCAAAATAGGATTTGCAGGTTAGAGATCTCAACGATTAAGGTGATCTCGATTAAGGTGATCTCGATTAAGGTGATCTCGAGCCGAGAGCCAGGCTTGATCAGTGAACGCAGCCCAACCGAGTTGATCCCGCTCAAACCAGAACCCGCTCGAATCCAGACCTGCTCGAACCGATCCCGATTGAACTGATCTCGCTCGAATCCAGACCTGCTCGAACCGATCCCGATTGAACCGATCCAACGGTAGGATGAAAAAATAGGAGAAGTATTTGCTCCATTCTCCCGAACTACCCCCAACCCGGTTTCATCAAGATGAATGACGCGCAGTCCGATTCTCCAGCCCAATCTCTGTCTCAGTCTGAGCTAGCTGTTGCTTGTCAGCGCTTGCGGCAGGTCAATTGTCTGAACAGCTTGAGTGCGACTTCGATCGAGGAGCGAGATATCATGCGAGCTGATGTGCGGCGGGTTGCAGCAGCATCCGACTATCAGATGCTGGGGATCTGTGCCGATAGTTTGGCAGCAGGAAAACAGGCGTTAGAATCCTATGCAGCAGTGTTAGGTTATACGCCCAAGTTAGACCCTCGAACGATCGAAGGGGCAGTTTACATTAAGTTCAACCCCAAAACTGGGCTATGCTATGCCGATCCCTACACGGGCCCCTATCGGGGGGTGTTGATCTCCTGCCAATCGGCAGAAGAGACGGATGTAAATGAAATGTTTGGGCATCTTCCGCTGGATTTGTTTGAAAAGCAGTGAAATCCGAATCATTTCGATCAGGCATAGTTGCGATCAGATTCAATCAGACAGATTCAATCAGACAGATTCAATCAGACAGATTCAATCAGACAGATTCAATCAGACAGATTCAATCAGGCAGGTTAAATCAGGCAGATTCAATCAGACAGATTCAATCAGACAGATTCAATCAGGCAGGTTAAATCAGGCAGGTTAAATCGGAATCGATCGAGCCTGCCCCATTGCTCTATTTTTCGATAGTTCGATAGGATGTATCCCCGATCTTCATTTCATCGTTGGTTCATCTCAACTCTATGGCGGCAGATCATCCAGAAATTGGGCATCCAGAAATTGGGCATCCAGAAATAATGACACCCCCTGTTCAGCGGATTGCAGAACTGAAGCAGCTCTTGCAGCGAGCGAGCTACGAGTATTATGTTCTGGATGCGCCCACCATGCCGGATGCGGTCTATGACCAACTTTACCGAGAGCTTCAAACCCTAGAAGCAGCTCATCCTCAGTTTGTCACGCCCGATAGCCCGACCCAACGGATCGGCGAAAGACCTGCGACTCGCTTCACCTCCGTCCGCCATCAAATCCCTTTATATAGCCTAGAGAATGCTTTTAACATTGAGGAATTCACCCAATGGCAAGAACGCTGGCGCAGGGTAGCAGCGGGCATTGAGCAGTTTAGCTATGTGTGTGAACTGAAGATTGATGGCAATGCGCTGGCACTCACCTACGAAGATGGCATTTTGGTGCGGGGAGCAACGCGGGGCGATGGGCTAACCGGCGAGGAGATTACTCAAAATGTGCGTACCATTCGTTCGATCCCCCTGCGCTTGAATCTGCAAAACCCGCCGCCGATCGTCGAAGTCAGGGGTGAAGCCTTTATGGGGTTAGACACCTTTCGCCAAATCAACCAAGAGCGGGAGCAAGCGGGTGAAGCTCTGTTTGCCAACCCTCGTAATGCTACGGCCGGTACCCTGCGTCAGTTAGATTCGCGGGTGGTTGCCAAACGCCAACTTGATTTTTTTGCCTATACTTTGCACATTCCGGGGATGGCTGACCAGAGATTAGGGCGCGAGCAGGAAGCTGCTGCCGAACAAACTGAGCAGATTGAACAACTGCAATTATTATCAGGGCAGCTTTTAGCAGAACAATCAGCCGGGGAACAATTATCAGCAGAACAATCAGAAAATTCAGTTGCTCGCCCTGTTGATGGAGCTTCTGATCGCTCAAATCATCAATCGAATCAACCTGATCAATCGATCGCACCTCTGGATGGGGTGTTACTGCCGCTAAGTCAGTGGGAATCTTTGGAACTGCTGCAAACAATGGGGTTTCGGGTCAACCCAAACCGCCAGCTCTGCCGATCGCTAGAAGCCGTAGCAGACTATTACCATCACTGGGCCACAGCTCGTGCCGATCTCCCCTATTTAACCGACGGGGTGGTGGTGAAACTCGATGACTTCGGGCTCCAGAACCAGTTAGGGTTCACACAGAAGTTTCCGCGTTGGGCGATCGCTCTCAAATATCCAGCAGAAGAGGCCCCCACCGTGGTGGCGAGAATCAGTGTCAATGTAGGCCGCACCGGGGCCGTCACCCCCCTAGCCGAATTACAGCCCGTTCAATTGGCGGGCACAACGGTATCACGGGCGACGCTACACAATGCTGATCGCATTACCGAACTGGATATTCGGGTGGGCGATACGGTGATCGTCCGTAAAGCAGGCGAAATTATTCCTGAAGTGCTGCGAGTGCTCCCGGAATTGCGTCCGGCCTCAGCTCAGCCCTTCCAGATGCCCACCCACTGTCCAGAATGTAGTCAACCCTTGGTACGAGAGCCAGATGAGGCAGTCACTCGTTGTGTCAATACCTCCTGTCCGGCCATCCTGCGGCGATCGCTGATTCACTGGGCCAGCCGGGACGCTCTGGATATTCGGGGCTTGGGGGAAAAATGGGTTGAACAGTTTGTAGATAAGGGCTTACTTACTTCCATTGCAGATATCTACGAGCTGACAGCAGCCCAGTTGCAAACCGTCGATCGGATGGGGCAGCGATCGGCCCAAAATCTGGTAGAAGCGATCGAGCAATCCAAACAACAACCTTGGGCTAGAGTGCTTTATGGGTTGGGGATTCGCCATGTCGGGAGTGTGAACGCCCAAACCCTCAGCCAACGATTTACTCGGGTAGAGCAGCTAGCTACCGCCGAACCTGAGGCGATCGGAGCTATATACGGTATCGGTGCCGAAATTGCGCAGTCGGTCTATCAGTGGTTTCGTGTCCCTGCCAACCAGGAATTAATCGATCGGTTACAAACTGCCGGATTACAACTGGCTGGAACCGATCTGCCAATCCCAAACCAACCGCAACCCTTTGCTGGCAAGACCTTTGTGATTACTGGCACCCTACCCACCCTGAAACGCGACGAAGCCAAAGCCTTAATTCAGCAAGCAGGCGGCAAGGTAACGGGATCCGTCAGCCCTAAAACCCATTTTGTCCTGGTAGGAGAGGAGGCAGGCTCTAAGTTGGACAAGGCTGAAGCATTAGGGATTACGCTGTTGTCGGAGGCAGAGTTGTTAGCCCAGTTGCAGCAGACCTACGTTGCAGCAGACCTACAGTGAGGAGTAGCCCTGAAATGCTGGATGGTCGAGGATCGCCGATCAAGCGCTAGCGACGAGGGGTTGTCCTCATGCACCAGCCGATCGCCCGCTCCGGCCGCTCCATCCATCTAACCCGATGGCACGAGGCAGAGACCAGCCGATCTTGCTAAAGTAGTCACAACTCCATGGGATCGCATCTAGTTGTATCTAGCCATAGATAGCTGTATCTAGCCATATCTAGCCACGATCCCTTGCTAGATTCAGGGATGAATCGCCGATCGAAGCTGATCTATGTAGATCTTTGCCGTTCAAATTCCTCGTTCATCGCTCCGCCTTGATCAGTTTGCCATCTGCTTGCCATCTGCTTGCCATCCGCCTTGATTGCGACTCTGAGATAGAGCATTTCAGCCAGCGAGACTATCTTGCAGCAAGACCATGAAACCCGTTTGAGTTAGACCCGTTTGAGGTTGCCTCAGTTCTGGTGTTCCTGATTCCTGGCGTTCCTGATTCCTTTTCCTCCTTGCCTCAGGTTGCCCTATGACTCCCCCTGCTTTGGTTGCCTGGATTCAACAACTGCAACTGCCGGTTTTCTGTTCCCAATCGAGCCGCAAACTATGGGGATGGAGTTGCTTGATCGGCGTATGGCTACCGATCGGGCTAGAGACTAATTCAGCCTGGGCAGCCGATCGAGTCACGATTTCCTATGGCATTTTGGAGCGATCGATCCAGGTTGAGTCGTTGGTTCAGTATGCCGATGATGGCACTGTGGCGCAGGATCTACGTTCCTATACCCAATTGCTGGACGACTCCCAACGTCAGCAGCTTCGTCAGGCCCTCTCCGCTCGAACTGACCTGGATGTTGTGGCAGTTTCCCAGTTTCTTTACACCGATCAGGGTGAAATTTTATTACAGCGGCTGGGAGAGGTAGTGAGAACAGATGCTAACCTATCGGGCTTTTACGCCCTGCGATCGGCATTGATTTTGGCCGCCGCCAGCCCTGAAGGGCTTACCTTTCTCAATGTGCTCCGGCAGTTTCCCCTGGAGAACATTCAGATTGATTTAGGGCGGACTCTGCAAATTTTGGGGGATTTAGAACAACTGATTCGCCAAACCCAGGAGGCCGTTCTGCTGATCGATCAACAGGCGGAGATCGAAGCAGCAGCCCAACCCCTCAATCCTAACTTGCCCAGTTTGCAACGGTTCGGGGCTTTTGCTTGGCAATTGGAGGTATTTGAGTTTCGCGATCAGTCCCGGAATCGGATGTTGCCGGTTGATCTCTATCTCCCCCACCAACGCGATCAAACCCCTGTACTGAATACCCCTGTCATTGTGATTTCCCATGGGCTCGGCTCCGATCGCCAAAGCTACGCCTACCTGGCCAGACAGTTAGTTTCCTATGGTTTTGCCGTCGCAGTGCTAGAACATCCAGGCAGCAATGCCCAACAGTTGCAAGCGTTAATTTCTGGTACCGCTAGTGAGGTGACGACTCCGGCCGAATTTGTTGATCGACCGCTGGATGTGAGCTATGTACTCGATCGCCTAGAGGAGTTGAATCAGGGTAGTTTGCAGGGGCAATTTAATCTCGATCAAGTCGGGATCGTGGGTCATTCCTTTGGCGGCTATACGGCCCTAGCCTTGGCCGGTGCAGAAATCAACTTCGAACAACTCACCATGGATTGTGCCGCAGGCAATCCATATAATCTCTCACTGTTGCTCCAATGCCGCGCCCTGGACTTAGCTCAACCCATCCAACCCTTGGCCGATCCACGGATTAAGGCCGTCATTGTGATTAATCCCATCGGGAGCAGTTTGCTAGGAGCCAGTGATTTCTCGCGCATTCAAGTGCCGGTGATGATTTTGGGGAGCAGTGCAGATACCGTCACCCCAGTGCTGCTGGAGCAGATCCAGCCCTTCACCTGGTTATCGATACCCGATCGCTATTTGGTGATTTTGCAAGGAGCAACTCATTTTTCCACGATCGAGGTGCCACCTGAGGCATCAGCCAATGCCATTCAACTGCCGTCTGAACTGGTCGGAGCCGATCCCAGCATTGCCAAAGCCTATCTCAAGGTGTTGAGTACAGGTTTTTTTCAAGCCTATTTAATGCAGATGGTCACGGCTAGAGATTACCTGGAATCCGCCTATGTGCAAACCATTAACCAGGCTGAACTGCCTGTGGCCCTAGTGCAAACCCTGGGCTTTACCCTCACCCAGAATGAGCCAATGAGTTTAGTCCGCTGAGATAGGAGTCATGAAGATATATAAAGCGATCGTTTAGAATGGGGAAGGCAATCTTCATGGACATGCGCTGGATTCATGGCTTTACCTCCTGCAAATACGCCCCTCTACAATCATCCCTTACCTGCGATCGAAGAGTGGCTGCGTACCAATGGTTGTGATCAAGATGCAACCGATCTCCATGCTTGGCATGTGAAGAAGCCGAATTGGGAAGCAGAACTGCATTTAGAGGTAGATGCCATTACGGTTCGCTATGTTGGTGCAGGGGAAAATGGGCGCGATCTACAGCGATCGTTCAAATACTCGCTCAGCCGCCAAGACTTAGATGAGGCTGTTTTTTCCGGCCCGTAATCTTGGCATTTTCTTGGCATTTTCTTGGCATTTTTTGGCACTGACCGCCTTACTTTACCTTGCCAAACCGCCGATCGCGCTGTTGATAGGAGGTTAAGGCCCGATGCAACTCGGCCCGATCAAAATCCGGCCAGAGCGTATCGGTTACATAGAGTTCAGCATAGGCAACCTGCCAGAGCAGAAAGTTACTAATCCGCATTTCTCCACTGGTGCGAATCATCAGATCCAGATCGGAAATGCCAGCCGTATAGAGGTGATGCTCAAAAAGGGCTTCATCGATCGCCTCTGGACTGAGGAGTCCGTCTTGCACCTTTTGCGCAATGGTACGGCACGCTTGGAGGATTTCCTGCCGCCCTCCGTAGTTGGTGGCGACCGTAAACTGAATACTCCTGTTTTCGCGAGTTTGCTCCATAGATCGCTCAATTTCACCTTGCAGCGACTTGGGAAGAGCTGACAAATTACCCACAAAGCGAATTTGCACATCCTCTTCCATCATTTCCCGCAGTTCTTGGCGGAGTACCCGTTCAAACAAGGTCATCAAGAAATCCACTTCCTCGATCGGTCGCCCCCAGTTTTCTGTCGAGAAGGCATAGGCGGTCAGGGCTTGAATCCCCCAGTCTTTGCAACAGCGCAAAATGTCTTTTAAGGCATCCACTCCCCGACGGTGCCCCATAATTCGGGGCAGTCCTCGCTGTTTGGCCCAGCGACCATTGCCGTCCATAATTACCGCCACATGGCGAGGGAGCCGGTCTTGTGCCAAGTCAGCCGGTAATTTTTGCAGGAGGGTGGAATTAACTGTCATTTTTTCTCCCGAGAAGCTGATGATTTAGGTTGAAGCAAGCGAGTCAGCAAGGCCAACGTTCGAGCACCCAACTGACGGCCTAAGACGGTTTCTCGTTCAACCGCAGGCGAGAACCGCTCTCGCAGCATCTCCCTGAGTTTACTGCTGGTGAGGGGCCGATATAGGGTTCCCCGTTCTGCCAGCGAAATTGACCCCGTTTCTTCGGATACAACCACACAGACGCAATTTTCGACCCGTTCTGTAATTCCCATCGCGGCCCGATGCCGGGTGCCCAACTGACGCGATGCTGTGCGCTCAGAGATCGGTAAAATCACTCCGGCCGCCAAGACTCGCGAACCTCGAATTAAAACAGCGCCATCATGCAGTAAGGTCGAAGTCTGAAAAATGGTTTGCAGCAGCTCCTTCGAAACTTCCGCATTCAATCTAACACCGGGTACGGAAAAATCTCGTTCATCAATGGGGCGATCGGTTTCCAAAATCAGCAATGCTCCAGTTCGATTTTGGGAAAGCTCTTTGACTGCATCAACAATCTCATCGATCACGCTATCAGGCTTCGGCACAGCCTCATGGGACGGGCGAAACAACTGGAGAATTTCTCCACGCCCAATTTGCTCCAGCAGCCGCCGAAACTCACCCTGGAGGATCAGCGCCATGGCAACTGCGGAGCCAATCACAAGTTTTTCTAATACAAAGCTCAAAAACTGGAGTCCGATCGCACTGCTCACGGCTGAGGCCAGCATTAAACTGATCAACCCGCGTACCATCCATAGGGTGCGGCGTTCACCAATAATTACCAGGATCATATAGGCCAACAGCAGCACCAGACCGATGTCGATCACACGGGGCAGCAAGGACCAAGTCCAGCCAAGGTTAATCAGCCATTGCTTTAACTGAGATCCCATGTGAGCGACGTTGATGACCTTGCGAACAGCGGAGCAGATACGGGCAGTGGAGCAGATACGGGCAGTGGAGGAAATCGTAACAACCGATCGATCGAACCATCTAAAACTCGGTAATGCTATTGGCCGTGAGTCGGCAGTAAGTCGGCAGTAAGTCGGCAGTAAGTCGGCAGTCTGCAAGACTAGGAGCAATTTACCAGGGAATGGCGATCGGCTCATCCATCCCGCTGCTCATTCCTAGCCGTGAGATTTGAGGCGCTCAGGTAAGCAATCTTGGCGCACCAGATCGAGATAGGTTTCCCGCTGCAAGATCAGACTGGCTTCGCCTTGATTCACCAAAACCGCCGCCGGACGGGGTAAGCGGTTATAGTTGGAGGCCATACTGTAGTTGTAGGCTCCAGTCGTCATCACTACCAGCACATCTCCTGCTTCTGTGGCGGGTAGATCGGCTTGTTTAATCACAATATCGCCCGACTCACAGTGCTTCCCTGCCACGGACACGGTTTGGGTCAACGGCGCAGACATCCGGTTGGCTATAACCGATCGATAGACCGATTGATAGGTGATCGGGCGCGGGTTATCCGACATACCGCCATCCACCGTGACATAGGTGCGAATCCCAGGAACCTCTTTTTGATTGCCGATCTTGTAAGCCGTGACGCAGGCTGGCCCAATCAGAGAACGACCCGGCTCTGCAATCAGCTTGGGTAGGGCGAGATTCTGGCTCTGGCAAGCTGTCACAATGCCCTCACAGATCACTTTGGCCCAAGCGGCAATGCTCGGTGGATCATCCGACTCGGTATAACGGATGCCCAAGCCACCGCCAATATCCAATTCCCGGATCGACAAACCATAATGGGCCGCCTTGCCCAACCACTGCACCATCACCCCAGTCAAATCTTGGTGAGCTTGCAGTTCAAAAATCTGTGAGCCAATGTGAGCATGTAACCCAACGCAATCAAGCTGCGGGTGCTGACTGACAAACTCAAACACCCGATCGAGCTGCACTGGGTCAAAGCCAAACTTACTATCTAGATGGCCAGTCCGGATATATTCATGGGTGTGACACTCGATGCCAGGAGTCAAGCGTAGCATGATGCGGATCGGTTGTTCAGCGGCAAGCCCAACCAGAGTCTGCAACTCCAACCAGTTGTCTACCACGATCGTACAACCCGTCTCGATCGCCATCGTTAGCTCTTCGACAGACTTGTTATTGCCATGAAAATACATCGTCTCTGCTGACATACCAGCTTGCAAAGCCGTGTAGAGTTCGCCTCCAGAAACCACATCAATGCCCAATCCTTCCGATGCCACGATCGCACAAACGGCCAGACAATTCCAGGCTTTGGAAGCATAAATCACCAGAGACTCACCGGGATAATACTGCTGAAACGCCTGACGATATTGACGACAAGCCGTCCGCAAAGTCTCCTCGTCCAGCACATACAGTGGAGTGCCAAAGCGCTGCACCAGCTCAACAACATCACAGCCACCAATTTCGAGATGGTCTTGGCGGTTGACACCGGCCGTTAGGGGCAGCAAAGATTGGTTGGGAGAAGCAGGGTTGTCTGTGGAAACAGGCAAGTATTGGCGACCGGAAGCCGCTACGGTTGTCGGAGTCGATACCATTCGTAAATCCTGTGAAGAAAGGCAACTTGAGCAATTTTGAACAATCAATTCGAACAATCAAACCATCCAGAATGATCAAACAATCCGGAACCCTCACTCAGGAGAAGCAACGCCAGCGTCAAATTCCCCCATTTATTAAAGTGTACAATTGAGGGCTGTTCATCCTAATCAGTTTTTGCAGGTTTTGTGAACTTTCTAGCACTTTGCCCGTTGACCCCTGCCGATGTTGCAGAGGCTGTCCGCCTGGATCAGCGATGTTTGGGCGGTTTATGGACGGCAAGCGGCTATCAACGAGAAATTGACAGCCCCAATAGCGATCTGTTGATGTTGCGGGGAGCCCGATCGGCGCATGGCTCCATAAAATCCAGTCTCGAACCGGCTCCGCTGATCGGACTAGCCTGTAGTTGGGCAATTTTAGACGAAGCTCACATCACGCTGCTGGCGATCGATCCGGCTTACCAACGCCAAGGGCTCGGCTCTCTCCTCCTCTATGCCCTGCTGCTGCTGGCTCAACAACGCGGGCTAGCCTGGGCAACGCTGGAGGTGCGGGCTAGCAATCAATCTGCCCTAGCGCTCTATCAGCGGTTTGGCTTCGAGTCGGTGGGTACCCGCCGCAAATACTACCCTGATGGTGAAGATGCCCTGATTTTATGGCGCAAAGGCTTGCAAGATCCGGAGTTTAGCCCAATCCTGTCCCGGTGGAAGCAGGTGCTAGGCGATCGGTTACAGCAACATGGCTGGTTGATCCACACCGCTGGAGAGTGGGAGTTCAATCAATCGAGCCCCAAAGCACCCTTTCAATGCAATTCGTAACTATCCACTTGACGTGGTCGAGCTTTTTCCGCAAAATTTCCTGTCGGGAGTTTTGTGCGCATTCTCGAAAATTTCCCCGTAAATGACCTGTTCTTGACTTTGAGCCGGGGGATGATTCGGTTCCCCTTCGGAGATCCCTACCTCGATCCTGCTGTCCGCTGAGAACAGCTTGAGGATTTTCCTATGCTAAAATCAGCGTACCGGTTCGCACCAGGTGATAAAGGAACGCCATGTTTGAACGCTTCACAGAGAAAGCTATTAAGGTGATTATGCTTGCCCAGGAAGAGGCTCGTCGCCTGGGGCATAATTTTGTGGGTACCGAGCAGATCCTCCTGGGTCTGATCGGAGAAGGGACGGGTGTCGCCGCCAAAGTGCTCAAATCGATGGGGGTCAATCTCAAAGATGCTCGCATCGAAGTTGAGAAAATCATCGGGCGGGGATCGGGCTTCGTGGCTGTCGAAATTCCCTTCACCCCTCGTGCCAAACGTGTATTAGAGCTGTCCCTGGAGGAGGCTCGCCAACTGGGTCATAACTACATCGGAACAGAACATTTATTATTAGGGCTGATTCGCGAAGGCGAAGGGGTCGCTGCCCGCGTTTTAGAGAATCTGGGGGTTGACCTCTCGAAGGTGAGAACCCAGGTCATTCGAATGCTAGGTGAAACAGCGGAGGTTTCGACCGGGGGTAGCCAAGGTCGCACGAAGACCCCCACGCTCGATGAGTTTGGCTCTAACCTGACTCAAATGGCGGCTGAGGGTAAGCTGGATCCAGTGGTGGGACGGCAGAAGGAAATTGAGCGGGTGATCCAGATCCTGGGTCGTCGAACCAAAAACAACCCGGTACTGATCGGAGAACCCGGTGTGGGTAAAACTGCGATCGCTGAAGGGTTAGCGCAACGCATCTCCAATGGCGATATCCCCGACATTCTAGAAGAGAAGCGGGTTGTCACATTAGATATCGGTTTGCTGGTCGCGGGTACCAAATATCGCGGCGAGTTTGAAGAGCGTCTGAAAAAAATCATGGATGAGATCCGGCAAGCCGGTAATGTCATTCTGGTGATTGATGAGGTGCATACCCTGATTGGAGCTGGGGCGGCTGAAGGCGCGATCGATGCAGCCAACATTTTGAAGCCAGCCCTCGCTCGCGGTGAACTTCAGTGTATTGGTGCGACAACGCTGGATGAATACCGCAAACATATTGAACGAGATGCCGCATTAGAGCGCCGCTTCCAACCCGTGATGGTAGGTGAGCCCTCGGTGCAAGAAACTATCGAGATTCTGCACGGCTTGCGCGATCGGTATGAGCAGCACCATAAACTCAAAATCTCCGATGAAGCCTTGGAGGCTGCGGCTAAGCTCTCCGATCGCTATATCTCTGACCGCTTTCTGCCTGATAAAGCCATCGACCTAATTGACGAGGCAGGTTCGCGGGTACGGCTGATCAACTCCCAGTTGCCACCGGCCGCCAAAGAGCTGGATAAAGAGCTGCGTCAGGTGTTGAAAGATAAGGATGATGCCGTTCGTTCTCAGGACTTTGATCGAGCGGGTGAACTGCGCGATCGGGAAATGGAAATTAAGGCAGAGATTCGTTCGATCGCCCAAAATAAGAAGGCGGAGTCTGCCGATGGCGAAGATCACTCGCCAGTTGTGGGTGAAGATGATATCGCCCAGATTGTTGCTTCCTGGACAGGCATTCCGGTCAATAAGCTGACGGAATCTGAATCTGAGAAGTTGCTGCATATGGAAGACACCTTGCATCAGCGCATGGTTGGGCAAGACGAAGCAGTCAAAGCCATTTCTCGAGCGATCCGACGTGCCAGAGTGGGCTTGAAAAACCCCAATCGGCCGATCGCCAGCTTCATCTTCTCCGGGCCAACCGGGGTCGGTAAGACTGAACTCGCGAAGTCCCTGGCCTCCTACTTCTTTGGCTCTGAGGAAGCCATGATCCGGCTAGATATGTCGGAATTTATGGAGCGCCACACGGTTTCTAAACTGATCGGCTCGCCACCAGGCTATGTCGGCTACAACGAAGGGGGGCAGCTCACGGAAGCAGTGCGTCGCCGTCCTTACACTGTTGTGCTGTTCGACGAAATCGAAAAGGCGCACCCGGATGTGTTCAACATGCTACTGCAAATCCTGGAAGATGGTCGCTTGACTGATGCCAAGGGACGCACCGTAGACTTCAAGAACACCCTGCTGATTATGACCTCCAATATCGGTTCTAAAGTGATCGAGAAAGGCGGCGGCGGGCTGGGCTTTGACTTCGCAGAAAGTGTGGCAGATGCTCAGTACACCCGGATTCGATCGCTCGTCAATGAAGAGCTGAAGCAATATTTCCGTCCAGAATTCTTGAACCGTCTAGACGAAATCATTGTCTTCCGTCAGCTCACCAAGGACGAAATTAAGCATATCGGCGATATCTTGCTCAAGGAAGTCTATTCCCGCTTGCAAGAGCAGCATGGCATCACGCTGGAAGTCACCGAGAAGTTTAAGGATCGTCTGGTAGAAGAAGGTTATAACCCCAGCTATGGGGCACGTCCAATGCGTCGAGCGATCATGCGCCTGCTAGAAGACTCCTTGGCGGAAGAAATTCTGTCAGGTCGGGTTAAGTCGGGAGAAACGGCGATCGTAGACATTGGAGAAGAAGGTCAAGTTCAAATCCGAGCTGAGCAGAAGCGTGAGCTATTGCCTCAAGCCGTTGAATAAGTTGCCTTAGGCAGCCGAGTGAATAGACACGGTTAATGGTTCAATTTCTAAGCTTCGGTTCTAATAGCGGTGGTGGTCAAACAGGCTGCCACCGTTTTTGCCGTCCACTCCAACGTGTTTATGTTAGACCGGGCTTTCGCGACGGGGTTACGACTTTTCTGCCGCTTTCTGCTTCCTTTTTGCGTAGATCTGCGAATATTGCGTCCAAATCATAGTTGAAGGATTTGGGTTGAAGGATTTGGGTTGAAGGATTTGGCATACTCTTCACGGATTCGATGGATCTCTCCGACAATTCCATCTGTCCACATGACCAAGCAAGAATTGGGAGCCGCGAAGCAAGACAAGAGATAATGATATTGACTGAATCAAGAGACCTAGCAGTCTAACATGCCACTTTACTTTACCGATCGCCTGCCTCCGGATCCCAACCGCTCTGTCCAACAAACCCTTGCACTCACAGCAGAAGAACGAACTCGATCGCGCTTTTATTTCCCAACCGAATCGGGAGAAGGGGTTTATCTGCGCCTACCCAGAGGCACTGTTCTGCGGCAAGGTGAGTTGTTGCGATCAGCAGAAGGGATCTACTTACGAGTGGTTGCGAAGCCCGAACCTGTCATGGTTGTCACAGCAAACTCACCGCTTCTGTTATTACGGGCGGCCTATCATTTAGGAAATCGCCATGTTTCCTTAGAAGTCACCCCAGCCTACCTGCAGCTTTCTCCCGATCCGGTTCTCAAAACCATGTTAGAACAGTTGGGACTACAGGTCACAGAGGCGATCTTGCCCTTTGAGCCAGAGCCGGGGGCCTATGGCAGCCAGATTTCTCAAAACCATTCACATTCTTCTTCTGATCACTATACTCTCCCCTATCACCATACCCATAGCCATGATCATGAGCATTACCATGGCAATAATCCTAATTCTGGACATGGCTCGATCGAGTCAATCGAGTAAGGAGCCTTGTAGAAATAACCTGAGCAGGAGTCCAGGGGCTTAAGTTCCTGGTGACAACCATCAGACTCTCCAAAGTGATCCACTGATGCGTACCTAGACTAGCTCCTGGGTCATAACGCGACGGACAATTTCAGTCACTTCTGCTGCCATCCGAGCATCGATCTGACGAGCCTCTTCATTGGCATCTCCCGCAGCTTGAGCCCCCAAGAGCGCTAAACTGACCGATCGCCATATTCCTGGTTTGTTTTTAGCCCGTGGGCGTTGATCAATCCACTGAAAATGGGCCACGTAAGCTAACTCAGTGCGATTTCGACTGTCACTTCGCCCAAACCCCAACTTCGAAATGATCACAGGGGCTTCGATCGCACTGGCTAACCCCAGAGTTTCGATCGCCACATCTAGATAGCGGGCAGAATCCGTTCCCATGGCTCGCACGATCGTCTCCAGACTCTGCCATTGGGCACTGGGCAACCGGGCGGCAGCAGGTAGATGGGAATGCCAGCTCAGCATAGAAACCATCCGCACCAAATCATAAGTTGAGATGAAATTATTGCCGGTATGGCTGGTACTGGGTGAATTCAACACCGTTTTTAGATTGGGTTGATGCACCAAGCTGGGTCGCTCCAATAACGGCGGTTCACCATAACGACCTTGAAACTCCAATGCTCCATTGCCTGTGATCCGTTTAAGCCAGCCGTTCAACTCCGTGGGGGTAAAAAATTGCTTGAACATGGCAGCCACTGCATTGGAACTGCCGATCGCCGACTGGTAGCTGACCAGATCTACAGCCAGATTATAGAAACCACTCCCGTTGGCACTGCCACTCGGAGGTACCAGACAATCCCGAATGTTGACTGACGGAGCCGTTGCATTCAGCTTACTGACGAGGGTTAAGAGGGGAATGATTTTGGTTGTGCTCCAGAGTTGAACTGGCTGGATCGCATTTTTGCCCAACCAACGCGCCCAGACTTCGCCATTCACCAGGCTACCCACACAAACACAAGCTTGTAGAATGTCGGAATGAAGGAAATTTAAGCCCGTGGTCTCGATCGCCGGGATCGTGCTATGGAGCGGGTAGGGCTTAAAACTGACCGTAAGGTTGGTACCCGTTTGTACCGCAGTGGCTCCTAGAGAAACGGTGTTCGTTCCATCAGGCTTTTGCTGCAAGCGAGCCGGAAACTGAGCGAGTTCACCCGCGTAGGCAGAAGATGAATAGCCGCGATCGAGAAATGCCAACTGGCTGGCATCAAAACCTGCCTCCCGCTTGAGGTAGTCATTGTAAACCTTCTGGCGATCTTTCGCCTGCGCCATGATGAACTCCACCGGATCGGCATGGATGAGAGACCAGGCAAAGGACGAATCGATCACGCCAGTTTTCATGGTTGGCAACCCATAGAAATTGCAGAATTGAGTCATTGCCTGTTCCGTCTGCCAGTCATACCGGCCAGTCACCCAATTCCCTGGCGGAAACAGCCGAAATGGAGTCAGCAACACCTGAATATCTCGCATCAGTCGCCCCGATCCCTGCCAACGCTCAAACGGCACCGTTATATTGGCTGGTATATTGGCTGGAATGTCATAGATGCCTTGTCCCCAAGTGGCATATTGTGGTGGCACCACCGACTGACCTGTTGAGTCGATCGATAAACTGCGGCAAAGCATCGCCGCCACTTCCGCCCGGGTTGCATTCTGAGGGGCACGAAACTGTCGCACATCAGGATAGTTGACGATGACGCGATCGGATAATGTTGCCGCTGCCACTGCCCAGCGAGTCCAGTCAGGAATCTGGGCTGCATCATCAAAAAAGACCGTCAGTATTTCATTGATCTGTTCTGGCGGCTTTAGCCCCAACGCTGTTGCCAACACAATTACTGCCTGCATCCGAGGAATGGACTGAGTCGGCTGAAAGGTGCCATCTGGATAGCCAGAAAACAGTCCCCGTTCGTAAGCCCAAGTGATCGGACGGTAAGCCCAGTCGCTAGAAGGGACATCGGGAAACCCCACCGCAGCCCGCACCATCGGCAGCATCGGAAAAGCATTGTTCATTAACACGGTAAACTCAGCACGGGTGATCGTGCCTTCTGGGCGAAAAGTACCGTCGGGATAGCCCCGCACTAGGTTGCGATCAGCCAGAGCCAGAATACAGTTGGCAGCCCAATGGTTGGTGAGATCGGAAAAGGTGGGTGGCATGGGGAGGTAATGGGGGGAGATGAGAGATGGGAAAGCACCAGGGGATTGGGATGAGATCTGGAGGAGCCAGCGGTGGATGAAGCGTGGCTTCAGGAGGGGATGAGACGATCGGAACGGCGGAGAACTGCGAGGTCTTCAGCATCTAGCTCGACGGGAGTGCCGCTGCGGATCAGCTCGGCAAAGTCTTCATTGGGTACCATGATGCAGAGAGCGTAGAGGCGATCGGCTCCAGTATTCTCGATCACATGAGTACCAGTAGCAGGCACCAGGATGCTGTCTCCGGCTTGGATTGAGACAGTTTTGCCATCACAGCTTGCTAAGCCTTCTCCCTTGAGGACGAAGAACATTTCAACCGCGAGTTGATGACGGTTGGGAGGAGTTTTGCCCCCGACATCGAAAATTTCGACACAGTAGGTGAGGGACATATCGGCAGTGGTCGAGTCAAACACGATCGCCAGTCGATTGGTGTCATTGGGGCTAATGCGGTAGGCCTGATAGTCTTGCGGGGTTTTCACAACCGGGATCATGCAGGTGATATCCATAAAATCCTCATTGACCAAGACTGTTGGTTTTCGGACTTGTACTAGACCCAATCTTGGACCTAATCTTAGACCTAATCTTAGACTTAATCGGTGCTGGGATGAGTGGTGCTGGGATGAGTGGTGCTGGGATGAGCGGTGCTGGGATAATCACCAAAGACCAGATCAAAGAGCAAATGGCGGATTAGGGTAATATTCTAAACAGTGATTCATTTCTGTTCAATTTCTATCCCTCCGTTCACTCACTACCGATATTTAATACCGATATTTAATACCGATATCGATTGCTAGACCGAACTGAGGGCATGGATGAGTGCGATCGAATCACTGACAAACCCAAAACATTGATTGACGTTATAGATCGTAGCTTGCAGACAATACTCTGGGGAGGTGGTAGCAGTGCAATCTCGCAGCAAAACACAGTCATAGCCGAGGAAATTGGCATCTTGGAGGGTCGCCATCACACATTGATCGGCATTCACACCGGCAAACAGAAGTGTTGTTCGTCCCAAATTTCGCAAAATACTATCCAGTGGCGTATCCCAAAACCCACTCATTCGGTATTTGTCGATACAAATATCCGTTGGCTCGATCGTCAACTCATCCACAACTGCTGCGGCCCAGCTTCCCTTGATCAGCACAGGAGCCCCATTTTTAGGTAGCGGATCACCCAAACCCACCCCTTCACCACTGCTGTTATACACATGCCGCACCCCTGCGCCAATGTTGAGCAGATCCGGTCGGTTGCCCCAATTCACCCAGAGAATTGGCACCGAAGTCGATCGCAAGATCGGAAGAACTGCCCGCAATGGTTCGATCGGTTGCCGGGCTGGAGTAACATCCACGCCGATGTGGGCTAACCAACCCTCTGAATGACAAAAATCATTTTGCATATCGATAATCAGCAGGGCTGTCTTCGCCAGATCAAGCCGCACCCGTTTAGTATCCGTGGCGAGATCGATCGGACGGGGCGGCAAAGCGGGACGGGTGATATCGGCAGATTCTGAGTTCACAGCCCACTGATTTGGGGCAATACCTAGCGATCGGAGGGGTTGATTCATAACATTAACCTATTCTTGATCCGCCTATTCTGTCCTAGACGATACGGGAGTGAGAGCCAGGAAGCAAGGGTGATGATCGTGAAGGTGCTGAATGATGATGTCGAGTAATGCTGCTGAATGCTGCTGCTGAATTGCCATGGATCGCTCTGGTGGAGTTGCTATACCTGTCCCAGACTTTACAATCTAATTTGAATTGCCTTCTCGTCTACCCATTTGCCCATGCCCATGCTCATGCTCCTCTCCCTGCTCAAAATCCTGATTCGCTGGAAATTTCCCTCTGTGTCAGGCATTTCCACTCAGCAGCTCGCCACTTGGCTGGCTCAGATCGATCGCCCACTTTTGCTGGATGTTCGTACTGAGGCAGAATATCAGGTGAGCCATTTGGCAGGGGCGATCTGGCTACCGGATCTGGGTGAGGCAGCGTTGGCCCAATTGCCACAGGCAGAGGCGATCGTTGTCTATTGTGCGGTGGGCTATCGATCGGCACGACTGGCTGAGCAACTGCAAAAGTTGGGCTTCGATCGAGTGTTCAATTTAGAGGGATCGATTTTCGAGTGGGCCAATCGTGGCTATCCAATCTATCGATGGGGGCAAGTCGAAGAGGAGTTAGCGCAGAAGGTACATCCTTACAATCAGCAATGGGGGCAACTGCTACAGGCTGACTTGCGGGCTGACTTGCGGGCTGACTTGCGGGCTGACTTGCGGGCTGACCTGCGGGCTGATTCATGAATAGATGGGCAGGCTGATAGACGGGTAGATGGGCTAGATGGTTGGGATGGGCAAACTAAGATCAAGCGGATGGGCTGGTAGAGTTGGGGCGCATAGTTCAACTGATGGACAGTCTACCTGGAGCGATAGAGCAGTGGTGGATCGCATCAATCGAAGTTAGGCAAAGTGCGATCCTCGATACACTGGGGGGCAGAAGTTCTGCGGTACGGTGGCGAAGGAGGCACAGGTTAGCACAGGTAGCACAGGTTAGCACAGGTCAATCCAGGTCATTTGGAACCGTTCCCCACCTCTGGGACAACACTGCTGAGACTGGAATGACTGCAATTCAATTCAACATTTGACTGGAACCATGCTGAAAAATTTGTACATTGTGTCGATCGAGCCAGGTAGCGGCAAGTCTCTCATTCTGTTAGGAATTTTTGAACTGCTGTCAAAACGGGTCAGCAAGCTGGGCTTTTTTCGACCTATTGTTCGGGCTGGACAGCAACAGGATAATGATATTAAGCTGATTCGTAGTCGTTATCAGCTAGGTTGTGACTATCAAGATCACTATGCCATGACTGATGAATTGGCTAGTCATTTGATCGCGGCAGGCGAGTACGATGAATTGCTGAAGAAAATTATCGAAAAATATAAATCTTTAGAACACCAGTGTGACTTTGTAGTTTGTGAAGGTATTGATGCTAGTGCGATTGATTCTGCATTGATTGATAACCTGGATAGCCAAATTGCCAATCAGTTGTCAGCGCCCCTGTTACTGATTGCAAATGGAGAAGGGAAAACCCCGATCGATGTTGTCAATACAGTACGAACTGAGCGAGAAGCATTTATTCAAGAGGGCTGTGCGATTACCGCAACCCTGGTGAATCGAGTCATGCCTGAACAGATTGACCAAGTCCGAGCTGAACTACAAACGATCTGGCACTGTGATGATCCTATCTTTGTCTTACCGGATGATGCACTTTTGCAAAAACCAACTGTGGCTGAAATTGCTAAAGCCGTGCAGGCAGAGTTGGTGTACGGAGATGCCTCCCAATTAAATCGCGATGTGAGGCACTTTAAAGCTGCGGCCATGTTGTTGCCTAACTTCTTAGAACGCTTGCAGGAAGGGAGTTTAGTGGTAACACCAGGGGATCGAGCCGATGTTTTGTTAGGATGCCTGGTTTCTACCCTCTCGGCAAATGGCCCAAATGTAGCGGGAGTTGTACTCACCGGCGGAATTGGATTAGATCCCCGCATTCAGGTGTTGCTGGAAGGTTCACCTTGGTCTGTTCCTATCCTGACCGTCACCACTGACACCTATTCGACAGCAGCGACAATGAGTGCTGTGCGACCTGAAATCACGCCTGACAACCCTCGCAAAATTGCCGCAGCTTTAGGCTTGTTTGAAACCCATGTCGATGCAACCCAGTTGGGGGATCGGATTGCCGTGTCTCGATCGACTCGCATCACACCCCTGATGTTTGAGTATGAGTTGGTGGAACGGGCCCGATCAGCGCGTCAACATATTGTGTTGCCCGAAGGGAGTGAGGAGCGCATTCTCCAAGCCAGTGAAATTTTGCTGCGGCGCGGGGTCGTGGATCTCACCCTGCTGGGCGATGAGGCAGAAATTCGTGGCAAAGCAGCCACATTGGGGTTAAACCTCGATCGGGCAACTATTATCAATCCCCGCACCTCATCTTGGCAGGATGACTATGCGGCCACCTACTATGAGTTGCGAAAACATAAGGGAATTACCTCTGATTATGCCCATGATATTTTGCAAGACTTCAGCTATTTCGGCACAATGATGGTCTATAAAGGCATGGCAGATGGGATGGTATCCGGAGCCATTCACACAACTGCTCACACAATTCGGCCCGCCCTTGAATTTATTCGAACGCAACCGGGTGTTTCGATCGTTTCCAGTGTGTTCCTGATGGGTTTAGACGATCGCGTTCTGGTTTACGGTGACTGCGCTGTTAATCCTAATCCCAACCCTCAACAGTTAGCCGATATTGCCATCAGTTCGGCGATGACCGCAGCGCAATTTGGCATTGAGCCTCTGATCGCCATGCTGTCCTATTCGACGGGTGAGTCAGGACAGGGTGAGGATGTGGATAAGGTGAAGCAAGCGACTCAAATTGTGCGGGAATTGCGTCCTGATCTGAAGATTGAAGGGCCGATCCAATATGATGCGGCAGTTGATGTGTCGGTGGCACAAACCAAACTACCGGGCAGTGAGGTTGCGGGACATGCCACAGTGTTCATTTTCCCAGATTTAAATACGGGGAACAACACCTATAAAGCTGTGCAACGATCGGCCAATGCGGTCGCGATCGGCCCCATTTTGCAGGGTCTCAAAAAGCCAGTTAACGATCTAAGTCGAGGTTGTACCGTGACGGATATTGTGAATACGGTGGCGATTACGGCCATTCAAGCTCAAGCGATCGAGCATGGCAGCCCAAGTTAGGAGGAATGATCAACGGTTCTAAAATTAGAATGACAAGCGGTTCTAGAATTAAGAAGACGGGGATCGAAACCGAAACTTAAACAGCAACGGCAAATGATCAGAAGCCTGACCGGCCGCAGTCACCACCCGCGCCTCCACCGGCTCGATTTGATCGGGCGTATAAAACACATAGTCTAAAGCATCTGCTGGAGCATTAGAAGGAAAGGTAAATTGGGCTGGTTCCGCCAACTCTACCAACTGAGCCGATCGCAACTTTGACTTCAGGAGGAGGTTAATCGAAGGTTGTTGCTCCGTTTCACGAGTGACCGCGCTATTGAAATCACCCACTAGCAAAACTGGATAATTAGTGGCATAGCGTTCTGCCAAGTCTTTTACCACCTGAGTTTGACGGGTACGAGTCGGTTCATCAAACGCTTCTAGATGCACATTGATGACAATCAGGGATTGTCCGTTGATGGCAATTTCTGCGACCTGCGCCAACCGATCGAGATAGAAGGCACGGTAGTAAAACGGTTGGCTGGCTACCGGCTCCAACACGATTCGTTCACTGGATTGGATGGGAAAACGACTCAGAATCGCCTGCCCTGCCACCGTGCGCCCAAACTGCTCAGAAATTGGCCACAATGGAAACGGCACATAGTTTTTGTCCCAATTAATCGCGATTGCTGCTTCCGGCAACCCCAATGGTTGGGCCAAGGCGGCTACTTGATTCAGGTTGTAGGAGCGCTTGGCTTGCAGATCAATTTCTTGCAGGGCGATCAAATCTGGATCTTCTGCTTGCAGCGCTGAGAGTGCCACTTTCAAATTCCGCGCAAACAATTCAGGAGTCGGCATAATCGATCGGTTTTCACCTGCTGCGTTCGCCAATCCCGATAGATAACCAATATTGTAGGCAATGAGCGTAAAAGTACCCCCGGAATTGTCCGACGAAGCACCTGAAAGCGTACTCGGAAAATTATCTGGTGAGTTATCCAATGAATTGTCTAGTGAGTTGATTGCCGGATTGACCAGTTCACTAACAGCCGCTGATTCAGATGGATAGCTGACGATCTCACTATACTGATCGCGAGGATAGGAACCCGCACTCGCCCACCAGAAAAACAGCACCAACAGGGTAGCCGGGATCGCCACCAGAATCGCCAAAAGTTTCAGAAGATTCACCAGTCCAACCTCAGCCTCAACATAGGAACTGTTCCTATTCTCTCCTATTCTTGGTGCTCTTTAAGACTCCCTCAGCGATGTTTGACCACCCCAACCCGCTGACAATCTGTCGCGATCGGGCAAGTCGAGCATTTGGGCAGAGTTCCCATACAGACATGCTTACCAAACGGTACCAATAATTGATTAATCTCCACCCAATACTGCCGGGGTAAGATAGCTTCCAGCGCGATCAGCGTCTTCTCAGGTGTCCGAGCCTGCACATATCCCCAACGATTCGTAACCCGATGCACATGTACATCCACGCTGATCCAGGGTTGTCCACAAGCAATGCCCAAAGCCAAATGGGCGCATTTCGGCCCCACTCCTTTAAACGATCGCATCACTCCTTCATCACAAGGTAATTTGCCATCGTATTCCTTTATAATCTGAGCAGCTATCTGCCAAATCTGGTGACATTTCGACTCATGGTAAGTACAGTCTTGAATTAATCTATCAATTTGCTCTGGTGTTAGCTTTGCCATCTCCTCTGGTGTTTCTGCTACCGATAGCAGCCTTTCCGCTGCCGGTAAACTGACCTCATCATAAGTCCGAATTGACAAAATACAAGCCACCAACTGCTGAAATGGCGATTGATAGCCTCGCTCTGCCAGTTCAAACATAGCCGCCTTGGGCAAAGGTTGCACCGCCTCTCGCAGCAGTGATATGACCCGATCGATCGCAAAGTCAGCCATCCCTCCGCCTCCAATCCCCCTTCTCATCATCTCATCCCCAGCGGGTTTTCCCGTAACACTTCTTGATCCCCCTTCAATGTTCTTTAAATTCACCAATCGCCAGAAATGCGTTAATAGAATGAGCGAACTGAGGACAAGAGGAGATCACCATGACCGAACTTAACGGCACAATGATGCAGTATTTCCATTGGTATCTCCCAAATGATGGTCGCCTCTGGCAAACGTTGACTGCTGAGGCGAAGGCATTGGCAGAGGTGGGGATCACCGCCCTGTGGCTACCTCCGGCCTACAAAGGCAGTGCTGGCGGTTTCGATGTGGGATATGGGGTTTATGATCTATTCGATTTGGGAGAGTTCGATCAGAAAGGCTCCGTACGCACAAAGTACGGCACCCGATCCCAATATCTCAGCGCAATCCAGGCTTTGCAAACCGTGGGAATCCAGGTCTATGCAGATGCAGTCTTGAACCATAAAGACGGTGGAGACTTCACTGAAAAGGTGCGAGGTCTACCGTTTTCGCGAGACGATCGATTACGTCCGATCGGTCAGTTGCAAGAGATTGAGATCTATTCCCATTTCACGTTCCCTGGACGGCAGGGCAAGTATTCTGGACTGGAGTGGCATTGGTGGCATTTTGATGCCGTTAATTACAACAATTACCGTCCTAATGATCAAAACACAATCTATTTACTGGAAGGCAAAAGCTTCGACAATTTTGTCAGCTTAGAAAAGGGTAATTATGCTTTCCTCTTGGGTTGCGACCTAGATTACGAAAATGAGCAAGTGCAGCAAGAAATCCTAAATTGGGGCAAATGGTATCTTGATACAACCGGTGTAAATGGTTTTCGCTTAGATGCTGTCAAACATATTTCTTCCTGGTTTTTCGTTAAGTGGTTAGATGCAATGCGGCAACATCTTGCTGCGCCATTATTTGTAGTTGGTGAATATTGGACAGAGCAAATTAGTACCTTGCACTGGTATATTAGCGCTACAGAGGGACGAATGTCCATTTTTGATGTGCCGCTACATTACAATTTTCATCGTGCCAGTCGAGCGGGCGGCTATTACGATATGAGTAAGCTAATAGATGGCACCCTCATGCAGCAGCAACCTTCTCTAGCTGTCACCTTTGTAGAAAACCATGACTCCCAACCACTACAAGCCCTGGAATCGGTGGTGGAATCCTGGTTCAAACCGCTGGCTTATGCAGTTATTTTGTTGCGGCGAGAGGGCTATCCCTGTATTTTTCACGGCGATTATTATGGGGCTCACTACCGCGACTATGGCAAAGATGGCAAAGAGCATGAGATCTGGCTAGATTCTCACCGCTGGCTGATCGATAAGTTCCTTTATGCCCGCCAGCATTTTGCCTATGGCGATCAATATGACTATTTCGACCATGATAGTGTGGTAGGCTGGACTCGCTTAGGTAACCGGGAACATCCCTTAGCCATGGCGGTGATCATGAGCGATAGTTGGGGGGGCAGCAAGTGGATGGAAGTCGGTAAACCGAATGCTGCTTTTTATGATTTGACAGAGCATATTCACGAGCCAGTCTACACTAACGAATATGGTTGGGGTGAGTTTCACTGTCGCGGCGGATCGGTTTCGGTGTGGCTGGAAGAAGCCTAATGATTTAGGTATCTGGTAATTAAGTGTCTAATAATCTAAGTGCCTAATGATCCAGGTGCCCAATGATCCAGGTGCCTAATGATCTAGGTGCCTAATGATCTAGGTGCCTAATGATCCATTAGACGAATGCTCTGAACCGGGTTGAGCCTGAGGTTGACCCTGAGTTGACCCTGAGTTAAGCCACCCTAATTCTAACCACAACCAAATTCAGCGCTTCCTCCTGAAACACTCAGGGAAAAATCATGTTGCTCGATCGAGTCTCGGTTACACTACGATCGAGACACCCAAACCGTGGCCCATGCAGATCCAGCAGCGTTCATCCCCAAAGTTCAAACCCTCATCTCGGTTACGGCAGGCAGGATTAGATCGGGCATCCCTCCAACTTCGGCTGACCGTGGGGATCACCACTATTTCACTGCTGGGAGTCAGTGCGATCGGCAGTTGGACAACCTGGCAAATGCGGAAAATGCTGGTCGTGGATCATAAAGAAGATATGAACCAGATCGCAACTCAGTTAAATGCCAAATTGATCGCCGATCCAGAACTGGCAGAAAATCCAGTCCGTTGGCAAGCCACCCTCGATCGCGCCATTCAACCCAACTTGTGGATATCTGTCAAACCAATGCGAGGAGTCACCCTGACTCGATCGGGCATGATGATCAGTAATGCAACCGCCATCGCAACTCTGCCTTGGACAGAAATTTCTAGTAAGCCCATGATCCAGACCCTGGATCAACATCATCTCGTGGTTGCTCGTCAGTCGCTGTATCGATCGGGGCAACCCATTTGTGAATTGCGGTTAGCCCGAGATATTACCCACGACTACAAGGTGCTTTCCACCCTGATTCATACCCTGCGATTTGCCACCCTACTGGCATTGGGCATGATCGCTGCACTGATCGCCATGTATGTGCGGGGTTCGTTGCGGCCCCTCCGTCGCATGAATCAGTGGGTTAGTCAGACGGTTGGCACGGGACAGCCGATCGCCCTATCGGAGCAGGTATTATCGGAGCAGGGGTTGTCTGACCCAGCCATGCCCAGCGAGATGCAGGGATTGGTACAGGTGATGAGCAACCTATCAAATCGGCTGTCTGAGACTGGCGAAAAACAACGGGCTTTCACCAACAGCCTTTCCCATGAATTACGCACCTCTCTCTGTCTAATTCAGGGCTATCTCAACAGCACCTTACGACGGGGAGACAATTTAACCGAACAACAACGAGAGGCTTTGAATGTAGCTGCTTCGGAGGCTAACCGCACCGTCCATCTCCTCCAGGATCTGCTCGATCTGGGTCGGATTACGAGCGGACAGGTGGAACTCGATCGAACCCCCGTTGTTGTGCAGGAGGTGATCGAAGCTGCCATTCAAGTGTTCGATCCCGATCGGCTCAGCTCGGTTGAAGTCGTCTCAGCGGCCGATCTGAAGGTATACGCTGACTTTACCCAATTAGAGCGCGTCCTGATCCAGTTACTTAAAAATGCCAGACAATATTCTCAAGGTCAACCTATCCAGATCCAGGTTCATCCCCTAGCTCCCTCACCGGCACCCAGTGTGCAAATTCAGGTGATCGATCGGGGTTGTGGCATTCCGGTCGCCGATCAACCTTATATCTTTGATCCATTCTATCGGGTAGAAACTTCGCGCTGTCGAGCTACCGGGGGGATGGGGTTAGGACTGGCTATCGTTAAGTCTTTAGTGGAGGCAATGGCAGGATCTGTGGCGGTTCAGTCTACTCCTGCTGCTGGCAGCATCTTCACGCTCATCCTCCCAGGGGTCGATCGCTTCAATCGTGCAGAACCTCGAACATTACAGTAATCTAATTAGGAAAGTCAATCTGAAATGATCAAGTCATAGTCTGAATACGTCAACTTTCGGGTGGCAAGAATTATTAGACATTACTGAATTTTCATGGCATTTTCCTATGGCAAACATCCTGTTAGTCGAAGATGAAGAACGGTTGGCTCGGTTCATCGAACTGGAGCTCAGCAGTGAAGGTTATACCATGAGTGTGGCCCATGATGGCTTCACTGGATTAACCATGGCGCGGGAATCTCCTCCCGATCTGCTGATTCTCGACTGGATGATGCCCGGAATGACTGGACTTGAGGTGTGTCGGCGACTGCGGGCGACCGGCAGCAAAATTCCCGTTATCCTGCTCACTGCCAAAGATGAGGTAAGCGATCGGGTCGCAGGGTTGGATGCAGGGGCGGATGACTATGTGGTGAAGCCCTTCAGCATTGAGGAGTTGTTGGCCCGTATTCGTGCTCACTTGCGGCGCAACCAGGAAGACAACCCGGATCTACTGCAATTTGATGATCTGACATTGAATCGCCGAACTCGTGAGGTATTCCGCAACGGCCGATCGATCGAGTTGACGGCCAAGGAGTTTGAGTTACTGGATTATCTGCTCAGTCATCCTCGCCAAGTGATCACACGGGATCAAATCTTGGAGAAGGTATGGGGATACGACTTCATGGGCGATTCTAATATCATTGAAGTATATGTGCGTTATTTGCGACTGAAGCTAGAGGAGAAGGGTGAACGCCGCTTGATTCAAACAGTGCGGGGGGTAGGGTATGTGTTGCGGGATTAAACCTGTTGTGGAATAGGCAGCGATCACTGGATAGAGGGTTAGGGGCTGACCGTTTCGACTGTTTTGATGGGACTGTTTCGATGGGACTGTTTCGATGGCAGGAAACGTAAAAACCTGAATTGCAGGCATAAAATGTTTCGACTGTTTTGATGGTCTTACTGTTTTGATGGTCTTACTGTTTTGATGGTCTCGATCGCCCTCTGTTCCAACCCAGTCCAGCAACTCCAGCTAAAAGTCTTGATCAGAGGACTCTTATCCCTGATTGACTGACAAATCTTTTCCCCTCATCCCTAAATCCCTTCTCCTACTAGGGGCTACCTTGTACACACAAGTCGTTCCGATCCTCCCTAACCCTCCTTAACCAGGAGGGAACTGAACCCAAAGTCTTCAAAGTCCCCCTTAACA